>PBHA01000009.1 GCA_002719425.1 Chloroflexota bacterium
GTTAAATGGACAGATGACCCTAATACTAGTGTCAATATAATTAGCACAGCTATTGAGGATATAGTAGGATTAACTAAATTGAGATTCAAATTATTTAAGAAAATTAATATAAAAAATGACTAATAATCAAAAACAACAAGTTGATCGTTCTATAATTGTGGGTGAAACTTCTGAGGTATATTTACACAGAACGTTAAACATACTTAGAAATGAAGGATTAAACCCTTTTGTAACATATGAGATAGAATCAACAGATTCAGGAATAGTTTGCGGAATAAACCAAATAATTGATTTGCTTGATCATGTTTTACCTGAAGCTGATAGGGAAGTCTGGGCATTACAAGAAGGATCAGAAATTTCTGAAAATGAGATAATTATCAGAATAAAAGCAAGATTTGCTAGTTTTGGTCTATATGAAACTTCTATGTTAGGTACATTAACTTCATGTTCTTCATGGGCAACAGCAGCTCACAAATGTGTATCGGCAGCGTCAGGAATTCCAGTAGTTAGTTTTGCTTCAAGGTCTGTTCATCCTTCTGTTGCAGGTCAAGTAGACTATTCTGCATATGTTGGAGGATGTTCAGCTGTCAGCTCATTGATTGGTGGTAAAATGACTCAAACAACTCCTTCAGGGACTATGCCTCATTCTTTAGTACTTATAATGGGAGAAACAGTAAGAGCAGCTTTAGCATTTGATAGACATATGGAAAAAAATGTTCCAAGAGTAGTATTAATTGATACATTTAAGGATGAAGCTGAAGAAGCTATTCAGGTTGGTAGAGCTATGAAAAATACCCTGCGAGGAATTAGAATAGAAACTCCCATAGAAAGAGGAGGTATAACTCCTAATTTAGTAGATGAAATAAGTAAAAAATTAGAAGGAGAGCAACTTCAAGGTTGTGATATTTATGTTAGCGGAGATATGACTCCCGATGATATTAAGGAATTTGTGGAAAAAAAATCTAATGTTGCAGGATTTGCAATAGATAATTATATTGCTAGAGGTTCAAAGATCAATTTTAGAGCTGATATAAAAGAAATTGAAGGAAAGGATATAGCTAGAAGAGGACGAATACCTGGTGCAAAAATCTCTTCAAGATTAGATAGGATTTTCTAGAAAACTAACTTCTAAAACTTTACTGTCATTTTTTTTGACATACGAACTAATTGATTGTTTTATCCCAACAAGCCAAAGTACTTCTTCTTTTGACCTTAATACTAATATTTTTTGTTTGTTTTCAATTTTTTTTTCATTTGATAGGACCTTCTTAACTCTAGTATAAATATTTGGCATAGAGTTAATTCTATCTCCTTCATATCTAGATGTTATTCTTAAGTCTTCAAATAAAAATTTTTTATTTATATATATTTTATTATTATCTGAGTTGTCTAGATCAAAAGGATTATTAATTAACTTAGTGAATATTTTTCCGGTATCAGGTATATTTGTTATTCCAGGAATATTTATTTTTTTATTTATTTTTTTAATTTTATTTTTTTTTGAATAATCTTCAAAAAAAATATTTTCACCTTTTCTTAATAATCTAATTTTTTTTGGTAAGTTTTCAGAGTAAGATTTTTCTAGTAATATTTTTTCAAACATTTCATAATGAATTTTACCTAGAAAAGTATTTGGCATATATTCAAGATATTTATTTGATAAAATTTTAATACCATCTTCTAAACTTAAGTTCTTTAGATTACTAAACTTAATTTTTTTTTTGTTATTTTTATCGTTCATAATTTCTGAAAGAGAATTTATTGATTTTAAGAAATTAGGATTTATTTTTTCAATCTCAGGAATAATCTTATTTCTGAGTTTATTTCTTGAGTATTTATTTTTATTATTGGAAGAATCAATATTGTATTTGAGATTTTTTTTGTCACAAATTATTTTTATTTTATTTTTGGATAATTCAATCAAAGGCCTCATCAAATACATTGGATGTTTATCTACTACAATTCTTTTTTGTGATTTTATTCCTTGCAATCCCTTAAATCCAGTTCCTCGAATTATATTAAAAAAAATTGTTTCTGTGTGGTCATTGAAGTTATGACCTAGAAAGATATATGGAGTTTTATATTTTTTTGAAAGTTCGCCAAATATACTTAATCTTATTTCTCTTGCTTTTTCTTGGACACCCTTACTTCTTGGATTGATTGGATTATTAAATTTTTCCAGTATTAAATTTTCGTTTTTGCAGACTTCAGATACCAAATTTTCATCTGAATATGATTCTTCAGAACGCAAAAGATAATTGATATGAGCAACTATGATGTTATCCTTAGGATTTCTAATCGAGCTATTTAAGAAATCTAAAAGTAACCTAGAATCTGGACCCCCAGAAAATCCTACTATAACCCTAGATTCTCCATTGATTATTGATTGTGGTAAACTTAGTTCTAATTTTTTGTAAATGTCATTAATTTTTAACATTTTTTTTTGGAGCTAATGTTGGGATTCTAATTTGTATTTTTGAAATTTTATTTTTTGATGTTTCTAAAATAGTAAATCTGTATCCTTTATAGTTTGTGGTGGTGTTTTTTTCTGGTATTGATTGTAATCTATCAATTATAAATCCCGCTAAAGTCTCATATCTTCCTTCAGGGATATCAAAATTTATTTCATCATTAATTTCATTTATTGATATGCTTGCATCTACTATAAATTGTTCGTTTGAAATCTTAACTATTTTATTCTTGTTATTACCATTTTCTTCAATGCTCTCTCCAACTATTTTTTCTAAACATCTTGATAATGTGAGTAGTCCTGAAATCTCACCAAATTCGTCTATTGCTAGCGTTATTTTGTTACCAGTATTTTGAAATTCTTCTAATAATTCATCTAGTAATTTCATTTCTGGAGAGAATAAGCATTGCTTAATTAAAGTGCTTATTGGTTTATTTATATCTGCTTTTTCATTTGAAAGATAAAGCATTACTTCTTTAATGCTGATTATTCCTAAAATATCATCCAGCGAACCTTCACAAACAGGAAATCTTGTATGCGATGTTTTTTTGTAGATTTTTAGAAAGTTACTGATTGAAATATTTTTGTCAACCCAAACAATTTCGGGTCTTGGAGTCATAATATCCTTAATTTGCATTTCTCCAAATCTAAAAATATTTTCTAACATTTCACCTTGTGAGACATCTACTGTTCCTTCTTCTTCTCCCAAATCTATTAATTTTCTTAGTTCCCCTGTTGTTACTAAAGGATTTTCTTCTATTGTTGACTTCAAAAATGTTCGAGTGATGATCTTAGGAATCATAGCAAAAGTCCAAACAGCTGGTGTTGAAATAAACATTAGGCCTCTAATAATTTTTATAACAAATAGAGACCATTTATCAGCTATTCTTGTAGAAATTGATTTAGGAGTTAGTTCCCCAAAAGTTACAACAATTATAGTCGAGATGGCTGTTGCTATAATAACGCTAGTTACACTACCTTTACCTACTAAATTGATTATTAAGGTTCCAACTAATGTAGCAATTAGTACATTAAGTAGGTTTCCAAATAGTAGCAATGTACCAAAAAACTTCTCATTTTCTTCAAGAGTTTTCTCAATAGCTTTTGCTTTTTTATTACCTTGATCTGATAAATTTCTTATTCTAACTCTGTTTACAGCTATAATAGATGCTTCTGAAGCGCTTATGAATGCGCTTCCAAAAAGAGCAAGAATTATTATTATTATTAAAACTTCCACAATATGATTTTACAATTAAATTCATATTTGAAGAAATAAATTAAGTTTAGTTGCTTCCTAAACTTCTTCTAGGTCATCATTTTCTTCACTTGGATTTGTGATAAGATTTTCAATTTTATCTGATATTTCAGGATTATTCTTGAGAAACTTTCTTACTGATTCTCTTCCTTGACCCAGACGTTCTCCTTCAAATGAATAAAAGGATCCATTTTTATCGATAATATTTTTTGTGACACCTAGATCTAATATTTCTGCTTCTTTTGAGATTCCTTCATTATAAAGTATTTCTAATTCAGCCTTTTTGAACGGAGGAGCAACTTTATTTTTTACTACCCTTACACGTACTTTATTACCAATTAAATCCTCGCCGATTTTTATTGATTCTGATCTTCTAAGATCTATTCTAACTGAACTATAAAATTTTAACGCTCTTCCACCAGGAGTTACCTCTGGTGAGCCAAATATTACTCCAACTTTTTCTCTTAATTGATTAATAAAAATACAGGTAGTATTAGTTTTATGTATTGTAGCTGTTAGTTTTCGAAGAGCTTGGGACATTAATCTTGCTTGAGCTCCTACATGGTAATCTCCCATTTCACCTTCGAGCTCTGCTCTTGGAACTAGAGCTGCTACTGAGTCTACAACTATTATATCTAGCGCCCCTGATGCCACTAAATGATCTGTAATCTCTAGGGCTTCTTCTGCAGAGTTTGGTTGTGATATTAATAACTCTTTGTTATCAACACCAATTTTTTGCGCATAACTTGGATCCATTGCATGTTCCACATCTATATATGCTGCCTGACCTCCATTTTTTTGTGCTTGCGCTAAACAAGATAGAGCTAATGTGCTTTTACCTGCACTTTCAGCTCCAAAAATTTCAACTATCCTTCCTCTAGGAACTCCTCCAATACCTAATGCTTGATCAAGTCCTATTGATCCAGTTGAAATAGATTGTATATTCTCTGCCATGTCTCCGGATTCATTCATCCGCATCACAGCACCCTTACCGAAGCTCTTTTCAATTTGCTCAATAGTCAATTCTATTGTTTTATTCTCAGTTTTGACAGTTTTTTTGTTAGCCACTTTTTCGTCTCCTAGATGGTAATATATTATGAATATAGCACAAATGTTCTAAATGATTCAAGTAATCTGTCCACCTGATTTCTTAATCAGGTCTTGCTTCCAGATTCACATCAAGTTCTATATAGTTATAATCTCTAACTACTTCTATTTTTACTATATCCCCAGCTGTTGTGTTAAGTGCTAAATAGGACATTAAGTCCTCAAATGTATCAACTTTATAATCGTTTATTTTAGTTATGATGTCACCGTCAAAATTAAGATCAGGTTGTATAGAGGAGTCTCCTTTTATTCCAGCAAGATGAGCAGGTCCTTCATTGAGAACATCTAGTATAAGAACTCCCTTAAAATTTTCCTGAACATTTGCCCTAATCCTAGATCCATAATCTAAGTTTAAGGCATTTATACCAAGGTAAGAGTACATATGTTTGTTTCCATTAATAATACTTGGAACAACTTGTTTTGCTAGATTTACTGGAACTGCAAAGCCAACTCCTGAATTTTGCCTTGAATTACTTTTTATTTGAGTGTTAATTCCTATTACCTTGCCCTCAGAACTCAGTAGTGGACCACCAGAATTACCAGGATTTATTGCTGCATCAGTTTGAATAACACTAGGAATTTTGTATGGAGTAAAAGTTGAATCTAAAGTTCTTCCTATTGCACTTACAATTCCTGTTGTTAGGGTAAATTCTTGGTCAAAAGGATTCCCTATAGCAAGTGTTAGTTCTCCAGGAGATATGATATCTGAATCATATAATTCAAGAGGGGTGAAATTTTCTTCAGTTTGTATTTTGATAATTGCTAGATCAGAATATGAATCATATCCTTGAATAAACGCTTGATATTCATCGTTTTTATAAGTTCTAACTATTATGGAAGAGTTTCTAGAATTTATTGCAGGTTGAATCACATGATAATTAGTTAATATATTCCCATTACTATCCCAAAAAAAACCTGAACCTGCTCCAGTTTTATTTGCAGGAATGCCTCTAGTATCTGTATTATACAAGTTGATTTGGACAACCGATTCTACTACATTTGAAAAAACATCTTTGTAATTATTCTCAAAAATTGTAGAAATTTCAGATGGATTATACTCTTTTTGGCTATTTGGCTCTTCCCAATTTTGATTATCACAGGCAAAAACGAAGAATAGACTAAGAAAAAATATTAATTTAAATTTGTTCATCTTAAAATTATAGTTGAGAAATATGAATTTTTTATGAAGATTAATAATCTCTATAGGTATATTTATAATCTGAAGCTATTGGATATCTTCTATCTCTTCCAAATGCCAAGGGAGTTATTTTTATTCCAGGTGGAGACTGCCTTCTTTTGTATTCATTTCGATCAATCATTGAAAGAATGTCTAATAATTTTTCTTTAGAAATATTTTTAATTATTTGTTGATTGTTTGCTATTTCATTAAAAGTTTTCTTATTTTCAACGTAGAGCTCAATTATTAGGTCTAAAATCTCATAATCAGGAAGAGTATCATGATCAAATTGATCTGGTTTTAACTCTGCAGATGGTAGTTTATTGATAATATTTTTTGGAATTATTTCTATATTTTTATTTATATGATTGGCTATTTGATAAACGATTGTTTTAGGGACATCTTTTAAGACAGAAAATCCACCTGCCATGTCTCCATATAACGTAGCATAACCGGTTGCCATTTCTGATTTATTTCCAGTTGATAATACCAACCATGAAAATTTATTTGATATTGACATAATTAAGTTTCCTCTAATCCTAGCCTGAAGATTTTCTTCTGCATTATTTGATTCTGTTCCTTCAAATAAATTCTTTAAGCTATTAGTCATTGAACTATGTGATTCTATTATTGGTATTTTTATCAAATCTAATCCTAAATTATCACAAAGTTTCTTAGAATCTGTAACAGAATGTTCAGAAGAAAATTTCGAAGGTAGTGTAACTGCTCTTACATTTTCAGCTCCTATTGCTCTACAGGCAATCGTAGTCACTAATGCTGAATCTATTCCTCCAGATAGGCTTACTAAGCATTTTTCAAAACCATTTTTATCAGCATAGTCTTTTGTTCCTAAAATTAAGGCATTTAGAATATCTTCTATTCTAGAAGTATCAGAATTGTCTTTCTTATTATCTATAAAGCTATGAGGTTTTATGTTTATTTCTTTCTCACTAACTTCGAATTTTTTTGGAGATTTTATTTGTTTTATATCTTTGGGTTCTAATGATATTGTTAGTTCTTCACTCGTTTCTATAAAGCTTGGTAAAGAAAAAATTTTGTTTCCCATACCATCATAAACAAGTGAACTTCCATCAAAGATCAACTCATCTTGTCCTCCAACTGAATTTACGTAGATTAGGTGTGAATTACACTCTCTAGAAACGTTTGATAGTAGTTTTTCTCTAAGTTCTTTCTTGTTTGTATCGAAAGGAGACCCATTTATATTTATTATCAGATTACATCCCAATTCTGATTGAAATTTACAAACTTCATAATCCTCCCAGATATCTTCACAAATACTGATTCCAATCTTCACACCTTTATGGTTAAGAGTGATAATCTTATTTCCTGATGTAAAATATCTTTTTTCATCAAATACTCCATAATTAGGGAGTTTATTTTTTCTGTAAGTGGCAATTAATTTTTGATCTGAAATTATTGCAGCAGAGTTAAATAATTTATCTTTATCTTTGTCAATAAATCCAACTATAGCTGTTATATCTTTTGTAGTTTTAATTATATTTTTTAATGCTTTTAAGTTATTATCAACGAAATTTTCACTTAGTACTAAATCTTCAGGAGGATAGCCTGTTATTGTTAGTTCTGGGAAGCAAACTATATCACAATCTTTATTGATTGCATGGTTGATTTTTTCAATAATCTTTTCTGTATTGGAGAATAAAGAACCAACTTTTGTGTTTATTTGATTGATTGATATCTTGATATTAGACATCTTGATTTCCAATTTTCTATAATTTATTCCTGAAATATCCTCTAACATCCGGTAGGTTAGATTTTCCTTGTAAAAAGATATCAATTTTCTTGGCACATGATCGTCCACTTGCAATTGCATGAACAACTAATGATTGCCCTCTTTCCATATCCCCACAAGAAAAAACACCATCCACATTAGTCATTAAATTATTGTCAGTTCTCACGTTTCCTCTTTCATCAAACTCAACATCAAGATCATTTAGTAAACCTTCTTGAAGAGGGTGAACGAATCCCATTGCCAATAAAACTAGATCAGCATCAATTTCAAATGCACTATTTTCAATAGGTTTTAAGTCTTGCCTTCCTGTATCTTTATTATCTATCCATTCAACTTTTTCGCATACAAGTTTTTTAACATTACTTTTACCTGAGAAATTTTTTGTCATAACACTAAATTCTCTGTGCCCACCTTCCTCATGTGCTGAAGATGTTCTAAGAATCATGGGCCATTCTGGCCAAGGATTACTGATCTTTCTAATTTCTGGAGGCTCAGGCATAATTTCTATCTGTGTTATTTTTTTTGCACCCTGTCTGATTGATGTTCCTAAACAATCAGCACCTGTATCTCCTCCACCAATAATAACAACATTTTTGTTTTTGGCAGATATTGGAACTTTCTTAGAATTTACTTCCCAGTTTGGCTGAGAAAGAAGTTCCATTGCAAAATGTACTCCGTCTAGATTTCTCCCTTCTATTGGAAGATCTCTAGGGACAGTTGATCCTCCAGCAAGACAGATTGCATCAAATTTATTCATAAGTTCATCTGATTTAATATCAATTCCTACATTTATAGAGCATTTAAATTCAATACCCTCTTCTTCAAGTAGATCAATTCTTCTTCTTACGATATTTTTTTCTAATTTGAACTCAGGAATACCATATCTTAGAAGTCCACCAGGCTCCTCATTTCTTTCAAATACAGTCACGTTATGTCCTGCTCTATTTAACTGTTGAGCAGCAGCAAGACCAGCAGGGCCTGATCCAATAACAGCTATTTTTTTATCAGTTCGACTTTTTGGAGGCTCTGGTTTTACAAATCCTGATTCAAAAGCTTTTTCAATAATATTTTTTTCAATCATCTCAATACTTACAGGATCATTATTAATTGAAAGAGTACAAGAAGCTTCACAAGGTGCAGGACAAATTCTTCCCGTAAATTCCGGGAAATTATTTGTTGCAGACAATCTTTTGTATGCAGTTTCCCAATCCTGCTTATACACAAGATCGTTCCATTCTGGTATAAGGTTTCCAAGAGGACATCCATTGTTACAAAAAGGAACTCCGCAATCCATACACCTAGAGGCCTGAACAGAAGCTTCCTCTTTTGACCAAGGAACATAAATTTCTTTCCAGTTTTTAACCCTTTTAGTGACAGAAAGACGTTTTTCTGTATTTCTATTTACTTCTTTAAAGCCTGAAACTTTACCCATTTATTTTTTCGCTTTTTTTATTTTCTTTTTTCTCTAATATTTTTGCATAATCTCTTGGAATCACTTTCTTAAATTTCTTTATTTCCGCACTCCAATTTTCAATTATCCTTTTAGCTTGACCAGAATTAGTATACTTATAGTGATTTTTAATTAGAGATAATAATTTTTCCTCATCNTTTGATTTTACTAAAACTTTTTCTAAGTTGGATAATTCAGAATTAAAGTTTTTTTCAAAAGTTGATTTAGAATCATAAATATATGCTATTCCTCCACTCATACCTGCAGCAAAATTACTACCCACTTCTCCAAGAATCACTACATTACCACCTGTCATATACTCGCAACCGTGATTTCCTATACCTTCTACAACTGCATCAGCAGAAGAGTTCCTAACACAGAATCTTTCTCCGGCTTTTCCGTTTATATAAACTTCTCCTCCAGTAGCACCATATAGTGCAACATTTCCTATAATTATATTTTCTTCTGCTATAAAATCAGAGTTTATATTGTCTGGACTGACAACAATTTTTCCTCCTGATAGACCTTTGGCAAAATAATCGTTTGCATCTCCTATTAAGTTGAAGAAAATTCCTCTAGATAAGAAGGCTCCATAGCTTTGTCCAGCAGACCCATGAAAATTAATTTTTAAGTTATCAGTTGGAATTCCTTTTTCACCAAATTTTTTTGTTAATGTCCCTGAAATTATTGCCCCTACTGTTCTGTTTATATTTTTAATTTTAAAATCTAATTCTTGTTTCTGATGTGAGATTTTATCTAAATTGATTTCTTGCATAATTTTTTTATCTAGGGTTATATCTAGTTGATGGTCTTGAGATGTATTACAAAATGATTTTTGACCCTCTATACCTTTAGGTTTATATAGTATTCTTGATAAATCTATTTTTTTTGCTTTCCAATGATCAATATCTTTTCTTTGAACTAGTTTGTCTACTCTACCAACCATTTCGTTTACAGTTTTGAAACCCAATTTAGCCATCTCTTTCCTTAAGCTTTGAGCTAGAAATTTAAAGTAATTTACTACGGCTTCTGGAGTNCCCTTAAATAGTTTTCTTAATTCTGGATCTTGCGTTGCGACTCCTACAGAGCAAGTATTTAGATGGCATTTTCTTAACATTATGCATCCCATTGTTATAAGAGATGCTGTAGCAACTCCCCATTCTTCTGCTCCTAGCATAGTTGCTATAGCTACATCTTTTCCTGTTTTTAATTGACCATCTGTTTGTACTATAATTCTATCTCTTAAGCCTTGTTCAACAAGAACTTGTTGAGTTTCAGCTACACCAAGTTCCCATGGCAAACCTGCATGTCTTATCGATGATAAAGGTGATGCCCCAGTTCCTCCAGAAAATCCAGAAATTAGGACCACATCAGCTTTACCTTTAGATACACCAGCAGCAATAATTCCAACNCCTACTTCTGAAACTAACTTAACATGAATTCTCGCACTTTCATTAACGTTTTTTAAATCGTGAATTAACTGAGCCATATCTTCTATAGAATATATGTCATGATGAGGGGGAGGAGATATTAGCTCTACTCCAGGGGTTGTTTTTCTTATTGATGCTATATATTCAGAAATTTTATGACCAGGTATTTCACCACCTTCTCCAGGCTTTGCTCCTTGAGCCATTTTAATTTGAATGTCTTTAGAGTTTACGAGATAATTTGTAGTAACACCAAATCTTCCTGATGCAACCTGTTTTACTGCAGAATTTCTTGAATCCCCATTTGCATCAGGAGTAAATCTTGATTCATCCTCTCCGCCTTCTCCGGTATTAGACCTTGCGCCTATACGATTCATAGCTATTGCAAGTGTTTCGTGTGCTTCTCTAGAAATCGAACCTAAAGAAATTGCGCCTGTAGCAAATCTTCTTAATATGTCTAATTCAGGTTCTACTTCATTTATATCTATTGAATTTGAGTTCTCATAATCTATATCTATAAGATTTCTTATAGTTATGTCTCCATAATAATCTTTATTTGCTGCATCCTCAAACTGGTCATATGCATCCATATCATCTTGAGTAGAAGCTTTTTGAAGAAGAGATATTGTTTCAGGTGACCACATATGCCTTTCTCCTGTACCTCTCCATAAATATAACCCCCCTAAGTCTAATTTTAAATTTGAGGGAATTTCTGAGTTTGAAAAAGCATTATTATGAAACATCAAATAATCATCACTAATTTCATCTATTCCAATTCCACCAATCCTTGAAGGAGTCCATGTAAATGATTGTTGAATTAATTCTTCTCCTATTCCAACTGCTTCAAACTGTTGAGCGCCCATGTAACTTTGCATAGTTGAAATACCCATTTTAGACATTGTTTTCAAAACACCTAACATAGCAGCTTTACAATAATTATCTTGGTTTTTTGCTGAATCTGTGTCTTTGGATAAATTTTTAACAGTATCTAATGCAATAAATGGATTTACAGCAGAAATTCCATACCCAAATAGTAAAGCAAAGTGATGAACCTCTCTTGCTTCTCCAGTTTCAAAAATCAAATCTACTTTATCTCGTAAATTATTTCTTATCAAATGATGATGTAAAGTTCCTGCAACTAGCAATGAAGGCAATGCTCCATTTTTTTCATCTACTCCTCTATCAGAAAGAACTATTATTGAGACATTTTCTTTAATTGATTTTTCTGCTTCTTTTTTTATTTTTTCTAGAGAATCTCTAAAGCCTTTCTTTCCTTGGGTAACATTAAATAATGTGGATATTCTTTTAGCATTAATGCCTTTTTGGTTTATTTCTAAGATTTTATTTATTTCATGATTTAATAAAATAGGCCTTTCAATTTTGATTAGCTCAGCGTGTTCTGGAGTTTCAGATAATAAGTTTTCTCTTTTGCCTGCCAAGATGCTTACTTGAGTTACCATTTTCTCTCTAATTGGATCTAATGGGGGATTTGATACCTGAGCAAATAGTTGTTTAAAATAAGAAAATAAATTTTGAGGTTTATCTGATAAAACAGCTAATGGTGAATCATTGCCCATTGATCCATTCGGTTGATTCCCAGATGAGCTCATAGGTTTAATTAAAATTTCTACATCTTCATTAGAAAAACCATAAGCCATTTGTTGCTCTAATAGATCAACACCCTGATAATGAAACAAATCTTCTTTGGTATCAATGTCATCTAAGTTTATAGACTTGTTATTTAGCCATTCTGAGTAGGGCTTTTGGTTGATTAAACGATTCATTATTTCGTCAGAGTCGACTATTCTTCCTTCATCAAAATCTACTAAAAATCCTTTGCCTGGAGTCATTCTTGATTTAAGTTTGATTTTTTTTGAATCTATATCTAGAACCCCAGTTTCAGATGACATAACTAAAATATCATCTTTTGTAACTGTATATCTAAATGGCCTAAATCCATTTCTGTCTAAGCATGCTCCCAATTTATTTCCATCAGTGAATGCAACCATCGCTGGCCCGTCCCATGCTTCCATTAGTCCAGCATGATACTGATAAAAGTCTTTTGTTTTCTGATCCATTTGATCATTATGATCCCAAGCAGCTGGAATCATCATAGAAGCTACATGTTCTATAGACCTTCCTCCATGAAACAATAGCTCAAAAACATTATCTAATGATGCTGTATCTGAAGCGTCTTCTTCACATATAGGAAGAATATCGTTATTATCAGGGAATTTATCACTTAATAAATTTTGTTCTTTAGCTTTCATCCAGTTTCTGTTTCCTCTTACGGTATTTATTTCTCCATTATGAGCCAACATTCTATATGGATGGGCCAGTTTCCATGATCCAAGTGTATTTGTTGAAAATCTTGAGTGAACTAAACCAAAACAGCTTTCTAAATCCTTAGATTTTAGATCTAAATAAAAATTTGGGACCTGTTCTGTTTTTAATAACCCTTTGTAAATAATTATTTTGTTAGATAGTGAACATATATAAAATTCATTTTCTAGTAGTATCTTATTTTTCAGAGTCTTTAGTTTTTCAACTTCTCTTTCTATTTTTTTTCTCAATATAAATAGTGTTCTAGAAAAATCTTCATCATTCATATTACTGTTATTTTCAATGAAAACTTGTTTTATTGTCGGCATTGCATCTCTTGACCATTCTCCAATTGCATCAGAATTAGTTGGTACTTCTCTAATGTTGAGTAATTTTGTTTGGGGAGTGTTTATCAGCTGAGTCATTATCGCCAATATTTTTTCTTTTAAATCATTTTCAGAGGGTAAAAATACTATCCCTGTTGCATATTTGCCTTGTTCTGGCAAATTAAGATCTAAATTCTTGAATTCTTTTCTAATAAATTTGTCAGGAATTTGAATAGTTATTCCTGCTCCATCTCCAGTTTCAGGGTCGCACCCACAAGCTCCTCTATGCTCTAGATTTACAAGTACATCTAGTGCATTTTTTACTATGCTATTAGATTTTTTGCCTTTGATATTGGCAACAACTCCTACTCCACATGCATCTTTATCCATGTGATAGGTGCATAAACCTTTTTCAGTAAGTTTATTTAAGTTTTCTAATTTTTCTATTCTATGGCTCATAATTAAGAAAAAATAATCCAGACAAATAGATTATCTTAAATCCGTTACAAAAATGTTAATTTTTTTTATTTTTCTAAGTTACAAATTTAAGAAAATTACAAAAATTTCATGTAATATTTTCTCTCATAATCTGTAACAACAGAATGATGTTCAACCCATTCTTTTTCTTTATTCTCTAAAATACTATTATAAGCTTGATTACCTATTGCGTCCCTCAAAAAATTACTATTTTCAGCTACTTTGATAGCCTCGTAGAGGCTTGATGGTATATTTGATTGCCATTTTTTATCTATTACTAGATCGTTTTCAATACCTAATAAACCTGCGTGAAGAATTGCTGAAAAAGTTAGATATGGATTACAGGAAGAATCAGGAAGCCTAAATTCTATCCTAGCATTATCTTTGTCATCCTTATAGATGTGAGGGATTCTAACTATATCAGAAATACTATTTTTTAATCCTTTACCTGCAACTGGTGCTTCAAGATTGGGAAGTAGTCTTTTGTAAGAGTTGATCCATTGGTTAGTCAAGATACTCATTTCTGCTGAATATTCAAGTATTCCAGCCATAAAATTTTGCCCTATTTGAGATAAATTATCATTCATTTTTTTGCTTGAAAAAGCATTTTCTTCACCTTGATATAAAGACAGGTAAAGATGTAGTCCACTTCCATTTAAGTGTCCAAAAGGTCTAGGCATAAAAGTTGCAAAACCTCCATGGTTCAACGCGGTTTGTTTTACTACAAGACGAGTAGTCATAATTGAATCAGCCATAGTCAAAGCATCAGTATGTCTCAATGCTATCTCATGCTGATTCATTGAAACCTCATGGTGAGATGATCTTACTGGAATTCCCATTTCCTCAAGACTCAGTACGCATTCTCTTCTTAAGTTAGATCCTCGATTTACAACTGATCTTTGGTCAAAGTAGCCTGCATCATCCTCGTCTACTATATTTTTATCACTATCTAAAAAGTAATATTCAACTTCTGGAGAAATATAAAATTTATAATCTTTTTTATTTGCCTCCATCAATTTTGATTGTAGAATATCTCTACTATCAATGACTTTTTCTTTTTTATTCAAAGATTCAAGATTACAAAAAAGTCTTGCAACTGAATTTTCATCTGACCTCCATGGAAGTATTTGCCATGTATTCAAATCTGGTATTGCATTAGTATCTGATTCACCTTGTCTAGCTAAGCCTTCTATAGCTCCACCATCAAACACAACACCTTTATCAAGGCAATCTTCGAGATCTTCAACATTTATTGCAAATCCCTTGAGTCTTCCTAAAATATCGCAAAACCATAATCGAATAAACTTCACATTATATTCACTTGCTTGTCTCAATATATATTCTTTGGTATCCGAATTAATATTCATTTTTTTATCCTAACTCAGTCTCGTTGAACTTATATCCAACGTTCCAGATAGTTTCTATAAAATTGTATTTATGATCTTCAATTTTTCTTCTTAATCGCCTAACGTGAACATCTACTGTTCTAGTTCCACCATAGTAGTCATAATCCCATATGCTTTTTAGAAGATTCTCTCTTGAAAAAACTCTTCCTGGGTTTGAAGAAAGTACCTTTAATAATTCAAGCTCCTTAAATGTAAGATCAATTTTTTTCCCCTCGAGAGTAACTAAGTATTTTTCGGTATCTATTTTCAAGTTTCCTTGATTAATAATTTTTTCAGTCTTTATACTGTCTGATAATGAGACAATTTGATAATTTGATAGATTGATCTTTGTGAGCAGGTCTAAAGGTGCCACTGGCATGGTAATAATTTGGGTTGCAAAATGTTTTTTTTCAAAAAAATATGTTTTGGCTACCTCATATTCTTCAAAATTATATATCTTNGGAATATCAAGCTCTACTAAACTTGAAATATTTTCTGAAAAAGAAGGTGGTAGGTTTATCAGACTTAATGTTTTTTGCTCATTTTTAAGATTTATGTAATATTCTGAAGCATGCAAAGAGCTTTCAATAAGAGGATGTTTATTATTTTTAGGCTGTAATCTAATAATCCCATCAGTTTCATTTATCTTAAAATCTTCAACACATATTATATTTATTTGCTCAAAATTATCCTTTAGAAGTTTTATAAGATAGTCTTCAGATCTTACATTAAATCCAATTAAGCTTATATTTTCGAACATAATTTTTTTTCCTTATCAATAATAATTTTATAATGAAAATTTAGATCAATAAAACGTTAATATAAGATTAAACGTAAAAAATGGGTGTAAATTTAACTTTTTTTCATTGACGTCTAATGCATAAAATTCGTATACTAGTAGTTTGTGGTAACAATAAGCATTTAAATTAAACTTTCTAATTTAAACTTACTAAACAATATAAATATTATAAAAAGGATTAGATGTGCCAACAGTTAATCAACTAATTAAAAAGCCTAGGACATCAGGTAGGAAGAAAGCTAAGGCTCCTGCTCTAAGGTTTAGGTATAACACGCTTACTAAGAAGATGACTAATGATAGGTTTGGAAGTCCTCAAAAAAGAGGCGTGTGTCTTCAAGTTAGAACTGTAACTCCAAAAAAACCAAACTCAGCATTAAGAAAAGTTGCGAGAGTTAAGCTTACTAATGGCATGGAAGTAACAGCTTATATTCCCGGAGAAGGGCATAATCTTCAAGAGCATTCAGTCGTTCTGATTAGAGGAGGAAGAGTTAGAGATCTCCCTGGAGTTAGATATCACATAATAAGAGGNGCACTTGATACTTCTGGAGTTGAAGGAAGAAAACGAGGAAGAAGTAAATACGGTGCGATTAAGGATCAAGGATAACTAAATTAGAGGTTAGATATGTCAAGAAGAAGAAAATCAATAATTAGAAAAATAAATCCTGATCCTAAATACGGAAGTACTGACTTATCTAAATTTATAAATAGGCTGATGATTGGTGGAAAAAAATCAGTAGCAAGAAAAGCTGTCTATGCTGCTATAGATAAGCTTGAAAAAGAAATTAAACGTCCTGGTATTGAGCTTTTTGATGAAGCTATGAAAAATACTATGCCAACACTTGAAGTTAAGCCAAGAAGGGTTGGAGGAGCTACTTATCAAGTTCCAGTAGAAATAAGACCAAAAAGAAGAGTTGCTCTTGCTCACAGATGGGTTGTAGAAGCAGCAAGATCTAATAAAGGTCAATCGATTGAAGATTCTTTATATACTGAATTTTTGAATGCAGTAAATAACACAGGAAATGCAATAAAAAAGAAAGAGGATTCTCATAGAATGGCGGAAGCAAATAGAGCTTTTGCACATTATAGATGGTAAAAAAGAGAGAAAATTATGCCAGAACAAGATTTATCAAAAGTACGAAATATTGGATTTATAGCTCATATCGATGCAGGTAAAACAACTGTAACTGAGAGAGTACTCTATTTCACCGGTGAAACTTATAAAATTGGTGACATTGATGATGGAACTACTGTAATGGATTTTATGTCTCTTGAAAGAGAAAGAGGTATTACAATTGGTTCTGCTGCAACAAATGCTTCTTGGAGAAATCATCAAGTAAACATTATTGATACTCCTGGTCACGTAGATTTTACTGCTGAAGTGCAAAGATCTCTAAGAGTTCTCGATGGAGGAGTTGTAGTGCTTGAGTCGGTTTCTGGTGTTCAACCACAATCTGAAACTGTTTGGAGACAAGCAAACGAATATAAAGTTCCAAGAATGATTTTTGTAAACAAAATGGATCGTTTAGGAGCAGATTTTTATAATGCAGTTCAAACAGTTCATGATCGCCTAGGAGCTAATGCTGTTCCTCTTCAAATACCTATGGGAGCTGAATCTTCGTTCCTCGGTATGATTGACTTACTTGAAAGAAAGGCATTTGTATATGAATCGGAAGATGCCGTTCAACATAAAGAAACTGATATTCCTGATGAATATAAAGAAGATGTCGAAAAATACAGGAATGAACTTATTGAAAAAATCGCAGAAACAGATGAAGCTTTGATGGATAAATTTTTTGATGATCAAGAGCTTACTGTTGAAGAATTAAAAAAGGGGCTTAGAAAAGCTGTTTTGAACCTAGAAATTTTCCCAGTTCTGTGTGGATCTGCTCTTAGACATAGAGGGGTTCATCCACTATTGGATGCAGTTATTGATTATTTACCCTCTCCTATAGATGTTCCTTCAATAAAAGGAACAAATGTCTCCGATGAATCAATAGAAATAGAGAGAAAACCTGACGCATCAGACCCTTTCAGTGCTTTAGTGTTCAAGGTGGTCACTGACCAGCATGTTGGTAGATTAGTCTATCTAAGAATTTATTCTGGTGTTTTAGAATCAGGTTCTAACGTTTACAATTCTTCAACCAGATCAAGAGAGAGAGCAGGTAGATTAATGAAAATGCATGCTGATTCTCGTGAAGAAATTAAGGAAGCAAGGGCAGGAGAAATCGTTGCAGCTATTGGACTTAAGGATGCTATAACAGGTCANACTCTTTGTGATCAATCCAACCCATTACTACTAGAATCAATTAATTTCCCAGATCCAGTATTATCTGTTGCAGTTGAACCAAAAACTCGTTCCGATCAGGACAAAATGGGTGAATCTTTAGCAAGATTAGCAGGAGAAGATCCAACTTTACAAACCTGGACTGATGAAGAATCAGGTCAAACTGTTCTAGCTGGGATGGGTGAACTTCATTTAGATGTTATTGTCGAAAGATTAAGAAGAGAATTCGATGTTGATGCAATTCAAGGTGCTCCAAAAGTTGCATATCGCGAAACAGTTACTAAATCCTCTGAGAAACAAGGAAAATTTATAAGACAATCTGGTGGTAGAGGTCAATATGGAGATTGCACTCTAAGAATAGAGCCACTTGAACCTGGATCTGGAATACAATTTGAATCAGAAATAACTGGAGCAACTCTTCCAACAGAGTACTATGGTCCAATCGAATCAGGATTCAGAGAAGCTGCTACTAGTGGAGTAATCGCGGGTTACCCCGTTGTAGACGTTAAGGCTGTTTTAACGGATGGTTCTCATCATGATGTTGACTCTTCAGAAATGGCTTTCAAAATAGCTGGATCAATGGCGTTTAAAGCTGCAATGACCAGTGGAGCTCCATCATTGCTTGAACCAATTATGAAAATAGACATAGTTACTCCCGAAGAATTTTTAGGAGATTGTTTGGGAGACTTAAATTCTAGAAGAGCACAAATATTAAGTATGGAACAACAAGCTAACTCTCAAAACATTAGTGCATATGTACCATTAGGAGAAACATTTCAATATGCTACAACCCTAAGATCATTGACTACTGGTAGAGCTAGTTTTTCTATGGAATTGGATCATTATGCTAAAGTTCCTGATCANATTGCTAATGAAATTTCGGGTAGTAAAGGAAAGGAAAGTTAATGCCTCCCACACAGAAAATGAGAATAATACTAAAAGCTTTTGACCACAGAGTTCTTGACGTCTCAGCTCAACAAATTTTAGAAACAGCTGAAAGGACGGGAGCAAGGGTAGCAGGTCCTGTTCCAATGCCTACAACGAAAAGGATGTTTACTGTCATTAGGTCTCCTCATGTTAACAAAGATTCAAGAGAGTATTTTGAGCTAAGAACTCATAAAAGATTAATTGATATACTTGAACCTTCATCAAAAACGATTGATTCACTCACTAGTTTGAGTGTTCCATCTGGAGTTGATATAGCAATAAAGTTATAGATAGGGAATAAAATAATTAAATGAAAATAAATGGAATAATAGGAAAAAAAATAGGGATGTCATTAATTTATGATGACAATGGAAATATGCTGCCGGTTACACTAGTGCAGGCAGGTCCATGTACAGTTACACAAGTTAAGACCTTAGCTAAAGATGGTTATGATTCAGTTCAAATAGGTTTTTCAGAAACTAAAAATTTGAACTCACCACAATCTGGTCATCAAAAGCGTTCAGGGGGACAATTTTCTGTACTTCAAGAATTTCAATCTGACGACCCAGATCAAATAGAAGTAGGTCAAAAAATTACAACTGAAATTTTTGAAGAAAATGAAAAAATTAAAGTTACTGGTACTACCAAAGGAAGAGGTTTTTCTGGAGGTGTAAGAAGATATGGATTTAAGGGTGGTCCAAAAACTCATGGACAATCTGATAGACACAGAGCTGTTGGATCTATAGGTGCGGGATCTTCTCCTGGAAGAGTTTGGCCAGGCACAAGGATGCCAGGTCATTATGGTAATGAAAAGGCAACTATAAAAGGTTTGTCAGTTGCCAGAATAGATAACAACAACAACATATTAGTTATTAAGGGATCAATTCCAGGTCATAATGGTTCAAATTTAAGAATTGAGATTCAAAAATAAAAAGAGAGAAAATAGTGCAGATAGAAGTAAAAAACAATCAAGGAAAAGCCTCTAAATCGTTAGATTTGGATCCTAGCATTTGGGAACAAGATCTCAATACAGATCTTCTTCATCAATCTATTTACGTTTATCTGGCTAATCAAAGACAATGGACTAAAGGTACTAAAACTCGTGCTAATGTAAACTACGCAGGGCAAAAACTAAGGCCTCAGAAGGGTAGCGGACGAGCTCGAGTAGGTTCTAAAAGATCCCCAATAATGGTTGGTGGTGGAGTTGCTCATGGACCTCATCCTAAAGATATAAGAAAGTCTCTAAACAAAAAAATGAAAACAAAGGCTTTGAAAATTGCATTGTCTGCAAAATTAAATGATTCTGAGGTGAGCGTTATTGAAAAATTACCAGTTGAAGATTTACCTTCAACTAAAAATGTAATTGAATGCATAAACTTATTGGACTTGCAAGGAAAAATTTTATTTGTCACAAATGAAAACCATAAAATATTGATGAAATCCTGCGAAAATATTGATGGAGTAGATGTTATTCAAGCAGGTTCATTAAACGTCTATCAGTTACTAAAACCCAAGAATGTGATTTTTGAGTTTGATGCTATTAATAAGGTTCAAGAACTATGGGGTGACCCTGATTTCAAACCAGCTTTAGCAAAAAAACCTTCAGCAAAAAAATCTTCAGCAAAGAAAGCAACACCTAAAAAAGCCCCTGCAAAAAGAACACGAAAGACGGTGAAAAAAGATGCTTAATGAAGAAATATTAATATCTCCTATAATAACCGAAAAAAGTTCTATGTTGCAAGAAAGTAACAAATATGTTTTCAAAGTGCATAAAAACTCTAATAAGTCACAAATCAAGAATGCAGTTGAAGAAGTTTTTGATGTAACGGTCGAAAGTGTTAACGTAATGAAAGTTAAAGGAAAGAATAAAACTTATGGAAGAAATAGAATTCTTACACCTGGATGGAAAAAAGCTATGGTAACTTTAAAGCTTGGTGATTCTATTTCTTTATATGAGGGAGCATAAAATGGCAACCAAAAAATTAAAACCTACTACTGCAGGTCGAAGAGATGCTGTTGTTGATGATTTTTCAGATATAACAACATCAGATCCTTACAAGCCATTATTAGCACCACTTACAAAAAAAGGTGGTAGAAACAATAAGGGTAGAATAACTGTTAGGCACAGAGGTGGTGGTCATAAAAGAAGGTATAGAATACTTGATTTCCATAGATCAAAATCTGGTAAAGCTATCATAGAATCTATAGAGTACGATCCTAACAGATCTGCAAGAATATCTTTAATTAGATATGAAGATGGTACTAGAAAATATATTATTACTCCTAATAATGCCAAGCTAGGTGATTTAATTGAAAGTGGTGAAAATGCATCAAATACTACTGGAAATACTAAAAAATTAGCTGCACTTCAAACTGGTTCAGTTGTTCACAATATAGAATTATTCCCAGGAAAAGGTGGAGTAATGGTCAAATCAGCTGGTACATCAGCGCAAGTTATGGCACATGAAGGTGGATACACATTGCTAAGATTACCTTCTGGTGAAATGAGAAGAGTTTTAAGTACTTGTAGTGCGACGATTGGCCAAGTTTCTAATCCCGATAATAAAAATAAAAAATTAGGAAGAGCAGGTACTTCAAGAAGACTTGGAAGAAGACCTTCTGTTAGAGGATCCGCAATGTCTCCCAATGCTCATCCACATGGTGGAGGTGAGGGTAGAGCTGGTGTAGGAATGTCTCATCCAAAAACACCATGGGGAAAACCTGCTTTAGGTAAAAGAACCCGAAGGAATAAAAAAACAGATAAGATGGTTTTAAGAAGAAGGTACGATAGATAATGTCCAGATCAATAAAAAAAGGGCCATATGTTGACCCGAAATTATTAAAAAAAGTTGAAAAAACTAAAGAGACTGGTAGTAGAGAGCCAATTAAGACTTGGTCAAGGTCTTCAATGATAATGCCAGAAATGGTAGGAGTAACTTTTGCAGTACATGATGGTAGAAAATTTGTACCAGTATTTGTTAGTGAAAATATGGTTGGTCATAGACTCGGAGAATTTTCTCCAACAAGAACTTACAGAGGACATGCAAGGGGTAATAATTAATGGCTGTTGCACATAATAAAAATGTAGGCTACTCACCATATAAAGTTAGACGTATAATTGATCTTATACGGTCTAGATCAGTTAATGAAGCCAAAATTCAACTTACCTTGATAGGAAATCCTATAGCTCANGAGATTTTAAAAATTTTGAATTCTGCAATTGCTAACGCTGTTGATAAAGATTCTTTGAGCGAGGAAGAACTTAAGATTACAAAGGTTTATGCGAATGTGGGACCAAGAATGAAAAGATACAAACCGAAAGCCAGAGGAAGGGCTGGGGCTTTTGATAGACCTTCTTCACACATAACAATAGAAGTTAATTCAGAGGAAAAATAATGGGACAAAAAACGCATCCAACAGGTTTTAGATTAGGTGGAGTTATTGATTGGCAATCACAATGGTATGCCAATAATGGGAAATCTTACGCAAATCTTTTAAATGAAGATAGATATATTAGAGATGTAATTACTAAAGAACTTGGTGAAAATGGAGCAATTTCAAAGATAGAGATAGAAAGAGGCTCGCAAGATATTTCCATAACAGTATATACTGCAAGACCTGGAATTATTATTGGTCGTGGAGGAACAAGAGTAGAAGAACTTAAGAAATTCTTAGAGGAAAAGACTAGCAATACAGTCAGATTAAATATAAATGAGATAAGAGTTCCTGAACTAGTCGCAAAATTAGTTGGTGAAAATATAGCTGAACAGCTTGAAAGAAGAGTTGCTTTTAGGAGAGCTGTGAACACTGCTATGCAAAGAACTATGCAAGTTGGGGCTGAAGGGATCAAAGTTGTTATTTCAGGAAGATTGGCAGGTGCTGATATTGCTAGAACTGAAAAATATATGCAAGGTAGAGTTCCTCTACATACTTTAAGGGCTGATATTGATTATGAAATAAGTGAAGCAAATACAACATACGGAGTTATTGGTATTAAGGTGTGGATTTATAAAGGAGATATAATACCTACTGCTGAAAATCTACTGGCAATAAAGACTGCTAGGATTGAAAGAAACGAACAACAAGAAGGGAATGCTCCACAGGCAACTGAGGGATAGGTTTTATGTTACAACCAAGTAGAACAAAATTTAGAAAACAACAAAGAGGTAAGATGAGAGGCATGGCCAATAGAGGTTCGACTATCTCATTTGGTGATTACGCTCTAAAGGCTCAAGAATCATCTTGGATAACAGCCAGACAAATTGAAGCTGCTAGAAGAGCAATTACAGGTCACGTCAAAAGAGGTGGTCAAATATGGATTAGGGTTTTTCCAGATAAACCTGTGAGTGCCAGGCCTGCTGAGACAAGAATGGGTGGAGGTAAAGGAGCAGTTGATAGATGGGTTTCGGTTGTAAAAAGAGGTAGGATTCTTTTTGAAATTGGAGACGTTCCTGAAGATATAGCTAAAGAAGCACTAATCAGAGCAGGTCATAAATTGCCTATTGCCACAAAAATTATATCAAGAGAAGAATTGGCATTTTAATGAATATAGAAGATGTAAGAAAATTAAATAACGAAGAATTGATCAAAGAAAAAGAGTCTATTCTCAAATCAATGATGGAAAATAGATTCAAACATAAATCTATGCAACTTAGTGACACAAGTCAAATAAATAAACTAAGAAAAGATAAAGCTAGAATAATGACAGTCATAAATGAAAGAAAAATTATAGAACAACTAGAGATGGATGAGAAAGAAAACCAAGATGGATAGTAAGAAAACAAGAAGAATAGGAAAGGTCCTTTCAGATACTCCTGAGAAAACAATTATAGTAGGAGTCTCATGGTCTCAAAAGGATAGATTATATAAAAAATCATCAAGAAGATTAACCAAATTAGTAGCTCATGATCCAAAAGAAGAAGCTAAAGTTGGTGACAACGTAATTGTAGAGTTTTCTAAACCTATTTCTAAAACAAAAAAATGGAAGCTAGTTGAGGTTATTAATTAGAAATGATCCAGAGAGAAACAAGATTAAAAGTTGCAGATAATTCAGGTGCTAAAGAAGTACTATGTATAAATATTAATGGTAATAGTCATACTAAATTTGCAAGTATAGGAGATGTTATTACTTGTGCTGTAAAGGATGCTCAACCTGGTGGTGCAGTTAAGATGCATCAAGTAGTAAATGCAGTTATTGTCAGAACAAAGAAAGAACTCAGAAGGAATGATGGATCTTATATTAGATTTGATGAAAATGCTTGCGTGATTATTGGTGAAGATAATAATCCTAGAGGTACAAGAATTTTTGGACCAGTGGCCAGAGAATTAAGAGATAAAGAGTTTATGAGAGTTGTTTCTCTTGCTCCGGAGGTGTTATAAATATGGCAAAAAAAATGAAAATAAAAAAAGGTGATGAAGTTCTTGTGATAGCAGGTAAAGACAAGGGTAAAAAAGGTAATATTATCAGTGTTGATACTAAAAATTCAAGAGTAATAGTTGAGGGTATAAATATATCAAAAAAACATATTAAAAATACTCCTAATGTAACTCAAGCTGGGATAGTTGATAAAGAATCCCCCATAAGCATATCAAACGTTTTGTTTATAGACCCAGAAAGCTCGGTAGCCGGACGAGTCTCATATGAACAACTTGATACAGGTAAATATAATAGAATTGTAAAGAAATCTAAGAAATAAATTGGAGAATTAGTTGACCACAAAACAAAAAGAAAATTCTAGTACAAAAAAATTACTTCCAAGATTAAAATCTAAGTATATTGAGGAAATAGTTCCAACTATGATGACCGAATTTAAGTTTGATAATAAATTGAGAGTTCCAAGAGTGACAAAAGTTGTTGTTAATGTTGGTTTAGGAGAAGCTCTAGTTTCATCAAATGTTGTACAAACAGTCTCAAGGGATCTACAGCTCATTACAGGCCAAAAGCCAATAGAAAGAAAAGCAAAAAAATCAATAGCAAACTTCAAACTAAGAGAAGGCCAAATTATAGGACTTTCAGTAACATTGAGATCCAATAATATGTGGTTTTTCTTAGATAAACTTTTCAATGTATCTTTACCAAGAGTTAGAGACTTTAGAGGAGTATCAAGTAAATCATTTGATGGGAACGGAAATTATTCTCTAGGATTACAAGAACAGGTTATTTTTCCAGAGATTGATTACAATGAAATTGATAAACTAAGAGGTATGCAAATTAATATTGTGACTAATTCAAATAGTGATGAAGAGACAAAAAAACTATTAGAATTACTCGGAATGCCGTTTGGAAATTAATTAAGGAGAATTTATTGGCTAANAAATCTGCTATTGCAAGAAATAAAAAAAGAATAAGAATGGTTGAAAAATATTCTGAAATACGAAATGAATTGAAGGATATAGCTAATTCATCAAAATCTTCATTTGAAGAAAAGATGGAAGCTAGAAGAAAACTAGATTTATTACCTAAAAATTCAAGCCCAGTACGTGTAAGAAATAGGTGTCAAAAAACTGGAAGACCTAGGGGTTATATGAGATTTTTTGGTTTGAGTAGGATTTCAATGAGAGATCTGGCTCTCAAAGGTCATTTACCAGGAATAAGAAAAGGAAGTTTATAGAGGTTATTGTGACTATTCAAGATCAAATATCAGACATGATTACTAGAATCAGAAACTCAGTCATGGTTAAACATGAAAAAGTTTCTGTAGGTAAGTCAAAATTAAACTTAAGTATTTTACAGTTATTGAATAATGAAGGTTTTATTTCAGATTTTGCTGAAGAAAAATCTGAAGAATTTTCTAATTATTCCATAAAATTGAAATATTTTGATGATGGTACTCCTGCCATTTCTGGATTAAAAAGGGTTTCAAAACCTGGTTTAAAAATTTATGTAAAAAAAGATGAAATCCCAACTTACTTCTCAGGAATGGGCGTTGCAGTTATGTCCACATCCAAAGGAGTGATGACTGGTTTGGAAGCTAAGAAGCAATCTCTTGGAGGAGAGCTTCTTTTTTATGTTTGGTAAATGAGGAAATTATGAGCAGAATAGGAAATAAACCAATAAGCATACCTTCGGGAGTTGATATAAAAATCGAAAAAAACCTTGTAATAGTCAAAGGCCCTAAAGGTCAGTTGGATCAGAAGTTAGCTTCTGAAGATATACTTTTTGATCTAAATGATGAAAATTTAACTCTATCTAGAAAAAATGAACTTATTGAAACTAAATCAATGCATGGACTATATAGAGCCTTGATAGCAAATATGGTAACGGGAGTAACCGAAGGATTTTCAAAAAAACTAGAACTTATTGGTACTGGTTACAGAGCTCAATTAAAAGGAAAATCATTAGAACTAAGTTTGGGATTTTCTCATTCTATTACTGTGGATCCTATAGGTGAAAACAAATTTAGTGTTGAGGAGCAAACTTTGGTACTAATTGAGGGTCCTAATAAGGAAAATGTAGGTAGACAGGCTGCAAAGATAAGAACACTTAGAAAACCTAATCCATATACTGGTAAAGGTATCAAATATGATGATGAAGTTATAAGAAGAAAATCAGGTAAAGCTGCAGTTGGAGCAGGAGAGGGTTAATGAGACAATCAAGAAAAACNAGATCATTAGGCAGAAATAAAAGACACCTAAGAGTAAGAAAAAGAATATCAGGGACAAATCAAAGGCCAAGAGTTTCTTTATATAGATCTAATAAAAATATTTATTTGCAATTAATTGATGATACTAAAGGTGTAACATTGGCATCATTATCAAGTATTAAGGCTGAGGATAAAACTGTAAACAAAGAATCCTCAAAGAAAATGGGAATAGAATTTGGAGAAAAAATTTCTAAACTAGGTGTAAAAAAAGTTGTTTTTGATAGAGGTGGTTATCTCTATCATGGAAAAGTTGCAGCTGTTGCAGATGGAATAAGAGAATCAGGAGTAGAGGTATAAATAATGACAACCGATAACAAAACTCAAGAAAGAAATAATCAGCGAAATAATCAGAATAGAAGAAATTCTAGACCTAGAAGAAACAGAGATAATGATGAATTTTCTTTCGTTGAGAATGTTATAAAAATAAGACGAGTATCTAAAACAGTAAAAGGTGGAAGAAACCTGTCTTTTAATGCCATGGTAGCTGTAGGTGACGGAGCCGGTAAAGTTGGTATTGCACTTGCAAGCGCAAGCGCAGTCCCAGATGCTGTTCAAAGAGCCGTAAAATATGCGAAGGATAGAATGATAAGCGTTACTCTTAGCAATACAACAATCCCTCATGAGTCAGTAAAGAAATTTGGTTCATCAAAAGTAATGCTAATGCCAGCCTCTCCTGGTACGGGTTTAATAGCCGGAGGAGGAGTTAGAGCTGTCCTTGAAGCTGTAGGTGTAAAAGATGTTGTGTCAAAAACATTTGGTTCGACAAATGCAATTAATGTAGTATATGCCACAATGGAAGCATTAAAAGAGATGAAGAATCCAAATAAAGAAATAAGCAAAAGAAGAGCTTAGTATGAAAAAAGTTATTATATCTCAAATAAAGAGTAAGATAGGGATATCTCCAGCGCAGAGAGATACTCTTAGATCACTCGGTTTAAGAAAAATCGGATCAAAGGTAGAAAAAGACTTATCACCACAAATACAAGGGATGATTCAAAAAGTTAATCACTTGATTTCTATCGAGGAAGTTTAAATATAGGTGAAATTATGCCACAACTACATGATATAAAAAGAAAAAATAAAAATACTCCCAAGAATAATCAAGTAGGTAGAGGTAATGGTTCAAAGGGAACTTACTCTGGAAGAGGACTTAAGGGTCAACTTTCTAGAAGTGGAGGTAACTTAAATCCTACATTTGAAGGTGGTCAATTACGATTAGTAAAAAAACTACCTCATATGAGAGGTTTTACAAATATATTTAAAAAAGACTATGTTGCATTGAATCTAGACGACCTTAGTGTAATTTTTAATAATGATTCAATTTCAATTGAAGATTTTAAGAATAAAGGTGTAATTAAAAACAAGCAACTGATTAAAATTTTAGGAAATGGTGAGATTACTAAATCTATAACTGTGGAAGTTCATGCAATATCTTCATCTGCAAAAGCTAAAATTGAAAAAGCTGGTGGAGAAGTAAAAGTAATAGAATAGTATCATGACAACTACCGCACAATCTAATCGACCAGCATTAATACAAGCTATAATAGATGCTTTCAAGCTTTCTGACTTGCGAACTAGAATTCTATTTACTTTGTTCATACTTGTTATTTTTAGATTTTTTGCTCATGTACCTGTTCCAGGAGTAGACAAAGAGGCTCTACAATCTGCATTTGATGCGAATCCATTACTAGGATTTATTGATATATTTTCTGGGGGTGCACTTAGAAACTTATCCATTGCTGCTTTAGGAGTATATCCATACATAACTGCATCTATTATTATTCAAATATTAACTCCTCTAGTCCCTCAACTTAAAGAACTAGCTCAAGAAGGAGAAGCTGGAAGGAAAGCTATAAGTAGATATACTCATTACTTGACTGTTCCCCTAGCATTTCTACAAGGATATGGTCAAATTAATTTATTCTCTGGTGCTTTAGGACAAGGAGCTCTTACAGGAATTGGTTTTGGTGGAGGACAAACACTAAACACATTAGCTATTTTACTTTCAATGACTGCAGGAACCATGATTTTAGTATGGCTAGGAGAATTAGTTACAGAAAAAGGTATAGGAAACGGTATTTCTTTGATNATATTTGCTGGTATAGTTTCNACATTCCCTTCTATTGGAGCACAAATGTGGTTGTTACGTGATCAACCTTTTCAGGTAGGTCTATTAATAGCATTAATATTGTTAATAATATTTACTATAGTTGTTTTTACTGAAGCTCAAAGAAGGATTCCTGTTCAGTATGGAAGAAGTGTTTTTAGAGGTAATAGAATGTACAGATCTCAAGGTTCGTCTCATATACCTATTAGAGTAAACTCAGCAGGTATGATTCCTCTGATTTTTGCCTTTTCAATTTTAGCTCTCCCAGCAGTTGTCGCATCATATTTTGTAGATCCAGCTTCTAGTTCTTTTGGTTCTCAAGTAGCAGAATGGCTGACTATTCAGTTTGGGCCAACTGGAACACTATATTGGATAACTGTATTTATTTTGGTAGTAATTTTTACATTTTTTTATACCCTAGTTGTTCATAACCAGCAAAATTTAGCAGAATCATTACAAAATAATAATGGATTCATTCCGGGTATTAGACCGGGACCTCCAACTAGAGATTATTTGATGAGAGTTATAATAAGAATAACTTGGGGAGGAGCTTTATTTTTAGGGACTATAGCTGTTATTCCTTCAATTGCTGCCTTCATAACAGGGCTAGAATCAACAACTAGTATAGTTCAGAGTACAAGTCTTCTTATTATGGTAGGTGTTGCTCTGGATACCATGAGACAGCTTGAGTCACAGTTACTAATGAGAAATTACGAAGGATTTGTAAACTAATAATGAATATAATTCTTTTAGGTCCTCCAGGTTCAGGTAAAGGAACCCAGTCTAATAACCTAGTAGAAAAATATAATCTTTCACATATTTCTACTGGAGATATATTGAGATCTCAAATAGCTCAAAAAACTGAATTAGGTATTGCTGCAAAAAAGTATATGGATAAAGGGGATTTGGTTCCAGATAACTTAATTATTGATATGGTATCAAATACAACTCAATCACTACAATCAATACTTTTAGATGGTTTCCCTAGAACAATTAATCAAGCTATATCTCTAGAGGAAGAGATGGACAAGCTAGGAAAGAAGATAGACTATGTATTATATTTTGAAGTTCCTTTTGGAAAATTAATTGATAGATTGTCTCAGCGTATTTCTTGTAGAAATTGTTCCAAAACCTTTTCTAAATCAGACAAAGAATATGTTTGTCAAGAAAATTGTTCAGAACAAGATTTGTATCAAAGAGAAGATGACAAGCCCGAAGCAATTTCTAAGAGAATGGAAAACTATAAAGATTTAACTGAACCTTTGTTGAAATTTTATGAATCTAATGGTTTGTTAAGCAAAATAAATGCAGATTCATCTATTTCAGAAGTGTCAGAAGAAATTGACAAAATACTACAATAATGCTACTGTACAATTCTAATGTTTTAGATATATAATGTTAGTTTGTACATAAATTAATGGGAGATGCTTTTATAATTGCTTACTGAGGGGTCCATTAAAACTCCAGAACAAATTTCTTCTATGAGAGAAGCTGGAGACATAGTTGCTCGTGCTATGCAAAAATGTGGAGAAACTCTTCGGTCTGGGATTACTACTGGTGAAATTGATAATTTTCTAAGGGGATATATTGAAAATGAGGGAGCCAAACCAGCTTTTTTGGGTCTATATGGTTTTCCTGCTACTGCTTGCATATCTATAAATGAAGAAATTGTCCATGGGATTCCGGGTGATCGTAAATTAAACAAAGATGATCTTATATCCATTGATTGTGGTGCAATAATTGATGGCATGTATAGTGATCATGCAAGAACATTTATAATTGAAGATTCAGGAGATGAAGTAAGAAATAAGATTGTTGATGTAGCCGATAAGGCGCTGAAGATAGGAATTGAAAATGCCCTACCTGGTAACAGAATAGGAGTTTTATCAAATGCCATTGAAAATTATATTTCAGATGAGGGCTTTGGTACTGTTCGTGAATATGTTGGTCATGGTATAGGTTCTGAATTACACGAACCTCCAAGTGTTCCAAATTTTGGAAAAAAAAATGATGGCGCTTTACTAAGAGTTGGTATGACTATAGCTATCGAACCAATGGTAACTGAGGGGAACTGGCAGACAAAAGTCCTTGGCGATAACTGGACCGTGGTAACTAAAGATGGTAAGCTTTCTTCTCACTTTGAGGATACTATTCTCATAACTGAAAATGGTCCAGAAATTTTAACAAAGGTAAATAACTGAATGGCAAAAAAAGAAGCAATTGAGGTTGAAGGAAAAGTTGAAGAAGCTCTTCCAAATACAACTTTTAAAGTTGAGTTAGCTAATGGACATGAGGTTTTGGCTCATGCATCAGGAAAAATAAGAAAAAACTATATAAGAATATTACCAGGAGACAGAGTTCTTGTTGAACTGTCTCCATATGATTTAACAAGAGGAAGAATTACATACAGGTTTAAGTAAAAGAGTGAGCATATTATGAAGAAAAGAGCATCTATAAAAAAAAGAAGCGCTGATGATCAAATTATTAGACGAAAAGGTAAAGTTCGAATAATCAATAAAAAAAACCCAAGATTCAAACAAGTACAAGGATAGAAAAATATGGCAATGTTAGCTGGAGTAAATATACCTGATTCCCAAAGAATAGAAATTGGTTTGACTGCCATTAGTGGAATAGGTAGATCTACTTCAAAAAAGATAATAAGTGATGTTGGAATTGATGTAAATACACGTGTAAAAGATCTTCAAGAAGATGAAATGGCTAGAATCAGAAGTGCTATTGAACGATCTCAGATCAGAATTGAAGGTGATCTAAGACGAGAGGTACAGCTAAATATTAGGCGTCTTGGCGATATTGGCAGCTACAGAGGATTGAGACACAAAAATGGACTTCCTGCAAATGGACAAAGAACTAAGACTAATGCAAGAACAAAAAAAGGTAAAAGAAGAACAATAGCAAATAAGAAAAAGCTAACTCATTAGAAGTAAAGGTTTAATAAATGGCTAGAAATAGAACTAGAAAAAAAGAAAAAGTATTTGTACCTCAAGGGAATGCATATGTCAGAGCTACTTTTAATAACACAATTATTACGATGACTGATAACTCAGGTAATGTGATTTCTCAGAGCAGTGCTGGTGCTAAAGGTTTTAGAGGCTCAAGAAAATCAACAGCATTTGCTGCTCAGAAAGCTGGTGAATCTGCCGCCGAAACTGCAGTTGAGTTAGGTATGAAAACAGTTGATGTTTATGTCAAAGGACCAGGAGCAGGTAGAGAAGCTGCCATACGAGCAATTCAACATGCAGGCATCAGAGTAGTTTCAATAAAAGATGTTACTCCAATTCCTCATAATGGATGCAGACCACCAAAGAAACGAAGAGTATAAACAATATTTAGAATAGGATATATTTATGGCTAGATATACGGGCCCAGTTAATAAAAAAATGAGATTTTTAGGATTAGAAATTGCAAAAAAATCTGGNAAAAACAGGATGTCTCCCAGAAGAAGATTATCCCCTTATGGTCTTCAATTAAGAGAAAAACAAAAAGCCAGATTCTTGTACGGAATATTAGAGAGACAATTTCGGAATTATTATGATAAAGCATCAAATATTGAAGGTTCTACTGGTGACGAATTACTAATATTGCTAGAAAAAAGATTTGATAATGTAATGTTCAGAACAGGAATGTTTAATACAAGAAGGCAATCTAGACAGGCTGTAAATCACGGTCATTTTTTGATAAATGATAAAAAAGTAAACATACCCTCTTATCAAATAAAGCAAGGGGATAAAATTTCCTGGAAAGAAAAATCTAAAAATTCTAGTCTATTCCAAATTGCAAGTGAGAATATTAAAAATAATCAATGTGCTAAGTGGTTGACACTTGATAAATCTGGACTTTCAGTTCAAATTAATAATCTTCCATCAGCATCTGACGCTGAATTAGAGATTGATACAAGACAAATAGTTGAGTACTACTCAAGGAGGTAATAAATGTTAGAAAAACAATTCGGTTTATCACCAATTGATAATATTTCAGTATCTGAACCTGAGGTGCCTGAGCTTTCTATCAGAATGATAGAAGGTAGTGAGACCTACGGAAAATTTATTGCTGAACCCTTGGACAAAGGATGGGGAGTCACACTTGGTAACCCATTAAGACGAGCACTTTTATCATCTCTTCCTGGTACAGCCATTAACTGGGTTAAGATTGAAGGTATTCAGCATGAATATTCTACTCTCAAGGGTATGAGAGAAGAGGTAAATGAGTTTTTGATGAATGCTAAGGGTATAAGATTAAGATCTTTATCAGACAGAACAGGAAGATTGAGATTAGAAGTTGAAGGTGAAGGTGAAGTTAAGGCAGGAGACATAATGGCTACTGCTGATTTTGAGATTGTAAATCCTGGTCATCATTTAGCAACTCTTGATTCTCCAGATGCTCACTTATCAGTTGAATTTAGTGTTGAACAAGGTCAAGGTTACAGAAAAGCTTCTGATGAGTTTGATTCAAACATAGGAATACTTCCAATTGATTCTATTTTTACTCCTATCAAGAAAGCAAATTTTTCTGTTCAGCCTACTAGGGTTGGGCAAAGATCAGATTGGGAAAGATTAACGTTAGAAATTTGGACTGACGGAACAATTGATCCACAGTCTGCTCTTCAAAAAGCTTCTGAAACACTAATGGATAACTTCTACGTATTTAGTAAATTTGATCAAGCTGCTGAAGAACAAAATCCTGCTGCAGGTTTAGGAATAAGTCCTGATATTTACAATACACCAGTTGAAACTCTTGATTTGTCAGCAAGAACATTAAATTGTCTCAAGAGAGCTGGAATAAATAGGGTTGGTGAAGTAATTGCTATGCCAGAAGGAGATTTATTGAAGATTAGAAATTTTGGTAGAAAATCTCTTGATGAGCTATTCGATGTTTTAGCAGAAAGAAATATGCTTCCCCAAAGTTAATAGACAGAGGAAATTATGAGACATAGATTATCAAATAATAAATTAAGTAGAAATTCTTCTCAAAGAAAAGCTTTGTTGAGAAACCTAGTTTCAGATGCCATTATGTACGGTCGAATTAAAACAACTAAAGCAAAAGCCAAAGAAGCAAGACCGATTTTAGAAAAGATGATTACTCTTTCTAAAACCAAAGACTTAAATTCAATCAGAAAAGTATCTGAATTTATTACTAATAAATCTGTAGTAGATCATCTGTTTGAAAATGTTGCTGAAAAATTTCTTGAAAGAAATGGTGGTTACTCAAGAATAATTTCAATGGGTAATAGGCAAGGAGATAATGCTGAAATAGCAATTTTGGAATTAGTAGATTAGATGATACATATTTGAATAAAAAATAAGAATAAAAAGTGTAAAATAGAAATCTATCAATAAAAAAGTTATGATAAATAAATTAAAACATTATTCAATAAAAGAAAAAAAAGATTCGGGTAATTGGATCTTAATTGATGCCGAAGGTCAAACTTTGGGTAGAATGGCATCAAATATTGCAATGATTTTAATGGGAAAAAATAAACCGAGTTATATATCCAATGACATAACCGGAGATTTTGTTGTTTTGATAAATGCATCAAAAGTAAAAGTTACTGGAAAAAAATATTTTGACAAAGAATATATAACCCATACAACAAGACCAGGTAGTACTAAAGTTAGAAAATTTTCTAATTTGATTGAGACAAATCCAGAGTATATTGTAAATAAAGCCGTCAAGGGTATGCTTCCAAAAAATAAACTTTCAGCTAGAATGCTCAAAAGATTAAAGATTTATTCAGGAAGTGAACACCCACATCAGGCACAGATTGATAGTAATTCAAAAGAGGTAAAGAGTGACAACTAAAGCAACCTATTATTACGGAACAGGTAAAAGAAAAGCTTCCATAGCTCGAGTGAAAATTTTTGACAAAAATGGAAAAATTCAAGTTAATGGGAAGTCAATTAAAGAAGTATTGGTAATGGATGATTTAGTAAACATAGCTTTACAACCATTAAAGATAGTAGATAAAGAAAAAATTTCTGCTGAAATTAAGACTCATGGGGGTGGCATTTCTGGTCAATCAGGAGCTATTTCTTTAGGAATAGCTAGAGCTCTTTGTGAAATGGATAAAGATTTAAGGCCTAAATTAAAATCTCATGGTCTTCTTACAAGAGATTCTAGAGTTAAAGAAAGTAAAAAGTACGGGTTGAAGAAGGCTAGAAAAGCTCCTCAGTATACTAAAAGATAAGTCTATTCTGTTATAGAAATAATTCTGTCTTTCTTGGCTAAATCCTTAATTATTTCAACCTTCATTTTAGGGTAAAACTCATTCGCTAGTTGTTGAACTTCTGAGGTTATATTCTCATCAATTTCAATAACAATTTTCTTTGCATTATTATTGTTAGTATTCTTTTCCCATAAAAAAATATCATTAATAATTCTTAATCCATCTTCACCACCATCGAGTGCCAATTTTGGTTCAAAATCAACCTCTTTTGGTAACTTTGAGANCATCTCTGTTTTGATATACGGTGGATTAGTTATTACATAATCTATTTCATTAATTCTCGCGTCAATAATTTCTGAGTTAATAAAATTTATTTCAACCTCTTTTTCATCTGCATTTTTTTTTGCTACATTAATTGCATTATTTGACTTATCTATAGAAAAAATATTTGATTGAGGAAATTTCTTTTTACACAAAATTGGTATTATCCCACTTCCTGTTCCAATATCAAGAATTCTTTTATTTTTTAGATTATCTTTTTTGATAATTGAAAAAAAATAATGAATTAATTCCTCCGTTTCTTGTCTTGGAATTAATACGTTATTATCGACATAGAATTTTTCATTAAAAAAAAATCTTTCGTTCACTAAATATGCTAAAGGTATTCCCTCGATTCTTTTTTTAGTAAGCTTTTCAATTAGCTCTTTTTGTTCTTTAGAAATCAAGATTTTATTTTCTGTTACTACAGTCTTATTATCTAAATGAAGAATTTTAGATAATANTGATAATCCCTCATNATGATAGTNTTCGATGTTATTTTCAAATAAGCTATTGAATATTACTTTTTTTACTTCACCCAAATTTTTCATTACTTAGTATTTTGAGACAACATCTTCTGAGCTTGTTCGTTTTTCATCAATGGCTCTATTAGACCATCTATTAGACCATCCATAAATTCAGATAAACTATGAATCGATACATTTATTCTGTGATCTGTAATTCTTCCTTGTGGATAATTATAAGTTCTAATCTTTTCAGATCTTTCTCCCGATCCTACTTGTGATTTTCTAGCCTTAGAAATTTCCTCTTGTTGTTTTCTTAATTCAAGATCCCAAAGTTTTGACTTTAATATTTCCATCGCTTGAATTTTATTTTGAAGCTGAGATCTTTCATTTTGACATGCTACAACTATACCTGATGGATTATGAGTCAATCTAATTGCAGTAGCGACTTTGTTAACATTTTGACCTCCTGCTCCACCGGAATGAAAAACATCAGTTCTTATATCATCTTCATTTATTTGTATATCAATTTCTTCAGATTTAGGAAGAACTGCAACTGTTGCTGTTGATGTATGAATTCTTCCTTGAGACTCCGTTTTTGGAACTCTTTGTACTCTATGTACACCACTCTCATGCTTGAGCCTCGAAAAAGTTCCTTCTCCAGATATTTCTAGTACTACTTCTTTTATACCTCCAAACTCATTGTAGCTTGAACTAAGTATTTTTAATTTCCAATCATTATTTTCTGAATATCTAGTATACATTCTCAATAAATCATTACCAAAAATTGCTGCTTCATCCCCACCAGTCCCTGCTCTTATTTCTACAATAGCATCTGCTTCATCTGTAGCATCCTTAGGTATTAATTCTTGGTTAAGTTCGGTAAAAATAACATCTAAGTTTTTACTTAATGTTTCATTTTCTAATTTTGCTAATTCTGAAATCTCTGAGTCATCAGAATTTATCATTTCTTTAGTGTCTTCCAATTCTCTTGAAATTTTTGAATATTCTTCCCATAATTTATTTATTTTCTCAAGATTTCTATATTCTTTAGAAAGTCTTTTCATTTCATTCTGATTAGAAACAACCTCCTGTTTAGTCATTAGATTTTCTATCTCTGCAAACCTTTTCTTTATTTCTTCTAATCTAGTTAAAATCCAATCATCCATACTATTCCTCTGAACCAAGTAAAGTCTTTATTTTTAGTATATCTTCATTTTGTAATTCTAATTGAGGATTACTAGAATTAAGAAATTTTATAGTTATTGAGTTGTTAGTAATTTCATTTTCACCAAGGATCACAGCAAGTTTTGCATTAATTTTATTAGCAAATCTTAATTGTCCTTTTAGTGATCTTCTAGGAGCAATTATTGTACTTATTTTATTTCTTCTAAACAAATCAGAAGTTTTTTCAGCATTAGTCCTGAACTCATCCTTTAATACAACTATAACAACATCTAGTTTACTGTCTTTTATAAAATCTTTTTTACTAACCTCATTCACAATTCTTTCAACTCCCATAGCAAAACCAACGGCAGGTGTATCTGGTCCACCTAGAATTTTTATTAGAGNGTCATATCTACCTCCACCTAGTAANACACCTTGAGGTCCAGATGAGTCGCTTAGGTACTCAAAAACAGTTTTGTTGTAGTAGTCTAATCCTCTTACCAATCTATTATTTATCTTATATTTGAAGCTTTTTTCTGATTGTCTTAAGTNCTCAAGATTTTCAATAATTTTATCGTGATGATTCTTGCTATCTTTAGATATAAAATCTAAAGTTTTTGGTGCATCTTTTGAAATCCTTATAGTTACCTCTTCTTTTGAGTCTAATAACCTTAAGGGAGCTCTTTCAAATCTTAGTTTGTCAACTTTTGGTAAATCATTAATATACTTACTAAAATAATCTATAAGCTTTGAAACATAAACTTCTCTATCTTCTTTATCCCCTAAAGAATTAATATTCAGCTCAGTATTCTTGATTTCTAATTTATCTAAAATATTCCAAGCAAGTTTAATTACTTCAAAATCATTATCATATGAAGTATCACCNATGCATTCAATACCAAACTGATGAAATTGTCTAAACCGACCTGCTTGTGGTCTTTCATACCTAAACATAGGACCATAATAAAATAGGCGTGCAGGTAAAGTATCGTTGTAAAGACCATTCTCTATAAAAGCTCTACAAACTCCAGCTGTATTTTCAGGTCTTAGGCTAATATTATCTCCCCCTTTATCAACAAATGAATACATCTCTTTTTCAACAATGTCTGTATCTTCTCCTACTGTTCTTTCAAAGATTCTAGAATCTTCGAATATAGGAGTTTCAATATATCTGTAACCAAAAGACTTTGATATTTCAGAACACTTATTTTGAACAAAGTTCCAAATATATTGGTCTTTTGGAAGAATATCTGCTGTTCCTCTTTGAGCTTTAAATTCCAAGTTTACGAGCCTAATCCTGATAATTGATAAGTTTTTCCTTCAGTCTTGATTGTTGGAGCATATATCAAAGTTGCATCATGCATTGAAATAATATCTTCTGCTCCTATCATCCCCATACAAACTCTTAATGCTCCTACTAGGTTTCTAGTTCCATCAGTTTTTGAAGAAGGTCCAAACAAAAGTTCTTTAAGTGAATATTCTTGCTTATTTACTATTCTTGTTCCTCTAGGAAGAGATCCATGAGGCGTAGCCATACCCCAGTGATTACCTTTAGCTGGAGCTTCATGTGTTTTNGANAATGGNGANCCAATCATNACAGCATCNGCNCCTGCNACNAANGATTTACAAAGTTCTCCNCCAGTTCTTATNCCNCCATCTGTAATNATNGAAACATATCTTCCAGTTAATTTATANTAATCATCTCTAGCNCTTGANCATTCNANNGTAGCTGAAACTTGAGGNACTCCNACTCCAAGAACNTCTCTACTTGTACAAGCNGAACCAGGGCCAACTCCAACAAGAATNCCNTCTACNCCTTGTTCCATTAATTCTCTAGTTACATTNTAAGTTACNGTATTTCCTACAATTATTGGNACATCTAATGTATCNACAAGCTTAGATAATATTAATCCTTCNAGNCTTTTTGAATTATGCCTAGCNGTTGTNACNGTNGATTGNACNACNACNGCGTCACANCCTGCTTCAACNGCAACTGGAGCTANTCTTTTTGTGGANGCNGGAACAAAAGANGCAAAACATTTTCCTCCAGAATCTTTNATTTTNTTTACNACTTCACCNACTAGATTNTCTTTNACAGGNGCNCTATAAATTTTTTGNAATAGAGNAGTTACATCTTTNTGAGGTGTTGANACTATNTCNTNATATATANCNTCAGTATTTTCATANCTAACATGTATNCCNTCNANATTNATTACTCCNNCNCCACCTANATCNGATANTTCTTTNGCAAATTTNGGNTCCACAACNCTATCCATNGCNGANGCNAAAACNGGAACNTCTAGTTCTAATTNTCCTATTTTNGTATTAGTNTCTACAAGCTCNGGATTNANGGTTATTTCACCNGGNACNATNGCAACATCATCATANCCNTAGGTTTGTTCAATTTTTTTCAANTTATTCTCCCATCAAATTATTTAGATCTTGNCNTATTTGAGCNAAATAGTTTTNATAATTATTATTTTGATATTGTAATATTTTATTTGATTTTGAGCTTTCATACCANGAAAAATGNCCTTCCTCTTTTTGATATACNNCATTCTCCATNTCTACTTCCAAAATTTCAAAATAATCTTTTACATANTTTTCTCCAGTAATTTGCCAGNTTTTCCCNCCACTTATGTTAAANNTTTGNNCNTAAGCNTCNNNATTATTTACAGAATTACAAATTGANGTNACNACATCATCTCTATGAATAAATTCTATTTTNTGATNNGGTANAAANGGCCATTCACTTGGNGGTTCNTGAAAAACAGGAATTGANACNCCTGAAATTCTNAGNATNGTNTGATTAATNTTNGACTNTTCNACTANAACTTCTGAATCATATTTTGTTTTTGCNTANTGATCATCNGGNTTNGCNGNNTTATCTAAATNAATAGTTGAATTATCNAAATTTTTCCCATAAATACTTACTGATGAACTNAAAATNATATGAATNTNAGGATTTATTTTTTCNATACNNCTTAATAAGTTTCTAGTTCCNTCNACNTTNACTTTTTNNGTTAATTCNAGATTNATATTNGCNGTAGGAGGNAGNATTGCTGCTANATGAATNACNGTATCNACTCCCATGATAGATTCTTCAATNGANGAATCNTTTANNTNCCCNTTGAATATTTTAGTTTTTGAAGTNTCNAANCCNTCGTAATTAGNTTGNGGNAGATCAAAAANATTTACNTGATGTCCNTNATTTATTAGNTTTTCNGAGACAAGNCGNCCCATACTTCCAGCACCACCAGTAACTANNACNTTACTCACTATGTCAATACAGTACCNGGAGCATCAGCTTTATCTTCTATTTCCTTGATGACTCCNTCTATTTCATTCATATTATTGTCANTAGGNTCAGANANCATCTTNTCAGTNGCCTTNAAAAGTTTNTTTGCTGAAGGNAGTCCAGCTAAAGATTGAAAGAAAAATTTATCTTTTTGTTCATCTAATCTNNTNAGNCCNTCNNNACATCTATCAGAAAAATCAGAATTANTNGATAAATCTTTTAGGTTTGANATAGCTTTTTCAAGCAAGTCTTGTGCTCTTCCCATTNTNTTCTCCTAGNTTANGTTATCTTTTTTTACTTTTNGAATCNTTTTTTGNAACACTTNCATTAGATGANTCTCCNTTCTTAGGATGGTAACTTGGNTCATCATCTCCAGGNTGCCATCCNCCNTCTCCATGATANGCNGCATCTTGATGAGAGTGNGGATCTACNGTTGGACCATCATGNCCNTTNACTGCATCAATGTCCACTTTATCTANTCTATTATANCCNCNACCTNCATNCTTATCGAATGGAAANGGTTGAAATTTTTCAAACATTTTNGCAAATCNNATTTTTGTTGGTCTTGGNTCAGGTGGGAAAGCAAATCNATCNCTTCCNAGNGGTTGTGCATGAACTATNTCATGNTCTCTNCTTCCTAGNCCATTNACNACTGCNGTNTTTATNGTAGTCTGNTCACTTANNCCTTCTATNGCTCCACCCNCCAAGATCAAATTTTCTCTCNCCNGGNGCATCNATNCCCATNTCTTCAGCTAGAGANCCTGGNGTTCCTGGTGCATGCATNGCTGCATNTACACANGCTTGNTCNATAGCNACNGGNTCTTTAGAAGCAAAAACTCCNAANTGNGGNACNAANGGTAANTCAGANAANCCNGCNCAATCACATTTTGGAGAAACATCNACAGCAACNTTAATNAANCCAATATTTTCTTTNCCNACTGCNTTTATNACNCCNAATGCAGCATCNNCNATAGCNATATCNGTTGCATCNAAGTTTGCAAGATTTGGTTCAAATATTCCTCTTGGNTTCATCCAACTACCACATCCAAGACANTTTATACATTTTTCTCTNTCCCAAAGTAATTTATCATCATCAGTNACNTTGAATAATCCAAGNGGGCAACANTTTTCAAGNANTTCCCAATCAGGNTCNGCTTCTTTACCTTTNAAATTNTCNGGATGAAANACNGTNGAATCTCCAATACCATATTCAGGATGTCTNCCCATATGAACATTNAATTTACCTCTTTTAGATTGNCAACCNATTCCTANATTTTTTAGAGCTCCNCCNATNACACCCATNCCNTGACCTTTNAAATGAGTNAGAACAATAACTTTATCAGCNGCNGCAATAGCNTGNGCNATGTAAGCTTCTTTNAATANATANCCTTCAGGNANATCTACTCTATAATCACTNGTACCNACNTANCCATCAGCNGANAAGAANGGNCANCCTAAGTGTTGCAGAAGAAAANCCATTTCTTTCTGCTGTTTCNACNAGATCNAGNTCNGTAACTCTNGAACCCCAAGTTCCNTANGTCTGAGTNGTTGTGTCACANGCAAATGGNCNNCCNCCTAATGANTTNATTTTATCNGCAATAGCNCTNACATAAGCTGGTCTNANATAAGCACTAGANCCAAGTTCTCCNCANTGCATTTTNATNGCNACTACATCNCCTTNATTTATCATTTTGTCAAAACCNGCAGCTTCAAANACTGTCACNGTTTTGTTGATTAAGCTAGTATCNGGTGATTCACTNCTAGCATCCATAAAATAAACTTTAGGTTTATNCATCTTTAATCCCCTTATCATCAATATNTTATTTACATNAATACCTGATTTATNATGTAAATTTATATATATTTATCATAATNCTNATCAAATAACANCNAAAATATAACTTTATTGAATGAAATTATTCAANAAGTTAGCTAATATTCTGCTAAATGACTACAAAAATTACAAACATAGAAGANAAANTGAAGNAATCTCTNANAGANATGAGAAGTGTNATNATAGCTTATTCTGGAGGAGTTGATTCATCNTATTTNATGGATGTAGCNAATGANGTTTTGGGNAAAAAATCNTTAGCAGTTATGTCNTTTTCTCCTAGNGTNGCTCAAGANGATAGAGATGATGCAGTTAATTTAGCTAAATCTAAAGGCTGGAACTACAAAATTGTTTCTACTAATGAAATGGAAGACGAAAATTATGTCAAAAANGATATTGATAGATGCTTTTTCTGTAAAAATGAACTTTATGGGACATTAGTTGAATTGTCAGATCAAATTGGATTTGATTGGGTCTTAAACGGTTCTAACCTTGATGATAAGGGAGATTATAGACCTGGGATGAAAGCAGCTAATTTACATAAAGTTAGATCTCCTTTGATTGAAAATGATTTCACCAAAGCTGATATAAGAAAATATGCTAGNAATAGAAATTTAGAAACTTGGGATAGACCNGCTTCTCCTTGCCTATCATCNAGATTACCNTATGGAACAAAAGTTACAATTGAAGCACTTTTAATGGTCTCAAACTCTGAAAAATATNTAAGAAGTTTAGGATTTAATATTGTNAGNGTTAGACATTANGANNAAAAAGCNCTNATNGAGATTCCAAAAGATAGATTTCAAGATTATAAATCTAATCAAGATAAAATAGAGAAAAAAATAAAGACTTTTGGTTATGATCAGATTGAGTTAGATGAGAATGGATTTAGGTCAGGAAGTCTTAATAAAAAAGCAGGCATAGGTACATAGTATGGATTTAGAAATTTCAGGAAAAGTAGCTCTCATTACAGGGTCTAATAGGGGTATAGGAAAAGCTACAGCGATCACATTATCCAAAGAAGGTGTAAATATAGCTCTTTTAGCAAGAAATGAAGAATTGTTAATTGAAACCAAAAATGAAATTTCTAAAGTTTCATCAGTTAAGGTTGAATATTTTATTTGCGATACAAAGGATAATGAACAGGTTAGAAAAACTGTTTTAGAAGTTGAAAAAGAATTTGGCAAAATAGATATCTTAGTAAATTGTGCAGCTGCTCTTCCAGAAGAAAGTACTTTAGAAAATTTTGATGAAGATAAATTATTTGAACAAATTGATGTAAAAGTTTCAGGATATATTAGATGTGCTAAAAATGTTGCTCCAATAATGAAAAAAAATGGTTGGGGGAGAATCATTAATATTAGTGGTTTAAATGCTCGCTCATCAGGTAATTTAATTGGCTCAATTAGAAATATTTCAGTTAGTTCAATGACAAAAAATCTCGCTGACAATTTAGGCCCTCATGGAATTAATGTAAACGTAATTCATCCGGGATTAACTTATACCGAAAGAAGCGATTCAGGCATTGAAAAAATTGCAAAAAAAGAAAATATTTCATTTGATGAAGCCAAAGAAAAAATGCTAAGTAATAATTCAATTAACAAAGTTATCACGGCCTATGATATAGCAAATATTGTAGCATTTTTATCTTCCCCTCTCTCAAAGTCAATTAATGGTGAGCCTATCCCAGCTGGAGGTGGAGTAAAAGGTATGAT
>PBHA01000010.1 GCA_002719425.1 Chloroflexota bacterium
GTATTTTGATAATTTTTCACTTAGAGCCGGAGAGGGGAGTCGAACCCCTGACCTGCCGATTACAAGTCGGCTGCTCTGGCCAACTGAGCTACTGAGGCATATATATATTCTATGATTAAAAATCCATTCTATAAAAGAGAACAGGGTAAAGAATCAGCTAAAAATATTATATTTATGGTTAATCTCAATATCTAGTTTTTTTGAAACGATATGAGGAGAAATATTAAATTTATTCGAAATTTTCATAATATCTTCATGTTCTACCTTATAAGAATGAATAATTCCATTAATATACTTGAATTTTATGTTCACTTTTCCCATTGAAGAATTAAAATCTTCAAACTCTCTTGGAGTTTCATAGCGATCAACTTCAACAGACCTAAGGCCTAATGATGATGTGTTTTCAAGTATAAATTTAATAAAATCATTTTTATTTTCTTTCTCGCACAGCAATTTTATTATGTGACCAGATCTGTTTTTTTTCCCCGTGTAATTAACAATCCAGCAATCTAAAGCACCCTTTTCAATTGCCTGATTTATTATAGTAGCTGTAATTTCTGGAGACATATCATCAATATTTGTTTCTAATAAAATTTTTTTAGTTGTTATAAACTCAGATTTTTCTCTATTTTCTAATGAGAGAGATAAGACATTAGGAAATTTTTCAAAATCTTTAGTTCCCGCTCCTAATCCAAATTTTTCAGGAGTAAAAGAAATTTCTTCTTGGAAATTTGCAATACTTCCCAAAATAGACATACCCGTAGGAGTAACTGTTTCTATATTCGATGAATTATTTATATATCTCAAAGGGATTTGATTTTCTTCTACGATCTTTTTAGTTGCTGGTGCCAAAGTTTCATGGACTCCATGACTAGTCTTGATAAATCCAGGTGTCACAGGAATAGGAGAAGAATATATTTTTGTAATTCCTAATAATTCTATTGCTATAAAAAAGCCACATACATCTACTAAAGTATCAGAGGTTCCCAGTTCATGAAGATGGGGGCTTTTCTCATTATGAGCTGCTTCTTCAGCTTTTTTCAATAAGTCGAAACATCCTAAAATATTGTTCTGGATTTTGTTACTTAAGGATGATTTTTTCACTACATCATAAAACTTTTCCCAATTCCACTCAATGTCATCATTTATTATCACAGAGGTGTGAGTAGCATCAAGATTTAATTTTTTCACTTTTTTTATTTTTAAATTAAAATCTATTGCATCTAATTTGGTTAATTCAGAAATCAAATCTTTCTCATTTAGTCCCGAATCAATTAAACTTGAAAGAAGCATATCTCCACTAAGGCCACCTATTAAATTAAAATAAGCAAGAGTCATAATTTAAAAAAATTTATTTCAAACATTCTAACAAAAACATGAGATGTTGAATATATAGACGAAATCCTAAGATTTTTTAGCTAATGATTTTTTAGCTTTCTTTATTTTTTCTATAGTAAAATTGTCTAGTTTTTTATCAAAATCTAATTCAATTTTATCACCAGGTGTAAATTTACCACTTAAAAGATCATCTGAAAGTTTATCCTCAACTTTTTCTTGGATAGTCCTTCTTAATGGCCTTGCACCCATTTTAGGATCAAAACCATGATCTGCTAAATACTCTTTTGCATTTTCTGTCCAAGATAAAGTTAAGTCATGGTCCTTAAGCCTATCTCCAACTTCTTTCAGCAATAAATCTACTATTTGATGTATGTGGGGTTTTTCCAATGGGTGAAATACAATTTTGTCATCTAATCTATTTAGGAACTCTGGCCTAAATCCGTTTTTAGGATCTTCTACCTCACTTAAAACTCTCTCTTCTAATGATTTATAATCAAGAGAATTATTAGAAGCATCTTGAGTGAAACCCATTCTCCCTTCTGAGTATATTCTCTGAGAACCTAGGTTAGAAGTCATAACAATTATTGTGTTTTTGAAATCAACAACTCTTCCTTTACCATCAGTAAGCCTTCCATCTTCAAATACTTGCAATAAAATATTATAAATTTCTTCATGTGCTTTTTCAATTTCATCAAGAAGAATCACACAATATGATTTTCTTCTAACTGCCTCTGTTAGTTGGCCACCATCATCGTATCCTACATAACCTGGAGGAGATCCAATCAGTCTAGAAACTGTATGCCTTTCTCTATATTCAGACATATCAAACCTAATCATTGAGTCTTCTGTTCCAAATAAAAATTCAGAAAGTCTTTTTACTAGATGTGTTTTTCCTACTCCAGTTGGACCTAAGAACAAAAAAGCACCAATTGGTCTTTTCGGGTCTTTCAAACCTGTCCTTGCTCGCCTTACTGCTTTTGAAATTGCATTAATTGCTTCTCCTTGCCCAATAACATCGAGGCTTAGAGCTTCTTCTATTTTCTTTAATCTTTCTTTGTCTTCACTATCAAGTTTTTTCAATGGTATCCCAGTCCACATTGAAACTACTTCAGATATATCTTCTTCAGTAACTTGGATTGCTTTTTTGGGCTTAGAATCTTCATAATCTTTTTCTAATACTTCAAATTCAGCTGCAGCTTCAAGCTCATCATCTCTATACTTTGCTGCTTTTTCATATTGCTGAGAAGATATAGCGTCTTCTTTCCATCTTCTAATTTTTTCTAATTCTTTTTTCTTATCTCTAAGAGGTTTAGGGTAAAAAGAATTTCTTATTCTTACCCTTGATCCAGCTTCATCAATAATATCAATGGCTTTGTCAGGGAGATTTCTATCTGTAATGTATCTATCAGAAAGGTTAACCGCACTATTTATTGCATCGTCTGTTATTGTAACTTGGTGATAATTTTCATATTGCTCTTTTATTCCATTTAATATATCAACAGTTAACTCTCCATCAGGTTCTTCAATAGTTACAGGCTGAAATCTTCTTTCTAAAGCTTTATCCTTCTCTACATATTTTCTGTAATCGTCTTGAGTTGTAGCTCCAATAACTTGAATATCTCCTCTAGCAAGGGCAGGCTTTAATATATTAGCTGCATCAACAGCTCCCTCTGCAGCACCAGCTCCAACTAATGTGTGAACCTCGTCAATAAAAACAATACAATTTTTAGAACGAGTTAATTCTTTAACGATTTTTTTCAATCGCTCTTCAAATTCTCCTCTGTATTTTGTCCCAGCAACTAAGCTCCCTATATCCATTGAAACCAGCCTCTTTCCCTCAAGGGTTTCAGGAACATCTCCTTCAATCATTAATAACGCCAATCTCTCTATAACTGCAGTTTTACCAACTCCAGGTTCTCCAATCAAAACAGGGTTATTTTTTCTTCTTCGACTTAAAATTTGTACAACCCTTTCTAGTTCAGCTGCTCTACCAACAACAGGATCAAGTTCTCCTTTTTCAGCTTTACTAGTTAAATCAGTAGCAATTTCGTCAAGAGTAGGAGTAGATGAGCTTTTAGATTTCCCAGAAACTGGACCTTGGGACTGTCCAGAAGATGAAGCGGTTTTAGAAAGTACATTTTGAGTCTCTTCACGAATCACATCTAAAGAAAGTTCAAGGCTTTCAAGGACATTTGCTCCTATTCCATCGCCTTCTCTCATCAATCCTATAAGTAAATGCTCAGTTCCAATGTAATGATGACTCTGTTTTCTTGCTTCATCAACTGCAAGTTCAATAACTTTTTTTGCTCTTGGGGTTAATCCAATTTCTCCAGTTGCAGGCTTATCACCTTTGCCTATTATAAATTCAACTGCAGATCTAATTTTTTGGGTATCAGCCTTTAAATTTTGGAGTACTTTAGCAGCAACTCCTTCTGATTCTCGTATTAGGCCTAGTAAAATATGCTCAGTTCCGATGTAATTATGGTTAAATTGGGTAGCCTCTTCTTGAGCAAGTGCCAACACTCTTCTAGCTCTTTCAGAAAATTTTTCAAACCTACTGGCCATTAGAGACTCCTTGAATAAAATAAATTTTTATTTTTACTTAATTACCTATTAACTATCATCTTAATATATTAACTTTTTATCAATAGTTTTTTGAAGAAATTTAGAAAAAAAAAAGTTAAAACAAGTACGAAAATCGTAAATCATACTGAACAAAAAAAATTAGGATTCTTTTTCGTCGTCTTCTGCTTCTTCAGATTTTGAATCTACTTCTTCTGGAGCTGACTCTTCTGGAACTGACTCTTCTGGAGCTGACTCTTCTGGGACTGACTCTTCTGGAGCAGGAGTACCTGATGATATCATGCTAAGCCCTAATCTTTTTCTCTCTGTGTCAACGTTTACAATAGTCAAATCTAGAGATTGACCGACATTTATAATAGCTTCTATTTCTTCAACAGATCCTAATTCTCTATCAGATATTTCTGAGACATGGACCAATCCTTCTACTCCATGTTCTGTTCTTACAAATGCACCAAATGTAGTTATTTTTGTTACTTTTGCAGAAATTTTCTTACCATTTTCTAATTCGTCCTTTATTAACTCCCATGGTTCAGGGGTTAGTCTTTTAAGACTCAATGCTATTTTTTGGGTTTCTTTATCGATCTTAACAACATATACATCCATTTCAGTACCAACAGTTACAATATCTGCAGGAGAAGAAACCGGGTCCCAAGACAATTCTGAGATATGGATCAAACCATCGGCTCCACCAATATCAACAAATGCTCCAAAAGTAGAGACTCCAACAATTCTTCCCTTTAATACGTTTCCAACACTTAAAGTCTCGATAAGCTCTTGCTTTTTCAGGGCTCTTTCTTGTTGTAAAACAGCCTTCTCTGAAAAAATAGCTCTATTTCTTCTTCTATTAAGTTCAAAGATTTTGAAGGTTATTTTCATGCCAATGAAACCATCTTTGGCATTTTCTTTTTTAGGAACAAACAATTCTCTTGCAGGACCTACTAATTGAGATAAAGGAATGAAACCTTGTACATCTTCTGCTTGTACGACTGCACCACCTCTATTAGATCCAATAATAACACCTTCAACAGCCTTATCATCTTCTTTCGCTTTTTCAAGAACTCTCCAGCCCCGCTCTCCTCTAGCTTTATCAATAGATAAAATAGTAGTTCCGTCATCATCTTCAGGATTTATAACTAAAGCAACAATTTCTGAGCCTTCTTCTAAATTGTCATGATCAACTTTAGTAAAAGATCTCATTTCTCTAGCTGGAACAACTCCCTCAGATTTATGACCTATGTTAAGAAGCAGCCCTTCGTCACTTATGTTCATTATTAGTCCATCAATTATTTCACCTCTTCGAAGAGGTTTTTTTGGTGGATTAGAGTTTAGCAACTCTTCCATTAAACTTGGGCTATTGTTTTCTTCAATTTTGTTGGTCAATTTTTAACCTATATTTGTGTTTTTTTATCTGGCAGTGACTTATTTTCCCAAAACGTTGCCATCCAAGTATCGTCAGCGCTGCATCGTTTCACTTCCGTGTTCGGAATGGGTACGGGTGGGACCAATGCGCTAAAACCACCAGAATTTAATCTTATCAAAAAAAATCCGTATTATCTAATCGGTACATTGAAATAATTTTAAACTTGGTCGCGGGGGCAGGATTCGAACCTACGACCTTCGGGTTATGAGCCCGACGAGCTGCCACTGCTCCACCCCGCAATAATTTTTGTTCTATCGAGACCATGAATTAACGATATGAAATTTATCAAATCCTCGATCTATTAGTACTACTTAGCTGAATATATTACTATACTTACACATGTAGCCTATCAACCCGGTAGTCTTCCGGGGATCTTACTCTCATAAAGAGATGGGATATCTTATCTCAGGAGGGGCTTCGTACTTAGATGCTTTCAGCGCTTATCCCTAACAAACTTAGCTACTCGGCTATGCAACTGGCGTTACAACCGATACACCATTGGTTTGCCCATTCCGGTCCTCTCGTACTAGGAACAGATTCCTTCAAATATCCTTCGCGCACAGCGGATAGAGACCGAGCTGTCTCACGACGCTCTGAACCCAGCTCGCGTGCCGCTTTAACGGGCGAACAGCCCGACCCTTGGGACCTTCTTCAGCCCCAGGATGCGGCGAGCCGACATCGAGGTGCCAAACCACTCCGTCGATATGAACTCTTGGGAGTGATTAGCCTGTTATCCCCGGGGTAGCTTTTATCCGATAAGCCACGGCCCTTCCACTCGGAACCGTGGGATCACTTTGCCCGACTTTCGTCTCTGCTCGACTTGTAGGTCTCACAGTCAAGCTCCCTTATGCCAATGCACTCTATAGGTGGTTTCCATTCACCCTGAGGGAACCTTTGGACGCCTCCGTTACTCTTTAGGAGGCGGCCGCCCCAGTCAAACTGCCCACCTGACAGGGTCCCCGATTAAATCGGGTTAGGGCCAAAATCATAAAAGAGCGGTATTTCAAGGTCGACTCAGCCTCGACTGGCGTCAAAGCTTCATAGTCTCCCGCCTATCCTACACATTCATAACCCTAGTCCACTGCCAAGCTACAGTAAAGCTCCACGGGGTCTTTTTGTCCTGCAGCGGGTAACCGGCATCTTTACCGGTCCTGCAATTTCACCGAGTCCTTCGTTGAGACAGTGCTGAAGTCGTTACGCCATTCGTGCGGGTCGGAACTTACCCGACAAGGGACTTCGCTACCTTAGGACCGTTATAGTTACGGCCGCCGTTCACCGGGGCTTCAGTCAGTTGCTTGCACAACTTTCCTTAACCTACCGGCACTGGGCAGGCGTCAGCCCATATACATCAGCTTTCGCTTTGGCATGGACCTGTGTTTTTGGTAAACAGTCGCTTCAGCCTATTTTATGCTACCTTNCANGCTTTTTGAGGTAAACTCATATACANANAAGGTCCCCCTTCTCCCTAAGTTACGGGGTCAATTTGCCGAGTTCCTTAACGATGGTTCTCTCGATGGCCTTGGGACGTTTATCCCTGTCTACCTGTGTTGGTTTGCGGTACGGTCTATGAAAAATCTAATCAACGAGGCTTTTCTTGGCAGTTTAGAGTCGACAGAATTCTACGAGGCGAACCTCATAGTTTTCTCACCCCTCAATTCAAACGTAGAAAATATTTTAACCTTCTCTACTCATCTACAGGCAAAAACACACGATGTCCAATACGTATGCTCTGTTTATCTTTCTGCGTCACCCCTTTGACTCAAACAATTAATTATAGGTGCTGGAATATTCACCAGCTGTCCATCGACTTTTCCTTTCGGATACGCCTTAGGACCGACTAACCCTACGCCGATCAACGTTGCGTAGGAATCCTTAGACTTACGGCCTGCCGGATTCTCACCGGCATTTTTGCTACTCATGCCAACATTCTTACTTGTTAAAACTCCACCAAGCCTTACAGCTTAGCTTCAATGCTTTAACGACACTCTCCTACCGATCTATAAATAGATCCCGCAGTCTCGGTGATATGCTTAGCCCCGTTTATTTTCCGTGCGGGGCCCCTTGACCAGTGGGCTATTACGCACTCTTTAAAGGATGGCTGCTTCTAAGCCAACCTCCTGGCTGTCTGGGCGACCCTACTTCGTTTAACACTTAGCATATACTTNGGGACCTTAACTTGCGATCTGGGCTGTTTCCCTTTCGACAATGGAGCTTATCCCCCACAGTCTCACTGCTATGATACCCTTCATGGTATTCGGAGTTTGGTTAGGTTTGGTAAGCTTGCGCCCCCTAGTCTATCCAGTGCTCTACCTCCATGAAGTATTACATAACGCTGTACCTAAATACATTTCGGAGAGAACCAGCTATCTCCGTGTTCGTTTGGCATTTTACCTCTACCCACAGCTCATCCCAGCACTTTGCAGCGTACACGGGTTCGGTCCTTCACAAGATTTTACTCTCGCTTCAACCTGGCCATAGGTAGCTCACACGGTTTCGGGTCTACTTGACACGACTAATTCGCCCTATTCAGACTTGCTTTCGCTTCGACTTCAAAGCTTAACTTCTTAATCTTGCCGTACCAAGTAACTCGTTGGCTCATTCTTCAATAGGCACGCGGTCACTCATATAAATACAAGCTCCCACGGTTTGTAGGTTTATGGTTTCAGTTCTATTTCACTCCCCTCTCGGGGTTCTTTTCACCTTTCCCTCACGGTACTAGTTCACTATCGGTCGTCAAAAGTATTTAGCCTTGGAGGGTGGTCCCCCCAGATTCCGACAAGATTTCACGTGTCCCGTCGTACTCAGGAACACTTTAGAAGATAACATTTTTTCGTTTACAGGACTTTCACCCTCTATGGTTAGATTTTCCAATCTATTCTACTAAAATGTCATTTTGTAACTTCTATATAAAGTGCCCTACAACCCCGCACAGGATAAATCCCACACGGTTTAGGCTGATCCCATTTCGCTCGCCGCTACTCAGGGAATCTCGTTTGATTTATTTTCCTCAGGATACTTAGATGTTTCAGTTCTCCTGCTTACCTACCTTAAAAAGGTTGATCATATGATCAGGTTTTCCCATTCGGGTATCCCCGGCTAAGCTTGCTAGTCAGCAAACCGAGGCTTATCGCAGACTTGCTACGCCCTTCTTCGGCTTTTGACGCCAAGGCATNCCCCATAAACCCATAATAATTTGAACCTTAAATTCGTTAATTCAATGGTCTCGATAAAACAAAAATTATTCTATTATTAATGTACTACTCCAAAAATAAATTTANCAATTTAATTTGGTCAGACTTTTATTATCTCTTTTAAATGCCTTGCAAGTCAATAGATTTATTTTTATTTTTATAATATTCCAATAATTTTAAAGACTGATATAATCTCAATGTTCAAAGAATTATATTTTTAAGATTTAAAAAATAATTATTACTTTTGGAGGTAAAATGGCAATTGTCACAATTATAGGTGGCCAGTGGGGAGATGAAGGTAAAGGAAAAATAATAGATCATCTTGCTAAAAATGCAGATGTTGTGGCTAGATATTCAGGAGGCAATAATGCAGGTCATACTATTGAGAATGATTATGGAAAATTTGCTTTACACCTAGTACCTTGTGGTGTGGGTTGGGAAGGAACAAAAAATTTAATTGGCTCAGGAACTGTAATTGATCCTGATGTTTTAATTGATGAACTAGAATTAATCAGTAAAAACAATTTACCAGGAGAAATATTTATAAGCGAAAAAGCACATATGATTATGCCTTATCATATAAAACTAGATCAAGCTGAAGAAAATTACAGAGGAAGTGAAGCAGTTGGTACAACTGGAAGAGGTATTGGACCAGCTTACTCTGATAAAATCTCCAGGCATGGGATTAGGATAGGAGATCTAAAAAATCTTGATGCCTTAAAAATAAAGGTTTCTAAAAATCTAAAATTAAAAAATAAAATCTTAAGAGAAATTTACGATGCAGATGAGATTTCAGAAAAAGAAATCTTTGAAAAAATAAATAGGTGGGATGATAAGTTATCAAAATATATAGCTAATACAGAACAAATAATTCATAAAAATATTGAAGAAAAAAAATTTATACTATTAGAAGGAGCTCAAGGAGCATTACTTGATATTGATCATGGGACTTATCCATACGTAACTTCATCAAACTCAATTTCAGGTGGATCATTGACAGGACTAGGAATAGGAGCCAAAGAAATAGATAAGGTAATGGGTGTGTTCAAGGCATTCACGACAAGAGTTGGAGAAGGTCCATTTCCAACTGAAATTTTTGGAGAAAACGCTGAAAAGATCAGACAAATTGCAGGAGAATTTGGAGCCACAACTGGAAGACCACGAAGAATAGGCTGGTTTGATGCTGTTGCAGCAAAATACTCAATAAAAATAAATGGGTTAGACTCAATTCTTATAACTAAATTAGATATCCTTGACCACTTTGAAAAAATAAAAGTCTGCATAGCTTATGATTACAAAGGAGAAAAATTAGATTTTTTCCCTACTGATCCAGAAATATTATCAAATGTTAAGCCTATCTTTGAAGATTTCAAAGGCTGGGAAGACTCAACGTTCAATGTTGAATCTTATGAAAAAATAAACGAGACTGCCAAAATGTTTATATCAAAACTAGAAAATATTTTAGGAATTCCAATTGATGTTGTTTCTACTGGTCCGAGTAGAAATGCAACAATAATAAGAAACAATCTAATTTAAAAAAAATATTTTTTTTCAAAAAAGTTCTTTGTTTTTTCATAATCATGAATCATTTTATTTTTACCGATAAAATCATGATAAAGAAATACTATTTCAGGGAATGTTTTTTTCAATTTAAGCTCAAATTTATCATCTGAAGAAACAATATAATCAGGAAGAATACCGTCAGTTTTATGGTAGAAAAATTTTAATTTTCCAATGAAATTTGTATCTTCTAAATTTTGAAACATTATTTTTTTTGATTTTGAAAGCTTTATAGCATCTGTCGATTTATGAGGTAATATAGAAGCCAATAAGCTTGTGTAAAAACTTCCAGGCGCAAAAAAAATATAATCAGTATTTTTGATTATGCTGAAATTAGATATAGGATTTAATATTTTTTTTTCATCTATAGCTTTGAGGTATAAATCCTCAAGGATTTTATTTTCAAAATCACCAATATTTTCCTCTCCATAAATATTTTTTTTATTTATTACAGCTACTAAATTAGCATAAATCTCACTAGCAGGAAAAATATTAGCTTCATGCTCAATATAAATAGATGATACTTCTTTTACGGCGTCAAAAAGAGATTTTCTTTTATTGAGAAAATTTTCTAAAATGATATTTCCAACTGTATGTGGAAATAATAGTCTATTCGAAAATCTATACTCCAAAAAAAGAGAGTTAGATTCAGACGAAAGAGATGAAATTACTTTTCTCAAATCTCCCAATGCAGGAATCTTTTTGTTTGATCTTATGATTCCTGTAGATCCTCCATTATCAAATGTTGAAACTATAGCAGACAAATCATATTCTTCATCATTTTTAAACGAGTTTACAAAAGGCTTTAGGATATTTGATAAACCTGATCCTCCCCCAAAGAATAAAAAGGATTTCTTATTTTGAAGATTCATTTATACTATGATATATCCATATCATATTGATCCATAACTGGATCAAATTTAGCCTTAAAATCTTCAGGAGCTTCGGTCATAGGAAGCCTTGGGGGGCCCATATGAAATCCTGATCTGTTGAGTGCATATCTAATTGGAATAGGATTTGTAACCCAGAAAATTGCATTGAAAAATAATAAAAGTCTTTTGTGCTCTTCAGCTGCTAATTCTGTCTGTCCATCTAAAACATATCCCATTAGTTTTTTTACTTGATTTCCAATAATATTTGAAGCAACGCTCACTACCCCATAACCCCCTGTAGACATTATAGAAAAGGTCTCGTTATCATTACCACTCCATACCTTAAAATCATCATTTGCCTTGGCAATAATATTTGTGATTTGATCTGGATCTGAAGATGCTTCTTTTACTCCAACTATATTTTCAATTTTTGAGAGTCTAAGAGTTGTTTCAGCATCCATATTCAATGAAGTTCTAGAAGGAACATTGTATAAAATGCCAGGAATATTTACTGATTCTGAAATAAGTTTGAAATGCTGGTAAAGTCCTTCTTGAGTAGGTTTATTATATGCCGGAACAGTAAGAAGAATTGCATCAACTCCTAATTTTTCAGCTTTCTTAGATAAATCTACAGAGGCTATAGTGTTGTTATCAGTTGTTCCTGCTATGACTGAAGCAGTATTACCAACAGCTTCCTTAACTGATTTGAAAAGCTGAAGTTTTTCATCCTCATTCATCGATGGAGATTCTCCTGTAGTTCCCCCTATAAGAAGTCCATCAGACCCTGTATTTACAAGAGCTTTAGCAAATTCTTTAGCTCTTTCATAATCAACATCTCCATTATCTTTAAATGGAGTTACCATCGCCGTTATTAATCGTCCTAAATCTTTCATAGCTTTATCCTTTACCCAAATTAATTAAGTCTTTTTTTATCATCGATTCTAAAATTTGTAGAGCGTTGTAAGCCGCTCCTTTAATCAAATTATCACAACTTAGCCATAAATTTAATTCTTTTGAATTGTTTAGACTTTTCCTAATTCTTCCTACAAAAACATCTTTTTCTCCTTCTGCATAAAGAGGCATAGGGTAAGGTATTTTGTCTGATTCATTCAAGAGTTTTATTCCATCATAATCATTAATTACTTTATTAATATCTTCTAAAGAAGTTTCTTTTTCTAATGTAATAGTTAAAGACTCAGAATGTCCAATTTTTACTGGAACTCTTACACATGTTGGAATTATTTCTAATTCATTATCATGAAGAATTTTCTTTGATTCGTTAATCATTTTATGCTCTTCTTTGGTAAAACCATCTGGCATGAAATCATCAACGTGAGGAAATATGTTATTTGCTATTGGGAAATCATATACATTAGTTGATTTATCACCTGATTGCTGATTGATTAATTCATTTACTGCTTCTTTACCTGTGCCACTCACTGCTTGGTACGTAGAAACAATTACTTTACTAACTTTAGTTATAGAATTTATTGCATCTATAACCATAACTAGAGGCGTTGTAGTACAATTTGGTATAGATATAATACCTTCATGAAATTCTAGATCCTTTTCATTTATTTCAGGAACAACTAAAGGAACGTTTTTCTCCATTCGGTAAGCTGAACCATCATCAATCACAATTCCTCCATTATTTACTATTTGAGGAGCTAATTCCTTACTTACTTCAGAGCTTACGGATATTAAACCTACATCAATATTCTTAAAGGATTCATCCGAAGAAGTTTTTACTGTCAATTCTTTATCAAGATAAGGAACCTTTTTCCCCTTAGATCTCTCAGATGCGAAAAGTTGAATCTTATCAACTGGATGAGAAATCTCAGATAAAAGTTTAAGGGCCTCGACACCAACTGCACCAGTTGAACCAATAATTCCAATGTTAGCTTTACTAATGTCCATACTAAATACCCATTATTTTATCTAAACCAACCACCAACTCTTTATGTTTTATAATTTCTTTGATCCCTAAAATAACTCCAGGCATAAAAGATTGTCTGTCAATAGAATCATGTAGCATGGTAAATGTTTGACCTAGTCCTCCAAAAACTAACTCATGCCTAGCAACTCTTCCAGGCATACGAGCAGAATGGATTTGAACTCCACTAAGAGAACCACCCCTGGTGTTTTTTATAGTTTCTTTTTCAACTTCGTTTTGTTCGAAATCTTTTGATCTCTTCGAAGCTGCTGCTTCTGCAATTGAAATTGCAGTTCCTGAAGGAGCATCAATCTTGTTTTCATGATGACTTTCTATTAAATCTGCATATTCAAAATATTTTCCTGCAATTGATGCAAGTTCCATCATTAGTACTGCTCCTATAGCAAAATTTGATGCAGATAGTATTCCACAGGAATTTTCATTAGATAATTTTTCTAATACATCATAGTCATCTTCTAATAAACCAGTGGATCCACTTACTATATAAATTCCTAGAGGAGAGGCTATTTTTGCTAAATCTAACAATCCTTCTCGATTAGTAAAGTCAACGATTACATCGGGTTTATTTTTTGAAGATAAGTATTCATAACTTGAATGAATAGTTTTATTGTTTGTGGTTTGATTATCTTTAGAATTAAAGTCTACAGAATCTACAAGCTCTGTTTCTGAATCATCCAGAACAGCTCCACAAACCGTAGAACCCATTCTACCTAATGCTCCATTAACACTTACTTTAATCATTTTTATCCTCCAACCTGTTTCCTATTACCTGACCTTCTAGATTTTTTAAAATCTTTTTCATCATTTATATCATGATTATCGTTTGAAGAATCACCAAGCAAAGCTTTGATCGAAAGATCTATTCTACCTTGTTTATCAACCTTAATTACTTTAACTTCAACATTATCTCCTACAGACAATACAGATTCTACATTTTCAACTCTTTCAGTTGAAATTTCACTAATATGTATAAGACCTTGTTTCCCAGGAAGTATTTCAGCAAATGCACCAAAATTCATTAATTTAACAACTTTTGCTTCATAAACATCACCTGTTTCTACATCTTTAATTATTGAATTAATAGCACTAACTACTTTATCTGCTGTTTCAGAATTATTAGCTCCTATCATTACTTTTCCATCCTCATCAATATTAATGGAAACATCAAATTCAGTTTGTAGGCCTTTAATTGTTGCTCCACCGGACCCTATAACAGCACCAATTTTTTCTTGAGGAACATTAATTGTAGTAATTTTTGGAGCATATTTAGAAACTTCTTTACTAACTTCGGAAATAGTAGATGACATATGATCTAATATCTGAAGTCTTGCTATTCTTGCTTTTTCTAAAGCTTGTTCCATAATTTCAAAGGTTATTCCCTTGACCTTTATGTCCATTTGTAGAGCAGTAACACCATCTTTTGTTCCAGCAACTTTGAAATCCATATCACCAATATGATCTTCAGCTCCTTGTATATCAGTAAGTACAACAAATTTTCCACTTTCATCTGTAATAAGCCCCATAGCAATTCCAGCAACAGGTGAAGAAATTGGTACTCCTGCATCCATTAATGCAAGTGAAGATGAGCAAACAGATGCCATAGAAGTTGAACCATTAGAGGATAAAGCTTCAGATACAGACCTTATTGTATAAGGGAAATCTTCCAGACTAGGAAGAACAGGAATTATTGCTCTCTCAGCAAGAGCTCCATGTCCAACCTCTCTTCTACCGGTCATCATTCTACCTGGTTCACCAACTGAAAAAGGAGGAAAATTATAATGATGTATAAAAAACTTTTCCTTTACAGGATTAAAACCATCTAATTTTTGAGCCTCAGCCAATGGAGCCAAAGTGACTGCATTTAATATTTGAGTTTCACCTCTAGTAAAAATACCTGATCCATGTACTCTAGGTAGATATCTTACTTCTGAAGATAATTCTCTTATCTCATCAAAATCTCTACCATCTGGACGGATTCCATCATTAAGTAAAGCATTTCTTATTTCTTTTTTTTCAATTGAGTCTAAAGAAACATTTATGCTTTCTTCCTCAAATTCTTCAGAATTTTCAGCAATTATCTTTTCTCTTAAAGAATTATATTTGTTTATTTTCTCAGTTTTGTTATCACTAGATCTAACAATATTTTGGATATCTTCTAAGTAGTTAGAATTAATTTTATTTTTTATATCTTCTAAGGAATCATCTGAATCATCTACTTCCCATTTTTCTTTTCCAACATCTTGAACAATTTCTTCAATAAACTTAACAATTTTTCCATTTACATCCTGTGCCAACTTTAACGCTTCAAGTAATGTATCTTCTCCTACAAACTCTGAGCCAGACTCAACCATCATAATTGCATCTTCTGTTCCTGCAACCGTTAAGTCTAGTTTACTTTCCTGAAGTTGTTCGTAAGTTGGATTAACAATAAGTTCATCATCAATTAGTCCTATCACGCATGCTCCAACTGGATCTTGAAAAGGAATATCTGAAATTGCTAAGGATATTGAAGCACCAATTATTCCAAGTGCATCATAAGGATTTGTTTCATCTGAAGAAAGAACACTTATAATAATTTGTGTGTCATTATGATAATTTTTTGGGAATAATGGCCTAAGAGGTCTGTCAATAAGCCTGCAGACTAGAGTAGCATCTGTAGTTGGCCTTCCTTCTCGTTTGAAAAATCCTCCTGGTAACTTCCCTAAAGCATATGCCTTTTCTTGAACATCAACTGTCATTGGCAGAAAATCAACACCTTCTTTTGCATCTTTTAATGCAGATGCAGTAGCTAAAACAACAGTCTCTCCCAATGTTAACACACATGAACCATTGGCTAAGTTGGCAACTCTACCAACTTCTACACTCAGTTCATTTCCGTTTATATCTAGCGAATATTTTTTTATATTTTTAGTCATAGTTAAAAAATCCCCAAAACAAAGAATTTAAAGCAAAATGATCTAGAAATAGAAAAAGATAGAAAAATTATCCTCGAATATCCAAGGACTTAATAACCTGCTCGTACTTATCTGAGTCGTTAGACTTCAAATATTTTAGTAGCCTTCTTCTTTTACCAACGATCTTTAAGAGTCCTCTTCTAGAGGCTTGGTCGTGTTTATGGTTTTTAAAGTGTTCGTTTAATTGATTGATCCTACCAGTCATAGAAATAATTTGTGCTTCTGATGAACCAGTGTCTTTATCATGTTTGAGTAATTTATTTAGTGATGGATCGTTTACTTTGGACAATTTATTATTTTCTACCCCAAAATCATTATTTTCGTTTTAGTTTACTATGGGGACTTATACCTTTCTTTTATCTCATTATTATTTAATTACTATAAAATCATATCATTATTTAGATAAATAATATTTGTTTTTAAGAAGCAAATTTTTTTTCTTTTTTTTAAATCACTTTAAAATTATTGAAATTAGTAAAAATCCAAACAATCTGTACTAAGTTTACTTGACATTGTTAAAGTAATATAAATAAGATGATATAAGGATTTAGGTATATTTGAAATAAAATGTACTTTTAAATATTATATGCATGATGAAAAATATTGTTATACGTGTATAATATTATGGATATAAATCAATAAATTAAATTTAAGATATGCTTTATTAGGTCTGTTATTAAGATTTGATAAGGTCGTTTATAAAGGGGTAAACATATGAAGAGATCAATAATGATAATTTCGATCGTAACTGCTTCATTATTCATGTACGCATGTGCTGGAGCTACAGGGCCTGCTGGAGCTGATGGAGCAGCTGGAGCGCCAGGACTACCAGGTGAACCAGGAATATCTGGAGATCCAGGAGCACCAGGACTACCAGGTGAGCCAGGAGCACCAGGAGCACCAGGAAATCCGGGGGCAGCTGGAGCTGATGGAATTGATGGGGTTCCAGGAATACCAGGAGTGCCAGGTAAGGATGGTAAAGCTGGATCTACATCAGGGCTAACAGCAGTTGGATCAGGTGGTTCAAGTACTATTGAATGGAGTAGAAATGCTGCAAACATAGATGTTCATCTAATTGGATCAGGATTTACACCTAATGCTGAAATTACAATATCAGCTGTAAACACAGCAGGATTTGCTAAGAACATAGTTGGTGTTGACAAATCAGGAGTTTCTTCCCTTAGTGCAGATGGTGCAGGATCATTTGAAGAAACAATTTCATTACCAACAAGCTCATTCTCATGGCCAGAGGATGACGACAATGGAATATTTCCTATTGCAATAACAGCTTCAGGTGGAGGTGANATAGCTCACACTTCAGCAATAGTTGTTGATGCAGTACCTGGAAACTAACCCCTTATAAAAGTTAACAAAAACAAAAAGAACCCGTAAAGTTTACGGGTTCTTTTTGTTTTAAATTTAAATAAAAAAAGCTAAAATAGTATTATGAGCGAAAGCAATCTTAAGATAATAGGCATTCTTGTATTATTAGCAACCATAATTATGGGCATAATTCACTTTATCTTTTAGTTCCTTTTTTTTCCTCTTCTTTAACAGTTTTATCCATCTCTATAACTGTAAATATTGCTCCTATAAAAAGTATTGCAACAACAATAAATGCACCTGAGATTATAACTTCAGTACTCATTTCTTTGTAACCTGAAGTAGTGTGGCAAAACTTAAAATTGATGGCACCCATATGCCCACAAAAATTGCTTCCATCTCATTTCCAGTGGTCAGAAACCAGAAGTATACTGAAACTAGAAAAGGAATCAATGATGCTGCAAGCATTAGATAAAAAAATGATTTATTCTTCAAAATTTTCTCCAAGATGATTNTATATATATTAAATTCTAACGATTATTTATTTTTTGAAAATACATAGAAGCTAAAAATATGTGCTTAANTCTACTTAAGTGCTAAAGAAACTCTTCTAATTCTTCTTCCTACAACAGACCTGACAGTTATAAAACTATCTGATGTTTCAACTACGTCTCCATTCGATGGTATGCGTCCAAGTTGAGAGTAAATAAAACCTCCTATAGTTGAGATTCCATCACTATCAATCTTAAGATTTAATTTACGATTAATTTGATCTATAGAAAGAGTTGCATCAAGCATAAAAATTCCTTGACGAACTTCTTGTATTTCTGGAGGATCAACATCAAACTCATCCGATAACTCTCCAACTATTTCCTCAATAAGGTCAATTACAGTAACGAGTCCTGATACTATTCCATGTTCATCAAGCACTATCCCAATAGATATGTTGTGAGTTTGGAATTCTTTTAGTAATGTTTCTAGATTTTGAGACTCTGGTATATAAATTGGTTGTCTTATTAAGTTATTTATAGTTTTTTTATCTATTTTCTCAGTTTCTAAAGCTAAAATATCTCTTGCAAAAAGTATTCCAAGTATACTATCTAAATCTGAATTATAAATTGGAATTTTTGAATATCCTCCAACTGTCATTTTTTCAATTATAGAATTGATTGGTTCATCAATTGAAGCTGCAACAATATCAGGTCTAGGTTTCATTATTTCACTTACTCTTAAGTCATCCATTCTTAAAATACCTCTAATCATCATTAAATCCTCTTGATGTGCTGGAATTTGATCTGATTCAAGCAAATCTAAAGTCTCAATTAATGTAGCGGTAGCTTTATCGTCATCATTAGATTCATTTGAAGTAGGAAGACCAATATATCTGATAAATTTATTAAATTTTGGAATATTTGAAAAAAATTCTAAAAATTTACCTATGAATGATGCTAGAAAAAATAATTTATTATTCAAAATCGAAAATATTTTATTAGTTACTACAATGGATATAACTAGAATAATAAAATAAAGGATTGATAAACTTATCAATTTAGTATTCAAAAGATCATCAAAAATGCCAGTTTGTTCAAGAAATAATATAAATGAACTTAATCCTATACAAATTATAAGATTTCTAATAAAAATAGCAAAAATGTAAGCTTCATATGATAATCTTGTTGAGGTCTGCTCTGCTGGATTCTCATTACTTTGATCCTCTGGCTCAGACTCTTCGTTATTTAAGCCAAAAGTTCTATAGCCCAATATACTCAATGAATAATTAATGAATATATAAAAAATAATTGAAAAAATTGAAATTAGTAGATAAAAAAAATAAAACATAACCTAATTTCTTAAGCTCCTTGCTGGCTTCCCTGCCACTTTATCTCCAGGCAAAATATCCTTATTAACTACAGATCCTGCTCCAATTATTGCATTATTCCTAATAACCACAGGTGATATTATTGTGGAATTTGAACCTATAAATACGTTATCTTCAACTATTGATTTATTTTTATTTTTTCCATCGAAGTTTGCCATAACAAACCCTGCTCCAACATTAACATTTTTGGATATTTCTGCATCACCTATGTAAGACAAATGCTTTGATTTTGAATTTTTACCTATTTTTGATGACTTTACTTCAACAAAATTACCAATAACTACATTTTCTTCCGTAACTGATGATTCTCTAATAAAAGCGAATGGTCCGATTTCATTATTTTTTCCAACAGAAGAATCCAAAACAACTGAACTCATAATGATTGAATTACATCCTATAGATGAATTTGAAATCGTTGTGTTTGGCCCAATAGTACAATTTGAAGCAATTCTCGTTTTTCCAATCAAGTATACTGAAGGATAAATAACCGAACCTGGGGATATTTCTACTGAATCATCTATATAAACAGATTTTGAATCAATAATTTTTACACCAGACGAAATTAGCTTTTGAGTATAATCTTCTGTAGATGAGCTTATTTTTGCTATTTTTTTGAATAAATTAAATATCGACGAAGGTTTCATTAGAGTTTTTGTTTAGACAAGCAAGCCCCAAGGAAGAGATTTGATTCATATAAAATTTCTGAAAATTCAATAAACTATTCATTTTGACTAATAAGAATTAATAATATCATAAATACATAATTATCAGAAAGTCTTGGAGAGGTGTCAGAGTGGCTTAATGAGCACGCTTGGAAAGCGTGTGTACGTTTTATAGCGTACCGCAGGTTCGAATCCTGTCCTCTCCGCCATAGCTTTGCAAAAAAATAATTAATATATAATAATAGTAACCCAAAAAAAAATTACTTTAGTTTGAGGTATTAAGTTGTCAAAAAATCTAGTTATAGTTGAATCTCCCACCAAAGCAAGAACGTTGCAAAGATTTTTAGGTAAAGAGTATTTAGTAGAAGCATCCATTGGCCATATAAATAATTTGCAATCAGGTTACAAAGCTAAATATACAGGTCCTGTTGTGGGTTTAGATGAAGACTTTGAACCAATTTGGGAATATGAAAAAGGTGCAAAAACAAGAATAGAAAAATTGAGTAAGTTAGCCAAGAACTGCGAAAAAATATTCCTAGCAGCTGACCCTGATAGAGAAGGTGAAGGAATAGCTTTTCATGTCGCAAATGCTCTTATTGAAAAAGGACAATCAAATGAAAAATTTAAGAGAGTTGTGTTTCATGAGATTACTGAAAAAGCAGTTAAAGATGCTTTTAAAAAAGCAGGTAAACTAAATATGGATTTGGTTGATGCACACATAGGTCGTAGATTAGTAGATAGACTAGTGGGATTTTCATTAAGCGGTCTAACTTCATCATTATTGAGACTAAAGAGGCTTTCTGTAGGAAGAGTACAATCCGTAGCCGTTAGCATAATTAAGGATAAAGAAGATGAAATTAAGGCATTCAATCCCCAAGAATATTGGAATATTACAAATGATTTTTCAAAAAATAAGGAATTCTACCAAGGTAAATTATTTGAGATTGATGGAGTTTCTGGAAAAGATTTCACAATTTCTAACGAATCAGATGCAAAAAGAATNGAGAATGAAATTGAAACTCTAAATTATAAAATAAATTCAATCAAATCCAACTTAAGAAAAACTAAACCAAGACCACCATTTACCACTAGCTCTCTTCAACAAGATGCATCATCAAGATTAAGATTGAGCCCATCAAGAACTATGTCTTTAGCGCAACAATTATTTCAAGGAATAGACTTGGGTAATGGTGAAGAAGGTCTAATCACCTATATGAGAACAGATTCAAACGTATTATCTGAGGATTCCTTGAGTCAAGTTGGCAATTTTATCAAAACTAACTATGGTGATAATTATCATAATATAAGAAAATACAAAACCAGATCAGCAAATGCACAAGAAGCACACGAAGCCGTAAGACCTACTTCAATAAATAGAACTCCTGAATCAATTAAAAAATTCTTAAATGAAGATCAATTCAAATTATATGACTTAATTTGGAGAAGAACTGTTGCTAGTCAAATGGCTGAAAGTGAGAATAAAAAAATAACAGTAATCACATCTTCTGAAAATAATAAATATAAGTTTTTAACAGAATATGACGAAATAGTTTTTGAAGGATTTAGAAAATTATTCCCACAAAAAAAAGATTTTGAAAAAATTCCAAATATTATTGAAAATGACACTGTAAATCTAGAATCTGTATCAAAGGAACAAAAATTTACTCAGCACACTCCAAGATATTCAGAGGCTTCCCTAATTAAGACTATGGAAGAGCTTGGTGTAGGTAGACCAAGCACATACGCAAATATCCTAAATACTATTAAAGAAAAAAAATATATCTGGGTAATAAACAGATCTATATATATTAGTCCAGTGGGTAATGCTCTGGTTGAAGAACTAAAAAAATATTTCTCAGAGAGTGTAATGGATTATAAGTTTACAGAAAAAATGGAAAGTGATCTTGACCAGATATCGAATGGAAATCTAGATAGAAATGATTTTATAAAATCATTTTGGAAAAATTTTGAACCAATTAAAAACAATTATGAAAAAATTGCTGATGAAAATCCTAGAAATCCAAGTGAATATAATTTTTTAAGAACAAATATTATTTGTTCTTCAGAGACTCCTTGCATTAATTCTGAAACAGGCAAAGAATTTGATGACAACGATCCTCCTTTAGGACATAAGTCACTAAATGATTTTTTAGAAAAACAGACAAGAATGATATGGATAAGATTTAGAAATAAAAATGGTGATGGAGGGTTTCTTGCATGTGAGGATAAAGCATGTAAAGTTACCGCCGATGAAAGCGCATGGGCAGGTTCTGGGAGAAGAAGAACCAGAACACTTGAAGCATTAAAAAAATCAATGAAAGAAAATTCCGTACACTAGAATTAATTTTCAAGTAACAATAAGTGAAAAAATAATGAAAATTTCGCATAACTTATATACAGAGATTTTTTTTAAATTTTTATTATCATAGTTATATGAAGGTAAAATCAATCTTAGGTGAAATAGAAGGAAGTTTAGATCCATTTTTAGAACAAAAAAACCATCTATCCGAATATTCCATAAGAAATCATAAATTAGACATAAATAAATTAATCCTTTTTTTTAATGAAAACTTAAATAAAGAATTTAATTTAGATTTGATGAGAAAATTTATTTCTGATTTAAGAAAAAGCACCTCAAAGACTTCTATAAGAAGAATAATTTCAAATATAAGTACATATTTTGAGTATCTTAATGAAAAAGAAAAGATAGAAAAAAATTTCTTCTCAGAAATAAGTCCTCCTAAAATAGGTAAAAAGTTGCCTTCAGTTGCAACAACCGATGAAATTGATTTAATGATTAATTGCATAAATAAAAATAACAAACTAGGTAAAAGAGATCATGCTATTATTGAGTTTATTTATTCAGCAGGGTTAAGAGTATCAGAGGTTAATAATCTAAATATTGAAGATATTGACACAAATCAAAATCAAGCAATAATTTTTGGAAAAGGTTCTAAGTATAGATCTGTTATATTTTCTGAAAGTACTTCAAAAATACTAAAAGATTACCTAGAAATAAGAGATAAATCAAACAAAAAAGAGAAGGCATTTTTTTTGAGTAATTCTGGAATGAGACTCTCTATAAGAAGTATTCAATATATCATAAAAAAATATATAAATTTAGCAGGACTAAATCCAAAATATCATACTCATACATTGAGACACTCTTTTGCAACTCATATGCTTGATGGCGGAGCTGATCTGAGGGTAGTTCAGGAACTTCTCGGACATACTTCACCTAAAACCACAGAAATTTATACTCATATTTCTGTAGAAAAATCTCGTGATGTCTATACAAACGCTCATCCCAAAGCATAAAATAATATATATAAATTAGAGGAGAAATCAATGACAATTTCATCAGGGGAAATAAAAAGGAATATGACTATTTTACTGCAAGATGAAATATATCAAATTTTAGAATGGCAACACAGACAAGCACCAAAAGCACCACCTACACTAACTCTAAAATTAAGACATATTGAAAGTGGAAATGTATATGAAAAAAAAGTTCCTGGTAATCAAAAACTAGAACTTGCTCCAACAGAAACAAGAGAAGCTCAATTTCTTTACAAGGATAAAGAAATATTTGTATTTATGGACAACACAAATTTTGAACAATATGAATTAGATCCAAAAATAGTGGGAGATGCATCAAAATATCTTTCTGAAGGAAACAGTATTTCAATTATATTTTTAGATACAAGAGCCTTAGCGATTGAACTTCCATCTTCTATGACACTCACCATAGAAAATACTGAAATAGGACTAAAAGGAGATACTCAATCGGGTGCAACAAAACCTGCCACTACTACCACTGGACTTACATTACAAGTCCCCCTTTTTATAGAGAATGGTCAAGAAATAAATGTTTCTACAAGTGATGGATCATATCTTGGAAGAAACTAACTATAATAAAAAAAATAAAATTTTAAACATTGGATGGTTATCAACTGGAAATGGTACTGGCTCATTAGGATTATTAGATGAGGGAATAAAATTACACAAAAAAAAAATTGTTCAAATTAATTATGTTTTCTCAAACCGTGAATATGGAGAAAAAGAAGGTTCTGATAAATATATAGATTTAGTCAAAAAAAATGAAATAAAAACCATAAACTTATCTTCTAAAAAATTTAAATTTGATAGAGGACTTCCATGGAAAGACATAAGAGTTGATTACGATAATAAAGTTCTCAGTTTAATCTCAAAATTTAATGTTGATATTTTAGTTGCAGCAGGATACATGTTATTCTCACCTGTAATTTGTGATAAGTTTAGAATATTAAACCTTCATCCAGCCCTTCCAGACGGTCCTAACGGAACTTGGAAAAATGTAATAAAAAGCTTAGTAGAATCTAAAGCAAAAACTTCGGGAGTTTCGATTCATATTATGACTCCCGATTTAGATGAAGGTCCGAACATATCTTTCTGTAAATTTAAAATTCAAAATAACTATCATCAAGATCATACAGAAATAGAAAAATCAGAAATCTTTTCATCAATAAGAGAAAAGCAAATCATGTATGAAAGGGTCCTTCTAAGAAAAACATTATACAAAATTTCAAGAGGAGAAATAAATATCAAAAAAGACTCTTATGTTGACCTAACTAAAGAAGTTGAACAGTCATTATAAATTTATTTCTTTTTTGATTTTTTTTCAGATTCTGGATAAATTACTTGATCCACTAAACCATAATCAACAGCCTGCTCCGCATCCATCCAAAAGTCTCTATCTTCATCTTTCTTTACTTTAGATTCTGATTGCCCAGTGTGAAGTGCCATTATTTTTGTTAATTTATCATTTATTCTAATCATTTCCTTCGCTTGGATTTGGATATCTGCAACAGTTCCACCTCCACCTCCTGAAACACTGTGCATCATCATTGTAGAGTTTGGTAAAGCATAACGTTTTCCTTTGGCTCCAGCTGTAAGCAAAATTGTCCCCATACTAGCTGATAAACCTACTGAAAAGGTACATACATCATTTGGTATCATTTGCATGGTGTCGTAGATAGACAAACCTGCATAAACAGACCCTCCAGGTGAATTAATGTAAAGGTTTATATCCTTTTCAGGATCTTCTCTTGATAAATATAACAGTTGAGCAACAATTGTATTAGAAACAAAATCATCAACTGGGGTCCCTAGAAAGATTATTCTTTCTTTGAGTAATAATGAAAATATATCATAAGCTCTTTCCCCTCTAGATGTGGTTTCTATAACAGAAGGTATTAATGATTTAGGATTAAAGTTTTGTGGTTCCAAAAATGAACTCCTTATTATTCAAGATATTTTAATTTTACTAAATATTACTTCTTTTTTCGATTGGTTGATGTTTTTTTAGATGAATTTATTAAATAGTCAATACACATTTTTCTTCTTAAGTTATTTTTGACATAATTTTTTAGAGTTTCATCATCAGCTAATTTTTGATCCTTATACTGTTCCTTAATCATCTCAATTTCAGAATCAATTTCTTTTTCTTTAGGTTCAAATTTTTCTAATTTTATTACTTCTTCTATCACCAAAAATCTCTTTATTTCTTGCTCTGCTGTTTCAAGAGTTTCTTTATAAAACTCTTCATTAGTTTTATTTATGGCTCTTAAGTAATCTTCAAATTTCATATTATATTGAGAAACCGACCTGACTCTTTCTTCAATTATTTGATCAGCAGATCTTTGAATTTGAATTTCCGAGATCTCAAAGTTAGATTTTTTAAGCAAGTTTTCCAATATTTCAGTCTCAAGTTCAATATTATATTTATAGTCATTTTCAGCTGAAATTTCATCTTTTATCTGAGTTTCAAAATCTTTTAGACTTTTTATTTCAGGATTTAATTCTTTGAGAAATTTTTCATCAAATTTTGGTATAACTTTTTCTTGAACACTAATGCATTCTATTTCAAATTTAGCATTTTTACCTTGATATTCTTCCTCTTTCCAATCCAAGGGTAATGTTAATGTAAATTTCTTGGTTTGACCCTTGTTTATACCCTTAATATTCTCAGATACACCCGGAGCAATTAAGTTACTATTTTCCACTGCGTAAAAATCAAATTCTTTTTCTTCTAAGATGATAGTTTCTTCGTATTTTGCAACAATATTCAGTTTAGCAAATCCTGGAAAATCTAAGGTTTTATCACTTGGTTCCCATGTTGCTCTTGATTCAAGAATTCTTGATTTTGCTTCATCCAAACGAGCTTTAGTTACCTTATCTTTCTTTACTGTAGTCTTTAAGTTTTTATAATTTCCTACCTTTACTACAGGCATCATAGGCACCATAAGATTTAATTTTAATTTTGGCTCTCTTTCAAGGATGTCTACTTTTGGTGCACAGGGATATTCGAATTTATTATTTTCTAATACTTCTTGCGCAACTTCTTGAATTATAGAATCCAAACTATTCTCTAATAAATAATCCTTCCCATAATGACTTTCGATTATGTTATATGGAGCTTTTCCTTTTCTAAAACCTTTGATATTTGCTGATTGAGCAATCTTTGTAGCAGAATTCTTAAGATGCTTTGTAACCAAAAAGTCATCAACTAATATTTCAATGTCTACTTGTTTATTCTTCTCTTCTTTAATATCTACGTTCATTTCTTAGATTTTTCCTCTTCTTCAATAATTTCTATACTAAGTTCATTTAATTGTTCATCAGTTATAATGTCCGGTGAACCAAATAGTAAGTCTGATGCGGTCTGAGTTTTAGGGAAAGCAATAACTTCTCTTATTGAATCTTCTTTAGCAAGCATGGCTACTAATCTATCAAGTCCAAGTCCCATCCCACCATGTGGAGGGACTCCATACTCAAACGAATCAAGTAAATGACCAAACAAATTGCTAACTTCACTAGATGTATAACCTATGACATCAAATACTTTTTCTTGTAAATTTCTATCATGAATTCTAATTGAACCCGATCCAAGTTCAACACCATTACATACAAGATCAAAAAGATCTGCATTGACCTTGCCTGGATCAGAATCAAGAAATTTTATATCTTCATGCTTAGGAGAAGAAAATACATGGTGAGCTGGTTGCCATCTATCTTCGTCATCCTTTTCGAATAATGGGAAGTCAGTAATCCAAGCAAATTTCATTATTTTATTATCTAATAGACCTTTTTCTTGAGCAATATAATTTCTTAAGAACGAAAGTGAATTATTAACGATTTTTGGATCCCCGATAATCATAAAGATTACATCCCCTTTTTCAGCCAACGTTATATTTTTTATTTCTTGAAAGTTTTGCTCAGTGTAGAACTTATTTAGAGGACCAGAAGTTTTATCTAAAGTTATTTCTCCATCTACATCATCAGGGATTGAAATATAAATTAATCCTCCGGCTCCTTGCTCTTTGACTTTTTCAGTTAATCTATCAAAATCTTTGCGCCCAAAATTACTTGATTTTTTGGCAACGAATCCTTTCAATATTCCTTTACTTTCAAGAGAACTAGCAATGACATTTGATTCTATAGATTGGGCTATATCAGTCAAATTTTTTAGTTCCATTCCAAATCTAAGATCTGGTTTATCAGTTCCGAATCTATCCATTGCTTCAGAATAAGTTAGCTTTTCAAAAGGAGAATCTAATTTTATATCTTTGTCTATACTCTTTATGAGATTTATATACAAACTTTCAACCATATCTGTAACATCATTTTGATGCACAAAACTCATTTCTAAATCTAATTGGGTATGCTCAGGTTGTCTATCAGCCCTCAAATCTTCATCTCTAAAACAACGAGCTATTTGGAAATATCTATCGCAGCCTGAAACCATCAACATTTGTTTCATCTGTTGCGGTGATTGTGGTAATGCATAAAAGGACCCATTATTAACTCTAGAAGGAACTACATAGTCCCTTGCCCCCTCGGGGGTACTTTTTATAAGTATTGGAGTTTCAATATGAGTAAATCCTTTATGAGACAGATCATCCCAAATAAATTGTGTAACCTTATGCCTAAGAGATAATTTCTTTTGCATTGACTCTCTTCTTAAGTCAAGAAATCTATACTTTAGTCTAATTTCTTCGGAAACTTCCTTATTATCTGAAATTTCAAAAGGAGGAGTCTTGGATTTAGATAAAACATCCATTGATTCTACAATCATTTCATAATCACCTGTAGAAATATCACTATTTTCAGCACCTTCGATTCTTCTACTTACTACACCAGTAACTGTTATTACCCACTCATTTCTAAGATTTTTTGCTTTTTCATGTGTCTCTTGAGAAATTTCAGGATTAAAAACTATCTGCATGATTCCTGATTTATCTCTCAAATCAATAAATATAAGCTGTCCATGGTCTCTTCTTCTGGAAACCCAACCAGCTAATTTTATTTTTTTTCCCTCATTTTTTGAGGAAATTTTTCCACACATTAAATCTCTGTACATAACTCCCTCAAATAGGCTTAAGCTCCATATTCTCGTTTAGCAACTGAAAGGTTAACAAAGGTTTCAGTTCTAATTATTCCATCTATTGAACCAATATCTAATCTGATAAAATTCCCCAATTCCTCAGAGCTTTCAAGTGCAACTAGACAAAATATATCATAACTTCCAGTTGTAGCTATTACCCATCTAGTATGTTCAAGTGAAGCAATTTTATTTGAGATATCGGTAACTTTGTCTGGTTCGCATTGAACTCCTATTAGTGCTTCAGAAAAAAAACCTAATTTTTTAGGATCTGAAGCAGCAACTATAGAAATAGTTTTTGAATCTAATAGATTTTTCACTCTACGTCTTACAGTTCCCTCACTTACTTCAAGTTCTCTTGCCATCTGAGCATTAGAAAGCCTTCCATCTTGCCCAAGCATAGATACTATTTTTCTGTCTATTTGATCCATATGAACTAATTTTTTATATTTGATAAAAATATTATACCTATAAAAATAGAGCTAAGAACTATTTAAAATTTGGTTTTTATGAGATGTAATCATTGATTTATTTGAAAAAAATAAAGTAGAATATAATTACTTTGAAAAAATATAACCATTGGAGAGTAAATTGTTAGATTCAGATCAGATTGTAACTTATACAGAGGTTGCAAGCATAAAACTTCAAGAAATAATGAAGGAACAGGGCAATGAAGACAACTATCTTAGAGTTTCAATAAATGAAGGTCCAGGTGGAGGTTTTGAGTATGTTTTTGGTCTTGTTGAAAAACCTGAGTCCGACGATATAGTTATTGATTCAACTGTCAAAACTGTTGTAGATCCTGCAAGTCTTAAGTTTGTTGAAGGATCAAATATTGATTATGTTGAAGGTTTTCAAAGATCTGGTTTTGTTATTTCTAACCCAAACTTCCAAGGAGGAGGATGCGGAGGCGGAGGCGGAGCCTGCGGATGTGGAGGCGGAGCTGAAAATTCTGGAGGATGTGGAAGTCAAGCACAAGGTCAATCATCAGGTGGTTGCGGTGGTGGAGCCTGTGGTTGCCAAGAATAAAAGTTAGTTAATCCGTATTAAATAACGATATCTATAAAATTCAATTTTCATATAATTTATAGAGAAATAAGAGAAAAGGTGACCTTATATGAGTTATATCATAGGTAAAGCTTGTGTAAATGTAATGGATGGAGCTTGCGTGGATGTATGTCCAGTTGATTGCATTTATTCCAAACCAGGAGATAATCAATTATTTATCAATCCTGAAGAATGTATTGATTGTGCCGCTTGCGAACCTGTATGTCCTGAAAGTGCCATTTTTGCAGAAGATGATGTTCCAGATGATCAAAAAGAGTTCATAGAAATTAATTATGATTATGATTTTGACGATTCAGAACCTGGGCATAACATTTAGAAAATAATTCTTCTAATCATCGAAAGAAGAGTAATTTAAGTCATATAATCTGCTGTAAAGTCCTTTATTCCTCAAAAGTTCTTCATGTGAACCAATTTCTTCTATTGATCCTGCGTTCAAAACTATTATTTTATGACATTTTCTAACTGTAGCTAATCTATGAGCAATTGTAATAGATGTCCTGTTTTGTAATAAAACATCCAAAGCTTTTTGTATTTTTTTCTCCGTGTATGAATCTATGGACGAAGTAGCTTCATCTAAAATCAAGTACTGTGTGTCTGCAACAAGAGCACGTAAAATACTTAGTAACTGTCTTTGACCCATGGATAGGTCGGACCCTCTTTGTCCTATTATCGTATCGAATCTATTGTCCAATGAATCAATAAACTCCATCATTCCAAGTTCTTCTGTTGCTTTTTCAACTTCAACCAATGAAACATTTTCATTCCCATACTTCACATTGTCTAAAATAGTTCCTGAAAATAGAAATGGATCTTGTAAAACCATTCCAACTTTTTTACCTATATACTCTTGAGAAAGCTTTCTAATTTCTACTCCACCAAGAATTACTTTGCCTTTGTTTGTGTCATAAAATCTATGGATTAAGTTAGAAATAGTTGACTTTCCTGCACCAGTAGGTCCTACTATACCAATTCTTTCACCATTCTCTATTGATAAGTTAAAATCTCTTAAAATATAATTTCGCTCCACATAAGCAAAAGAAACGTTTTCGAACTTAATTGATCCGTCAAGTGGGCAATCTAAAGGCTTTTTGGGATCCTTGATAGTAACAGGAATATCTAGAACTTCAAATATCCTATACCCTGACGCCATAGCTCTTTGCATTGAATTATATTGCATAGAAATTGTTCTTATAGGATCAAAAAATCTTTGTACAAGTAACATATAAGCAACCATAACTCCGGCCGTTATCTTATCATTTATAACCAAGTTTGCACCAACAATTATTATTATTGCAAAAGATATTCCAGTCAATGTTTCTACTGTTGGTAGCATCAGGCTAGAAAATTTTGAAGCGCGAAGTTGAGCTTTTAGCAAGTCATTAGCTTTTTTCTCGTAAACATCAGCATTAAATTGTTGTCTGTTAAATGATTGAATTGTTCTAATACCATTAATGTTTTCTGCAAGATATGAAGTTGCAGCTGAACTCTTAACTCTTGCATCTAAAAAAGCTTCTCTTGCTTTGGGTAACCAAAACATTCTAATTATCAGCATCAATGGCATTACAAGAAGTGTTAGTATCCCAAGTTGCAAATTCATACTTAATAGTACAGTTATAATTCCACAAATTAATACAAAATCTCCAATAGCAAAAACTGACATTTGTAGTGCCTCTTGCATTGCTGCTACGTCTCCCTGTAATCTAGACATTAATCTTCCGACATCTGTCTTATCCATAAAAGAAATAGAAACATCTTGGAGATGCATAAACATTTTTTTTCTTAGATCCAGAAGAATATTTTCTCCAACTTTTTCTATTATTGAGTCTGACAGAAAAATAGATGAAGAAACAATTATAGCCAATCCCAAAAATTGTAATAGACCTATCAAAATAGAATTTTTTACTTGGTCTATATCTTGGCAAGATGATCCAATTAAGCAGTCCGATTTATCAATTAAATTCTTAACTACTAAAGGAATAAGTAATGAAGCACCAGTCAAAAGTAGTATGAAAAAAAATCCAAGTAAAACATCTTTTTTATAAACCATTACATATGGCATAAATCTCTTAATTATATTGTAGTCAAAGGATCTAGATCTTATATCCTCATCAGATAAACTAACCATATTAAACTTTCAACTCTGGATTTATTTGCATATTATANAGTTCAGAATAACGACCATTTTTTTTGACCAATTCAGCATGATTTCCTCTCTCTATAATTTCACCACCTTCTAGATATAAAATTTCATCCAAATTCATTACTGATGAAATCCTATGTGCTATTACTATTAATGTTATACCTGTACCAAGAGATAGCATTTCATCCCTGATTTTTTTCTCTGTCTGGGTATCAATTGCAGATGTGGAATCATCAAAAATTACCACTTTTGACTGAAAAAGCAAAGTCCTAGAAACTGAAAGTCTCTGCCTCTGGCCACCTGAAAGCTGAACACCTCTTTCGCCAATCAATGTTTCAAATTTGCCAGGCAATTGGTCTATATGTTTGTATATTTGAGCTTTATCAGTAGACCAATTAACTAAATCTTTAGACGCTCTAGGATCTCCATACCTAACATTTTCAAAAAAGGTATCAGAAAAAAGAAAATTGTCTTGATCAACTAAATTGACAGAGTGTCTCAAGTCTGTCAAATCCAAAGTTTTTATGTTTATGCCATTGATTTCTACAGAACCTGAATTAGGATTATAAAATCTTGGAAGTAATCTTGAAAGAGTTGTTTTCCCTGATCCTGGAGGACCTACTATTCCAATAGAATGATTTGGGGTAGCTGTGAAAGTTATATTCTTTAGAACCTTTCTATTTTCATATGAAAAACAAAGATCTTTTATTTCTATTTTTTCGATTGGTTCATCAAATTTATTACCTTCTAAATTCTTTACCTCCTCGACTTGGTCTATCACCTCAAATAATCTTGAGGAAGTAGCTGAAGCTCTAGCAAAAGCATTTACTAGCATACCAATTTGTCTTACTGGACCTTGAAGTATGCTCATAAAAGCAATTAATGATGTTAATTCACCTAAACTAATTCGATTTTCTAGCACAGAAATAGCCCCATAATAAACAACTAAACTCATAGAAATTAAAAAAATAAATGTGTTCAAAGAAATGGATAAACTTCTAATAGTTATTTGCCTGAAAGTCATAATCTTAACAACTTGTGATGCTAATGAGTATTTTTCTAACTCATGCTTTTGTTTCATAAATGATCTAACAAGTCTTACTCCGGATAAATTTTCATCCATTACTCTTGTAAGAATGCCGAGTTGTTCTTGAAGTCTATACCACTGCTTTCTAAGACTTAATCTTGTGTAAGAAGAAATAACTGCTATAAATGGAACGAATGATAAGGCTAAAAGACCTAGAAATATATCAATACTCAAAACCAGAAGTGCTCCAGTGGTAATAAAAATACTAAGAAAAACTATTCTAAGGATTCCAGTATTAATAAACATCCTACACCCTTCAATATCAATGATACCTTTAGTAATTAGATCACCCGTATGAACCTTATCGTGATAGTTAAAAGAAAGTCTCTGAAGTTTATTAAAATAATCTTTTCTTAATCCAAACGCCAAGATTTGACCCATTTTTTCCCCTTGATAAACATGAAAAAAACTGAAAATTCCTCTTGCGACAGATAGTGAAAGCACTAGTATGCCTATGATTATAAATGGTTCTAAAGATAGATCTCCCGTTTGGTTATTTTGTAATGCTTTATCAATGGATGATCCCAAATAATAAGGGATAGACATTTGTAGTGCAGCTGCAAAAATTATAGAAATTATCGATAATAATAAATCTCGTTTATTATTTTTTAGTGGNACCTTAAGAACTCGTATTAAATTTTTGCTTAAGAACATTAAATTACACTAAAATCTATTTTAGTTTTTATGAAGCGTTTATAAACACTATGGATTATTATACTCTTATTAAAAAAAAAAAAACATATAGTTCTTTAGTTCTAGTTTAATGAAAAACAATATTGAAAAAATCAAGTTCAGAAATGCTATATCAACTGACGCAAAACAGCTATCTGAAATAGAGTCAGAAATTTTTTTTATGGATAAAGTTAATACAAATTTTGAACTAGAAATTGAAAAAGAGAACAAAAAAATTTTCGTTTGCACGTATGAAAATACATTACCAATCAAAAAAAATATTTTGAAAAAATTTTTCAGTAAAAAAAATGAAAAAAAATTCACTCAAGAGGAAATTATTATTGGTTATATTAAATTATGGGACATTATGGAAGACATGCATATTGAGCAAATTGGAGTTTTAGAAAATTTTCAAAAAAAGGGAATAGGAGAAAAATTATTGAAAATTTCTATAAACCATTCAATTCAATCAGGAGTAAAAAAAATTATGCTTGAGTGTAGAAAATCAAATATTCCAGCAATTAATTTATATAAAAAGTATTTATTCAAAATAACAAGTATAAGAAAAAATTATTATCCTTCAAATTCAGGCAGAGAAGATGCTATATGTTTTGAATCTCCAATTATCAAAGATAACGAATTTTACAAAAATCTAAATTAATCTTTCTTGGTCAAGTAATTCAAGGTTTATACCTAAGTGCCTAATAGCATCAGAAGTTATTTTTCTTCCTTGAGAAGTTCTAACAATAAATCCAATTTTTAATAAAAAGGGTTCAACTACATCAGAAAGTGTAGCTTGGTCTTCGTTCAATGAGGCACTTATAGCTTCAATCCCAACAGGTCCTCCCTGATAATTTTTTGCAATTATGTTTATATATTGACGATCTAGTCTATCCAAACCCAATGAATCTACACCTTCAATTTCAAGTGATTCATCAATTAGATTTTCATTAACAGTTTTAATATTTTTTACCTCTAGATAATCCCTAACTCTTCTCAAAAGTCTATTTGCTATTCGAGGAGTACCTCTTGATCTTTTCGCTATTTCTAGAGAGCATTTTTTATCAATTTTTAAATTCATAAGACTAGACGATCTAGACACAATATCGCTTAGGTCTTTTTCATCATAATAATCTAAATGATATGATAGTCCAAAACGATCTCTCAAGGGTGAACTTAGTAAACCTGGTCTGGTTGTAGAACCAACCAATGTAAATTTTTCTAATTTAAGGTTAATAGTTTTAGCAAAAGCTCCTGTTCCTGTTATAAAATCTACCCTAAAATCTTCCATTGCTGAGTACAAATATTCCTCGACTGATTTTGGTATTCTATGAATTTCATCAATGAATAAAATATCTTTGGGAGATAGATTGGACAATAAGCCAACAGCGTCAGCAGGTCTTTCTAAAGCAGGTCCACTAGTGTGAATAAAATTTGATTCAATCTGGTTTGAAATAATATAAGACAAAGTTGTCTTTCCCAATCCAGGAGGACCATAAAACAGTACATGATCAAGTGACTCATCTCTCTTTTTAGCAGCCTGAGTTGCTATAGACAAAGATTGAATTATTTTTTCTTGTCCAATGTATTCATCGAAGGATTTAGGACGGAGTATATTGGTATCTAGAATAGATTCTGATGCTTCAACATCAATTTTATTTGTATCTGAATCTTTCTCTGAAAAAATTATTTCTTTATTTTTTAGATCTTCTGACATAACTTTTTTTACACATATTTTCTTATATTTTTCTTCAGAACTTCTCTTACTATATTTTCTACATCAAGATTTTTTTCATTTTCTGATAAAACCTCATTTATAGCATTTCTAGCCTCATTATTTTTGTATCCTAAACTTATCAGTCCTGACAAAGCTTCCTCAAAAACAGAATCTATGATCTTAAATTCAGAATTATAACTTTGCTTAGATTCACTTTGATAAGTTAATTTCCCATTCAAAGATGCTATTATCTTCTGTGCAGCACGTGATCCAATTCCTGGCATCTGTTCTAGTAAAGAAGTATCTTCTGTTTCAATTGCATTGATTATTATGTTTATGGGAAAGACTAGAGAATTAGCTGCTTTTACAGGTCCAATCCCTTCAACCTGAATTAATTGCTCAAAAAACTCCTTATCTGAATAAGAAATAAACCCTACAAGAAGAGGTTTAGGTTGTCTCTCTGTAACATGATAATAAATCTCAAGCTCTATATTAGATCCAATAGTAACTTTGTTCTCAACAAAATAATTATTAAGGTATTCAGGTATATAAATTTCATATCCAATACCACCAACGTTTAAAACAATTCTTTTTGGATCACTTAGAAATTTTAAAATTTCACCTTTAAGAAAACTAATCATTTAATTATTGTTTTTGAATTATTGATTATAGAATGGCAGATCGCTATAGAAAATGCATCCGCAACATGTTCATTCTTTAATAAATTTTGATTATTTAATATCTTTGAAACTGACAACATAACCTGTTTTTTATCAGCCCTTCCGGAACCTGTAACTATATTTTTTGCTTGGGTGGGTTGATAATCAAAAACCTGGATTTTTTTTATCCCAGCACTTGATAAGATCACTCCTCTAGCATGGCCCATCAGTATGGAAGTTTTAGCAAATCTTGGTCTGGAATGTAGGTCTTCCACTGCAATATGATCTGGAGAAAATTTTTCAATTATTTTATCAAACTCTTGAGAAATTATAGAAAGCCTTAGAGAAAGAGGGTCAGATGATCTAGTCTTAATTACACCACCTTCAATAGGTTTCAATTTGTTTTCTATTGATTCTAAAATGCCATAACCTGTATTAGAAAGACTTGGATCAACTCCCAAAATAATCATATTTTTATTATAAATTTATGATTGTTTTTTTCAAGTTTATTGTCATTTACATGAGATTTGAAGTATTTCCGTATAGAAATTTATTGAAAAATTCAAAAAAAATAGAAACAATAGAGATATATAATTTATATAGGTGAACTAATGAACAATGAAAAAGTTGCTTTTCTTTTTCCAGGACAAGCATCTCAAACTCCTGGAATGGGATCTGATTTATATAAAAACAGTATAGCTGCACGTGAAGTTTTTCAAGAAGCTGATGAAATTTTGGGAAGAAAGCTTTCTAAGGTAATATTTGAAGGCTCAAAAGAAGAGCTAACAAGAACAGAAAATGCTCAACCTTCTATAGCTACAGTTTCAATTGCTGCATGGAGAGCTATTGAATCAGAAATGGGCTCTATACAAATTCCAAATTTCACTGCTGGGCATAGTCTAGGAGAATATAGTTCTTTAGCAACTGCAGGTTCATTAAGCATCAAAGATACTATAGATTTAGTATCTAAAAGAGGTGAACTAATGGAGAAGGCATGTAATAATGCCCCTGGAGGAATGTCTGCAATAATAGGAATTGATGCAACTGCAGTCAAAGAAGTATGTGAAGAAACTGGAACATTTTTATCTAATATTAATACCTCTAATCAGATAATTATTGCTGGGAAAAAAGAAAATTTAGTAAATGCTATGGATCTTGCATCAAGACTTGGAGCAAAGAAAGCAATCCCATTACCAGTAGGAGGTGCATTTCATTCAGGTCTAATGGCTTCAGCTCAAGAAGAACTCAATTATGTTATTGATGAAGCTAATTTTGAAGATGCAGTTGTTCCAATAGTAGCTAATACAAGTGCTGAACCCATAACAGATAAAAATCTGGTTAGAAACGAACTGAAAAATCAACTTCAAAACTGTGTTTTGTGGAGTGATTCAATACAATATATGATTAATGAAGATGTTGATACTTTTTATGAGATAGGACCTGGCTCTGTTCTTTCTGGCATGATAAAAAGAATCAACTCCGATCTAAACGTCAAAAATATTGGAAATTATGATCAAGTATTAGATTACGTTGAGTCTAGAAGCTAGCGTTATCTTGATGGACGAAATTCAAGATAATTTAAACAATAGTATTGATGGTGAATTTATTTCTGAAGAAAAAACTGATTCTATTTTTGGTACAACAATGGCAAGAGCATCAGTAGTTCAGTCCTTGTTTGAAAGCGAGATATCTAAAGACTACGAATCAAGTAATATTGAAAATCTATCATTCTTCAAAAATTCTAATAAATCTAAACAAAAGATTGCAAAAAAGATCTTAAGCTATGCATTGGAGAATAAAAAGTCTATTGATAAAAGTATAGTCCAACACACTAATGATAAAAGTATTGAAAGAATCCCCAAAACAGATTTATCAATTTTGAGAATGGCTATATCTGAAATTTCTTGTGGTTTAGATACTCCAGTAGGAGTTGTGGTAAACGAATCAGTAAAATTAGGAGATGTTTTTGGCTCAGATACGTCTAAAAACTTTATAAATGGTGTTTTAAGTTCTATGGTAAGATAGACTTTTAGATCATTATTCAATAACATAAACTTGCGGTTAAAANTTTGGAGGATANAATGGCTTCAGTTTTAGAAAAAATACAAGAAATCACAGCAGAAAAATTAAGTGTAGACATAGGAGATGTAAAACCTGAATCTTCATTTACTGAAGATTTAGAAGCAGACTCTCTTGATGTTGTAGAACTTATTATGGCTCTTGAAGAGGAGTTTTCGACTGACGAAAAGGCAATTGAAATTTCAGATGAAGATGCTGAAAATATTAGAACAGTTCAAGATGCCGTTGATTACATATCTTCTAAAGTATAAGAATATTCTCAATTCATTTTAATCTATCTAGTTTACTGTAAGTTTATTAGACAATTAGATATGAGAAAAAAATGGAAAAAATAAAAATTACTCCCCTAGGTGGACTAGGAGAGGTAGGTAAAAATTTACTTCTTTTCGAAATAAATTCTAGAATATATATTATAGACGCAGGTATTAAGTTTTCTTCTGATCCAGAAATTGATTATATACTTCCTGACCTTGATTATTTAGAACAAATCAAAAATAAAGTTGAAGGGATTTTTATTACACATGGTCACGAGGATCATATAGGAGGAATCTCTAAACTTGGCTTTCTAAATGTTCCAATTTACTCCCCACCTCTTGCAAAAGAATTAATTAAAAAAAAAATATTAAGGGATCAAAGACATCTTCTAAAAGATATCCAAATTAATAAAATCTTTCATTTTAAAGATTTTAATATCTCTTGGTTTCCTGTGGTTCATTCAATACCTGACTCATGTGGATTACTCATCAGAACCAAAAAATTAAATATTATTCACACTGGAGATTTTAGATTTGATAAAAAACCAATTTTTGGTAAAAATACTAATTTTGAAGCAATTAATAGAGAAATAAATAATAAATGTGACGTACTATTATCAGATTCAACAAATGCCATGATTTATACAGAAAGTTTTTCAGAAAAAGAGATTGAAAAAACTTTTGAAAGAGTTTTCAAGAAAAATAAGAAAATTATTATTTGTACTTTTGCATCACAAATTTCAAGGATTCAAATGGCAATTAACGTAGCAAAAAGATCTGATAAAAAAATAGTCCTTCTTGGTAGTACCCTACAAAAAAATCTAAAAATTTCAAAAAATCTGAGTATCATAAGCGATAATGACCAAGTTCTACTAAATATAAAATCAAAAAAAACTTTGGAAAATGACAATGTGGTGTATTTTGTTACAGGATCTCAGGGTGAGGAATTTTCTGTTCTCAATAGAATGTCCAAGGGAAATTACAATAATCTAAAAATAGAAAAAGATGATATCGTTCTTATGTCATCTTCGGTGATCCCAGGAAATGAACAAAAGGTATTCGAGGTGATTCATAGAATTCATGGTCTAGGAGCTGAAGTAAATTTTAGTAATATCGAAACTAAGCTACATGTTTCTGGACATTCAAATAACTCAGAACTAGGAACAGTTATAAAATCATTAAAACCAAAGTATCTTATACCAATACATGGAAATTTTGATATGTTAAATGCTCATAAAAAAATTGGTTTAGATAACGGATTGAAAAATGAAAATATTTTTGTCCTATCAAATGGAGATAATCTAGAAATCACATCTCAAGAAGCTAAGATAATAGATCATGAAAAAATAATTGATGAAGTGGTGCTTAGAGATAATTTTTCATTAGATGCTGATAAAAAATCTAATATTTATAATAATAATATTTTATCTGTAATTATAAAAACAGGAGAAATTCAAGACAAAAATAGTATAGACATAAAATTATTTGACAAATCTAATAATATAAAAATCATAAATGATGTAAAGAATTTTATTTTAAATAGTATGACTGAAATTTCCAATACAGAAGAAGGATGGAATAAAATAACTAAGCAATTGAACAAGAATTTATATAAATTAATACTAGAAAATTTTAATAAAAAATATCTTATTAAATCATTATTTATTGAAAAATAGTCAAAATAAAATGGAGAAGAACAATAACAAATTATTAGTTCGAATCAACGAATTAGTATTAAATAAAAATTATTTTTTATACATATTACTTTTATGTACTATTATTACTAGTCCAATAATATTTAGTGGCGTTAGAGATAATCTAGGATTAGCCCCTGTGATACTATCATCATCTTTTTCCTTAGTTTCTATTCTTTTACGATACTCAATTAGAAACTCAACAAACTATCTTTCTTATAAAAATATATTTTCAATAATTCTAATAAATTTTTCTCTTTTTATACTATTCGGATCCTTAAACTATATGTCTAGTTCAAGATTTTCATTTGATTATTCGTTTGCTGGAAAATATGGAGAGTTTCTAGCAAAATCCCCTTACTATTGGAGCAGTTATAATGCAAGTATAATCAATTATATTGATATTACTTTTCGGATATCTTTTCCTTTGTTTGTAATATTAGTCATTTATAAGCCAGATATGGTAAAAAAAATTTTATTTTCTTTTATTAAATCAATTACTAATAAAATTTTTGAATTACTAAAAATAATAATAAAAAAAATAGACATAAAAAAAATAAAACCCCGAAGAAATTTTTCTCAAAAGATAGCCAATCAGAATTTAGTTATAAAAGAACAAACAGTTGAAGATTCGATAGAAACAAAAAAGAGTGATGAAATTATAAATAAGATAAATAAGAATAATTTAATTACATCTTCAGAAGAATTTTCGGACAATCAAACTGAAGTATTAGATGAAAAAAACAAAAATATTATCAAAGACAATACCAATTTCGAAATGAGAACAATTACCAATGTCAATGAAGATTTTGAAGATAACAAAATAGATAAATTTAGGTATGAAAAATTAAAATGGCCTAAAATCGATACAACAAATCTTATGGTTTCGAAAAAAGAAGAACTAAGCAAGGAAGAAATTAGTGACACAAAAAAAATAATAATAAATACTTTAGCAGCTCATGGAGTAAACACAACAATCGAAAAACATACATCTGGCCCATCGGTTACAATGTACCAATTAAAACCTGGGTGGGTTGATGAAAATGAGAAAAAAAGAGTAAAAGTGGAGCAAGTATTGCGAAGAGAGAAAGATCTAGCTTTAGCATTAGGGTCTCCGAATATTAGGTTTGAAGCAGTTCTTGATGGAGTTCAGAACTCTATGGGAATAGAAATACCTAATCTTTCACCTAATACAGTCGATTTTAAAGAAGTGATTGAATTTGAAAATCTAAATAATTCAGAAAAATATTTGCTTCCAGCACCTCTTGGTCAAGGGATGGATGGTATTCCTAGAATAATCGATTTGAGCAAGATGCCTCATCTACTTGTTGCTGGCTCCACTGGTTCAGGTAAATCAGTTTTCATAAACTCAATAATAACAGGCTTACTTAGTACCAAGAAACCTGACGACGTACGAATGATCTTAATCGATCCTAAAAGAGTTGAACTAACGCCCTATGCAAATATTCCTCATTTGTACACGGAGGATGTAATAGTTGATACAGAAAAAGCAGTTTCTGTTTTAACAGCTACTGTTGAAGAAATGATGGTTAGGTTTAAGGTTCTTGAAAAAGTTGGAGTAAAAAATATTTCTGATTTCAATAAAAAGATGAGTAAAAGTCATAAAATGTGGAATATTCTTGTGATGATTGATGAACTTGCAGATTTGATGTTACAAGCAGGAAGCGAGATAGAAAGATTAATAGTTAGACTTGCTCAATTGGGTAGAGCAACTGGTATTCATTTAGTTGTTGCCACCCAGAGACCATCAGTGGATGTAGTAACTGGATTGATAAAAGCAAATTTTCCTAGTAGGGTGTCATTTGCTGTAATGTCTCAGATAGATTCAAGAACTGTTTTAGATGGAGTGGGAGCAGAAAAACTTATTGGAAAAGGAGATATGTTGTTTAGTCCTATTGACAATGCTCAAATGAGTCGAATTCAAGGAGTTCTTCTAACGGAAAATGATATTCAAAGTATCACTTCTCAGTGGGAACCATTCAACAAAAAATATTCTCTAGAAATGCTTGAAATTACAGAAGAAGATAATATAAATAATACTCAAATCTCTGGAGATTCTTTATACGAACAAGCATTAGATTTGAGTTCCCAAAGCAAAACTTTATCGACTTCTTTGCTCCAGAGAAGATTACGGATAGGGTACCCTAGAGCAGCAAGATTAATGGATGAATTAGAAGATAATGGTATTGTAGGACCAGGAGAAGCAGGAAAACCAAGGAAAGTATTAGTTGGATGATTAATAAAGAAGAAAATCATATTGGCTTAGGAGAAAACCTTAGTGAGTGCCTTAGCTGTAAAGAAAAGATTAGTGAAACAGATTTTTATGCAAAATATAAAATATGTCCTTTTTGTAATTTTCATTATTCTATAGATTTTTCAAAAAGGCTTGAAGTTATTTCTGATCAAGGCTCTTTTGTAGAGTTCAATAAAAATATAACTGTTAGGAAACCTAAAAACTTAAAAATTAATCAAAACTATAAAAAAAATGTTAAAAACACAAGAGAAAGAACTGGTCTTGAAGAAGCTGTAATCACAGGTACTTGTAATATTGGAGGGATAAAAACAGTAATAATATTACTTGATTTTGGCTTTCTTGGAGGATCAATGGGAATAATAGTTGGTGAAAAAATTTCTAAGGCTTTTACCTACTCTAAAAAAAATTCCTTACCTATCATATCCGTAATCTCAAGTGGAGGTAGAAGGGTTCAAGAGGGAATTTTTTCTCTTATTCAAATGATTAAGACGATAAATGCAACAGACGAATTATCTGATAAAAAACTTCCTCATATATCGTTACTAACAAATCCATCAGGAGGACAAGTATACAGTTCTTTTGCAATTTCAGCAGATATAAAAATAGCAGAACCAGGTGCAATAATTGGGATGTTTTCAAGAAATGAAATAGGGAAAACTACTATAGATTCTAAAGAAATAGATTTAACATCAGAAAATTTTTTCGAAAATGGATTGATCGATAATATAGTAGCTAGAAACAACTTAAAAAAAGAAATAGCTTCTATTCTTGAATCATTAACATCATCAATTAAAATTCCCAAAAAAGTAGACCTAGAACTTCCAGAAATAGATTTTATAAAATCCAATGAAACAAAAAAAATAGAGAAATCAAGGCCATCAGCTAAGCAATATTTATACAGTATTTTTGATGATGTTATACCTCTAAAAGACAATAGCGAGAAAAATCTTTCAACTCTAGGTTTAGCTAAAATAGGATCTCAATCAATTATTTATTTAGTACAAAATTTTCAAAGAATCAATAAAACAAATGATGGGAAAATAAACATTAATGATTTTGTGAAAATAAAAGATTCTATTATGATTTCTAGAAAATTTAAGTTACCGATAATATTTTTTGTGGATAACATGGGTATAAACAATACCTTCGAAAATGAGATTTCTGGGATAGCTAATTTATTATCAGAAAATATAAAGTTACTTTCTAATCACGAAGAACCATTAATTTCAATAATAACGGGAGAAACTGCCTCCGAAGGTTCTTTACCATTTTTTATATCAGATAGTGTACTAATGCTAGAACATTCTATTCTAAATACAGGTTTAGAAAGTAAAGGTAAAGATGTTTTAGATGCATTTGATTGCCTTGAGACGGGCATTATAGACAAAATCATAAAAGAACCTCCATTAGGTGCAAGCAAGGGGTTAGAAGATATGTCTAGACTAATTAAGATAAATATAATAAATGAATTATCTATTTTGAATTACACAAGTAAACGAAAGCTTGTAAGAAACAGAATTAAAAAATTCCAAGAAATAGATATGAGTCATACTAAGCTTGTAGAATCAGTTTCTAACGAAATAAAAATATGGAGAAACGTTTTACGAGCCGGATATAAAGCTCTAAAAAACTAGGATATTCCTCTAAATATCCAATCTAGTACAATTTCAGTTCCATAATCTTCATAATCCCCAGTAGCGTATTTGCTTACTTCAAATACTTCATTCACTGAATTACCCATTGCAACTGATATACCTGCTTGTTCAAGCATTTCTAAATCATTCATACCATCTCCAATTGCAAAAATTTTAGATTTATCTATATCGAGTAATCTTGAATACTTATTTAGAGCAACTCCTTTATTCACATTTTTTGGCATAAAACTAATATATTGTTCATCCATGCTTCCTGAAGAATGAACAAGAGATATTTTAGAAGTATCGATAAAATCTGATGATTCAAGATATGGTCTAGCATCCTCATAAAAACATGTAATTATATTTACGTTCTTAGAAGTTTTATTTTCCATAGTATTATCCATAGTTTTACCTTCAGCACTTGAAAAATATTCAAATTTATTTTTATCTAATAATTCAAAAACCTTATTTGCAATTTCACTATCTAAAGATTTTCTATAGATTATTTTATTATCTGATTTTGGATCAAAAATTATGGCTCCATTATCAGAAATTTGAGGAGAGATTAATCCGAGCTGTTCAGAATATTCTAAAACTGAAGAAAATATCCTTCCAGAAATTATTGAAACAGGAATATGTTTAGAAATCTCCATGATTTTTTTTTGAATTGAGATAGGAATCTCTTCATTTGAATTTAATAAAGTTCCATCAAGATCAAAAAGAGCGGCTTTGATTTCTGGAGTTTTTGTATTTTTTGTTATCTTTATATTCAATTTTTTATAAAAATATACATGTATATAGGTTTCTAGATATAATCTACAGGTTTATGATTAAAACAATATTAATCATAAACTTATTATATTATGGATGAATTAGTAATAGCAGGAAAAAAGTTTAAATCTAGACTAATTACTGGTACAGGAAAACATAGAAGTGCGGAGGATCTTCAAGAATCTATATTATCCTCAGAAACAGAAATGATTACTGTGGCAATTAGACGAATAAATTTTGATGACCCAAAGGAAAAAAACCTTCTTGATGTAATAGACTGGGGAAAATATAATATATTGCCTAACACTGCTGGTAGTAAAAATGCTGATGAAGCTATTTATACAGCTATGTTAGCAAGAGAAGTAACTCAATCAAATTGGATAAAAGTAGAAGTAATTCCAGATGCAAAATTCTTACTACCTGACCCAATAGGAACACTTGAAGCTTGTGAGAAATTAGTCAAGGAGGGATTCATTGTTCTGCCTTATATTTCTCCAGATCCTGTTTTAGCTAAAAGATTAGAGGATGTTGGTTGTTCAACTGTTATGCCTCTTGGATCACCAATTGGATCAGGAAGAGGAGTTCTCGCTCTTGAAGAAATACAAATAATTATTGAACAATCAGGAGTTCCTGTAGTAGTTGATGCAGGATTAGGAGTTCCATCAGAAGCATCTCTAGTAATGGAATCTGGAGCAGATGCTGTACTAGTAAATACAGCTATAGCAGGAGCACATGATCCCAAAACTATGGGAGAAGCTTTCAAGCTTGGTGTAAGAGCAGGAAGAAAGGCTTTCCTATCAGGAAGAATACCTATTACTAAAGAAGCAAATCCTAGTAGCCCCAAGGATAATATTGTAAATACTTGATGATTATTTACATCACAGATATTGATAAATTTGATAATGAAAAATATTTCTTAGAAAATATTAAGTTAGCTTCATTTTATGGAATAAATTTTATTCAAATAAGGCTTAATAATTTAGACCAAGGTAAAAAAATAGAAATTTCAAAAAAGATAAATGAAATTGTAGATAAAGAAAATACAAAAATTATAGTAAATCAAGACTTTGAATCATCCAGGATTATTTCTCCATATGGATTTCATATTAAATCAAATGAAAAAATTACAGGTGATTTTGCAAAATCAGAAAGCGGTGCAAGATGGATTTCTAAATCTATTCATACTAAAGATGAGCTATATGAAAATAATAATGACTTGGACATAGATGCATTTGTTATAGGTACAATTTACAAATCAAATTCACATCCTAATGGGCCAACTTTGGGTATTGAGAAATTTATGGAATTAGTTAGACTATCAAAGAAACCTGTTATTGGAATAGGTGGAATCAATTTACAAAATATAGATGCTATAAAAAAATCAAATGCTATAGGTGTAGCTATGATAAGTGAACTAGCAAATACAAATAATTTAGAAAAAACTATCAAAAAATTAAAATCTTACTATGATTAAAATCTATCTAAATGGAAAAGAAAATAAGATTGAAAAGAACCAAACTATTAATGATTTATTAGATTCTCAGGGGTTGAAGGAAAAAATGATTGCTGTAGCTATTAATATGAAAATAATTCATAAAAAAGATTACGACAAAACAATCATTATGGAAGAAGACAGAATAGAAATAGTCAAACCTGTTGGTGGGGGATAATTCTACTCAGGCACTACACAAACTACACCAAAGTTTCCAGTATCAGCATCTCCACTATATAAAGACCTGTATTGAAAACAACCAGGTATTGTAAATTCTCTTGAGTAAGTCCATTGTTCTGGCTGTTTATCAAAAGGCCCTTTGTTGAAAGCACCCGAATCCCACATATCTTCTTGTCCTTCGTCAGATGTTGATGAGCTAGCAGCACCTTTAGGATTTAACCAATTAACAGTTGTCCCAGACTTAACTTTTACTGTCTGCGGTTCCATAACACCACCTTGACCAATGCTTATTTCAACCACACCTTCTAGAACAGGTCCTTCAGGCATTTCTATATCTATTACTACTTCTTCTTTTTCACAAAGGGATCCTGTACAAGCAGCTTCTCCACCAGCCTCAGCAGTTGCAGTTAATGACATAGCTACTTTTTCAGCAGAAGCGGCAGCATCTTTTCCAACAGCTTGGGCTGCTGCTGTAAAAGAGCTTTCACATTCAGTTACCCATTTTGCTTTTTCAGATTCTGAAAGTGTATCATAAACAATACCTTGCTCAGCTGTACATTCAGTTACTTCTGCAACTGCTGTTGCAGTTGCATTACCTATCATATTTTCTGCAGTTTGAGTTTGAACAATGTTTGTGAAAGAACGTGTATCACCTCCACACCCGAATATTACTGCAATTGAAATCAATAATAAAATTTTTTTCATATCAGCCTTCTTAATCTACTTGTCTCAATCTTGGGTCTAATCTATCTCTTAGCCAATCTCCTAAGAAATTTAATGCTAGAACTACTAAGAATATAGCTCCACCTGGTACCATAACTTGGTGAGGAGCTATAGCTAAATAGTCCCGACCCTCATTTGTCATAACACCCCATGCTGGTGTAGGAGGTTGAATTCCTGCTCCAACGAAACTCAATACTGACTCGGCTAAAATCAAGCCGCTTGTATTAAGTGTTGCTACAACAACTGCTGTATTTAGTACACCAGGAAGGATATGCTTGTACATTATCCTGAATGCAGTAGCTCCATTTATTTTTGCTGAAGCTACAAAATCTAACTCTCTAATAATTAGTGTTTGAGCCCTAATCACCCTTACAAAACCACTCCATGCAATCAAAGCAAGAACTCCCATTAGAACTTCTAGACCTCTTCCAAAAATTAGAGTTACTACAAGGGCAACCATCAGGAACGGCAAAGCATACCAAATATCAACGAATCTAGTAATAAATTCATCAACTAACCATGGACTAAATATTGCAACTCTTCTTTTTTTACCCTTATAGGTCATCCAAAATCCTATATTTGGTTCGTAGCGATTAGCTGTGTATCCAGCAATAAGACCTAATGCAACACCAATTGTCATTCCTGCTACTAGAGAAATACCTACAACCATCATAGAAATTTGAGCACCATGCAACAATCTACTAAACACNTCTCTTCCAACATGATCATTACCCATAAAGTGGTAGCCGTCNGGCCACATATCTAATAATTTAGTGTCAGTTCTTATTACTTGAACATCNAAAATTATATTGTCATTCTGACCTTCNATAATATCTTCATTNGCAATAATTTCAAAANTAAGGATNGNTCCTTCTTGTGTAATATTGCTAAATAAAATATCTGGTGTGTTTGGAGTNCTCTCATTCCANGAAATATCATTGTTATATGAACCATCTTTTCCTATATCAAAAATNTGGTTATCTGTAGGTAGTTCATATGTAGCAANAAAAGTNGAACCGGCTGCAATGTCAGTATCAGTTAGATCTATTCCACCTTTNGGTTTTGTAGGNAATTTAATATCTACTGTTCCTGGAAGATTATGCCTTGCCCTTACATCACCAATATCTCTCTCGTAAGGNGCCACCGTTGGACCAATAATAGCAGCAATTACCAGAACTATTAAAATCACTNCTGGAAATACAGGNTATCTTCTAAAAAAAGACCAAGTAATNANCCAATATNTTAATGGGTTAAATTGTGAACTAGNTGTTTCTGTAGCCATAAAATGTTCTCCTTACTAATTCAATCGAACNCGAGGGTCAATTATTGTGTATGCAATATCTGCAATGGTTGCAAATATCAAATATATCAAAATAAATACAAATACTGTCCCNAANAAAAGAGGGAAGTCATTATCATTTACTGCTCTGTATAGTGCATCGTAACCAATTCCTGGCCATGAGAAAATAATTTCTACTACTAATGCACCGTTTAGCCATCCTGAAAAAATTAGAAGTGCACTTGTAACAGGAGCAATCAATGCATTTCTGAGAGCATGTTTGAAAATTACAGTTGTAAAGTTTACACCTTTAGCTCTAGCTAATCTGATGTATTCAGAGTCTAAAATTTCTAGCATAGAAGATCTTGTCAATCTCATTAGAGCTGCTGCTGCTCCCCAACCTAATGCTATACATGGAAGGACGTAATCCTTCACATCAAACTCTGGCTTCCTTCCTCCTGCTGGCAATAAAGGCTCACCACCTGGTTGAATCCATTGGTTGAAAATATAAATAAGCACAAGTCCAGTAACGAAAGGTGGAGCTGCTTGCCCTACAAGAGCGGCTCCTCTTGCAACGTAATCCCAGAACGACCCTCTAAATACCGCTGCCACCACTCCGGTGGGTATTCCCAGTAAGATAGCAAATATCCAACCTCCTAACGCTAATTCTAATGTTGCTGGAATTTTAGCCATTACAATTTCTGTAACTGCCATTTGTCTTGCCAATGAAATACCTAGGTCACCTCTTAGAGTTCTTCCTATCCAATCAATATACCTCTCATGGAAAGGTTTATTCATACCTAATCTCTCACCAAGCTTATCCCATTGTTCTTGGGTAATTCCATTTCCACTATCAGGAACAAACAAAAGTCTTGGATCATTGTGAAAATTTGTTAAGGTNAAAATAGCTAATGTGGCACCAATAATAGATAGAAATGATGAAAACAATCTTCCTGCTAAAAATCTAAGCATAACATTCTCTTTTCTCTTACTTTATATATATGTATAAGCTATATGAATATAACTTTTTAAATTAGTTGTTTTGATAGTACAAAAAAAGTGGGAAGAAATAAAGTTTTCTTCCCACTTTTTATTAGTTAATTGAACTTTTAATCAACTATTAAGAATTTTTAGTCATTTAAAACTATTAATTCTGGGTTGTTAGAAACGTTAGCATAGTGTTGCTGAGGAGCATTCCATGACTTGATTCTGTCGTTTACTACGATACCCTTAGGTACTTGGTAAACACCAGCATATTGTAGCCAGTACATACTGTAGTCCACAATATCTTTGTGCATAGCTTTTCTCTTTTCAGCATCTCGTTCCATTAGAACATTAGCAACGCTTCTTGCACCAGCTTTTGACTCAAATCCACAACCCCATGAAGGACGTGTTCTTGATGTGTCAACTGGTGGAATTGGCCAGTCTTCAGGCCATACGTTTGAGTGAACATCACAGTTCTTCAAAACTGGAAGATACTGTTCTCTTCTCTTCATTCTAGGTGAAATAACTCCACCATAGTCTTCAACTAAACCTGAGATTTCAATTCCAAGTCTTGCCCAGTCAGACATAACTGTGTCAGCAACCTCAAGTCCTACAGGACCTGCTTCTGCTGCGTATGCTTGAAGAACTAGACCGTCAATGTCTCTTTTACCATCAACTAGAGGGTAACCAGCTTGGTCAAGTAGTTTACCAGCAGCCTCGATGTCTCCATCAGGAAGTTCGTAAATTACTCCACCAGTTTCACTAGTTTTGTTACCATAAGCGTCCCAAACACCAGTGTCTCTTGCAGGATCCCATCCAGGGTATTCTGGTCCCATGTACTCTGAGTAGATTGGTGTTCCGATTCCGTTTAATAGAGAGTCGTTAATACCATTTCTATCTAGAGCTGTAGAAAGAGCAAGTCTTACTAGTCTTGCTTGTTCCATGTCAGTCATACCTTCAGGGTTGTTAGTATCTGTGTATTTTACAACAGATGAGTCTGTAGACCCTTCGTGGTATGAATCTTCTTGCCATGGGTCACCAACCCAAGCATAGTCTTCTGCATATACAGGAGAATCCCATGGGTTTAGTGCTTCACCACTTCTGGCGTGAGTTTCTTCCCAAAGGTTTCCTGGGAATATAATTGATTGTCCAACATATCCACCTGGCATAGTCTCTAGGAATCTTAAGTCAGATGAACCAGAAACAACGTCAGCTAGTAGTTTATAGTCAACTACAGCCATGTCTACTTCACCAGACTTTAACATAGCAACCTGAGTTTGTGATTCAGGAACCTGAATTACCTCAATTTCTGCTACTTGTGGGTTTGCTCTCCAGTGATCTTCAACAGCAAACACTGAACATCTGTCACCAGCAGTACACTCACCGTGTGCATAAGGTCCAGTCATAACAGCGTGCTTAGAAGCCCAGTCAGCTCCCATCATATCAACGTGGTGTACAGCACCTTGTACAGGAGCAGCACCTAAACAACCGAACTCAGATAGTGGTAAACAGAAAAATACTGGACTTACCAATCCAATTTCAAATGTTAGGTCGTCAATAACTTCGGCTTTTGTGAAAATAGCTCCAATATCACCAGAATCTGGGTATGAGCTATCTGGGTTTACAGTACCGTTAACTGTGTTAAACCATCTTACTCTGTCTTCCGCAGTTACATAACCAAAGTCAGTATCTTCGTATCCTTTTGGAGATTGCCACTTCATACCTTCATTAAGTTCGATAGTGACTTTTGTTCCAGCAGGGTCAACTGACCATGATTTTGCCATCTGAGGAGTCATAGCATTACCTTTATCAAAATAGAAAAGGTGTTCTCCGATACCAATCAAGTCTGCAGCAGACCACTTATAAGGTCCTGACCATGGAGTTCCAAATACAGGGTTTACCTCATGGTGAGCTCTCACAAGTTTACCACTTGGACCGCTTGGTTTTGCGCTCGAAGATGAAGAAGCACTAGCAGCTTTAGTTGCTTTGCTTTCTGCTTTTGCAGCAGGAGCAGCAGCTTGAGCAGCTTTTGGTGCTTCAGGTTTGGCAGCAGCTTTAGGAGCAGCAGGTGCTTTTGGTGCAGCAGGTGCAGCTGGTGCAGCAGATGATGAAGATGATGATGATGATCAGCAGAATCATCTCCTCCACAGGCAACAACTAGTACCATTAGCATTGAAACAACTAGCAGTCCAGCTAGCATACCAGATTTACGTAGTATATTAATACTCATAAATTTTCCTCCAACACTTATCCACCAGAAATCCAGTGGATTTGTTTATTTTTTCNCNGAAAAAACNTTNGGAAGNAAATNTNAACAAAGATNANANNTAAACNCCAAAAATNTNGTCTCCTGGTNACTTNNAATAAAAAGCAACACATCAAAATTTTNGGCATNNTTNANCCATTGTTAAAAGTTCANTNCCCNCAGTTATTTCTGCGAGTTCTCNGTAGAGTATATATAATATCTNNATATGTCAANAAAAAANAAGGAANNTTTATTTATANAAAAATANGNAAATNNATACTAAATTATGAACAAAATAANNNGGTTAGANTTCAGACAATTTTCAGCAAAACANCATAACGCTACNAGAAATTGGTTAATACCNATAGTNTACTGTGANNANTCAGAAAAATACGGTATTGGAGACGCTAGCTATTTAGGAGATGATTCAAGAGTTATAGATGAAATAAAGTATCTTTTTGAAAAATTCTACAAAGGTAATGATCCAATCGAAAATGAGACACTTTGGTTGAATGCTTATAATAATTCAATGCAAAGAGGAGGCAGAATTTCAACTACTGCTCTTTCAGGGCTTGATATAGCAATATGGGATCTAAAAGGTAAAATGTTAAATCAACCCATTTATAACCTTCTTGGAGGTTCATTTAGAGAAAAATTAATNGTTTATGCGAATGGTTGGTATACAAATCCTGGAACACCTGAACAAAATGCAAAAGAAGCAAAAGAAGTAATAAAAATGGGTTATAAGGCCATAAAATTTGATCCATTTGGTCAAAAAAACTTCTACAGATTGAATAAAGAAGAGTTTTTTTTATCAGAAAAAAGGGTTAGTGAAGTAAGAAAGGCGGTTGGAGAAAACATAGAAATATTGGTTGAGGGACACGCAAAATTCAATGTCATGAATGCTGTAAAAATTTCTGAAATGTTAAAAAAATACGATCCTTTATTCTTTGAAGAACCTGTTTCTGAAGAGAATATTTCTGAGTTGATAACACTAAAAAAACAAACAAATTTATCCTTAGCTACTGGAGAAAGATTATACACAAAGTTTCCTTTTGTAAAATTAGTTGAAGATAATGCAGTTGATGTTTTACAACCTGATATAGCTAATGCAGGAGGATTAACAGAACTCAAGAAAATATCCATCATTGCTGAAGGTAAACATATTACTATAGCTCCACATAATACTTGTTCTCCAGTGGGAGCAATTGCAGAAATGCATCTTGGAAAAAACATTCCAAACTTTGAAATAATGGAATATCATGCAGAATTTTACTCACCTCATTATTTTAGTGTTTTTGATGGTTTCCCAAGACAAAAGGATGGCTATGTTACACTTACAGATAAACCTGGTTTAGGATTAGATTTAAATGAAAAAGAAATCTTAAAACATCCTCCATATAAGTCTACAGACGCTAAAGGCGGGGCAAACAAAACAATTTAAAAGTAAGGAAAAAAAATGATAGAAAATACTATTTTGAAAAAAAATAAAGAAGGCAAAAAGGCTAATGTATTTGGATTAACTTTCCCATCATTAGAACTAGTGGAACTTGCTGCACACGCTGGATTTGACGCTATAAATTGTGATGGAGAACACGGTCTTTTTTCACCAGAGTCAATAGATAATATATGTAGAGTTGCGAATGGTTACGGTATGTCAGTTACAGCAAGAGTTCCTGATAAAAGCCCTTACTGGATAAATTTATTCTTAGATAGAGGTGTTCAAGGTATAGTTGGCCCTCATGTAGAAACAAAACAAGAAGCACAGGATTTTGCGGATGCATGTTTATTCCCCCCATTAGGTAAAAGATCATGGGGAGGAGGAAGAGGGACAGAATTTAATGATGATCAAAAGCTATCAGATTATGGAGGAAAACTAAAATATGCGGAGTGGACCAATAATAATATGCTTGTAATAGCACAGATTGAATCCGTCCCTGGTTGGGATAATCTTGAAGAAATTCTTTCCGTTGAGGGACTTTCAGGAATTACTGGTGGCCCGAATGACCTTGCTGCTTCTATGGGCATTCCGGGAGAACCAGAAAATCCTAAAAGAAAAGAGCTAACTTCAAATATTGAGTCTTTGGCAAGAAGTAAAAATAAAATAGTTCAAGACGATATTATGAGTACTCTTGCAATACAAGAATTGATGATAGAAGGTGGGAGAAAATTTATAAAATAGATATAAAAATCAGATTTTATGAAAAATAGGTCTTTTATAAAATCTGGAAACAAAGAAATAGTATTACATGGTGATCTCTTGAGATATAAAAATGAAGAAGAGATCAAGGATATAGTTATAAAAAAAATAGACTCTATATCTATAGAGAATAATAAAGGGATACAATCTAATCTAGCATGGGCTATTCTTGGATTTATTGTTTCCATAATTTCATGGTATTTCTTGGACCAATCAATTTTGAGCACTTCTATAGCAATAATCAGTATGATTGCTGGTTTGATTTTTTTTGGCAGTTATTTTCTTTTATCAACATATAGCATATTGGTTATTAAGACTGCTAGATTAGATATTACAATTGAATTCTCATCTTTAAATAGGAGAAAGGTTAATGAGTTTAGAAGAATTTTACTCGCAAGATTGAAATAACTTACTAACTAACATTTAACTGAGGCAAAACTTCTAAGTTTTGATCATTTTTTAAGAATTTATTTTTTTTATAATCTATCAAACCTCGGCAAGCAATCATTAATCCATTATCTGTGCAATGCCTTCTTTCTGGAAATATTGATTCGATATCAGCCTTTCCAAAAGAATCTCTGATAAAGCCATTAGCAGCTACTCCACCTGAAACAAGAATCTTTTTACAACCATATTTTTTTGCTACATTAATAGATTTATTTAGAAGTACATCAGCTGCTGAAAGTTGAAAAGCATAAGCAATTTCAGATATTTCTTGTTTTATCTGATTTTTTGATAAATTATTAGAATATATCTTCTCGTAAGCTAAATTTTTTGATGCAGTTTTTAATCCACTAAAGCTAAATTCTTCATCAGTTCTCAACCAAGCTCTCGGTAATACATAGTCTTTTCTTACAGCATTTTTTGCCCAATTTTCAATAATAGGACCTCCTGGATAACCTAGCCCCAAAATCCTTGCAACTTTATCAAATGCTTCCCCTACAGCGTCATCTCTTGTCTGGCCCAAAAGTTTATAAGAATCGTAATCATTCATTAAAATCAATTCAGTATGTCCTCCAGAAATTAATAGAGCTATACATGGGAATATTTCATTTTTTGAAAAATCAAATCTATCATTGTCTATAAAACAAGCGGATATGTGACCTTCTAAATGATTTACTCCTATTAGTGGAATACTCAATGAATTAGATAAACCTTTTGCAAAGTTCACTCCAACAAGTAAAGATCCAGCAAGTCCAGGACCATTTGTAACAGCAATAGCAGACAATTCATTCACCGAAATTTTTGCTACTTGAATAGCCTCTTCTACTACCTTATGTATGTTTACAATATGAGCACGAGAAGCAAGTTCAGGGATTATTCCTCCATAAGGTGCATGCGTTTCTATTTGAGAAGCAACTACATTACTCAAAATATTACCTTTAAGATCAATTATTGAGCATGCAGTTTCATCACATGAAGTTTCGATTCCTAAAATTGTCATTATTATTTATTAATTTTTTTTTGAAGAGCTTTTAAATATATATTAATTTCAATTAATTTAGTCTAATTAAAATATGGAGAAAAAAAAATTTACGAAAAAAAAATTTTTATTCATTTTTGCTCTACTTGGTATATTCTTTTCCTTTTTTCAGCCTACATGCGGAGCTTTTACAAGAGTTACAGATTCAGGAGATGGATGCCCAGATTGGCCGACATGTTTCGGCTCATGGATCCCTCCATTAAATGATATTCATGCAATTATTGAGTGGAGCCATAGAACATCTGGTACATTATTTGGAATAGTTTCTATATTTTTAGTTGTTTTATCCTACCTTGTCTATAAAAAATTTAATTTCACAGTAAAAATCTATTTTTTTAACCTACTACTTATAATTATAGTTGGTGGAATAGGTGGAGCAGTTGTTTTATCAGAACTTAATCCTGCAATCAGAACAGTTCATTTAGCAGGAGCTCAAACTGTTGCGGCCTTAATGGTTGCAGCATTCATTTTACAATATCTAAAACCAGTCAAGACCACAAATAAGATAAGGGTACTGGCAACTATAACTTCTTTATTGGCTATCGCATCTCTACTTTCTGGAGCATATGCTGTCTGGCAAGGGGCGGGGTCTGTATGTTACAGATGGCCATTGTGTGATGACTATCTTATTCCAAGATATTCTAACCAATGGATACACATGGTACATAGAATTATTTCCTTGGTATTAATCCTACATATTTTACGACTTTCTATAATTCTTATTAGAACTCATTCAAGCAATGTACTTAGTAAGGCGGGGTATTTGCTGTTAGCAATGGGTACTCTTCAGACCATTATAGGTGCAACTATACCAATTTCGGATTTTTCAGTCTGGTCTAGGTCATTACATCTTGGTTTAGCAACTATCGTATGGATGGTTACCGTATCAATTATAATGTTGATTAAAGTAAAAAAACCTTGATGGCTTACAAATGAATTCTCTAATTAAAAACTACTTTCTTTTGACCAAACCTAGGGTCTTAACATTACTAATATTTAGTAGTTTTGGAGGAGCATTCTTGGCTAAGCAAGGAGTACCAAATTTAGCTGAAAGTTTTGGTCTATTTATTGGTGGCTATTGTTCGTCAGGTGCAGCAGCAACTTTAAACATGTACTTCGAAACAGATATTGATAAGGATATGGGGCGCACAAGAAATAGACCAATAGCGGAAGGAACTATTTCTCATAAACAAGCATTAGTATTTGCTATAGCTCTGGCTATACTCTCATTTACATCACTATATTTATTAAATAATTTATTGGCAGCTATTTTAGCTTTTGCTGGAGGCTTTTTTTATGTTGGAATTTATACCTTGTATCTCAAAAGAAGGACTATTCAAAATATTGTTATTGGAGGATCTGCAGGAGCTTTTCCTCCACTAGTAGGTTACGCGGCAATAAGTAATAATATAACTCTTGAGGCTTTATATCTTTTTCTAATAATATTCTTCTGGACGCCTCCTCATTTTTGGGCTTTAGCTATCATGATTAAGGATGACTATGAAAGGGCAAAAATACCTATGCTACCTGTGGTAAAAGGAATAAAAAATGCTTCATTACAAATATTTCTGTATTGTATTTTACTGATGTTTATCAGCTTACTTATAGTAACTATAGCTTCAAGTTTGGGATGGATTTATGTTACTAGTTCGATTGTTCTTGGTGCGATCTTAATTGCAAAGTCTTATAAGCTACTAAAACAATTAGATAGACCCTCCGCTGTGTCTACTTACAAATTCTCACTACTTTATCTTTTTTTACTGATCGGGGCAGTTATGATTGATAGTTCAGTAATCTTTATGGAATTATAAAAATTCTGTTCACGAATTAACTTGCTGTACTAAAGTCGCAAATCCCTCAGGTTCTCTAACAGCTAATTCAGCTAATGATTTCCTATCAATCTGAATATTTCTCTGAATCAATAAATTCATAAACTTAGAATATGATAATCCATTTTCTCTTGCAGCTGCATTTATTCTTGTAATAGCCAATTTTCTCATAGATCTTTTTTTAAGATGTCTATGCTTAGTAGAATAGTTTAATGCATGAGTCAAAGATTCTTTTGCTGCTCTAATTCTAGTTCGACTTGCCCCTCTATGACCCTTGACTTGTTTTAAGATAGACTTATGTTTTCTTTTGGTGGTCATTCCACCTTTTACTCTAGACATAGTTTCTGAAATTCCTTATATTAGATTTTTTATTTTATCTGAAATTCTTGTTGAATCTAGTTCAACTTTTCCACCGAATAATCTCTTAACTCTCTTAGCTTTTTTTCTTCTAAGATGACTTTTGGGACCTTTAGTTCTTACAAGCTTCCCAGATCCAGTGACATGAAATCTTTTTTTTGCAGCTTTATTTGTTTTTATTTTTGGCATTTGATTTATTTATTATCTTTTTCTTTATTTTTCATTGTGCCTATTGGGAATGCAGGTGAAACAACTAAACTTAAAGTTCTACCTTCATTTGATGGCCTTTTATCCAGTTTAGCCATATCTTTAACACCCTCAGCAACTGACCTCAAAACTTTCATAGCAAAGTCTGGATGAGCAGCTTCCCTTCCTCTGAGCATCACAGCAACTCTGACTTTGGATCCATCATCCAGTAAAGATCTAACTTTTTTGATTTTTAGCTCTACATCATGTTTTGATGTACCAGGCCTCAATCGTACTTCTCTTTGAGTCTGAGTTGTTTTACTCTTATTTTTTTTATCCCTCTTAGAGAGATTATACTTAAATTTTCCGTAATCTAGTAAACGACATACAGGAGGATCTTGGTTTGGAGAAACTTCAACCAAATCTAAACCATTATCAATAGCCATTTGTAGGGCTTCACTTGTCTTCAGTATTTTAGAGTTAGAGTTGGATTGGTCTTCTCCAGAAATCAATCTAACAGAGCTACTTCTGATTCGCTCATTCACCCTATATTCTTTTGCTATTTTTTACTCCTAGATGTCAAGTTTTTTAATTATAAAAAGTCTACTAATCTATAGTAACACAAGAACCCGTTACATGATAAGAAAAAATATATTTACATACTAAGAAAATATTAATTTTTTTTCGTTCTTATGATAGGATTTTATTATAAATAATAAAAATTTTTCTCACTTCATGAACAAAAAATTTCTCAATAACAGTGTCACTTATGTAATAGCAGGGCTTCTAATGATAGGTGCATTTTATCTTTTTTTAGGTAGATCATTTGAATCAAGCGAAGAAAAAGACTTAGGGCATTTGGTTCGTATTTCTAAAAGCTCTGAAGGTACAGCTACTCCAGTAACAATTGAAGTTAGTGGAGATAAACTAAAATACACTAAAAATGGAGAAGTTTACAAAGCTTCTAAAGAAGCTGGCACTAGTGTTTATGAAATTATGTCTGCTTCAGATGTAGATCCATCTGCTTATTCAGTTGTTGTAAAAAATGGTGGAGGCGTAGGAACTATTTTTTCAATACTAATTGGTTTATTGCCTTTTATACTGATGTTTGGATTTCTATTTTTTATAATGAGACAAGCACAAGGTTCGGGCAATAGTGCAATGAATTTTGGAAAAAGCAGAGCGAAAATGTTTGTAGGATCAAAGGCAAACGTAACTTTTTTTGATGTAGCAGGTCTTCCTGAAGCAAAGGAAGAACTTGAAGAGGTTGTTGATTTTTTGAAATTTCCTGAGAGATTTACATCTATTGGTGCAAAAATCCCTTCTGGTGTTCTTTTAGTTGGCCCTCCAGGAACAGGAAAGACTCTCATAGCAAGAGCCGTTGCAGGTGAAGCTGGAGTTCCATTTTTTTCAATTTCAGGTTCTGAATTTGTTGAAATGTTCGTTGGTGTAGGAGCTTCCAGAGTTAGGGATCTATTCTCACAAGCTAAAAGACATTCTCCATGTATAATTTTTGTTGATGAAATTGATGCTGTAGGAAGGCACCGAGGTGCAGGTCTGGGTGGAGGGCACGATGAGAGAGAACAAACATTGAACCAAATATTAGTAGAAATGGACGGTTTCGATACAAACAATAATGTAATTGTAATTGCAGCGACAAATAGGCCAGATATATTAGATCCTGCATTATTAAGGCCAGGTAGATTTGACAGGCGTATTACGATTGACAATCCAGATGTTAATGGACGTACAGAAATACTAAATGTACATGCTAAAGGAAAACCTATTGATAAAAAAGTAGAAATGACAGATGTTGCTAAACAAACTCCTGGTTTTTCAGGTGCTGATTTAGCAAACCTTATTAATGAATCTGCTTTACTTACTGCTAGAAGAAATTCAAAAAAAATAACATTGGCAGACTTAACTGAAGCTATTGATAGAGTCTCCATGGGTCCAGCACGAAAATCAAAAGTAATAAGTGATAAAGAAAGAGAACTTGTGGCATATCATGAAGCTGGACATGCTATTGTTTCACACTTTATGCCCGAGGGTAAAAGTATAGGAAAAATAACTATAGTTTCTAGAGGGCATGCAGGTGGATTCACAAGATATGAGCAAGAAGACCAATCTCTGATGACTAAAGTTGAGCTTGAGGCAATGATTGCATCAGCTATGGGTGGAAGAGAAGCTGAAATGATTACTCACAAAGGGGTACTAACTACTGGTGCTTCAAATGATTTTGAGCAAGCTACTAGAATAGCTAGAGAAATGGTTATGAGATACGGAATGATTGAAAAGTTACCACAAAGAACCTATGGAAAAAAGCAACAAGCTGTATTTCTTGGAAGAGAACAAAACGAAGAACAAGACTATTCTGAAGAAACTGCAGTTAGAATAGACAATGAAATTTCGTCATTGTTAGACCAAGGCAAAAATAACGCAAATAAAATCTTAAAAAAACATAAAAAACAATTAGAATTACTTGCTGAAGCACTTCTAAAATATGAAACCCTTGACGCTGATCAGTTTAGGACACTTATGGAGGGCAAAACTCTCAATATAAAAGATTTTACAAAAACTGAACCTCAGGTAAAAGAGAAACCCGAGACCCCTAAGCAAAAAAAAGGATTCCCTGAACCTCAATCTTCATGACAATTTTTGAGAATAATGAAATAAAATTAGATAAATTTGTTTCTGGTTCTCTGAGCAATAATTCTTATCTTATAAGTTCAAAAAAAGACGGAAATGCCATTGTAATAGATGTTCCAGATAAACCCATGGAACTAATTAACAAAATTCCCAGAAATAGACTTAATAAGGCAGAAAATTTAGAAAAAATCAAAGTTCTTATCACACATGGTCACTATGATCATATCGAGGGTCTTGATATTTTAGGTGAAAGATTAGGATTATTGAATTTATACATAGGGTATGTAGATGCAAATTATCTTAATTATTCTGGAAATGTAATAAGACTTAGAAATCAAGAATATATAGAAAATTCATTAATTAAGCTTAATTTGATTTACACGCCTGGGCATACCGAAGGTTCGGTTTGTTATTTTATGAACTTAGGGGATCAAAAGTTCTTGTTTAGCGGTGATACTCTTTTTCCAGGAGGTCCTGGTAAAACTACTGATTCAAGAAATTTCTCTAAGATATTTGAATCAATTAAAGACAAATTATACATACTGCCAAAAGACACTATTATTCTTCCAGGTCACGGAGAATCGATCACTATTGAAGATTCAATAAAAGAATTTAATCATTTCCAATATAAAAATAATATATTTGGAGATATTTCTTGGCAAAATTAAAAGATTTAAAACCACTTAATGGATTATTCCTTTTTTTTACCTGTTCAATTTTATTGATTCTTACCTTACAGTATGTTGACTTGATAACAAATCTTTTTTTTCAATTTAGTAATGAAAATAAAGATGAAACAAATAATTCAATTTTTCCACTTTTGATTTTTTCTATAAGTTTAATTACTTTATTTTTATTTACGGATTTTTATAGAACTAAATTGAATATATCTAGAACAAAAATAGGTAAAATATTTAGTTTAGCTATTCTAATTACAACTCTGAATTCTTTTTTTATACAATCAAGCTTAAGTATTCTTATTCAAATTTTAATTATTGATTTTGGGGGCCTATATTTTGTGTTTTTAATTTCTAAAAGTTACAGTACAAATAAAATTTTATGGTTAGGTATAAAAAAAATTTCAAATCGTGATATTAGGTATTTTTTTTACTACTTTTTAGCTTGGCCTCCTATAATTCTTTGGGGGACATTAATTAATTATTATGATCTAGATTTCTTCAACTCAGACTATTCAAAAACTATTATTGAAATGCTGAATAATAATCTAATACTTGTTTTCTTTTTAGCTTGCATAGTTGCCCCTGTTTGTGAAGAAATTATTTTTCGAGGATTTGTATATAAATTAGTTAAGTCAAGGTATACGATCAAACATGCAATAATAATAAATTCAATATTGTTTGGAATAATCCATTTCGACCCAAGTGCAATTGTTCCTGCTACAATTTTAGGAATATCTCTATCGATTATTAGGCACAAAACTGAAAATGTGATCTGCACCATAATAATGCACTCATTGCATAATATTTTTGCACTTTTTATGACCAGTCAAGCATTATAATGTAGCCATGGGAGAAAAAATTGATATCTGAAGCAATAAATTCAAATAAAAAAACATCTGTTATACCATTTATCACCTGTGGGTATCCTAATATTGATAATTTTGTTGATTTATTATTGAACCTAGAAAATTCTGGGTCCACTATTATTGAAATTGGAATGCCAAATAGTGATCCTCTGGCGGAAGGTCTTACTATACAGTATTCAAGCACAATTTCTCTTCGTAATGGTGTTAATACTGATATCTGCTTTGACATAGTTGAAAAAGCTAGAGAAAAGGGGTTAAGTATTCCTGTTGTTCTTATGGGCTACTATAACAACATAATTGCTTACGAATCTGATAAATTTTTTACGAATGCAAAAATGTCAGGTGTAGATGGATTAATTGTTGCAGACTTACCAGTTTTTGAATCAAAATCAGTTATTGAACTTTCTAAAAAACATGATATGGCATATATCCCATTATTATCAGTTAACTCTTCAGAATCAATTATCAAAGAAGCTAGCTTACTAGCTACAGGGTTTGTATATTGTATTTCTGTTTTAGGGGTAACAGGTGAGAGAAAAGTGATCTTTGATAGAGTAAAAATATTAGCTGATAAGGTAAAAAAATATACTAAAGTCCCTGTTGCTGTAGGTTTTGGTGTATCAAACAAATCCGATGTGAAAGAAATAGGTAGATTTGCTGATGCCGCTGTTGTTGGATCTGCACTTATCAATAAGATAAGAGAATCAAAAGATGATAATATTGTTGATGTAGCTGGAAAGTTTATTTCTAGCCTAACTTAATTTTTGTAAGGAATGTTTAATGTTGGTTAGAGGAGTGAGAGGAGCAACTACTGTTTCAGAGAATACTAAAGAAGAAATAGTTAGTTCTACTGCAGAATTATTAGAAAAGATGATTTTAGAAAATGAAATAGATTCAGAAAATATTGCTTCTATAATTTTTACTACTACATCTGATGTTTATAATGAATTCCCTGCTGTTGCTGCAAGAGAAATACTATCCTTACACTCAGTACCGTTACTAAATATGCAAGAGATAAACAATCCCAATGGATTAAGTGGCTGTATAAGAATATTAATCCATTGGAATACTAATCTAAATCAAGATCAAATAAAACATGTCTACCTAAATGGAGCAACTATTTTAAGAACAGATTTAAAATAAATTTGTGGACAAAAATCAAAAACTTAAGTTAGACTAGTGGTTAGAGAAAAAAAATGAAACAATTTATTTACACATATTATTATTTTAGGCGCTAGAGTCTTTACTTAGTGTGTGTAATTTTCATTAAATAAAAGGCTCAACTAAAGAGCCTTTTTTTTATTAATAAATATTCAAAGGATAAGAAGAATGACAAACATAACAAATATAAATATCAGAGAACTATCAAAATTGCCCTCTCCTGAGTTTTATCAAAAAAAGTACCCTTCTTCAGAACAGCAAACCTCATTAGTTAGAGACTCAAGAGAAACTATAGAAAAAATTATTGAAGGAAAAGATAACAGATTGCTTCTTCTTGTTGGTCCTTGCTCCATACATGACACAAAAGCGGGCATTGAGTATGCTGAAAAACTAAAAGAATTATCCGATAAAGTAAGTGAAAATATTTTTATAGTTATGAGAGTATATTTTGAAAAACCAAGAACAACTGTAGGTTGGAAAGGCCTTATCAATGATCCTGATTTGAACGGAAGTTTTAATATACCTAAAGGAATAGAAATAGGTAGAGAATTTTTATCCGAAATAACCAGTATAGGTCTACCTACTGCTACAGAATTTTTAGACCCGTTCACCCCACAATATATTGGTGATCTAGTATCTTGGGGAGCTATAGGTGCAAGAACTGCTGAAAGTCAAACTCATAGACAAATGGCTAGTGGTCTTTCAATGCCAATAGGTTTTAAGAATGGTACTGGAGGTTCAGTTCAGCTAGCGATTGATGGAATGATTGCCTGTAATGGAGAGCACGCATTTCTTGGTATTGATGATGATGGGAAAACATCAATAGTTATAACGAAAGGGAATAAAGCAAATCATGTAATTCTTCGTGGAGGTGCATCAGGGACGAATTATGATAAAGATTCAATAAATGAAGCTCAAGAATTGTTGAAAAAAAACAATCTAGTACCTAATATAGTTGTTGATTGTTCTCACGGAAATTCTAACAAGGATCATAATAGGCAACCTATTGTTTTCAAGGAAGTAATTGAACAAAGATTAGATGGAAACGATAAAATTATAGGAATAATGTTAGAAAGTAATATTAATCCTGGAAATCAATCATTGGGAGATATTGACGACTTGGAGTACGGAGTTTCGATTACAGATAAGTGTGTTGGATGGGAAAAAACTGAAGAGATAATTTTAGAAGCTAATAATCTACTAAATTAATAATTAATAAATGGATAATTCCTTTGAAGAAATAATTGATCAATTATCAAAAGAAGTTTCTGGTAAAGAAACCTCACTATGCATAGGAACTTTTGATGGAGTCCACATAGGACATCAAAAATTATTTAATGAATTAGTAAAAATTTCTAAAAAAAATAATCTTTTATCCATAGTACTGGTTTTTGAATTACGTCCAAGAGAAATTATTAACCCATCAACAACTAGGCCTTATATAATTCCTTTTGAAGAAAGAATTCAAAATATTAAGTCACAGGAAGTAGATAAAGCAGTAAAAATCAATTTCGATAATAACTTAAGAAATATTTCTGCAAAAAAATTTTTAGGTATCTTAAAAAATAAAATAAACCTAACTTCGTTAGTCGTTAGTGAAGATACAAGGATTGGAAATGATCAAATAAATGGGAATGATCTTAATAAAATATGTCATGAATTATCAATAAATTATCATTCTATAAAGATGTCATCAGATCATGAGAAAATTGTGTCTTCTTCAAGTGTCTCAACACATATCTCAAATGGAGAAATAGAAAAAGCTAATTCTATGTTAGGACGAACTTTCAGTTTGACAGGAAAGGTTGAAACAGGAGATAAAATTGGAAGAACAATAAACATTCCAACTGCAAACCTATCGGTCTCTGATGGTCTAATTATTCCAGGGGATGGAATCTATGCTGCTAAAGTTGAGGTTAATAATCGAATTTATAAAGGAGCATTATCTATAGGAAATAGACCTGTAATAAAAGGGGATGATTCAAGAAAAATTGAAGTATATATTATAGACTTTAACAAAAATATTTATGGAGAATTAATAGAAATATCAATTATAAGTAAGGTTAGAGATCAAGAAAATTATGATTCATTAGAAGAATTAAGATTACAAATTGATAAAGATATTACTCAAATAACAAACATACTAAAAAATGCCTAATTTTAAAAACATAATTGAAGAGTTGGAATGGAGAAATGCCCTTAAGGATTTCACTACAGGAGCTGATACTGAATTAATCAACGGAAAGATAACCTGCTATAACGGATTTGACCCAACAGCTAAAAGTCTTCATATTGGAAATTTAATACCAATATTAGGTCTTCAAAGATTACAAAAGTATGGACACTCTCCTATTGTTATTATAGGTGGTGGAACTGGTATGATAGGTGATCCCTCAGGAAGGTCAGATGAAAGAAAATTATTATCTCCAGAAAAAATAGAAGAAAATTTACAAGGAATCAAGTCACAGTTAGAAAAGTTTCTAGATTTTGAATCAAAAAAAAATCCTGCAAGAATAATAAATAATGCTACGTGGCTAAGTAAGATAAATCTAATTGATTTTCTTAGAGATACAGGAAAATTTTTCAACATAAATAATATGATGAGTAAAGATTCGGTAAAGAATAGATTATCTCGAGATGAAGGGATATCATTTACAGAGTTTTCGTATCAATTACTTCAAGCTTACGATTTTTTATATCTATTTAAGGAGTATAATTGTACATTTCAAATGGGTGGTTCAGATCAATGGGGTAACATAGTCGCAGGAGTAGACTTAATACGAAAAATAAGCTCCAAAAATAAGGCTCATGGGATTACGTATCCTCTTCTGACAACTTCTAGTGGAGAAAAATTTGGAAAAAGTATAGATGGTGCCGTAACCCTTGATAGTGAAGTAACAATACCTTACAAATTATTCCAATATTTTTTCAATTCTTCTGATGATGAGGTTTTAGATTATATAAAATTATTCACTGATATTAATCAAAAAGATTTTGAAGAGTTGACTTCAGTTACGATTAAAGAACCCTTTAAAAGAGAGGCTCAGATCTACCTTGCTAAAGAAATCACACATCTCGTTCACGGGAAAAAAGGTCTTGATGATGCACTTCGTCAAACAGAGGGCCTGAATAAAGGAAATTGGCAAGTACTAACTACCAATGACTATGAAGATTTATATAAAAACTCAGACAAATCTTCTAACCTTCAAAGATCAAAAATTAAAGAAGGTATCACTATACAAAAATTAACAGTTGATTTCGATCTTTGTAAATCTCTAGGTGAATCAAAAAGATTGATTTCACAAGGAGGCATTTCAATTAACGGAAATAAAATATTAGATCCTGAAAAAAATGTATCAGATAAAGACCTTAAGGCCAATAAAATAATAATACTTTCTAAAGGAAAGAAAACTCATAAGATAATAACAGTTGATTGAGAAAATTAAAAATTATCATTAATATCATATTATGAGTATTAAAAAAGAAAAATTATTAATCGTAGATGGTCATGCTATGGTTTTTCGGGCATGGTTTTCTATTCCTGAAAGACTAAACTCAAATAAAATTGATACAAGAGGTGCTTATGGATTTATTAATACACTAATAAAATCCATAAGAGAAAATGGAATCACTCATATAGCTGTATGTTTTGATACTAAAGCTCAAACATTTAGAGATGAAATTTTTCCTGATTATAAAGCTCAAAGACCACCAGCAGATCCTGACTTGCATAAACAAATACCTATAGCTAAAGATTTGTTAGATTCACTAGGTATACCAGTGTTTGAAAAAGATGGATTTGAAGCAGATGATCTTGTTGGAACGATTAGTTCAATAGCTAATCAAAATCATATAGAATCCTTAATTCTTACTGGAGATGCTGACCAGTTACAATTAGTAAATGATCAAACTAAAGTCTTAATGTACTCAGGATTTGGAGATATAAGGATATACGATCCAGAAAAAGTAAAAGAAAGATATGACGGTCTAGGACCAGAATTTGTAGCAGAAATAAAAGCCTTGGAAGGAGATCCTTCTGATAACATTCCAGGAGTTCCAGGTATAGGTAAAAAAGCTGCCCGAACACTATTACTAGAATTTGGGCATTTTCGTGATTTATTCAAAAATTTAGAAAAAATAGAAAATGTTGAGATTCGGGGGGCTAAAAGAATTCAAAACATAATGACAGAAAATGTTGATATTGCAAAAAAATGCCTAGAACTTACTAATATTGTAAAAAATGTTGATATTAACTTTGATATTGGTAAATGTAAATTTTCAGATCATAATATCAGCGAAATAATTAAAGTGTTTGAGAGCTATGAACTAAGAAATAGTCTAAATAACTTAAGATCAATAATTGATTTTGATGATAATTTTTCAGGTAGCAAATCAATCTTGATTAATCATAAGCCTATTCCAAATGAAAACTTGATATTAGTAAATGATCAAGATTCTTTTGAAAAAATGTTTAATGATTTAAATAATTCTGACCATTTTTCTTTTGATACAGAAACAACAGGACTAAATACCATAGACGATGAGATTATAGGAATATCATTTAGTAATTCTGAAAATTTGGCTTGGTATCTAGTAATAAAACATGACAATGAAAATATCTTTTTTAATAAAAATATCTACGAAAAGGTAAGTGAACTTTTTCTAAACCCTAAAATTTCTAAATCTGCTCACAATGCTAATTTTGATTTGATGGTATTGAGAAACTATGGAATAAAGGTAAATAACCTGAATTTTGATACAGTAATAGCAGCCTCATTATGTGACAGAAAGAGGTTAGGTCTTAAGAGTTTATCTGAAGAAATACTTAATATAAAAATGACTAATATCGAAGAATTAATTGGAACTGGAAGGAATCAAAAAACACTTAATCAAATTGATATTAATAAAGTTTATAAGTATGCTGCTGCAGACTCATTAATTACATTCAAGTTAAGAAATTTTTTTATAAATGAATTAAAAAAATTCGATCAAGAAGACCTTTTCTATAATGTAGAAATACCTCTTATTAATGAAATTTTAGATATGCAATTTAGTGGAATAAATTTAGACTTGAATTTACTAGAAAATATGTCTAATAAACTAGAAATAGATCTAAATGAAATAGAAAATACAATTCATAATATTTATCCAGAAAAAGAATTTAACTTAAATTCAGGAAAACAACTAGCAGAAATATTAGTTGAGAATCTAAATGCACCTCCTATAAAGAAAACTAAAACAGGAATATCTGTAGATGCAGAAGTTCTTGAAAAATATTCAAAAGATAAAAATCTAGATGAACGAGTACAACAGATTTCTTCTGGGATTCTAAGATATAGAGAGCTCTCAAAACTTAAGTCAACGTACGTTGATTCTTTACCAAATTTAGTAAGTAAAAAAACAAAAAAAATTCACACAACATTTAATCAAATAGGGACATCTACTGGAAGACTTTCGAGTCAAAATCCAAACGTTCAAAATATACCAGTAAGATCAAAAATTGGAAAACAAGTTAGATCAGCTTTTATAGTAGATAATAAAAAAAATTATCAAATGCTTTCCGTTGATTACTCTCAAATAGAATTAAGAGTTTTGGCTCATTTGTCTAAGGAAGAAAATCTTGTAAAAGCATTTAATAATGGTGAAGATATTCATAATTCAACTGCTAAATTAATGTACGAAACAAATGAAGTAAGTTCCGAACAAAGAAGAATTGCAAAAATTCTTAATTTCGGAGTTTTATATGGGTTAGGTCCTCATGGTGTTGCGCAACAAACTGACTTAACAAGAGAACAAGGAAAACAGTTTATTGATTTATATTTTGGAAAATACCCAGGAATTAAAGACTTTCAAAAACTCCAAATTGACAGTTCAAAAAAAACTGGCTACTCAAAAACATTACTCGGAAGAAGAAGATATCTAGAAGATATAAATTCCCCAAATGCTAGAATTAGAGGTTTTGCAGAAAGAATTGCAATTAATATGCCTATTCAAGGAACAGCTGCAGAGATAATAAAAGTTGCAATGATTAAACTTGGTCAAAAAATAAGACATGAAGGTCTGCAATCAAAAATGTTAATACAGGTTCACGATGAACTGATATTTGAAGTTGCCCCTGGAGAGCTTATGGAACTTGGTTCAATGATTAATGAAATTATGCCTGAAGCTATAAAACTTGACGTCCCTGTATTAGTAGATATAAAAACAGGCTCAAGCTGGGGTAGTTTAGAATAATTTCTTATATAATTAGAATGTTGTTTTAAACATGGAGGGGTGGCTGAGTGGTTGAAAGCGTCTGTCTTGAAAACAGGAGTATCCGTAAGGGTACCGCAGGTTCGAATCCTGTCCCCTCCGCCATAATTTAGCTACTATTATCAATCCACTCATTTTCAAGATCTGATATTTCCTTTTTAATATCGTTATATTTATTTGAAAGTTCTTCTAAAAGTTGAAAATTATCTATATTTTCCAAGGAGCTCATCTTTTCTTCTAATTCTTCTTTCATTACAATCAATTTATTAATTTGATTTTCAATTTTTCTACTTTTTTTATTAGAATCATAACTATTTTTATTTTTATTTCCCTTACTAGGCCTTAATTCATCTTTCAAAATATCTTCATAGTCAGAAATATCATCCATGAATAGATTTACTTGACTGTCTTTTATAACTAGGATTTGATCAGCCACTTTTTCAATAATATCCTTGTCATGACTAACCAAAATTATTGCACCTTCAAACTCATTTAAGGAGTTTATTAATGACAATCTCGAATCAATATCAAGATGATTTGTAGGTTCGTCCATCAATAATAGATCTGGAGAATGATAACTCATCAAACAAAATAGTAGTCTTGTTTTTTCTCCACCGGAGAGATTTTCTATTTTTGTTTCAGATTTTTGCTTATCAAAACCGAATCTTCCTAAAACTCCTCTGATAAATAAATCTGGTTTTTCTGGATCAATTTCAGAAAGAACTTGATATCCTGTTTTTTCTAAATCTAGTTCATCTGCTTGATGCTGAGCAAAATATCCAATTTTTAGATTTCTTTTTTTTATAATATTTCCCTTCATAGGCTCTAAATTTCCTGCTATCAATTTAATAAGTGTAGATTTTCCGTTACCATTTGCTCCAACTAAAGCAATTCTTGAATCATTAGAAATACTTAAGTTAATATTTTTTAGTACAGGAATTTCATCATATCCTGCATCGACTTTATTAATTGTTAGCATTGATGTACCTAAATTATTTGGTTTAGGAAATGAAAAGCTTATAGTTCTATCACTAATAATTGCATCAACCATATCGATTTTTTCTAAAGATCTTAATCTGCTTTGAGCTTGCTTTGCTTTTGTAGCTTTTGCTCCAAATCTATCGACAAATTTCATAACTTTTTGCTTGAAAGCTTGTTGTTTTTTAAACATTGCCTCATGAGCTAAACTTTTTTGGGCAAATTGTGATTCAAATTGATCATAGTTTCCTGTATATAAATTTAGGTTATGATTTTCAACATGAAGGATATGATCAACTGTATTGTTCAATACCTGTCTATCATGACTTATCATTATGAAAGTCCCTTTAAATTCTTTTAAAAAATTTTCAAACCAAACAACGCTTTCGAAATCTAGATGATTTGTTGGTTCATCAAGAAGAAGCAAGTCAGGATCACTGTATAAAGTAGCAGCAAGACCAACTCTATTTCTCCATCCTCCAGATAACTCGTTTATTTTTTTTGATTGATCATCTTTCTTAAATCCAAGTCCTGACAAAATATATGATGCTTTCCATTCATCTTTATAAGCATTTTTTTCATCTAAAATTGATGAAAGTTCAATTATTCTATTTTGATCTTTTGAATTTTCGAATTCTTCTATTAATAATTGAGTTTCAGAATCAGTTGACAAAACATAATCTAGTATAGACAGATTCGTGTTTGGAATCTCTTGTTGAAGAATTGAAATTTTTTTTGTTTTTTGTAAATTAATCTCACCCTCATCTAGGAGAAGGTTTTTATCAATTAAGTTGAATAAAGTAGTTTTTCCAATTCCATTTTTACCTACTAAACCTACATGATAACCTGAAGGTATATTGAAAGACGCATTTTCAAAGAGTTTTCTATTAGAAATTGAGTAAGAAATATTTTTTACATCTAGCATGTAATTGATAAAAAAATGTTATTTTTCTCTTCTAGCTAAGTAATTGTTAATTAATTGAAGAATAACAAGCCATATAGCTGTCGATCCAAAAACAATAATTAGAGCCCAAAAGGCTTGCATATTTACTCCTATTTATCCTGATGATTCTCTTATGATATTACATTCTTCACAATTGATTCATTATTATTAGTAACTTTTTTATAAAAAAAAGTTAATCAAGCAACTAAAATAAAAAATAAAGAAACTTATGCTCTTAAAGTATTATGAATTTAATAAATATAAGATTTAATAAGATAGTTATCATTAAAATTTTTCAATTCTTATGAATTTACACGAATATCAATCTAGAGATTTATTATCTAAGTATAATATTCAGTTTCCAAAAGGAGACTTAGGTACTGATCCTGATGAAATATTTGAAATTTCAAAAAAATTTCAAGGACAAGTTGTTGTAAAAGCTCAAATACATTCAGGAGGAAGAGGAAAAGCGGGTGGAGTAAAACTATGTAATTCACCCGAAGAAGCTAAAATTTTTGCAAAAGGGATTCTAGGTAAAAGGATAGTTACAGAACAAACTGACTCTGAGGGTGTGATTGTTGAAAAATTACTAGTTACAGAACTTACTAATATAAAAAAAGAATTGTACTTATCTATTATTATTGATCCAGATGTAGAAGGTCCATCTTTGATTATATCTTCTGAAGGTGGTACAGATATCGAAAAAACTGCTGAAAAAAATCCTGAAAAAATCAAAAAAATAAACTTTGATCCTTTGGTTGGATTAAAACCATATCAAATTAGACAAATAGCTTCAGAATTAGATATTCCAAAATCATCTACATTATCGTTTTATAACCTACTTAATAACTTGCAAAAAGCATTTACTGAAATAGATAGTACACTAATTGAAATCAATCCTTTAGTAATTGATGATAATGATAATTTGATACCATTAGATTGCAAAATAAATATTGATGACGACAGTTATTTCAGACAAAAAGAAATTTTTGAACTTAGAGATAAAAATCAAGAAAACCCAATGGAAACTAAAGCTAAAGATTTCGATTTGGCTTACGTAAAATTAGATAAAGGAAATGTTGGTTGTTTAGTAAATGGAGCAGGACTAGCAATGGCTACTATGGATGTTACCACAAAATCAGGTTGTTACCCGGCTAATTTTCTAGATGTTGGAGGATCCACCGATAAGAATAAGATTATAGAAGCATTCAAAATATTAGTTTCAGATGAAAAAGTAGAATACCTCCTAATAAATCTATTTGCAGGTATTGCAAGAGCAGATCTTATTGCAGAAGGTGTCGTAGAAGCAGCTAAAGACACAGCATTTAATCTTCCTATAATCGTTTGTATGAGAGGAACAAATTCTGATATAGGATTTAATATCTTAAAAAAATCAGATTTAGATATTCATATTGCTGATAATCTAGGTCATGCTGCTGAATTGTTAACGTCACTAAATAAAGAGAAGTAATATGTTATTTGATAAAAATACAAAAGTTCTAGTTCAGGGGCTAGGAAAAGACGGTAGCTTTCAGGCAAAAAAATCTATAGAGTACGGAACCAATGTAGTGGCTTGCGTTCATCCTAATAGATCAGAACAGTTTTTTGAAGGAAAAATTCCTTTTTTTGAAACTGTTATGGAAGCTAAAGAAAAAACGGGGGCTAATGCAGGTGTAATTTATGTACCGGCTCCTTTTGCTATAGACGCAATAATCGAACAAATAGACGCAGGATTAGATTTAGTTGTATGCATAACCGAAGGTATACCTGTACATGATATGGTCAAAGTAAAAAATTATCTTAATGATAAAAAAACTAAACTAATTGGACCTAATTGTCCAGGTATTATTTCTCCTAAACAAAAAATTAAAATTGGTATTATTCCTGGCGATATTTGTAAATCTGGAGATGTAGGAGTTGTATCTAGATCTGGAACTCTTACCTATGAAGCTATTGCTCAAATAGGAGATGCAGGTTATGGACAATCTTTATGTATTGGAATAGGTGGAGATCCTATTCATGGCACAAGCTTTATAGATGCTCTAGAATATTTTGAGGATGATGACAGTACAAATTCTATAGTTTTGATTGGTGAAATAGGTGGAACTAAAGAACAACAAGCTGCAGAATTTATAAAAAATAATATTAGTAAACCTGTTGTTTTTACAATAGCAGGAACTACTGCACCTAAAGGTAAAAGAATGGGACATGCAGGTGCAGTTATTAGTGGGAAAATGGGTTTGGCAAGCGAAAAAATTCTTGCTCTAAAAAATGCTGGCGCACATCATGCAAATGATCCTTCAAAAATAGGAGAAACGCTTAAGAGCATTATTTAGCTTTTTCAAGCCAGTTATATAATGCTGTACCTATATTTACTATTCTTGCACACTTGAATGGACCATTAACATATTGAATAATAGTATTTCTAGCATATGAAGACATTTTATTTATCGCATTTTCATCTCTTAATTGAATCATTCTATTGCCTTCTTCGATAGCGATTTTAGATACACTATTAGCTCCTATAGATATTTCTCCATTTTTTTGAGCTATTTGTAGTTGTATATGCATTAGATTAAGTAATTTTGGCCAATATGCGAGATGCCTGAAAATCGTAGCAATTCCAGGATTTGGTATATTGGTTCCAAATTTATTAATTTTTAAAATTTCTTCCCAAACTAAATCAGATATTTCTTCACGTGGGAGTAATCTAGGAATACTTATAGATTTATGACTTATTTTAACAATTGGGTAAGGAACATAGTTCTTGATTTCATCTGTTACTAAAGCAGATTGAGTTAGCAAGTTTAAGCTATTAGATCGATTATAAGCTTTTAGAATAGATTTTATATTTATAAGATCTTCATTAGAAATACCAATTTTTTCTATTTCCTCTAATGAAATAGGTTTTAAATTAGGGAAAGATGCATCTGACTGCAGTCTATTTAACGCTGCCTCAGGTTGACCTGTTTTATATAGTGGTTTTACTGCTTTCCAAGATAAATCTAGATCATCAAATGAATCAGCTAGAATTCTCCATATAGATGTCAGCATAGGAATTTTCATTGTAGAACGAATTTCAGAAAAAATTTTAGCTGTTTCGCCTGTTGCATCTGATTCTGCAAGTGCCGTGACAGTGTCATGAATTTTTTCTTTTTTATTCAGTGTTCCTGTAACTTCAAAATTTTTCCATATATCTGATTTTTTTTTCCTGATTTGTTTATAAAGATTTTCTTTATTAATTCTTTTTATTTTTCTGTAATATTCTTCATCATCCATATTTTATTATTTATTTCCTATACTGAATAACCTACTGATCCATCATTTCTCATAGGTATATTTTGCTGAAGCCTTGTTTCGTAGTTATAGTTTTTTAGATCATTGAAATTCACATTAATTCCTATTCCTAAACAATCAGGAACAATAATAAAGCCTCCATCTCTAGCCCAATCGGTTTTGATAACTTTGTTGATATCTGCTTCATCAATAGTTGAATATTCTTGGGTGATAAAATTAGGGATTGAGGCATCTATATTGCAAGCAGCTGCAGTAATAACTGGTCCAAGATAATTATGAGTTACAACTGCTGAATGATAAGACTCAGCTATTGAAGCAATTTTTTTTACATGTGTAATTCCTCCAGCTAAACCAACATCGGGTCGAGCATATTGACTTCCACCAATTTCGTACATTTCTCTAAATTCCCAAATTGAATGCATTCTTTCTCCATTTGCCATGGGTAATGAAATTTTTTTTGCAATTTCAGATTGAGATTTTATTGAATCAATCTGTATTGGGTCTTCATAAAATAGAGGATGAAATTCAAATAATTCTTCGGCTAAAGCAACTGCATTCATTGGTGTAAGTTTTCTATGAATTTCTAGAATAATATCAACTTCAATGCCAGCTCCTTCTCTTAGAGCAGAAACATTATCCTTGGTTTCTTTAATTAGTTGAGATAAAGACAGAGATTGATAATTATCTGGTAAAGGGTCTATTTTTATTGCAGTAAAACCCTCTTTTACAGCATCAATTGCATTTAATCTTAATCCTTCAGCAGTAGTTCCTTGATCAGCTGCGTCAGGTCTGTCGCTACCCATAAGTAGATGTAATCTTATTTTATCTCTTACTTTACCTCCTAATAATTGCCAAACAGGTGCTTCATAAAATTTTCCTTTTATGTCCCATAAAGCTATATCTACTGCACTAATTGCAGCTGAAAGTATAGAACCTCTAAATGGTCCCATTCTATAAAGATATTGCCAATGATGCTCAGTCTTTAATGGATCTTGACCTATAAGATAATCCTTAAAGCTAGATATAACAGCATCTGTTGCTTCCATATATCCCCAACATGCAGACTGACCAATACCTTCTATTCCATTATCAGTTACTATTCTTACAAAATGACTATTGCCAGAAAGTAATGATTCTACTTTTTCAATTTTCATTTTTGATTTCTTAAGATTTTTATTAAAAGTATCATAATTATTTTTTTTATTAATAGGATAAGATAGAATTTCAATTTATCTACAAAAAAAATAAATGTATAAAGAATCATATATTCATACAAATGATGTAGCAATTAACCTTGCATCAAGAGTAAAACCAGAGAACAAAACTAATATTTTTTTTGTGCATGGATTCTTAGAAAGATGGCAATCATGGATGAAGATAATGGACCTTCTTCCAGAACTATACAATGTTTTTTCAGTAGACTTAAGAGGATTTGGTAGATCTGGAAGAACACTATCATCTCATAAAAGATCAACTTGGGCAAAAGATATATCCAAGGTAATTGAAAATTTAGAGATAAATAATGTATTCTTAGTTGGGCATTCTTTAGGTGGCCCTCTAGTTTCTGCTGTTTCACAAATGAATCCCAAACAAATATCAGGTGTAATATTAGAAGACCCTTTTCTTGGATCTAAACCTGTAGATAAAACAGGTAGAGCATCAAGGGGCAAATTAGTAGCAGAAACAGTTGATAATTCTCATAGTTTAGATGAAGCAATTAATAAGCTTAGAAAACTTAGACCTGATTGGAGAGAAGATATTCCTATAGAAATTGCTACAGCAAGAAAACTAACAGATGATTTTCTGTTGAGAGTTCCAAGAGAGTTCAAAGATGATTTTGATATAGAAGATGTGTATAAAAAAGTAAATTGTAAAATATCATTAAATCACGCCAATCCTGATTTTGGAGGAATAAATTCCACAGAAAAACTAGAAAAAATATTAAAAATAAATCCTAATATTCAGGTCATAGAATGGAAGAATTCTGGTCATAATATTCATAGGGATTTTCCTGTTGAATTTTCAGAAGGACTTTTGAATTATATAGAAAAATGAAAAATTTTATTGAAATTAATACAAAAAAAATTTCTTACTCAAAATATGGAGAAGGAGATCCCATTATTTTGTTACATGGCATAACCAGTTCATCAAATACTTGGAAAGAACTAATTAATGATTTATCTAAAAAAAGAACAGTGTATGCAATTGATTTCAGGGGTCACGGCAACTCAGATAATTTTGATAGTTATATGTGGTCAGATCTTAGTGAAGATATATTATTTTTTATAGAAAAAATCATCAAAGCCCCGTTTGATTTAATTGGACATTCTCTTGGTGCATGTATCGCATCAGAAGTTGCTTCTTTATCTAAATATGATGTAAAAAAATTAATTTTAGAAGACCCTCCTTTTTTTCATGCAAGAAGAGTGGGAACTGAAGGAGTTAGTAAAAGATTTTCATACAATTTAGAATTATCAAAAAGCTCTAACTCAATGGATGATATCTACAAAAAACTTTCTGAAAATACCAAGCTTTCTAATGTTAAGAATCTAGACATTATTGCAGAAGATTTAAGTAACCTAGACTACAAAGTTCTTGAAGAAACTATAGATGGCTCAGCATTATCAAATTTTAATCCATTAGAAATTTTTGAAACAATTTCTAATGTATACACATTACTAATTGTTGGTGATGAAAAAAAGACAGGCAAAGTAATAATTCAAGAAGAAATTGAGCTTATGAAACAAAAAATGAAAAATTTATATATACAAAGGCTAGATTGTGGTCATAACATTCATGAGGAAAAAATAAATGAGTACAAAAAATTAGTATTAGAGTTCTTAGATTAAGGGGAAGCTAATAATATTTTGTAAAATAAGCATAAATATCAAAGTAAATATACCTGCAATAATATCATCCCCCAGTACACCATAGGCTTTAGGCAATTCCTCAAATTTATTTATTGGGAATGGTTTAAAAATATCAAAAAATCTAAATATAAAGAATGATGTTACAAGAGCGATAATATTATATTCAATAAAAATAATTGGAATAAACATTCCTACCCACTCATCAAAAACAACATGATGAGGATCTGGATTTTCCACGGTAATTGTTCTATTTATTGTGTATATACCTATTGGAATATAAGCAACAAGAATTACCAAATTTATAATTAAGAAGTTAGTTTGACTGATTTCTAAAAAATCTATAAGTATCAACTTCGAAATCATAAAAAGAATCAAACAGAACAATGCTGCCCAACTTCCTCCTCCTCTCAAAGGAAAATATCCAATGAAAAAAACAGTAGAAATCAGATTAGAAAAATTTATTTGTTTGACTAAGGACATAATTTTTAAAGATTTTTCATCCACGATAATGAATCTATGGTATTGAGTGATGGTTTGTACTCACATCCAACCCATCCAGAATAACCAATTTTGTCTAATAAATTAAAAATAGCTGGATAATTTATTTCACCCGTTCCAGGCTCATATCTCCCTGGATTATCTGCTATTTGTATGTGTCCAATACTATCTAATAATTTTGTAATTGTTCTAGTGAGGTCTCCCTCCATTATCTGCATATGATAAACATCATATAAAAGAAACGCATTATGGTGGTTTATTTGTTCAATAAGATCCATACCTTGTTTTGATGTATTTATAAAAAATCCAGGTTGATCAAAAGTATTTATAGGTTCAACTAGAGCCTTAATATTTTTTTCTGCCAATTTTTCGGAAGCAATTCTTTGATTTTCAACTAAAGTTTCAAATATTTCTTTATCATCAAAACCTTCAGGTTTTACTCCTATACCTGTATTTATTCCAATACATCCAAGTGCAGATGCATAGCTAATTCCAAGATCCAATCTTTCTAAAAAAAGATCTTTTTTATCAGGTATAAGTGCCAAATTTGCTTGATTAGTATCTGGATCAATTACAGGAAGATTAATAATCACATGCTTCAAGTTATGAATTTCAAGTTTTTCTACTATTTGATCTTTTTCAAGTGAATATGGTGCCTGTAATTCAACTCCCTTAAATCCTGCTTTAGATGCTTGTTCATATCTATCTATGAGTTCATACTCATTGAACATAAACTGAAGATTAGCTTCAAACTTAACCACTTATTTCTCCAATATTTTTCATCCAAGATAAACTATCAGCAGTAGATTTTTTTGGATTATATTCACATCCAATCCAACCATCATAATTTTTATCAAGAAAAGAGAATATATTAGAGTAATTTAATTCTCCCGTACCAGGTTCATTCCTACCAGGATTATCTGCAATTTGTATATGACCTATTTGAGATTTATTTGTTTCAAATGTTCGTAAGATATCTCCTTCCATTATTTGCATATGATAAATATCATACTGAATCTTAACATTTTTTTTATCTACTGCATCAATTATTTCCTTACAGTGATTAGTATTTGATACAAAATAATTTGGGGCATCAACCAAATTTAGGCCTTCGACTAATACTGTTATGTCTTTATCAATGGTTTGTTGTGATGCATAAGAAACATTCTCAATTAATGTATCATTTAGTTCTTTATCAGAAAACCTTCCATCATTAATGCCTACCAGAACAGTTAGTCTTTTACAGTCGAGAAAAGTTGCATATTCTAGAGCTTTATGGACTCCTTCTTGAAATTCTGATTTTCTATCTGGAAAGATTGCTATACCTCTATCTCCAGAAGCAAAATCCCCTGCTGGAAAATCAAAAAGAATTTGCTTAAGATTATTATTTTCAAGTTCATTCTTGATATCTTCCTTTTTATAATCATATGGAAAAAGATATTCAACTCCTTTAAATCCCTTTTGGGATGCTAACATAAATCTTTCCATAAAATCATTTTCAGTAAACATCATGGATAAATTAGCTGCAAAGTTAATCATTTCTTCCTCCTCTTTTATTATTTATTTATAATATCTGGTTCTTTTAAGTAATAATTTGTTTCTTCTTCAAAGATTTTTGCTATTTGAAGTACACCTAAGTCGTCAAGTTTTTTTCCCACTATTTGTACCCCTGTAGGTAATCCATTTACGAATCCACTTGGTACACTTATACTTGGACATCCTGTAACAGTGATTGCATAACAAAGACTCATCCAATCAATATAAGTTTCTAATTTTACACCATCTATTTCATCCACATATTCTTTATTTTTATCAAATGGTAAAACATTAGTCGTAGGAATGATAAGATAATCAAAATCTTCAAAGAAATCTGCAATATTTACATCAATAATTGATCTTTGTGTTTCTGCCAATGAAATATCTAGGGAGGATAATGATAATCCTTTTTCTACATTCCAAATTAAAGTATCTTTCATTTTATCTCTATGATTCTTAATATGTTCTTTATGTGTATTTGCAAAAGAATAAGCTCTATATGTTTGGAAAACATTATCAACATTTTCAAGATCAGGATAATTTTCTTCCATAATAAAACCTAATTTTGAAAAAGTTTTTACTGTGTTGTTAAAATTTTCTGCAATTTCTTTACTAACAGGATAATTGCCTAGGTTATGAGAAAATGCTAATTTTATATTCTTAGGATTAGGGCTATCTAATCTAAGAAATTTCTCAGGGTTTTCGTTGATACTATTTCCTAATCTATTATCATAACCAGCCATAATAGATAATAACAAAGTAAGGTCATCAATATTTCTAGCCATAGGACCATTTACACTATAGTTGTTATAGGTTAAGTCGCTTGGTAATTGAGGCACCCTTCCAATAGATGTTCTAAAACCTACAATATTATTCCAAGCAGCTGGGTTTCTAAGTGATCCACCCATATCACTTCCTTGACAAAGAGGAGACATTCTCATAGCTAGAGCAGTGCCTGCTCCACCGCTTGATCCTCCACAAGTTTTAGTCAAATCATAAGGGTTGGAAGTTGTACCAAAAATATCATTAAATGTTTGAGAACCTGCTCCAAATTCAGGAGTATTACTTTTGCCTAATATTATTGATCCTGACTCCTTAATTTTTTTTACTACAAGATCATCTTCATTAGGAATATCATTTTCATAAATTAGTGACCCCATAGTTGTTCTAATTCCTTTAGTTTTAGTAAGGTCTTTTATAAAAATTGGTATACCTGATAACGGTTTATCAAAATTTTTTTTTGAATCTAATTCTCTTGCTTCTAATATTGCTTGTTCTGGTATAAAAGTACATATTGCGTTTGTAATAGAATCATATTTTTCTACTTGATCGATATGAATATTCACTAATTCTTCATTAGAAATTTTTCTTGAGGAAATTAAGTCTTTCATTTGGCTGACTTTAAGATTTAATATTTCCTTCTTATCATTATCGGAAAAGTTATTCATTACCACCAAACCTTCCCATCAATATCATTAGCTATTTCAGAAAATTCTTTCTCATAAATTCCACTAGATAGATATTTCCAACCTCCATCAGCAAAAATAGTAACGATGTTAGCGTCTTCTAATCTTTTAGACATTTTTACACATGTTGCTAAGGTTGCTCCAGATGAAACTCCAACAAATAAACCGTGGGTTTCCATAACTTTTTTAGTCCAATAAAAAGATTCTTCAGCCTCAACCATTATTCTTCCATCCAATTTATCTAAATCTAAAATTGGAGGGATATAGCCATGTTCAATAGATCTGAGACCTTGAACAACATCATCAGGATGGGGAGCAGTTGCAATTATTTTTATTGAATCATTAATTTCTTTCAATCTTTTACCAACGCCCATCAAAGTTCCACCTGTTCCAAGTCCTGCCACAAAGTGAGTTATGTCTGGCATTTGTTTAGAAATTTCTAGCCCAGTAGTATAATAATGTGCTTTTATGCTTGCCTGATTACCATATTGAAATGGCATAAAATATTCAGGGTTTTCAGAGGAAATTTTTTGAGCAAGTTTTATTGACCCATTAGTACCCTCTTCTCCATTAGAAAAAATTATTTCTGCACCAAAAGATTTTAACAAAGAGACTCTTTCTTGACTAACAGAATCAGGCATAACTGCAATCATCTTATATCCTTTGATCTTCGAGATCATGGCCAAACCAATACCTGTGTTTCCTGATGTAGGTTCAATAATTGTTTGACCCGGAGTAATTTTACCTTCCTTTTCAGCATCAAAAATCAAACATTTTGCTACCCTATCTTTTATAGATCCTGTTGGATTTTCACCTTCGAGCTTTGCATAAATTTTAACACTACTATTTTGGCTCAAAGAAGATAAATCAACAAGACTAGTATTTCCTATATTTTTTAATTGACCTATACTAAAATTGTCTATATTTAATCTTGTTTTCATAGGTTAGCTAACTACTTTAACACCACAAAAAATTTCGTAATCAATCAATTCAGTAACCTCTGGATTATCACCACACAATTTACAATCAGGATTTTTTCGTATTTTTATTTCTCTGAATTCCATTCCAAGCGCTTCTATCAATAGCATTCTTCCTGCTAATGGTTCTCCCACGCCTAATATAAGTTTAATTGTTTCCAAAGCTTGAATGGATCCTACTAGTCCAGGTAATGCTCCAATAACTCCAGCTTCTGCACAACTAGGAACTTCCCCTGGAGGAGGAGGATCAGGGAATATACATCTATAACATCCTTGACCTGGAATATAGGTTGTTGCTTGTCCATCAAAAATTAATATTGCTCCATCAACAAGTGGTTTTTTTAATAAAAAAGCTGCATCATTTACCAAATATCTTGTTGCAAAATTATCTGCTCCATTAATTACTATGTCATAGTCATTCATTATCTGAAAAGCATTAGAAGAATTGATTGGTTCTTCATGAATCGTAACGTTTATATCAGGATTGTGTGCAAGCAATGTTTCTTTTGCAGATTCAACCTTTCTTTTTCCTACATCAGAGTCAGTGTGTAAAATTTGTCTCTGAAGATTTGATACATCTACTACATCAAAATCTACAATTCCAATATTTCCTACACCTGCTAGAGCAAGATATAAGGATACAGGTGAGCCTAATCCTCCAGCTCCTATTATCAAGACTTTTGAATCTAACAAAGCTCTTTGCCCTCTGCTACCTACGTTAGGCATTATTAGATGCCTACTATATCTTTCTACTTGAGCTGGACTTAATGGTGTTATTGACATTTTCTTCTCCAAATATTCTTTAAAAAAAAACCCCCTTTGCTGGGGGTTCGAACAATTATTAAACTATACTATCAATAGTTCGAACGCTCACTATTGCAACAGTTTACAAAAATTGTATTTAAATATTTCATAATTATTATTATATATAAAATTTATTAAATAATATTGATAAAGTAATAAATAAGTATAAAAATATAATCATAAATTATATTCTAGGAGTGTATTATGCCATCTGGTAAAAGACTTGAAGGAAAGGTAGCAATAGTTACAGGCGCAGGAACAAGAGGAGAAATACCCGGTACCGGTCAAGCTGCTGCTATTTTGATGGCTAGAGAAGGGGCAAAAATATTACTTTCAGACATTGATATAAATAATGCTGAAGAAACACTAAGTGTTATAAAAAAAGAGGGTGGTGGAGGTAAAATTTTTATAGGAGATGTAACCTCTGAAAAAGATTGCGAATCTATGATCAATGAAGCTGTAGAAGAATTTGGTAAATTAGATATTTTATTTAATAATGTGGGAGGTCCCGGTAGTGGGATGGTAACAGAAATTGAAGAAGAAGATTGGCATAGATCTATAGACCTTAACATAAAGAGTGCTGTTATGGGTTCAAAATATGCAATTCCAGCAATGGAAAAATCAGGAGGTGGATCTATAATCAACGTTTCATCTATTGATGGTACTCAAGCAGGTTCAACACGAAATGTTCCATATTCAATTTCTAAAGCTGCTATTTCACATCTTTCTAGAATTATGGCCGTTCATCATGGTAGGCAAAATATAAGAGTGAATTGTGTCGCCCCTGGTCATGTATACGGGGCTTTTCCAAATAGATTTAAGAAAATGGATGATGATTGGAGAGACTTAAGAAGAAAAGCTGGACCACTAGGAACAGAAGGTACTGCCTGGGACGTTGGATGGGCGGTAGTATATCTTGCTAGTGATGAAGCTAAATGGGTTACAGGGGTAATATTACCTGTAGACGCTGGGGTGCAAGCAGCTTCTCCTTTATCGATGTGGGATGAGCTAAATGAGGATAAAGGCCCTAGAAAACATTTTGAGTATTAATAATAAGGATTATATACCATATATATCCTCTGCATTTTTAAAAAAGAATGCATCTTTTTCATGATCAGAAAGATCTTTAGTAATTTCTATATATGTATTTATAACCTTTGAATAATCGCTATAAAGGCTATCAACTGGCCAATTTGTAGCAAAAATTATTCTTGAAATACCAAAAAGATTCATACAAGTTTCTACGTAGGGAAGTATTGACTCCTTTGTCCAGTTGTGATCACCCATTCCTAATCCTGAAATTTTACATATTATATTCTCAATCTTGGAAATTTTAGTCATTCCTTTTTTCCAATTTTCAAAATATTCTTTGGTTCTAAAATCAGGATTCCCAGCATGGTCTAATACTATTTTTATGTTTGGAAAAGTTTTTGCTAAATCTGCAAGTTTGTCCATTTCTTCCCATCTAGCTGCAATACTAGATATAAGACCATATTCTTCCTGAATCTTGAAACCTTTTCTGAAATCCTTATCAGTTAAGTAATCTCCATAAGAGAAATCTCTTATCCCTTTAAAATGTTCATATTGTAGGTGTTGCTCTATGACATCTCGTGCATCTTTAGCTTTAAGATCAACATGACCNACTATTGCGTTTGGAATGCCTGTGTTTTTATATACTTCCTCTAGCCATATTGTTTCTTCTACTGGATCAGCTGATCCGATAGCTGCTTGAACATGAATAACCTTATACATTCCTAAAGGTTGTGCTTCTTTTATAAAATCACTAGCAAGATAATTTCTCGTTCCTAATTCTCTTAAAGGAACATCTTCATCCGGTTGCCAGTGACCATAATGTAATTTTGGATGTTTCATATCATAAAAATGAACATGAGAATCTAAAAACTTAAAACCTTCTCTAGTCAATAGTTGCTCCTCCATCAATTACAAGTTCTGTTCCTGTTATATATGATGCTTCATTAGAAGCTAAAAAAAGAGCTCCGTATGCTATTTCCTTTGGATTTCCTATTCTTTTTAGAAGGGAATCATTACCAAAATCTTTATATGCTTTTTCTGGGTCTAAGCCCAATGATTCTATATGTTTATCTGTAGCTCTAGTTCTAATAGATCCAGGGCAAATAGAGTTTACTCTAATCTTATAATTAGCTAGATCCATAGCTAAACATTTTGATAATTGAATTACTGCCCCCTTTGAAGTGTTATAAGGAACAAATTCTGGCTGAGCAATAAAAGATGAAACTGAAGCTATATTAATAATTGAACTATCTTTTCCTTTTTTTAGAGATTCTAAAGACTGCTTAACACAGTTCGCATAACCTATAACATTTACCCCTAAAACTTTTTCCCAATCTGATCTAGTGACATCTTCTATTTTTCCAAAAACAAAAGCGGCGGCATTGTTTACTAAAATATTTATGTCTCCAAACTGATTAATTGAATCCTTAACAAGCTTGTCTACAGAATCTATATCCGAAGTGTCAACTTGGATAAATTTAGCATTCCCTCCAGACTTACTAATATTTGCTACTGTTTCAAGGCCTGATTCTTTTTCTAAATCAGCAACTATTACATTAGCTCCTTCTTTAGCAAAAAGTTCTGCAATTGCTCTACCTATTCCATTCCCACTTCCGGTTATTAAAGCATTTTTATTTTCTAATCTCATATTAGCCTCATATTTCAATCTAAATGAAAAACTTCTTCCATCTCCATCATAGATTCATCAGGAGCTGCTCCTTCAGGAATTTCAAAATATGGAGACATGAGTTCTTGCCATTGATTATTAATTGATTCTTTAGACATTCCTTCTAAGGATTTAGCGAAAGATTCTTCTGCCTCAAAGTAACCAAACATTAATCCATCTTTTCTCATGAACAAAGAATAATTATGCCATCCATTTCTTTCTAGGGCAATCTTCATTTCAGGCCATACATTTTTATGATGATCTTTGTATTCCTGAATGAAATCTTCCCTAACTTTTAATATAAATCCTACTCTTTTCAAAAAAAACCTCTTTGAAATTTAGACTAAATAAAAGTTACATTCTTAGTGTTCAATTTAGTCTGTCTATCAGCTAGGTCTGCAACAGAAATTTTACTCAAATGCTCAAGAAGAACATCTTCAACACCTATCCACAATTCTCTCTGACTGCACGCATCTGTGTGAATACAAACATCCTCATTATGAATACATTCAATGGGAGATAAGGTGTAATCAAGTAGTTTTATTATTTCTGAGACAAACAATTTTTTGGGATCCCTAAGAATCTTGTGACCACCCGTAGGTCCTCTACTTGATTCTATAATTCCTTCTTTTTGTAACTCGTTAGAAATTCTTTGAAGAAATTTTAATGGAACACCTTGGTCTTTAGAAACTTCTTCTGTTTTGATTAAACCTTTTTCTATATTTACAGCAAGATAAACTAATAATCTTAATGCATAATCTATTTTCATGGGTATTAACATACTTATATACTAGCATATTTGTATGAAATTGTTGTTTTTGAAGGTTTTATAGTTTGTTAGATGTAGAAAAAAATATACAATTAGATAATTGGCTTAAAATTAAGATAAACAATAGATATTAAAATGGCAAAAGAAATAAACTTACAAACTGAAAAAAGGAATACTTTTGGTAAGAAGAATAAATCTCTTAGATCGACAGGAATAATACCTGTTAATATGTACGGACTTGGAGATTCTATAAGTTTGCAAGTAGACGAAGATATATTATACAAAACCCTAAAAGAAGCTGGTTACACTACTCCAATTAAAGTTTCCGTTAATGGGAAAGATGAAACATATACTCTAGTGAGAAATGTAGATAGACACCCTGTTACTGATAGACTGGTTCATGTTGATTTTTTGAGAGTAGATATGCAAAAAGAAATTGAGGTGCAAGTTCCAATAGTTCTTATAAACCAAGATTCTGCACCTGGTATAAGAGGTGGAGCAGGAGTTGTAACTCAAGGTGTTTATGAGGTTACAATAATTGCTAAACCATTAGAAATTCCTTCTGAATTAGAAGCAGATTGTTCTATCTTAGAAAATTTAGAAATGTTTGTTTATGCAAAAGATCTTAATATTCCCGATGGAGCAATTCTTATATCTGATGAAGAAGCTCAAATTGCATGGATTCAACCTCCGAGAGTTCAAGAAGAAATTATTGAAGAAGTTTCAGAAGAAGGTATTGAGGGAGAAGGAGAAACTACAGAAGATGGTGAAGGCTCTGACTCAGATTCGGATGGAGAAGAAGAATCTTCAGAGTAAAATAAAATCTTTATTTAGAGCCATTTGAAGGAGCTGATAAATAATGTTTTTTGAAAATGTAAATGAAGCAGCAAAAGATCCTATACTAGGACTTTCTGAAGAATATAATAAGGATAAAAGTTCAAGTAAGGTAAACTTGGCTGTTGGTGTATATCAAGATGATAATGGAAATACAACAACATTTGAATCTGTATTAGAAGCTGAAAAAATTCTANTAGATATGGATATATCTAAGTCCTATAAACCTATTGATGGAGATAAAGGTTTTATAAATAGTTCCATTGAAATTGTATTAGGAAAAAGTCTTCTTAATAACAAGAATTTTTATCCAATTGGATTAAATACACCAGGAGGAACAGGGGCATTAAAACTTGTTTCTGAATTTCTAAAAATTTTTTCTCCAAACTCAAAAGTATGGTTTAGTAACCCTACATGGGCTAATCATAAACCTATATTTGAATCATCTGATTTTTTAACCATGGATTATGAATATTTTGATAAACAAAATAATGTTGTAGATTTCAAAAATTTCTTAAGTAGTGTTCAAAATATTCCAAGTGGTGATATTATTGTCCTTCATGGATGTTGCCATAATCCTACTGGATGTGATTTGAGTGAAGATCAGTGGAAAGAATTAGCCTTTGTAATAAAAGAAAAAAATATTATACCTATATGTGATTTCGCATATCAAGGATTGGGGATAGGTATTGAAGAAGATGCAGCAGGCGTAAGAGCTATGTATGAAATATTAGATGATATTTTTATATGCTCAAGTTATTCCAAAAATTTTGGATTATATAGTGAAAGAGTAGGATGTTTAATTTATAAATCAAATAAAGAAAACAAGTCTGAAAAATTACTTAGCCAACTAAAAAAAACGGCTAGAACTATTTATTCAAATCCACCTGCACACGGTTCAGAAATTGTAAAAATAATTCTTAATGATGAAAGCTTAAAGAATCTCTGGACAAAAGATTTAACAACCCTTAGAAATAGAATTATTAGTATGAGAANTTCGCTAAATTCTAATCTTAAAGAATTAGGATGTAGCAAAGACTTCTCTTTTATTGAAGATCAAAAAGGCATGTTTAGTTTTAGTGGCATGAGTAAAGAAGAAGTAATTCAACTAAAAAAAGATTTTTCCATTTACATAGTAGAATCTGGGAGAATAAATATAGCAGGAATTACTACAAAAAATATTGAATATATAAGTAATTCAATCAATCAAGTGGTTAAATAAAAAATTATAAATCTCCATCGAGATCCTGAAATACTAAACCAGCAGGTGGTTTAGGTAGAAAATTGGTTACTTTAGGAGGTAAGACCTCTCCTGATTTGACTGTTTCAATAAAATCTTTCATTGGAATAGGACGCATTATAAATACTATTAAATTTTCATTTTTTGAAAGTTCTTTCATAATCTCATTAAGATCAGTTTCAAAAGATATTTTATCTTCGAGGTCCTCATTTATCTTATCCTTCAAGTATTTTTCATGAAGAAAAGAATAATCATTATTTTTTAAGGAGTTTTGATTTTTATAAATAAAAGATTTAGCAGTATTACCTTGTTTGATTATAATTCCAAAGCTAACTCCCTTAGTTTCTTGAGTATCATTTAAGGTCTCGTATAAAGCATTCAAGGATTCAATACTTTCGTAAGAAAAATTTTCTTGATTTATCTGAACAAAGTCATCAGAAATAATCTTTTCTTTATATTCTGAAAAATTTTCATTAAACCTAATGTATCTATGATAAGATCTCGTAACTAATCCCGGCTCATTCATTGAAATAAGCTGAATCATTCTATAATTTATAGATTCATTATCATCAATTTCTCTATATTTATTTATTTTTGAAATATATCTTAGACCCGCTTCATACCTATGATGCCCATCAGCAATAAAGATTTTAGAGTTATTGAAATTTTTGGTAATAAGAGATATTGTTCCCTGATCAGTAACTCTCCATACTTTTATTTTTTGAAGCTCATCAGGTGCAATATCTATGTATGGAACTTTACCTGAAATTGATTTAACTAAATTAGCAATAGTTTCTCTAGAATCATCTTCGTACAAACAAAGTAATGGGCTATAATTTGATTTTGCTATTTCCATTAATTTTTGTCTATCTTCTACCCACTTTTCTCGTGTTTTTTCATGAGGTATGACTATTTTAGATTCATACTTTTCTACTTTGATTGCACATATAAAACCTTTACGAGTAATTACTTGGTCCCCAAACTTAAATTCTTCTTCTGTTACATATATTGAAGGTGAATCATCTTGTACCAAAACTCCTTGTTTTATCCAAGAATTTTGAATTTCAGCTGCAGAGAAATAAGGATCTTCATCCATACCGCGACTTCCAAGCTCTAGTCTTACGGTATTATACTCAGAGATTTCATATAATTTTTTTCTCAAAGTATTAGAGATACTATCAAATGGAGGACATACATTTTTAGTAAGATCCCCAGATTTGTTTTGATTGTACCTTATTCCCTTAAATGGTCTTAATTGTGCCATAATATAAATAATGTAATTTTCTATAACAACTAGAATAACAGAAAGATAAAATAAGTTTACTTTTAAATTATGTTGAAAAAATCCATAATAATTTTTCTAATCTTCTTAGTTTCATGTAGTTCTCAAAATCCTGAAACTGTCGAGGTAATTAAAACTGTAGTCGATGACTCTAAAGTGAATTCTCTTAGCAATGAATTAGATCAACTCAATGATCAACTAAAAGAAAAAGAAAGTGACTACAGAAATAATATTAGTTATCTTGAAAATGAACTTAGAATAATAAAAAAAGAACTAGAAGAAACAGAAGATTTATATGAAGAAGCCACTAATGAACAAATAAGTTCTAATAATCAACTAATTAATTCAAATGATGAGTTGAGAATTTCATTAAATGAATTAAAAGAAGAAAATGAAAGTTTAGTTGAAGAAATAACTGTTCTTACAGAAAAATATGATGATGAAGCTGAAAGCCTTAATCAACAAATATATAATATTTCAAAATCATTAAATGCTCAATTAGCAATCAAGAATAATGAAATAAGGCAATTAAAGTCTGCAAGATTAATACAAGTTGAAATAACAGCAACGCCTACTATAACGCCAACACCAACACTTACTCCTACTCCTACTGCAACTCCTACAATGACTCCTACCCCTACTGTTACCCCTACCCCAAAACCTGGTATTACTCCTACTCCTACACCAATAATGCCTACAGCTACTCCTTTTCCAACTCCTACNCCAAGACCAACNGCTACACCAACNCCTGTATTTACAGGTGAATATCAAGCATTTAACTCTACAGAATTAGAATTCCCTATGGAAAATCCTATTGGAAAAATGGCAGGTAAAATTGAGAACTTTATCAGNTTCATGTAGAACAATCGAAATAAAAGGNATTGAAGGTAAGACGGTNAGGGATTCAAACAATAATGGAGANCTAACTGATGAGTTTAGTCCATTTGTTATGTGTAGCTATGGAAGCGATATNAGTTTGGCACCAAATGGAATGTTCAATTCTAAATGTAAAGATGGAAGAAATGCAAGAATAGTAGAATATGATGTTGTTTCCGTTGATAACGGGTCAGTAAAACCTTGGCAATTTTGGAAAAAAGCAACTCCAAAAATAAANCTANAGNTACTGAATGNTANTATNGNNTTCGAAGGTAATGATGTTCTTCATTTTGCGTACAATACCAACCTAGATATTTCAAAATTTTCAACTAGTTATTTCTCTTCAACAACTATATATAACGACCCCGGATCATTAAAAATAAAGTCATCACATAATATGCCAATGTTGATTAAAGATTTTGACGGAAATGGGAATATAACAGATTCTGATTGGTACAGAGTAAATGTTACTGATGAATTCAATAATCCAGTATACGATTCTGCAACAGGTAGAGATCTTTCTGAATTCTTTAAGGTAACATCTCCATCTTCATGTAATGATCCTAGTATAACTATGTTGTACACGGGAAATTCTGAAAACATATATGATCAATATCCAATGTTTGATTTTTTCTATTTTGGAATTGAACATTTTATAGAGGAATATATATGGGAAAACTATCAAGATTCAGGTTATTCTCAAACTGCAGATCTTTGCCAATAAATAAGATAAGAATGTAGTAATAGAAACTAATAAAATCTATAATTTGAATATGAACAATTTATATTTTTTATGAATTCTAAAGATATTAAAAATAGGATAGAAATTCTTAGAAAAGAGCTAAACCAAGCAAACAAAGAATATTATATTGAAGAATCTCCTTCATTAAGTGATTTTGAATATGATAAAAAATTCAATGAACTCTTAATTCTTGAAAAGGAAAGCCCTGATTTAATTATCCCTGAGTCTCCAACACAAAGAGTAGGAACTAGTCCTGCTGAAGAATTTAATCAAGTAACCCATACTGTTCCAATGCTTAGCCTCTCTAATGTTTTTGGAGATGAGGATTTAATAGATTGGATTGATAAAACCACAAAAGCAATAGATCAAAATATTTTCCCATTAGTTTGTGAGCTTAAAATTGACGGATTAGCTGTTTCAGTAAAGTATGATGATGGAAAATTATTTCAAGGGGCAACCAGAGGTAATGGAGTCGAAGGTGAAGACATTACAAATAATGTAAAAACGATTAGATCTATTCCTTTAGAAATAGAAGATAAAAATACAATTGAAGTACGAGGGGAAATTTTTTTTCCTAATTCGAGATTTACCAATTTCAACGAACAAAGAGATTCAGAAGGACTAAGTACTTTCTCAAACCCAAGGAATGCTGCCTCAGGTTCTGTAAGACAGCTTGATCCAAATGAAACAGCAAAAAGACCTTTGGATATATTTTTCTATAGTTTATACAACATAGAAGGACAAGAAATATTTGATTCTCAGTATAAATCATTAGAAGAAATGAAAAAATTAGGACTCAAGACAAATAAAAACTACAAAAAAATTCAAAACAAACAAGAACTTTTTGAATACATAGAATTCTGGTCAAACAACAGAGCAAATCTAGATTACGGTACCGACGGAATAGTAATTAAGATTGATGATGTTAAAATTCAAAAAAAACTTGGAAGTACCGGAAGGATTCCCAAATGGGCTACTGCTTACAAATTTCCAGCTGAAATTGTTGAAACCAAAATTATAAAGATTAATTTCAATGTTGGACGAACAGGAGTCCTAACGCCTTGGGCTGAATTAGAACCTGCTTATATTGATGGAGTAAAGATCAGTAGAGCAACTCTTCATAATAGAGATGAGATAGAAAGAAAAGATATCAGGGAAGGAGATTTAGTTCAATTACAAAGAGCAGGAGAAGTTATTCCTCAGATTATAGGAGTTTCTAAAAATAATTTAAGAAATGATTTGTCAAAAAAATTCAATTTTCCCGTGTACTGCCCAGAACCATGTAATAGTCAATTGCTTCATTCAGAAGAAGAAGTTTCTGTTAGGTGCTTAGATTCTTCTTGCCCACATAAATTTGAAAGGCTATTACAATATTTTGCATCAAAAAATTGCATGGATATAGAAGGATTAGGATCAAGAATATGCACGATACTTTTTAAAGAAAATTTCATAACTAGCCTTGATGAAATTTACTCATTAAAAGACAAAAAAGAAGAATTATTAAAACTGGAAGGTTTTGGAGAATTAAGTATTAATAAATTATTAGAGAGCATTGAAAATTCAAAGAAAAAACCTTTTAGTAATTTATTGACTTCATTTGGAATCGAAGGGGTAGGGGTTGAAATAGCAGAATTGATTTCTAGTAAATTTTCGTCCTTAGGTGAGATCAAAGAAGGCTCAGAATTAAATAATTTTAATGAAATTTTAGAAAATTTAGAAGGCATAGGGCCTATACTAGCTATGAAAATTACTGATTGGTTTTTAGAAGAAAAAAATAAAATACTTATTGATAATTTTATAAAACTTAATATTGGTTATCAGAAGAAAGAAACTGATAATAATTCAAATATACTTGAAGGGAAATCTTTTGTTGTAACAGGATCGTTTGATGAATACAGTAGAAATGAGATTGAATCAATAATAAAAACGCATGGAGGAAAAGTCTCCAGCAAAGTATCATCTAAAACAAGTAATTTAATTTTAGGATCTAACCCAGGTTCAAAATTAATAGATGCTGAAGAAAATAATATTGAAATAATTGATATTACAGAATTTTTAAAGCTGGTTACGGACTAATGAATAATTGGATAATATTAGGACTCGGTAATCCTGATAAAAAATATAAAAAAACAAAACATAATGTTCCTTGGTGGGTTTTGGATATTTTAGATAAGAAGTTCTCACAATACAAACAGTATGAAAAAAATGAGGAAAATTATTTCGAAATTCGATTAGACTTTGAGACTTATAGCATATATCTTATTTACCCTTCTACATATGTAAATAATTCAGGATTGGCAGCAAAAGATTTATTAAAAAGAGAAAAATTCTCAATAGAAAAAACTATTATAATTTCAGATGATATAAATCTTGAAGAAGGAAGAATAAGGATAAGAAGAAAAGGTAGTAGCGGAGGACATAATGGACTGAAGTCTATAATAAATCATCTAGGTACAGAGGAATTCTTGAGAATCAAATTAGGAGTAGGAAAACCTAAAGAAAATGAAGATCAAATAAAATTTGTTCTATCAAAAGTAAAAGATTTTGATCTAGTTAACAAAACATGTATAGAGGCTGCTGAAGCATGCTTAAGTATAATCGAAGAAGGAACTAAAAAGGCAATGGAAAAATATAATGGAGAAAAAAATGAGTAAACTTTTTGAACCTATACAAATAAGAGGTGAGAATATAAGCAATAGGTCTTGGGTCTCTCCTATGTGTCAATACTCATCTGAGGATGGATTTTCTAATGATTGGCACATGGTTCATCTTGGATCTAGAGCTGTTGGTGGAGCTGGTCTGGTAATGACTGAGGCCGCAGCTGTTGAACCGGAAGGTAGAATAAGTCCTTGGGATTTAGGTATATGGAAAGATGAACATATTTCTGGGCTAAAAAAAATAACAAACTTTATTAAGTCTCAAGGTTCAACTCCAGCAATTCAAATTGCTCATGCAGGAAGAAAAGCTTCAACAAAACGTCCATGGCAAGGAAGAGGGAAGATACTAAAGGAAGATGGAGGATGGGTTCCTAGAGGACCAAGTTCCATTGCATTTGATAATGAATCACAAATTCCTGAAGAATTATCAAGTGAAAAAGTAGAAGAAATTATAAATAAATTTGTTTTAGCTGCTAATAGATCAGTTGAAGCAGGATTTAGTTGTATTGAGCTGCATTTAGCGCATGGATATCTAGCGCATGAATTTTATTCTCCAATTTCAAATACTAGAGAAGACATGTATGGTGGAAACTTTGAAAATAGAACTATATTTGGAGTTGAAATAGCAAAGAGAATTCGAAAAGAAATAGGAGATGAAATTCCTCTTATCGCAAGAATATCTGTAACTGAGTACCATGATGATGGATGGGATGTAAATTCTTCAATAGAGTTTTCTAAAAAATTGAAAGATTCTGGAGTTGATATGATTGATTGTTCATCAGGTGGAAATTATTCAGATCAAAAGATAGAGCTTAAGCCTGGATATCAAGTACCTTTATCCAAAAGTATCAAAGAAAATGTAGAAATTCTCACAGGAGCAGTAGGATTAATTACTGAAAAAGACCAAGCTGAGGAAGTTCTGGAAAATCATGAAGCTGATGTAATATTCTTAGGTAGAGAATTATTAAGAAATCCTTACTGGACTTTATATGCTTCGGGTGAAATAGATGAATGGCCTTTGCAGTATCAAAGATCTTTTGAAGGATCAAAAAAAATCAACTATATCAGAGAAGATTAGATGTATTCAAAACCAGTATATGGTACAAGAACTTCAGGAATTTCGATTGATCCATCCGCTTTCTGTCCATTTTCAATTATTGCAACCCAAATTCTTGGAAGAGCTAAACCAGATCCATTCAAAGTATGAGGAAAACTAGTCGGAGAAGATTGATTTGATTTATATCTTGTATTATTTCTTCTAGTTTGAAAATCAAAACAGTTAGATATAGATGATACTTCAAGCCACTCTTTTGATCCTGCAGCCCAAACCTCAATATCAAACGTTATACCTGATTGGAATCCTATATCTCCTGTAGATAATTGTATTAGTTTTGAAGATAATCCAAGTCTGTCACACAATGTTCTTGCATTCTCAACCATTTTTTCTAAATGATCCATTGAGTTTTCAGGTTCAACAAACTTAAACATTTCAACCTTAAAAAATTGATGTACTCTCTTAATTCCTCGTATATCTCTTCCTGCAGATGTATGCTCTTTTCTGAAACTTGGCGTTCTTGCTACATAACTTAATGGTAATTGGTNTGGTGCTATTATTTTACCTTGATGCAAGGCATTCAAAGAAACTTCAGCTGTAGGAATCAGCCATAAATCGGTTTCTTCATCTCTATAGAGATTATCCTTAAATTTTGGTAAATTTCCAGATCCAATCATTGTATCTTGCTTAACAAGATATGGTGGATCTATTTCAGAATAGCCAAATTCATCGGTATGAACATCCATCATCCAATTCATAAGAGCTCTGTGTAATCTTGCACCTTTATCTTTTAANACAAAGAATCTTGACCCTGAAATATTTGCCCCAGCTTCTAAGTCTAATATTTCTTTTTCTGGCCCTATATCCCAATGAGGTATAATAAAATCTTCATTCTTTTGCTGTCCTCTAATGTCTATTTCAATATTTTTAGAATCATCAATACCTACAGGAACAGTCTCATGAGGAAGATTAGGAATCTCAAGCATTATAGACTTAATTTTCTCGTTTATCTCATTTAGTTCAATATCTATATTTTTTAAGCCTTCAGCCAAATTCTTAATAAAATTAGTTTCATCTTCAGTAGGTTTTCTTTTTTCATTACCTATTTTTTTTGAAATTTCATTTCTTTGAGCTCTTTTTTTATCTCCATCAGTTATTAGTTTTCCACGGTTTTCATATAGAGATATAACTATATCTAAATTAGTTATGTCATATCCTCTATTTGAAAGACCTTCAATATAAATTTGTTTGTTTTCTATTATTTTTTTTATATCTAACATTATTCTTTTGATCTTAATTGTGGGAACAATAAAACTTCTCTAATTTGGTCTTGTTCAGTAAGTAACATTACTAATCTATCAATACCTATTCCAAGACCTCCTGTTGGAGGCATTCCGTGTTCTATAGAAACCAAAAAATCTTCATCAAGTCTATCTGCTTCTTGATCACCTACGTTTTTTCTTAAGTTCTCTTGATCTATAAATCTATTTCTTTGATCTATAGGATCATTTAATTCTGAAAAGGCATTAGCTAACTCATGCCCTAAAACAAATGCCTCAAACCTTTCGACTATATCTTTAGATCCTGGTTTTAGCTTTGCTAACGGAGACATTTCAATTGGATAATCTAATAAAAAGGTTGGTTTTATTAGTTTGGTTTCTACTCCTTGAGATATTAGACGATCTAGTAGAACTCCCCAAGCTTCATTAGGATCAGCAACAAAACCTTTTTCTATCATTTTTTCAGCTAATAAATTATTATTTTTAACTTCTAAAAAATCAATCCCTGTATTTTTTATTATAGTTTCTCTTAAATCAATCCTGTCCCAAGGTGGAGCTAAGTCAATAAATTTATCTCCTGCAATTTTAATTTTAGTTGTTCCATTGACTTCTTTTGCAACAAAAGCAACCAAATTTTCAACCATCTCCATAACGGTATTGTAGTCTTCGTATGACTCATAAGATTCCATGGTAGTAAACTCAGGATTATGATCATGATCAATTCCTTCGTTTCTAAATAATCTACCTATTTCATATACTTTCTCAATACCTCCAACTATAAGTTTTTTTAAGTGCAATTCAGTAGCAATTCTCAAAAAAAGCTTTTTATCTAGAGTATTATGAAAAGTTTCAAAAGGTATTGCTCTACCACCAGCAGGAATATCAACTAGTATAGGGGTTTCAACTTCTAAAAACCCTCTATCATTCATAAAATTTCTTACTGATGAAACTATCTTTGATCTTTTAATTGCAATTTCTTTTGATTCATCATTAGATATCAAATCTAAATATCTTTGTCTGTATCTTATTTCATTATCTTTTAGGCCTGACCATTTATCAGGTAATGGACGAATAGACTTTGTTAGTAATACGATTTCATGAATATCTAGAGTGATTTCTCCTCTTCTTGTTCTAAAAGCACTTCCATCTACTCCCACTATATCTCCAATATCAAGAAGATCTAAAAAATCTTTAGAAACATTACTCTCTTCTTCTTTGTAATGAAGTTGAATTTTACCGGACTGATCTTTTATATCAAAAAAAACAACTTTGCCCATACCTCTTTTAGCAATTATCCTTCCAGATATAGAAGAGGATTTATCTTTTATGTCAGAATTCTCATTCTGAGTAAAAGCATCTATTACTTCAGCGATGTGTTTTCTATCATTTTCCCACCTACTCGGAAATGGATCGATATTTAATTTCCTTATCTTTTCTAGTTTTTCAATTCTGTCTTGAATAATTCTGTCTTCTGAAAGGTTTTCCATAAATTTATAATTATTGTATTTTGTAATTTTATAACTTTTTTTTATATATGCCTAAGTAGATTTTACGTTCGGATTTGTTTTATTATCTAATATTATTGATTTGATTTTTTTTATATGACAGTAGACAAGCCAAAATACCTAAAAACAAATAGATTAACTTTGAAACCTATTCAGATGAGTGATCTTGAGACTATTCAAAAATATTCAACTGATGAGGAGTGGCATAGATATCTAGATTTCCATACAAACGAAAGTGTAAAAGAGTTTGTAGAAAAATCAGTTAACACACCATGGAATGAAAATGCGAGGTTTTCAATATTTTTGAAAAGTAAAATGATTGGAGGCATAGGTTTATATATAGAGAAAAAAGATAAAACTGCAGAGATTGGTTATTCACTTTCAAAAAATTATTGGGGTAAAGGTATTATTCCTGAAGCTGTTGAAAAAGTATTTCATTATGGATTTACAAAACTAAAACTAGAAAAAATTTTTGCACAAACAGACTTAAGAAACCTCCCTTCTCAATCTGTTATGAAAAAAATGAAAATGAAAAAAGAAGGTATATTCAGAAAACATATTATTTCTCAAAATAAAAGAAGAGATGTTATTTTTTATTCAATACTGAAAACAGAATGGGAAAATTTTTACCAGCAAGTTTCTCCACCATCTATAACCAACTCAGAACCATTCACCCAAGAAGATTCATCTGAAGCCAAATAAAGAGCTCCGTATGCAATATCCTCAGGGGTTCCTAATCTTCCCATAGGAGTCATATCTAATCGTTCTTTACGAATCTGTTCTATCGAATGTATATCTTCTGTCATAGGAGTATCTGTAAATCCAGGATGAATAGAATTAGATCTAACATTATACTTACCGTATTGAGCAGCTATTGTTTTTGTAAAAATTCTTGATGCGCCTTTTGAAGCATGATAAGCGGTAGATCCTCTTGCGCTTCCTATAATCCCAAAAATTGATGAAATATTGATTATTGAACCTGATTTGTTTTTTTTCATGTGAGAAATAACACTTTGGGTCCCTATCATCACAGATGTTGAATTTACAGCAAAAACTCTATCCCAATCTGATCTTTCCATCTCTTCGAAAGTAGATCTTAAAGACATACCTGCATTATTTATCAAAATGTCTATCTTACCCCATTTTTTCAAGACCTTATCTACACATTCTTTCCAGCTTTTTTCATCAGAAACGTCGAAATTTTTTGTAATAATTTTCTCTTTTGAAGAAATTTTTTCTTCTAGTAGTCTCAATTTTTCATTATTGGTATCAATAATACAAACATTAGAACCTTCATCAAAAAACATTTTAGAAATTGCTTCTCCAATTCCTGAAGCTCCTCCTGTAACTATTGCAACTTTATTTTCTAATCTACTTCCCATAACAACTCCTGAAATTAAATAGCTTAGAAAAACTTTATCATAAAAAAAAAATAAATTATCATAAAAAAAAAGAAAATTAAAAATGGTACAAAATCCAATCAACTTTGGCTCGAATAAAAAAGAAACTAAAACAGAGAGACCTTGGGGTAGTTTTGAGATACTTTGTAAAGGTCCAGGTTATCAATCAAAAAGACTCGTGGTAAAACCTAAAAGTAGATTATCTCTTCAAACACATAAACACAGAGACGAAGAATGGGTTATTGCAAGGGGTACAGCAAGAGTAACTATTGGTGATAAGCAGATAGAATTAGGAAAAGGTGAATCGGCAAGTGTACCTAGAACTGTCGCTCATAGAATTGAAAATATATCTGAAATAGACCCCCTAGAAATTATTGAAGTTCAAATAGGAGACTATATTGATGAGGATGATATTGAAAGATTAGATGATGATTATGGAAGATAAATCTACTGATTCTGTTCCATAGTTATATTTTCGTTCTCAGATTCATCAGGATCATCTAGCAAGTCCAGACCACTTCTTACCTGACTTAAGATTGTTGAAATCCTTTCTTCCAAAGCATAAAGAACTTCTTTAGCGTAATTATCAGCACCATCTCTTCTATCAGCAGATATTTGTTCAGACTCATCCAGCATCCTTGCAGATTCTTGTTGAGCATTAAGAATAATTCTTTCAGATTCAGACTGAGCTTCAGATATGATTTCTTCAGATTTTCTGTTAGCTCCTTCTACAATTGATGTTTCTTGTATCATCTCTTCTGCTTTTTGTTCTGCTTCAGAAATAATTCCAGCAGCATCTCTTTTAGCAATCTCTCTCATTGTAGAGGCTTCTTCGTCAGCGTAATTCCTTATCCTTGCAGCTTCTTTATCTGCTTGATCTATAATTGCCTCTTTTTGCCTTGTAACCATCCCTGCTTCATCTAGCTCAGTAGGTAAACTTGCTATAATTTGGTTTATTATCTCAACAGCTCTTGGTTTATCTAAACCTTTTCCTGGTATTAAAGAACCAGAATCATTGATTAATTTTTCTAAACCTTTTAATTCTTCAAAAATATTCATATTTCCTCCAATAAATAAATTCTAGTCCATTAATACACTTAATTACTTTAACTTTTTAAACGGATTTTTTTATTCTTTCCAAAAAAGGTGTAAGTACATGATCAGGTACCAAAGAACTAACGTCTCCTCCTAATATAGCTATTTCTTTGACTCTACTCGAGCTAACATATTGATATTTTAAGGATGAAATTAAACAAACAGTGTCTATTTTTGAGTTCATTTCTCTATTCGTTAAAGCCATTTCTCTCTCATATTCGAAATCAGCCCCAATTCTTAACCCTCTTATAATAACACTTGCACCTAATTCTTCAGCCAAACTTACAGTTAACTTATTAAATTTTGTAACGTTTACATTCGGTAATTTTGAGATAGATTTATTAATCATCTCAACTCTTTCATCAACATTAAAAATAACATTCTTCATAGAACCTGAATAAACACAAATAGTTACTTCTCCAAACATCTTAGAAGCTCGTTCGACTATGTCAAAATGACCATTAGTGACAGGGTCAAACGTTCCTGGATAGATTCCTTTTATCATATTACTTTCTCAAAAAGAAAAAACTGAAATGGATGTGTCTCCATATTTTTTTTCCTGTTTCTTTTTAAATAGTTTATACTCATCTGCTAATTTTATTCTAGAAGAATGTTCAGCAAATAATCTAGTTTCTTTATGTACAAGACTATAATCAATTAACTGTTCAAATATTTTTTCAAAAGGTTTCTGATCATATGGAGGATCAACAAAAATAAAATCAAAAGTTTCATTAATTTTATTTAGTTGAGTTTCACAATTGCCCTTNAGAGCTGTAGTTTTTTCCTCAAATTTAAGTTTTTTNGTCTTTAATTTAATCTTTTGTATNAAATNTTGATTTCTGTCAAAGAAAAAACAATGCTTTGCTCCAAGTTCCAAAGCTCTTATTCCAACAGAACCNGTACCTGCATATAAATCTAAAAAATTTTTGCCCTCTAAATTAGANTGNCCCATCATCGAAAAAATTGCNCCTATNACTTTAGAAGTAGTTGGTCTTAATCCCAATTCACTATATTGAGGNTTTTTCAAGNNTCACNTCCTCACTNATTAAAGTNTTNCTCTAAATTTTCNAAAAAATAAAGAATTATTATTTCNATNTCTTCATTAGATCTAAAAATTTTTTGCCTTAGTTCTTTTGAATTTATTANCCCTTTGGAATAGTAAGAAAGTTGTTTTNTNATCTGTAAATCNATATTTTTTTCAGCAAAAAATTGTTTCATATNATCNATATGTATCTTTATNTCATTAATCATTTTTTTTATTCTNTTGANCTCATCANGCTTTTGAAATTGAGGATTGAAGATCCATGGATTACCAATGGCACTTCTTCCNATCATCACAGANTGACATCCAGTATTTTTAATCATTAATTCNGCATCCTCAAAAGATTTTACATCNCCATTTCCNGTTACNGGTATGTTTATNTTATCAACAACATTTTTTATTATTTCCCATTTTGATAGACCTTCATATCTTTGNGCTCTAGTTCGAGGATGTACAGTTATTCCATCAATACCTTCTTCTTCTAACATTTTAGAAAATTCTACAGCATTTTGATCNTCTTCATTCCANCCGCTTCTAATCTTNGCAGTAAGNGGAATNTTAGTTACCTTTCTAATTTTGTTTACCAATTTTGAGGTTTNGATNATNTCTTTCATTAANGCTGAGCCTTTTCCTTTTTTGGTAATTTTTGGAACGGGACATCCCATGTTAATATCTATNATGTCTGCGCCCATTTGTTGAAGTATTATTGATGCTTCAGCCATGATTTTTTCATCACATCCTAAAAGCTGAAGAGCTATAGGTTTTTCTTTTATATTAAAACTTGCAATTTCTTTAGTCCTAATAGATTTATCATAAACAAGTGAGGTAGCATCTATTTCTTCTGAGGTCACAAAACCTGAATTGTTTAGAATGCAAATCTTTCTGAAGGGAGAATTAGTAACTCCAGCCATAGGAGCTAATCTTAGTTTGTTTTTATTAATTAAATCAGAATACATATCAATAGTTTTCGTACAAAATTTTTGATAATTTTTCGCCTTCAGCTGCATACCCAACAGATCTATATGTTTCTTCACCGTTTTTATCAAGAATGATATAAGTTGGAGTACTTGAAATTTGGAAATATCTTAGAGTTTCAGTGACATCTTCTAAATATCTATTTGAAACATCNACAATAACAAAGTTCACNTGATTTGAGTGTTCAACTTTTAATTTTTTTAATGCTACTTCTCCCATTTTGCAATATACACATGATTCACTCCAGCCTTCAATAAAAGTTGGTTTCCCAGAGTCAATTATATTTTGGATCTGAGAAAGATCAGTTACTATTCCCATTTTTCTATACTGNGCTTGTCTCATTTCATTAAATGAACCATAAAAACCTAGCTCAAATCTCAAATCTTCGTAAGATTCTGTACCATTATCATTTTTCCAATGAGAATAATCACCCTTAAATGTTCTTAATAATTCTTTATTTGAAGATTCAATAATATTTGATGAAGNTGNTACATATGCCTGNGTTTCAGTATTTTCAGAACAAGCAAATAAAAAAAGTAATGCTGTAAATAATAANTATTTCATTCTTNTATTATATTTGTTTTGACCTAGCTAGAAAAATATTAGGTACTAGTGAAATAACTAAAAAAACAACTGAAGAGAAATATATAAATTTCCAAGCATAGAGAAAAACATTCATAGAATCTTTATCTAAAGAATTTAAGCTTGCAATATCTCCTTTGTAATTAGCACCTAAAATTAAGAATGCAGTCAGCATTATTGTTGCTAATGTTTGCCCAAATGTATTTCCCATATTCCTTGTAAAACTAATTATTGATGAAACAAAACCAGTTAAATTTTTGTCGAGAGAGCTGTAAGTTAAGGCCATATTTGGAGATCCCCAGAATCCCATACCTAAACCATTTATAAGTAGGATAGTTGTAATAAATGATCTTGATGTTGAAATATTAAACTGAGCTATAAATATATTAGAAAAAATCATTAATGATAATCCAAAAATTATAAACTTGATTCTTCCAAATTTGTCAGATAATCTTCCCCCTAATCCCGCAGCAAAAGCCATCCCCAAAGATTGAAAAATTAACATTAGCCCTACTCTAGATTCATTAATACTCAATAATCCAGTCAAAAAGATTGGCATCAAAATCATATTTGATGACATTGCTAAGAATGCAAAGAACCTAGTATTTACTGCTATAGAAAAAGATCTTATTCTAAATAAATTAAAATTAAGAATAGGATTTTGAGATCTAATCTCTGTGAGTATGAACAAAAAAGCAAATGGAACCGATATTAAAATAAAGAGTAATGCAAAATTACTAAAAAGATCTTCAAAAACAATATTTTTCATCCCTAAGATAATTGAAATTATAAAAGCAATTCCAAAAAATGCTCCTCTAAAATCAAATTGATCAGGATTGTTTTTTTGCTTAATATTATCTTTTCTAAGTAAAAAATGTCCTAGTATAAGTGCAAAAATCATCGGTATAAGTAATGATAGATATACAGTTTGCCATCCAAAATTAAACACTAATACCCCCCCTATTACAGGACCCACAGTTTGACCTAGACCAACTGTGGTGCTCATAAGTCCGAGAGATTTTCCTCTTTCACTTTCAGGAAATAAATTAGTTACTATAGCTCCACCTACTGCCTGCCCCATTCCAGAACCTATGGCCATGATAATTCTTGAAAAAATCAAAATTATAAAATTTGGAGCAAAAAAACCTATAGCTGTTCCTATTATAAAAGTAGCTATTCCTGCCATATGAACTTTTTTTTGACCAAATCTATCTGCGAAATTACCTGCTGGCAACAATATAGCAGTGACAGTTAATAAGTGAATTATTACTAACCAAGAAACTTCATGTATTGAAGTTCCAAAAGACAAAGAAATTTCTTTTAGAGAAATAATTATAGCGCCCATACTTGCTACATTTACAAATAAGGAAAGTGCGACAGCAAAGAAGGCAATCCATTTATAATTTTTCATAGAAAAAATGATAACACAACTAAAATTTTAGAATAAAAAATATTTTTTATAGATTTTTATACATTTCTATGTGATCTATTTCTGCTTCAAGAAAAGATTCTCCAATTTGTTTATACCCATGGCTTAGATAAAAGTTTTTTACATATTCTTGAGCATGAAGTGAAATATAAGAAATCCCTATGCTCTTAGCTGTTTTTTCAAGGAACGAAAGAACCTCTCCCCCTATACCTGTTCTTCTGTATTTCTTAATAACCGCCATTCTACCTATTTTTCCTTTTTCTTCGGAGGGAATAAGTCTACCTGTAGCAACTGCAATTCCATCAATATATGCGAGTGCATGTATTGATATTTCATCTAAATCATCAATCTCAATTTCAATTGGAACTTTCTGCTCTTCTACAAAGACTTCCAGTCTAATATTGTGACATTGTGCTATTTTTTCTGCATTATTAGCTTCTGTAACTTTTATGTTCATTTTTATGATTTTATGAAAAATAAATTAGATATTTAAATATAAATATAATAAGATGTCAAAAAATAAAGTATTCAAGTGCAGGTAAAAATGAAAATAACAAATGTAAAAGTAGAGCTATTTGATTGGAAAACAGAACCATGGAAAACTAATGATCATACTCAATTTGGAAACACAGTTCAACTTGGAGTAGTAACTGTTGAAACTGACGAAGGGATCAGTGGAAACTCTTTTTTAGGGTCATCAAGAGTCGGTGCAGATCATCATGCTCCAGGGTTAATTGAATTTATAAAGCCAATTATTTTAGGAAGAAACCCTCAGGATATTGGCGCAATATGGTCAGACTTATGGAAAATGAATAGATCAGTTTCAACATATGTAATAGGAGCAATAGACATATGTTTATGGGATATAAACGGAAAAATTGCAAATCAACCTATACACCGACTGCTAGGAACTTGTAAAGAAAGTGTTCCTGTTTACTCCTCAACAGCATTTCATGATACAAAAGAACAATATGCTGAAGAAGCTTTAATTTTTAAGAATAAAGGATGGACTGCACATAAGATCCATCCTCATGGGAACCCTGCTTACGACATAGAAATATGTAAAGCTGTAAGAGATGCAGTTGGTGATGATATGAAACTTATGCTTGATTCAATGTGGTCATACCAGTACGAAGATGCAATGAGAGTAGGAAGAGCAATAGAAGATTTAAGCTTCTATTGGTATGAAGATCCACTTGTTGAGGAAGATATATATAACTACAAAAAACTACATCAAAAGTTAGATATTCCAATAATGTCAACAGAATATGCTCCTGGAAGATTTTATGGAATGGCAGAATGGATAACTGAGTATGCCACAGATTTTCTTAGAGGAGATGTTGCTGTTACAGGAGGAATTACACCGATGGTTAGATTAGCAAACCTTGCTGAAGGATTTAATATGAAATGTGAAATTCATCATGGAGGGAATTCTCTAAATAATGTTGCTAACTTACATATAACGATGGCTGTACCTAACTGTGAATTTTTTGAATTTTTCCCTTGTACTGGTGCAAATATGTATGGATTAGTTGAAGATATAAATTTTGATAATGGATACGTAACAGCACCTACGAAACCGGGATTAGGGTACGAAATAGATTGGGATCTACTAAGAAAAGGACATACAGCAACACTTGAATAAAGTATGAAAATCGAGGATATAAAGATAGATGTTTTCGAATGGAAAGGAACTCCGTGGAGAACAAACTACAGAAATATTTTTGGGCAAGATGTAAACTTAAGTGTTATTCGAATAATAACTGATAATGGAATTGAAGGAAATTCTTTTTTAGGATCCTCTAAACTTGGTTCAGATCATCATCATAAAGGGATAATAGATTTTACTAAAAAATTATTAATTGGAAGAAATCCCCAAAATATTAGTAAAATTTGGAATGATTTATGGAAAATGAATAGATCCTTATCGATAAATGCTATAGCTTCATTAGATATTGCCTTATGGGATATAAATGGAAAAATCTCAAATCAACCTATTCATAGATTACTTGGAACTTGCAAAGAAAAAGTTCCTGTTTATAGCAGTACTGCTTTCCATGAAAAAATAAATGACTATGTCAAAGAAGCTATTACATTTATGGAAGCAGGATGGACTGCCCATAAAATACATCCTCATGGAGTTCCAGATATAGACATAAAAATATGTCAAGAAATAAGAAAATCTGTAGGTTCTAAAATGAAATTAATGCTTGATTCTATGTGTGCATATCAATACGAGGATGCTCTAAGAGTTGGAAAAGAAATCGAAGATCTAAACTTTTATTGGTATGAAGACCCTCTAGTAGAGGAAGATATCTATAATTATATAAAGCTTTGTTCTAAACTAGAAATACCAATTGTTTCAACTGAATTTATACCTGGAAAATACTACTCAGTACCCGAATGGGTTACTAAGAAAACGACCAATATTGTTAGAGGAGATGTAGTTGCAATGGGAGGAATAACTCCATTAAAAAAATTAACAGCCTTGGCAGATGCGTTTAATATGAAATGTGAGATTCATTCAGGATCTAGTAATTCTCTAGATAACGTTGCAAATTTACACGTAATAATGGCTTCTACAAACTGTGAATTTTATGAATTTTTTCCTTGTTCTGGAGAAAATAGATTTGGTTTATCAAAAGAAATAGAATTTGATAATGGATATGTCTCTGCTCCTAACAAACCAGGATTAGGTTTCGAAATTGCTTGGAAAGATCTCAATAAAACGTATGTAGCCACTATTGAGTAATCTAATACATAAAGAATATAATTAAGTAACAAGTAATATTAGGAGTATATTTTGGTTAATGGTGGATTCTTCGGAAATATTTCAAACACAATTCAACTAATGAAATCATGCGTAAAAGTTCTCAGAAAAGATAGAGAATTGATACTATTTCCAATAATGGCAGCAATTTTTGTAGTATTATTGTTAGGTTTAATTTACTCAACGGGTTCAATAGATTTCTCAGCTGCAAATGAGGAGCAACAATCTATTTTCCCAATTGCGATTCTGATTTTTGGTGCAAATTTTATAATTGTATTCTTTAACTCTGCGCTAATTTCTGCGGCTCTCGAAAGATTAAGAGGAGGAGACCCTAATATTTCTTCTGGCCTAAGCCATGCTCTCAAACATGTCCATCACATTTTTTTCTGGTCCATAATTGTAACTATAATGGGACTAATTTTTGCTGCAATAAAAGCAAATGGAAGAAATCGTGGAGGTGTTGGAGGAGTAATGACTCAGATTTTTGCAAGTTTTCTTGAGGCTGGTTGGGCAATGATGACTTTTTTCGTAGTTCCAATTATCGTTTCAGAAAATATGAGTCCAATTTCTGCTATAAAAAGATCATCAAGTTTATTTAAGCAAACTTGGGGTAATCAAGTAGCTGCAAATTTTGGTTTTGGTATTTTTCAAATTATAGCTCTGTTGGTAAGTGCTGGAATAGGTTGGTTTTTTGGTCTTATAAATGGAACCTTTGGTATAGCAATTGGATTATTGTGTGCCACAGCATCTATTTCTATAATCTATACACTAGAAGGAATTTATAAAGCAGCTTTATACGAACATGCATTAGGAGAAAAGCCATTAGAATTCGAAGAACAAGATCTAAGAACTGCTTACAGAGCTAATTCAGCTATGGCTTAAACCTTAGAAAATCTCTTATGAGAAAAAGGTTCTATAGGAATCTCTGTCTTTCTAGACAAAATATTATCCAGAATCAACTTTCCCATCGCTGGTCCAAGAAGAATTCCTTGACGACCAGTTCCTGAAGCCAAATATAAGTTCCCTTTATCTGATTTGGATAATATTGGAGACTTATCAATCGCCAATGGCCTAAGGCAAGCTGTTTGAAGAACTAGTTCAGAGTCTTGCAAAAAAGGAAAAACATCGATTAATGATTCCATAATTGAAGTTAATCCATAATTTGAAGGGTTCTCATCAAAGCCAACATCTTCCTCTGTAGTACCAGCCCAAATTAATCCATCCTGTTTAGTAGTTACATAATTAGGACCCCAATGGAATCCATTTTCTATAATCTGATTACTCTTTAATCTTAAAATTTGACCTTTTAATGGCTTTATTGGAATTTCAAAACCAAACCATTTTGAAAAGAAAGAACTCCAAGGACCAGCAGATACAAGTAAGTTTTCGGTAAAAAGTTCCTTTTTATTTGATGTTGAAATTTTTATATTATTTTCAGATTCAATATTTATATCATTCACCTCAGTATTTAATATTTCGATACCATTTTTTTCTGCTGCTGTTCCTAGCCCTAGTGTCAATTTATATGGTTCAACTCCACTTGATAATTTAGTAACAAGTGAAGAACGTATCTTAGATCCTAACCTTGGTTCTATTTTTCTTAATTCTTTTTTTGAAAAATATTCGTAAATATTTAGATGTGAATATTTTGTATATATCTCTTCTAATTCTTTTTCTTCTTTTTCATTCAGTGCTAATTCAAAATTAGGATATGATTTATAGCCATAATCAATTCCTGATATTTGAGGAATTTCATCGGCTAAAGATTTATGTAAATTATAGGAATATTGACTTATCTGATTGTATGGATCATTTTCTTCAAGTCCTACATGTGGAGTAATTCCTCCATAAGCAAATCCAGAAGCGTGACTAGCTATGGAATCTTTTTCTATTAGGAGAACTCTTAAGTTCTCTAAAGATGCATAGTAAGCAGCAGATACTCCTACTATGCCTCCGCCAATGATTATTATGTCATATGAATTTTTCATTAATTTAATATTTGATTAAATATATTTTATTTATTCATCATTTTTTCATAAAGCTTTAAATGAGAATCTATTAATTCTTTATGAATTTTATGCTTTTTTTTATCAGGAGAATACTTTTCTTCTATTTCTGTACTAATATCTTCAAAATTTCTTATTTGCCCCAAAGCTTTTAAAATCAATATTGCTACACCTTTTCCTGTGTCTTGATTATCTTTTGAGATATAAATTTCCTTGTCTAAAACATCAGATGTAGTTTGAATCCACCAGGGTAAATTCTTAATTGCTCCTCCGCTTGCAATAACCTGTACATCATCATGTAGAAAATCTTTTAACATTTTGTAAACTAAAAATAATCTATAGCTAACTGATTCTAGTAAGGACTGTAATATTTCTATCGAAGTATTGGAATATTTCAATCCAGTAATTATTCCTTTAGAATTATTTGACCATCCCAAAGCTCTTTCTCCTAATAAAAAAGGTAAAACTGAAATTCCGTGAGATCCTGATTTTAATTTTAGTAAATCACTATTTAAGTTTTCTATTTTAGGAAGTTTCAAATTATTAAAAGCCCAATTTATTAGGTTTCCACCTTCTGAAAATGAACCTCCTAGAAGCGTATAGTTATTCAGCAATCTGTAGCACCATAAACCTTTTGGAACTTTATCTACCTTTGTATCTAACAGAACCCTTATAGCTGCAGTACTACCTACAGTAATAGCAATTTTTTTTCTTCCAATGCACCCACTTCCAACTGTTGCAGCCATTCCATCTCCTACAGATAAAAAAAATGGAGTTTCTGATAACTTCTTCCATCTTTTTGAGTAATTATTATTTAGACCTTTTTCAAAATCATCATATGGCCTTAAGATAGGCAGTTTATCCTCTGAAATATCCAAGTAATTAATTAAATCAGAATGCCATTGCAACTTATTTCTGTCTAATAATCCGCTCCAAGAAGAAATACTATAACTGGCTTTAAAATTTTTATTTTCAAACCAGTTTGAATAAACATAAGTTGAAAAATCAACAAATTTATCAATATCCTTAAAATTAGTTTGATTATCCTTAATCCACATTATTTTTGAAGGTATATAAGAAGTATGTTGAGCCGCTCCAGTTTCTTGGTGAAGAAGAGTTTCGTTCAAATCTAGCTTGATTTTATTAACTTGATTATTTGATCTAGTATCAGCATATGTATATACAGGAGTAATGGGTTTACCATATTTATCTATACCTAGTAAAGTGCTAGCCATAGAATCTAGACCTACTCCTACAATATTTCCTATATAACCTTCTGATTTTTCTAGAACAAAATCAATAGATTCTTCAACTATAGATCTCAATATCTCTGGATCTTGTTCTGAAGTTCCGTCATTTTTACTTATTATGGTATGAGGAATTGAAATTGAAAATTTTGGTAAAATATTTCCTTCTAGGTCAAATATAGAAGTTTTTACAGATGAAGTTCCTATATCAATTACAATTAATGATTCTTTTATTACACTTTGATTCAAATTTATGTATCTATTTTTTTTTGATTAAGTAAGATTAATATACTTTAATTATCATTTTTTATCAGGATTACACAAAAATAAAAATGTTTTTTCTAGATTCAAAAATTAAAAATAATTTATTCTTCTCAAATAAAAAATTTCAAAGTCTTATGACAGGATTTTTTTTCTTCGTATGTTCAGAATGGATAGAAAGATTGTGCTTAAGTTGGTTGATTTTGAAATCTACTAATTCTATTCTTGCAACACTTATTTCTTTTGCTATAACACAGATAGTTCAAACAGTTTTTTCACCATTCACTGCTGCTGCTGCTGATAAATTTGGAAGGAATAAAATTATTATTATTGTTGGAATAACTAGATTCTTTATACTATGCTTATTTGCCTTTCTAGTTTTTCAGAATCAAAATTTTTTGATACTAGCATATTTAGCATCAGGTATGACGGGAATAACTAGAGCATTTATCGTTCCTGCTATACAAGGAAGCATAATAAATTCTGTAAAAGAAAATGAAAAAATAACTGCGATGTTGTTGTACTCAATGATTATGAGATTTACTGGAATTATTGGATCATTATTAGGAGGAGCCTTCTCAATATTATTTGGCATAGAACAAGCTATACTCTTATCAGGTCTATTTGGTTTAATTGGGTCTATTAATTTATTACTAAAATCTTCTGAATTTAATGAAGAAAAGAATAACGGAAATTATTTAAAAAATATAAAGGATGGATTAAGAATAGTTTTTGGAAATTTTTATACTAGAAACTTATTATTATTTGCTGGTGTGGTAGAGATTTTTGGATTTTCTATCCTTAGTTTGTTATCGTCAATTACAAAATTTATTCTTGATGCAGAAATAGGAATATTGACTATTCTTCAAACAAGTATTTCGATTGGCGGATTTTTAGGAATTCTAACTTTATTTAGATGGAAAGATATAGATAAGGCACATTCTATTGCGACCATTATTGCTATAATTTTTGGATTTTCAATAATTTTGATAGCTTTGACTACAAATTTAATTATGGCTATTTTATTTATGGGAGTAGTAGGTGCCTGTGGAGCTTGCTTTGATGCAGTACAATGGACTTATTTGCAAAAAAATGTCCCTTCTAACCTTAGAAGTACTGCTGTTTCTGCATGGTTTATTACTTTAGGTTTGGGTTGGACGGGACATCTCTTAATTGGTTATAGTTCTGATAAATTTGGTCTTAATTTTTCAATGTTAATTACTGGAACAATACTATTAATATCGTCCTTATTTTTCTTTATAATTAATCATAAGAATAAATAAATTAGATGATATTTTGAAAAAAATTATTGTAATTTCAATACAAATTTTAGGATTATTATTACTTCAAAATCCTATTTACGCACATCAACCATTCGGAATAGCTGATAAAAACCAAAATAGCTATATTGAAATAAGTGATGCAAAAATTTCTCATGCCTTCTATGGAGTTTTTGAAAATAAAGATCAAGAAATGGAACTCCAATTCAATCTTGAGGCAGGAGATAAATTTATATTTAGTTTATTAATTCCAGATCAAAATCCAGAAAATATCTTGGAATTAGAAAACTTACCCGAACTCATAATCAATGATGAAAAATTTATTCCAAACAAAAAAAGTAATTTTTACGAGCCATATAGCCAAATGAATCTAATAAGGATTATTGATGAGAATAAAATTATAGAATCAGATACAGAATTTAATGTTAAGGTAATTTCAAATGGACAATCAAGATTTGTTTTTTCACTTGGGTATCAAGAGATATTCAATAAAACTGTAGCATCTGGAAATGTTAAGAGATTTAATTCAGGAGATCTTAGTGAATGGTACGATCAATTAATCGTAATAGAAGAAGAAGATAATAATACAATTTACTACACCTTAGTATTGTTGCTAGTTACATTAATCATCAGTGTAGTGCTATATTACAGACATGATATAAAAAAATTTCTTACAAGAAATTAATCAATTTGTAGGAAATTTATGAGCAGTTTTATTAACCAGATAAACTAAAGATAACATAACTGGAACTTCAACCAAAACACCAACAACAGTAGCTAAAGCCGCTCCCGAGTTAATACCAAACATTCCTATTGCAACAGCTACTGCCAGTTCGAAAAAATTAGAGGTACCAATTAAACAAGCTGGGGCAGCTATGGTATGAGGTAATTTTAAAAAATAAGCTGAAACATATCCTAAAAAAAAGATTCCATAAGTTTGTATAAGAAGGGGAATAGCTATGAGAAAAATCAAGAATGGTGAATCTATTATTTTTTCTCCTTGAAACCCAAAAAGTAAAACTATTGTTGATAATAATCCAATAATAACAAAAGGTTTCAATTTTCTATTAAACAAATAAATTTTTTCTTGATTATTGCTTAAGAATAATTTTCTTATTGTAAATCCCAGGGTAAGAGGTATTAATACGTAAAGAATAACTGAAAGAATTAACGTATCCCATGGAACATTGATTGATGTAACTCCTAAGTAAAAAGCTGCTATAGGAGCAAATGCAAAAATCATTATTATGTCATTTATAGAAACTTGTAATAATGTATAGTTTGGGTCTCCTTTTGTTAAATTGCTCCAAACAAAAACCATGGCGGTACATGGAGCGACCCCTAGTAATATCATGCCTGCTATATACTGTTTTGAGTCTTCAGGTGATACAAGATTAGAAAAAAATATTTCAAAAAATAAAACACCAAGAATTGCCATTGTAAAAGGTTTAACAATCCAGTTTATAGAAAGAGTTAGAACAAGACCTTTAGGACTGGTTTTAAAATCTAATATTTTGACAATGTCTATGTTTGTCATCATAGGCAATATCATGATCCATATGAAGAGAGCAACTAACAAATTTACACTCTGGAACTCAAGTCTAGATATGACTTGAAAAGATTGAGGCCACATGTAGCCAAAAACTGTACCTAAAACAATACTTAGACTAACCCAGACAGATAAATATTTTTCAAAAATACCCATTTAAGGAGTATACAATATTTATCTAAGATTACTTTTAAACTAGAAAATTTGATTATAAAAAAAAGCTAAATTATCTGTAATATCTGATGAACAAATCCTTATCAATTTCCTCAGTCTTAAAGCTTTCAGCTAAAATCCTGTGCTGAAATTCTTCTTTGAAACTTACTGAATTGAAAAAATTATCACTTACTTTACGTGCAATTACTGAGAACAACTTATACCTTTCATTATCTTTACAATTAAATTCTAAATCCAACTATCGATAATAGTAATAAATAAATGTTAAATATTTGTTACGAAATCAGTAATTTTTATTTGAAATAAAAATAATTTATGATAAAAGGTATTAGATATGATCGTACTATTCAACGAATTTCGCACAAAATTCAATGTGCCATTTATTAAAATTTAAATTATACGATATTCGTATTAGTCTTCAAGGAGTGCTGCAAGGGGTACGCCTAAAGAGTCCGAAATTGACTTTAATGATCCCAGTGACACATTTTGTTTGCCTTGTTCTACGGCACTAATAAATGTCCTTGCAAGTCCTGATTTTTTAGAAAGTTCGCTCTGGCTAAGATCCAGGTTCTTTCTTACAGAATGGATTTTTTCTCCTAGAGAAAGAAGAACAGATTCTAGAGGTATCAATGAAGGGTTTGATTCAGAGAGGCTATTTGCAACGCTAACTGCCTGTATAGGGTCTTCTGCAAACCCATCTATTAATTTATTGGTATCTTTAATTAATACTGCTGCTGGACCGCCAATAATAACCTTGATGTTTTTATCTAAAGCCTTTATTCCCTCTATCGCGTTTTCAAGATTTTCGTTACTCTGAGGGAATGTAGAAGATAGAAGAACAAAGTTTGGTACATTTTCATCAATATATGTGATAAGGTCTTTGTTTGGTATGGAACCTCCAAGCATTTCAACATTCCAACCATCCCATCTGAAGAAATCTGCAGTCATATATAAGGCTATAACATGCTTATCATCTTCTATAGCTGCCATAGAAATCTTCATTCCATTTGGAGTAGGCAATTTGAAAGTATTTCTAACCCTATCCATCAGAAGTAAGCAAAATTGAGTAGCACGATGCTCCTCGGTGATCAAAAGTTTCCCCTGATGCCATAAATTACCTATGTGATTCAAGGTTTTTCTGATTATGTTCAGATATACCACTGATGGTGACCATTGTTGAGTTATCAACATCCTAGAAATAAGATTAGCCTGCTTGTAGTGGCCATTAACCAAGCAAGACGTAAATTGCTTAGAAACAGCCTGAATCTCAGTTTTTGGAGGCACATACCAATTTGAATTCATCTAAAAAAACTCCCATAAAATATTTCTATATGAATACTATATCAGACAAATTATAATTTTTGAACAATATTTTCAGCTTATGAAAGACAATTATATTATACAAATAGTAAAAAGAGGCGAGTATGTCAGTATTATTGAAAATGTGTCCTCACTGTAAGGGCGATTTATTAAGTTATGTGGATATGGATGATTTTAATGTCTATAAATGTGCACAATGTTCGAGAACTTACAATCCTGATTTGTTCAAGGGAAATAATGTTGAAGACAAACAATTCCATGCAGTCTAAAGATTGCAAACTATGCTCGCTTACAAAAGATGAGCACCTATTAGAAACATCATTTGGTGGTGTGTTAATAGGCTGTAAATTTGAGAATAATTTCATTAAAGACAATTTTTTTAAAATTAGAAAGTTATTTAGTAAATGGATTTAGGTAAACGTAAATTAATTGTATTTGGTTCAAGTAGTGATTTAGCCACTAACTTTATTAATAACCAAGATGATTTTGACACTGTTTACGCAGTTTCGAGAAATAAAAAAGAGTATAAAAAAAATACTATTTTTGTAGAAACTGAAGATTATAGGAATATTGATGAAGTTTTAGATTTGATAGATATTGACGGGTATGATCTTTCAGTAGTGAATTTTGTTGGCTCAATAAACCTCCGACCCATACATTTGTCTAAAGATAAAGATATGTATGAAATATTGGAAGTCAATTTAATGTCAAACTTCAGAATTCTTTCAAGCTTATTGAAGAAAAGTATTAACAAATTAAGTTATGTATGCTTTTCTTCAGTAGCTGCTAATTATGGATTAGCAAATCATGAGCTCATAGCTTCAGCAAAATCAGGTCTTGAAGGACTGATAAGATCTTGTTCAGCTACATATGGACACAAAGGATTTAGGTTCAATTGCGTAGCTCCAGCTCTTATTGAAACTAAGTTATCAAGTAAATTTGTTTCAAATGAAAAAGCAAGAGATATGGTGTCAAAAATGAACATCCTAAATAAAATAGGTGAGCCTGAAGATATAACAGGGTGTATTTCATGGTTACTAAGTAATAATTCTAATTTTGTAACAGGCCAAACAATAAATATTGATGGAGGAATGAACAATATAAATACAAGGATAGTTAGATGATAAAAGAAATAATAAGTAGAATACCAAATTTAGATTACAACACAAAAAAATTGATTGATAAACAAAAATCAATCAATTCCGAAAATGAGATATACAATAAATTATTACAAGAATTAATTCAGTAATTTCTCATTAAAATATAGGAGAGAAAAATGAAGAAATTCGGTTCAATTACACTCGTAATTAGCTTACTTCATTTCTTAGAAGATGCCACACTAGTAGCTCTAGAACGATTTACAGAGTTAAACTTCTTATCTTTGCTAATCGGAACAGTCGTTTTCGGTTTGATAATAGCTTGGTTAGCAAGGCAGGAAAAAGTAAAGAACTGGTTAAGTACAGATTAATTACTATATGCAGTAAATTCAAGTATCATAATTTTTTTTAAAAAAATATAATTGCTATATTACAGATACTCAATATGGCATATTATTCCGAATTATTTAATCTAAAAGATGAAAGATTCTTTAATAAATTAGCTTTATCTAGCATATATATTTATACTATAAGATTCTTAGACTTTGCATTAGTAACCTGGCTACTGACTAACATAGTAAAAAACCCTTCAAGTGTAGGTTTATTAGTTTTTGTAAAATTCCTTCCAATGATTTTTTCTGGAATTATTTCTGGATGGTTAGTTGATAAATTTACAAGATTAAGTATTATACGACTTGTGATTATAATGACCTCTTTTTATTTAATGAGCTGGTCATTTTATCTTTTTTTCTTTGAAGTAAAACCATCAGTAATTTTTTTTCTTACCTTTTTATCCGGAATATTGATGTCTATTGATATCTCATCTAGACAGTCATATTTGGCAAATTTACTTAAGAAAAAAAGATTAAAATCTGGTATTGCCTTAAATATTATTCTCTTAAACACAGCGTGGTTTTTAGGTCCAAATATTGGAATATACTTTATGAATTTTCTTAGCTTAGAAAAATTATATTTTGCACTTGCAATAATAAATGCTGTAAATTTAATTTTTCTTCATAAAATGCCCAAACTATCAATAGCAAAAATCGAAAAAAATAAATATTCAGGATTTACATCAGGAATCAAATATGCTTTGAAAAATAAAATTATAATATCTACCTTGATAATAGTAGCTATAGGAAATTTAACTGCATTCACATTTGAGTCAATGGCTCCATATTTTGCAAGATTTATTTATGAAGCAACACCTGAACAATTTTCTTTATTGATATCTCTTCAAGGATTTGGAGCTCTTATAGGTTCAGTAATATTTTTTCCTTTATTGGTTAGAATTTCTAGGCCTGGACTAATTTTTGCACTAGCAACTATAACTTTGTGCGCAGGAAGTATTATATTTACTAATAATAAATCATTCATATCAGGATGCATAACTATTACTATCTTAGGATCAGTAACAACTTTTTTTATGAATATGCATTCTAGAATTTTGCTCTCTCAAACGCCTAATCCTCTCAGAGGAAGAATACAAGGATTAGCACAATTCGCAATAGGTTTTTTTCCTATGGGTGCCTTATTTGTGGGTATTTTAGGAGACAATATTGGTATTCTTAATAGCATGAGAATTTTTTCAAGTTTGGGGATTATAGCAACAGTTTTTATACTCATAATATTTAAGGACTTACGAAATAAATTATGAATAAAATAGCCAGAATAAATATTTATATAGCTATATTTTTTTCAATTGTTTTATTTATTGCATGTGATGCAAACAGCTCTGAAAATAACGAAATAACTTCTAAATCTAATAATATTTTGGCAAATTCCGCAGAATTAAAACAATCCAATATTGATAAAACAAATATCTTTTCGATAAGAGGAAGAGGTTCAGTTAAACAAAAACAAGAGATTTTAGAAATAAATTTAGCAATTGAAAATAGAGATAAAGAGATAATAAAAGCAACTAATTCAGTCAATGAAAATATTGAAAAGATTTTAGAAATTGCAAAATCACTTGGTATTGACGAAGATCAAATAGTTACAAAAGAATATTCAATTTCACCTGTGACAAGGTGGGTTGAAAAAAAAGATGATTATGGAGAATATGGAGAAAGTCAGATAATTGCTTATAGAGTATATAATTCAGTTTTAATAACTTCAGAAGACAAAGACTCATTAACAAGTTTTATAGACAAAGCAAATGCTGAAGTAGGAAATTCATTTAGAGTAAATAATATAAAATTCAAAGCCAAGGCTAATGAACAAAACAAGATTTTATCTAGGGAAAAAGCTGTAGAAGATGCTTTGAAAAAAGCAAAATTTTATGAAGATAAACTTAACATCGAATTAGGAAAAATTATTTATTTTGATGAATTTCAACATGGAGGATCCAATCACAATTTACAAGATCCAGTGCCAATGATGAGAATGGCTGAAGCTTCAATGCCTTCTACTGATCTTTTCGCAGGAGAGTCTGAAATTATTAGCGAAGTTTTTTTAGGTTTCGAAATCAAATGAAATACAAATTATTACTAATATTTATAATATTATTATTATTTTCATGCAGTAAAATTGATGAAAATAATACAGTGTGCAACTCTGAAAATGATTTATGTAAATACTTTGAAATAAAGTACGATAATCTAGCAGAAATAACTGAAGATAATGCCAAGTTATCTATAGAAGATATTAATACTTATAATAAATTAGCTGAACAAAACTTAAATGAAAAAAATTCATCTTCAATATTTGATATTTATACAGGAATCTTTATACCAAGATTTTCATACTCAATAAAAAATGATCAATCAATTGAAAAACTTTGGTTTGGATTAGCTTTATATCCTGCGGATAAAAAAAATAAATTTAAGAATTTAACAGACCTCTATTATTCAGATAATAATTATTCATTTCAATCGAGAGGAGCTTATGGAGAATGTATAAAAGACGAAAGTTCTTACCTTGATTCAAAAACAAGTACAATTTATAACTGTAAAAATAATGAATTGATGTCATATGATTTTTGGGTAGATGATACAGATTATATATGGAGAATGATATGCGTATGGGATGAGGATAAATTTCAAGGAGTAAATCAAAGAAAATTATTAGTAGATACAATAAATTCTTCTGATACTTGCAGAAATTCCTTCAAATCTTTCAAATCAAAACTAGATTGATTTTCTATTAAAATAAGACTCGGCCTCTTTCAACGAGTCAATGAAAATATCAATTTCTTCAAAAGAATTATATAAATAAAAGCTAGCACGACATGCAGCAACTATTTCATATGATCTAACTAAAGGCATCGCACAATGATGACCCGTTCGGATGGCAACTCCAAACTTATCTAGTATTTCTCCAATATCATGTGGGTGGACAGATTTATGATTAAACGAAATTACTCCACCTCTATTTTGCATATCTTGAGGACCAATAATTTTATAATCAGAAAGATCTCTCATTTTTTCCAATGCATAAAGAGTTATATCGTCCTCGTGCTTTGTAATTGACTTCATTCCTATTTTTTGTAAATAATCAACTGCATATCCAGTTGCAATTGCATCTGCTATATTTGGTGTTCCTGCCTCAAACTTATAAGGTAAATCATTCCATTTAGCATCTTCATAAGATACCTCAGAAATCATATCCCCACCAAAATAGAAAGGATCCATATGATTGAGTATATTTTCCTTACCATACAAAATACCAATACCTGTAGGACCAAGCATTTTATGTGCTGAAAATGCAAAAAAATCACAATCAATTTCTTTCATATCTACAGAGAAATGAGGTGCACTTTGAGCCCCATCAAGAACTAAAAATGTACCAAATTTTTTAGATATAGATCTGATTTCTTCTATAGGATTAATAACGCCTAAAACATTAGACATGTGGGTAATTGCAATAATTCTTGTATTTTTATCTATTACTTCTTCTGCACCTTTTAAGTCAATTCTACCTTCAAGGTCATGCTCTAGAAATCTTAACTCAGCTCCCCTAGATTTACATAACTGTTGCCATGGAACAAGGTTGGAATGATGCTCCATCCTTGAAACAACTATGTTGTCTCCCTCATTGATTTTTTTTTGCAAACCCATTGCAACAATATTTAATGATTCACTTGTATTTCTAGTCCAAATAACCTCATTTGGTGAAGCATTAATAAAATTTGCGACCCTTACTCTAGAGTTTTCGTATCCATCTGTAGCTTCTACAGATAATTTATGTACACCTCTATGAACATTAGAATTATATTTTAGGTAATAATCACTGAGTGAATTTATAACTGAGGTAGGTTTTTGAGATGTAGCTGCATTGTCGAGATATACAAGAGATTTGCCATTAACTTCTCGTTCTAATATTGGGAAATCTTTTCTTATTTTTTTTAAATCAAATTGTTTCATAAAATATAAGACTATAATTATATTTTAACATTAACAATCGAAAAAAATTATGTTATTTACTAAAGATTAAATCTAACTTTATATCAAAGTAGAAATAGAGTTTTAATTAATTCTTATATTAGCTAAAGTCACCTCATGGGTAGGATAAAGACCAACCCATGAGGATGTAACCAGACTCTTAAAAAAAAGCCTTATCTAAGTATCACTTCCAGACCGTGCGGGTCGGCTATAGAGATTTTTTGTCCTGGGAAAACTTCTTCTAGTACCCTAGAAGAGTCTTTCATTGAAGCTATGTCGTTCAAATCCCAACTGAACCCATTACAATCATCATTGATAGTGAGAACAGCCACTCCTGGTGTTCTACTGGCGGACTCAAGGGATCCTATGGCAGTAAGAGGTTTAGCACCCCGTAAAGTAATGAACATCTTGTTCCCTACGATATCGGCGACGTCAGGCTTTGGATCCTCACTGAAAGATGCTGACATTGATTGTGTCGCTACAACCTTATTGGTCTGTAGGTTTACGAAGTTGACATCATTGCTTACCCTCATACTGGTTATTGCATATATATCTCCCTTTTGATCAGTACAGGTAACTGCACCATGGGTGTCCTCACCTGGTAGTTCTATCTGTATTGGATTAGGGAATACTCCTTCCGCTGCTTTACTTGTATCAAAAGTATAAAGGAAATCATCTCCTCCTTTAGCCCCACTTTCACCGTTTGTCATTATCTTGCTGAAAGGCAAACGAGATACACCACAACCTATGCCTGGAACCGTGTCCTTATCATAGACTTTTACAACAGTCATAGGGATGGTACCATCTGCAGAGCCCACATCTACTACCAGTAAACCTCCGCCAGCTAATGTTATGTATGCGAATTTACTATCATTAGTGAACTCGTGACAAATTGGGCGCGCCATCGTAGTTCCTAATTCATTAGTGAATTGCCTTAACGCTAAAGTCTCTACTAATTTGTAATCATCACTAGTGTAGTTTGTCTGGATTTTATGTAGGAATCCAGATTCGTCTTTAGCACCAATATTTGCGACGATAGCCATGCTATTATCAGGAGAAGAAACTGAGGCGTGGGAATTTGTTGTTCCACCTACACCATTGAAACCTCCTATTGTATTGACGCAGCCAACTATAGCACGACTATCAATATTTATAAAGAATGTATTACCAGAACCTACATTTGCTAAAAGGGCATGGCTGGCTTTCGGGGTGGTATAGTTGGAAAGTATCATGTGTGGCTTACTAGGGGCTTCACAATTAGCATCTTTAGCTGCTTCTGCAAGATCAATAATCTCAGGAGTTGCATCTTTAGCATCCTTTACAAAAATATCTTGCCCGTCCCATATATATAGCAGCCCACCAGTCCCATCGCTTTCAGTAGGAGATTGATCAACAGCCCATACTTCATAGGAAGGTTCCATTTCTGGGAAGGTACACCCTACTCCAAGTATAGTTAGTACAACCAACATAAATTTCCATAAAAACTTAAAATACATTTTCTTACTCCTTTTTGTTTTAAATTAAAAAAAAAAGACCTCATTTTTGAGGTCTTACCAATACAAGTTTTTATCGCTTGTTTCTACAAATCAAAAGACCTCCTAGAGGAGTTACAGCTACTACAGCAACAAAATAGATTGCTACTAATTAACTTATTACAGATGTAGAATTTCAATAAAAACTAACCTTCTTAACTGAATATTTTCTAATGAAAATAAGCATTTTTAATAAAACATAAAGCATATAGCTTAAAGTAAATTTATTTAGCTGTAGGCATATTCTAGATATATTTATTTTCTTGATTAAGACAATTTAATTACAATTTCTTTTTTTTAATTAGCAAATTGCTAAAAAAATTGTGTTATTATACAGGTCTATGACAAAAAGAAATTCAACAAACATTCTTTGTATCTGTAGCTGTTGTATGAAAAGCTCCAGGTTTCTTTAATTTGTCTTAAATCAAAAAAAACAGCAAAATATAGAAACCCCAATCAAGGGGTTTTTTTTATGTAAAAAATAATGTTAAAAGCAGAAAAAACATACTCAAATCAGAAAATATTTGGATGGATTTCTTTTGGACTTGTATTCGTATTTTCTTATGCAATTTCAAGAAGTAATTTTAATGATGCTGCAATTTGGATTGCAGCTTGTGGGTTAGGGTTTACTCTTCAGAAATCTAGATTTTGTTTTGCATCTTCGTTCAGAGACTTATTTATGTTTGGTTCTGGTCACAATATGAAAGCCGTTCTTCTTGCAATTGGAATAGCTTCTTTAGGATTTATTGGAATAATGATTTGGTTATTACCTGACCCTGTACCAGGAGAATACCCTTCTTCTGCACATGTATTACCATTTGGGATTTCAACAATCGTTGCTGGTACAATTTTTGGTGTTGGAATGGTTACAGCTGGCGGATGTGTTTCGGGAACAATATATAGAATTGCAGAAGGTTATGTTGCTTCCGTCATAACTATGATTGGAATTTTTATTGGAACTATATTACTAATAATTTCGTGGGATTTTTGGTGGGATAATTTTATTAGCAATGAACCAAAAATATTTTTACCTTCAACTCAATCGATTGGATATGGATTATCTTTATTAATAACTATTATAGGAATAGTTTTAGTTTATTTCATAGTAGTTTATGTAGAAACTAAATCAGGTGTAAGAAATTTTAATATTTCAAAAAAACCTGATTTAAAGGAAAAAACTTTTCTTCAAACTATAAAAGAAAATATTGAGAATATATTCTCAAAAAGCTGGACAGCGACTATGGGTGGAGTGGCTCTAGGATTCATTTCAATAATTTATTTTATTTTTCATTCTCCTCCGGGAGTTACTGGAGAGATAATGAAACAATCAATGAGTATTTCAGAATCAATCAACTTATCTGAAGGCCCATTAAAAGGGATCTCATCATTAAGTGGGTGCTTAGGATCAAGTATTGGTTCTGGATTGATTTCACATACTTTTGTAAGTACTGTAGGAGTATTTTTTGGAGCTTTAGTATCTGCTTTGTTATCCCAAGAATTCAAAATTAGAACTCCTAAAGAACCAAAACGATATATTCAATCATTATCTGGAGGAGTATTGATGGGATACTCAGCAAGTCTTGGAATTGGTTGTACTATTGGTGCATTTTTTTCCGCAATTCCATCATTTTCTCTATCAGGTTGGTTATTTGGATTAAGTCTTGGTATAGGCTCCTTTGTTGGGACTAAGATTATAAGGTTTATAGGATAGGTATGAGTACAGTAAATCAAATGAACTTAATTGAAACTCCTATCAAAGATCAGCTTTTAAGAGTTGATGAAATATTAAATGAGCTTTGCTCTAGTAATGGTGGGATCGGAAATTGTAGAAAAATAGAGATATTAACTGGGGAGGAATTACTTGTGAAATATATACCTCCTAAGGCTGTTGAAAAAAAAATAAAAATTAAATTCAAATATGTAGAAAATATTTGGCACATAACGTTAGAAAAGGAATAAAAATGAGTAATGAAGAAACTAGAAAATTAGATCTCAGAGGAGAAATTTGTCCTTATCCAATGCTAAAGACTAATGAAGAATTAGATTCAAATAAGGATATAAATATTCTAGAAGTAATTACCGATCATTCACCTGCTTTATCTACTATTCCTCCTCAAGCACTAAAAAGAGGTTATGAGGTTGAAATAGACGAAATTGATAACAGTGAATGGAAAATAACATTAACAAAAAATAATTAAAATAAGGGGGACTTATGAAAAAGTTATTAATAATTGGAACATTTATAATTGGAGTGTTTTTTGGATGTTCATCAGGAGATTCTGACTCAAGTTTTGACCAAAGAGGTTACTCAAATACAGATAAATTAGTATCAGCTGAATGGTTAAATGAAAATTTAGAAAATGTAAAAATAATTGACGTTAGAAAAGCAGAAGAATATGATTCAGGTCATATTCCGGGAGCCGTTAGATTGACTCCAAACGAAGTTTTTCAATGGGAAGCTGAAAATGGGGTTAAAGGTATGTTACCTTCAGGGGATCATATAGCTGAGGCTCTTTCATCAGTAGGTATAAATGAAAATGATACTGTTATTTTTTATGATGGAAATAGTAATCTATGGGCTTCAAGAGGATTATGGGCGTTAGAAGTTTATGGGCATAAAGACTCTAGGTTATTAGATGGAGCTTGGGTTTATTGGTCTGAAAACGATTATCCTATAAGCACTGATAGTCCTTCTATTTCAGAGTCAAATTATAAATTCACATCATCTCCAAACACTAACTTAATTGCAAGCTGGGAAGAAATATTAGATTCTGTTGATGACCCATCAAAAATTGTTTGTGACACAAGAAGTCCTGATGAGTATGCAGGTAAAGATGTTAGAGCTGACAGAGGAGGTCATATTCCTGGTTCAGAAAATGTTAACTGGGTAAACGCTGTAGATGCTAGTGGCCAATTTTTAGAGGCAGATAAATTGAGTAGTATTTATGAAAATAAAGGTATAAAGACTGATAAAGCAGTTTATACTTTATGCCAAACAGCCGTAAGAGCTACTCATACCTGGTTTGTATTACAAGAATTATTAGGCTATGATAATGTAAAAGTTTATGATGGTTCTTGGATAGAATGGGGAAACTCAGATCTTCCTATTGAAAATAAATGAGTGATGAAAATAAAGAAAATTTAGAATATGGGCTACCAAGCCATGAAGAAATGGAAAGGTCTGGAGATCCTATTACTATGGGATCCAGTCCTTTCAAATTCTTAGTAAGTGGATTAGAATGGGGTAATTTACCTGATAATTGGACACTTAGTGAGGCAACTTCTGTAGCAGTAAATAGCGTTGATGAGATTATAGTATTTAACAGAGGCACAAAGCCTATAATTATTTTTGATAAAGAAGGTAACTATCTAAGATCTTGGGGAGAAAATACTTTTTCTAATGCCCATGGAATCAGTGTAGACAACTCGGATAATATTTATTGTGTTGATTCCGGAGATAACACAGTCAGAAAATTTGATCCTTCAGGAAACCTTATTTTTCAATTAGGTAAAGAAGGAGAAAGAGCTGAAAAAATGAGTGGACTGCCGTTTGCAGTTCCAACTCAGGTAGCGGTTGATGAATCTACAAATGATTTTTACGTCGCCGATGGATATTCAAACGCTAAAGTTCATAAGTATGATGAAAATGGTAAATATCTATTTTCTTGGGGAGAATCTGGAACAGGAGAAGGGCAATTCAATATTGTTCATAATATCTCTACAGATAGTGAAGGATTAGTGTATGTTGCTGATAGAGAAAATCATAGAGTTCAAATCTTTGATCAAGAAGGAAAATACATCAACCAATGGATAAATTTATCAAGAGCTGCATGTATTTATGTGGATAAAAGAGGTAAAGAAGACATATTTTATGTAGGAGAATATTTTTCAGGTATTGCTTCTAACGACACAGGTACAGACCTAGGGCCAAGAATTTCAATTTTTAATAAATCTGGAAAGTTGCTTTCAAGGCTTGGAAAAGAAAGTTATGGCCCAAGTGTAGGAAGGTTTTATTCACCTCATGGTATTTGTGTTGATTCAGAGGGGAATATATATGTTGCTGAAGTCTCTTATAGTGATTATGGACAATTTCTTAACCCTAAAAGAGAGCTAAGATCAATGCAAAAATTAGTAAAGACTAATTAGATTCAATAATTGCATTATTTATAGCTTGATAAGTAGTCTTAATTGAAGCTCCAAATAACTGATCTATACTAAGTTTTGTATCTATTTGACTGTTAGAAAAAGCAAAAAACAAGTCCCCGTCATTAGATGTATGAGAAGGTCTAACCGACATGGCAAGACCATCATTTGCAGCCACAGCCAATCTCTTGCAATCTACCTTTGAAATTTTAGCATTCGTCATAATTGTGCCTATTGTGGTATTTTGAAATCCTCTTTTTTGAGGCTTACCATTTACCAATAAATCTAAAGAATCAAAAATTTTTCCATCTCTTTTTGGTCCTGCTATTATTTGACCGTTTTCAGGATTAACAATTGAACCTAGAGCATTTACTGCAACTAATGCACAAACAATAGTTCCGTCAGCAAAAGTATGAGAGGAAAAACCCAGACCTCCTTCCATACTAAAATCACTCCCTAATAATTTACCTACAGTACATCCTGTCCCAACACCTACATTTCCAGTCAAAAATTCATCTTTTGCACTCTTAGCAGCTATATATCCTTCCTTAAAACCTGGTCTTACTTCTGAAGATCCAACTCCCAAATCAAAAATCACAGCTGAAGGAACCAAAGGAATTGTATTACCTCCAAATTTTATTCCTATTTTTTGCTCTTCAAGATAACTAACTACACCTGAAGAGGCATTAAGACCAAATGCACCTCCACCTGTAAGTAAAATCCCATTAATATTTGGAGCAGAAGCTATCGGATCGAGTAAAGCTATCTCTTTTGTTCCTGGAGCACCTCCTCTAACATCTATTGATGCTACAAGAGGCATATCAGATATTATTGCTGTACAACCAGTTTTATTATCTAAATCTGTCCAATGCCCTATTTTTATTCCTTGTATGTTTGAATTCATTTAAACTTAATCTAGTAAACTATAAAAAATCATGTTTTCATTTTATAAATAAATATTACATATAGCTAATTTACTAGGAGAAATAATGAAAAATAATAATTACAGCGGAGTTTATAGTATACCTGTAACACCATTCAACGAAGATTTATCAATTGATTATGTTTCTCTAAGAAAATGTATCGAATATTTTATAGAAAAAAAAACAGATGGGATTCTTCTTCCAGTAAATGTATCTGAGGCTTCTAAACTATCTGATTTGGAAAAAAATGAAATATTAGCAGAAACAATAAAAGTAACTGAAGGAAAAATACCTTTAATCGCTGGAGTAACAGGAAGCTCAATTCATCATGTAATTGAACGCTCAAAATATGCAGAACAGTTAGGAATATCTTCTGTAATGGCAATGCCTCCAATAGGATATTCATCAGATACTGATTTTTATAATTTTTATGAAGAGATATCAAAACAAATCAACTGTGATATTTGGGTTCAAAATAATAAAATGCCTGCAGGACCTTCCGTTCCTACAAAGACTTTAATAAAAATAATTAATGAAATAGAAAGAGTTGATTTTCTAAAAGAAGAAAGTGCTAATTCCTCTCAAATGCACTCAATTATTAATGAAAATTGCAAACAAGGCCTAAAGTCAATTATGGGTGGTGCTGGTGGTAGATTTATTATAGATGAATACAGAAGAGGTTCAAATGGAATTATGCCATCTGGACATATGCTTGAAGCTCATAGAATTTTATGGGATAAACTAACTGAATCTAAAGAAGGAGAAGTTAGTATAGACGCAATAGAGATTTGGAATAAAATGCTTGAAGCTTTAAACTTTGAGTTTATGTATAGCGTAAGTGCTTATAAATATTTTTTTTGGAAAAGAGGAATAATAAAAAATAATATTTCTAGAGATCCAATCAAGAAATTAGACAAATATGATCAGATAGAAGCAGATAGAATTTTAGACAGATTAAGTCATAATTTTTTTTAATTCTATATGCATATTCAAATAACTTATGACTAAAGCCTCAGAATTCAAGAATGGTTGCTTACAAGAACTTCCCTTACAATTAGGAGTTTTTCCTTTCGGAATAGCTTACGGAATATTAGGAATAGAAGTTGGGCTAACAAATATTCAAACATTTTTGTTATCAATAATTATTTTTGCAGGAGTTAGTCAGATTGTTTTTACACAATTATTTTATACTTTTACTCCTAACTTTTTGATTGTTGGAACTATTGGAATAGTTAACCTAAGACATATTTTATACGGAGTGTCTCTATCAAGTTACTTAAAAAAATTATCTTTAAAATGGAGAATAATATTATCTTACCTAATAACTGATGAAGCTTTTGCAATTTCATATAAAAGATTTTCTGAAGGAAAAAAAACTAAATATATGCATTTTCATCTATTGGGAAGTGGAATAACATTATGGACATCTTGGCAAATTTCAACCTTAATTGGAATCTATATAGGACCCTCAATCCCAAATTCACTTAATCTAGAATATGTCATTCCTTTGTCTTTTATAGCTGTAGTGGTAGTTTCTATAAATACCAAAATTAAGCTAATTGTATTTATTATGAGTGCTTTGTTATCAATTTTATTGAAAGATTTACCCTGGAATTTATGGATTATAACTTCTGCACTTATGAGCATAATAATTGGAGTATTAATTTCAAATTTTAGAAAGGCAATAAAATGATTTGGTCTGTTATATTTTTATCTGGAATATTAACTTTTGCCACAAGATTTTTGCCCTTATCTAAAATTATGCCTAAAAAGTTACCAAATTTTATTCAGGACGGATTACAGTATGTTTCAATAGCAGTTTTAACTCCTATAATTATCAACTCAATAATTATCAGCGACAATAATTTTATGATTTCAGAAAATAATCCTAAAATTTACTCAGCTTTAGCCGCAATTGCTGTAGCCCTTATTTCAAAATCAATTCTTTTTACTTTAATTATTGGATTATCTGTTCTATGGATTTTTGAATTTATCATATAAATAATTTGTTAAATCAGGATGATTATTGTCTTAAATTTTTTTATAAATGATAAAATTATACTTACCTAAGGGCGATTAGCTCAGTTGGCTAGAGCACCTCGTTTACACCGAGGGGGTCGGGGGTTCGAGTCCCTCATCGCCCACCACTTTTGCTGTTGTAATTTTCATATTCATAGTTCAATATTTAATTAAAAATGAGAAGGACTTATTATGAATAATAAAATATATGGATCTATGATGATTTTTGGTCCAATAGTTGCTATGGTTAGTTGGATTGCTTTTTTCCCTGATAATACAGGACTAAATGCATCTGAAGAACTAGCAAAAATTGTTGAATCTGGTAAAAATTCAGCTGTTATTGGAGGTTACCTCGCAACTCTAGCTACAGCTTCAATGATTCTTGGAATATATTTCCTAGCTAAATCTGTCAATACAGATAAATCTATTAGCTCAAATCTAGCTGAAATTGGAGGATTATTAATATTACTTACTTTTCCAGTTTTAGTTGGTTTACAAGGAGTACATCTTGCAGCTCTTGATGCAGCGGATAAAGTTGATGCAGGTCTTGCTCAGGGAATCTTGGAAGGTACAAGAGGATTTGATGTAGCATTGAGTATTATAATGGGAATCAGTTGGATTATTTTGGGTACTGCTTTAACAATGAAGAAAAAATTCTACACTGTGATTAGTGCTATATTTGCAATTGCTGGAGTATTTGCAATTTTAGATGGTTTCTCTGAATTAGAAATTTTCGCAATCATAGGCTGGATGGGTGGATTTTTATCAATGGTAATAATGGGAATTCTAACTGTAATAAATAAAGAATAAATTTTTTATAAAAATCACTATTTTTGATAAGTGTATTATTTAGATGTGTGACTAGAAGTTAAAGATGTTGTTTCTACAGATTCTAAAATTCTATCAAAAATCATCGCATATTCAGGCAAAAAATCAGGATTACATGTGAAAACAATCATTGTGGAATAAGATTTACTAAAGGAAAGGAAAATATGCTCTCTGTAAGCTTTTCCAAATGATCCTGAAATTTTTATAGCTTGCACTCCTTTATGTTCGATTAATTGAGTTGATTCTTCTTTAAATGTGGATACTCTTGTTGGAATTTCTCTCGCATGAGAATAAAAATCCTCTATTGAATTTATTTCGTCTTTATACATAAACTTTTTTATCCATACATTTCCTTGTTTACCAGAAAATGAAATCTCATAATTATTCTTTTTATTTTTTTTCCAAGTAGATGGAATATTGAATTTAATCCCTAGTTCAGAATCCTCAAAGGTTGATTGCTTAAGATTAATTTCTGTTATTTTTGAAGATGTTTGGTTCCTTTTTACTGAATTATTTGGAGTTGGAGTGGGGCGAATAAATTTAGTTTGAGGAATTACCGTTGGAGTAGGTTCTTTTTTTGGTATTATTTTAGGATTAGTTGATTTTGTTATTATCGTGGATATTGGTGAAGGTACAACCTGAACTGGTAAAATAGCTGGAGGCGTTGCTGTAACAATAACTTGAATAACAGATTCTTTGACAATCTTTTCATCAGAACAAGAAACAAAAGAAATACAAAAAATACAAAATATTATATTTAATTTTTTTATCTCTTTTATCAACTTGTTTAGATAATAAAAGAAAAACCATTATGAACAATTAATAGCCTCGGAGTTTACTTTTCATAAGTTCAGATTTATCTATAAAATTATTTTAATCTAGAAATAAATAATTTTAATAAATAAATTAATTTTTTTTCCTCTTAGCTAAATTTTTTCATATATACCCTGAATAATTTAAAAAGAAGAATCATCTAAAGTGCGCGCTTTACTAGAGGAATATTTTTAGTTTCCCAAGTTTAAGAAAACTTATGTTTCTATTTACTTGATTGATTTATAATTTGTATATGAAAATATTTCTTAAAACATTATTAGCTGTCATATTTATATATGGTTGTTCTTCAGAGGAAAATAATTCCAGTATTTTAGTTTCTCTTCCAGAAACTTGTGAAGAAATAAAAGTCTTGTATGAGGATAAATTTAGACCAAAATTAATACTTAGAGAGATAATTATGGAGACTAGTGAAAATGGAGATAATGTAGAATCTTGGAAATATCTGAATAACAATGCTGTTCACTGTAGATATAAAGCATTTAATAAGGAAAATAATACTGATGGTAATTGGAAAATTATTGCTCGTAGAGCGATGAACACAATAGGATTTGTAGAAATAGAAGAAAAATAGGTGAAATATGACCCAGAAATTAATCGATTACAGAGAACATGATAAAAACTTTTGGTACGAGGAGCTTGAAGAATGGGTTCCTAAAAGAATTTATGATTGTCATGTTCACATGCTTAACAACAACTTAATAGATGATTCTAGTGAACACAAAGGGGTTTTCCCTGATGCTGACCTAGAAGGTATTAAGGGATGGCATAATACAGTTTTTCCTAATAGAGAAGTAAATAATTTATTTCTTGGAAGGCCGGCTTTAGGGACTAGAATAAAAGAGTATAACGAGTGGTTATTTAATGAGATCAAAGGGAACCCCTTAACTAGATTACATAGACTTACTACCCCATCTGATTCATTGGATGATATTGAGAGTGATATTAAAAATAAAGGATTTCAAGGGCTAAAAGTATATAGAATGTACTCTGTAACAGGAGATATGGCAAATTGTACTATAGAAGAATTTTTACCACATGAACAGCTTGAGTTAGCAAATGAATTAGGTCTCTGGGTGACTTTACATATGTCTAGAGAAGATGGATGCGGTGATGAAAAAAATCTACAAGATTTAGAAGAATTTACAACTAAGAGATATCCAAATATTAAATGGATTCTTGCTCATATTGCAAGGTCATTCACTTATAGGCCTATCATGAGGGGGATAGATACATTAAAAAATTTACCAAATATTTGGTACGATTTATCTGCTGTAACTGATATCAGACCATATATAACTTTATTTAATAAAGAAGACCATAAGAGGATTTTTTATGGAACTGATGCTGTAGAATCTGTGTCTTTTCATGGAGCCTACTCTGCATTTGGTCATGCACACCAACAGGTATTAACTGATAATATTTCTTCATTAACTTTTTCCCATACTACTAACAGACCAATACTATGTATTTATGAACAATTAATTGCAATGAAGCAGGCATCAATTATTTGTGAGTTAGATAGTGAAAAATTAGAGGATATTTTTTGGAGAAATGCAGTTCGAGAATTCAAAGTTCCCTGGAAATAACATGAAAAGTTTATTTAAGTATCGAGATATTGATAAAGATTTTTGGTATGAGGAGCTTGAAGAATGGGTTCCTAAGAGAATTTATGATTGCCATGTGCACCTAATTAACAATGACATAATTGACAAAAAAAGTATTCATAAAGATATTTACCCCAACGAACCTTTATCAAAAATTAGAGAATGGCATAGAAACGTTTTCCCAAATAGGGATGTGAATAGTCTAATAATAGGTAAACCACTTATTGGAACAGATATAAATGCACATAATGAATTTATTTATCAAGAAATAAATGGAGAAACAAAAACTAGGGCGCATAGGCTTACTACCCCTAAAGATTCATTGAAAGACATCGAAAATGATATAAAAAATAAAGGTTTCCAGGGTTTGAAAGTATATAGATATTTTTCTTCTACTGGGGATCCAAATGAGTGTTCAATAGAAGATTATTTACCTCATGAACAACTTGAGTTAGCAAACGAATTAGGTATTTGGATAACTTTGCACATGGCCAAACAAGATGGATGCGGAGATAAAAGAAATCTATCTGATCTTGAAGAATTTACCACTAAAAGATACCCAAATATTAAGTGGATTCTTGCCCATGTTGCAAGATCTTTTACATATAGACCAATAGAAAAAGGTATTGATACATTAAAAAATTTACCCAATATTTGGTACGATTTATCTGCTGTAACAGATATTAGACCTTTTATAACGCTATTTAAGAATGAAGATCATAAAAGAATATTTTATGGAACAGATGGTATTGAATCTGTATCTTTTCATGGTGCTTATAATGCTTATGGGCATGCTCACCAACAGCTAGAAACCGACAAGGTTTCATCTCTAACTTTTTTACATACTTCAAATAGACCAATACTTTGTTTGTATGAGCAATTAATTTCAATTAAGCATGCCTCAATAATTTGTGAAATTAATAAAGATCAACTAGAAGATATTTTTTGGAAAAATGCAGTCACAGAATTTAGTGTTGATTGGTAGACTATTCAACTGTAACGGTTTTTGCAAGATTTTGAGGCCTATCTGGATCTAAACCTAAATTCAAAGCAGACATAAATGCGATTTTCTGTAAAGGAATAACTGCTAATATTGGAAATATGTACTTATTATTGTTCTCTATTAAGAAATTATAAGTGGATAATTCATTTATCTCATCATTTTGAACAAAACTTATAGTTATTATATTTACATCTCTTGAAGAAATTTCTCTAAGAGTATTTATTGATTTCTTAATATTGTCTCCAGGTCCAATTATTGAAATAACAATTGAATTTTTATCCAATAATGCGTTTGGCCCATGTTTCAATTCTCCTTCAACAAATGAATTAGAATTTATTTTTGAAATTTCTTGAATTTTTAAGGAGCCTTCTTTGACAATAGGAAAAGATAAATTTTTACCAATTAAAAAAACTTTATCACTTTGTGAAATAAATTTAGAAACTCTTATGTAATCGTAATCACAACAATCAAGAACCTTTTGTACATTATTATCAATATTCATAAAACCTTCTTTTATTGTAGAAATAATTTTATTATTTTTTTCTAGTAAACTTGCAATATACATACAGATTGAATTACACATTAATAAAGTAGATGAAAAAGTTTTTGTCGCAGCAACAGAAATTTCTTTACCTGTTTCCAAAAGTAAATATGAATCAGAGTTAATTGCTGCTTTACTGTTTGGTTCCTCAAGTATTGAAACAACATAAGCACCCTGCTCTTTAGTATTCCTTATAGCTTCAATCGTGTCTGCAGTTTCACCTGATTGAGTAATTGCAAAAATAGTAGTTTGATCAGGATCAATTATTTTTTTATTTTTCAATTCTGAAGAAAATTCTACTTTTGTATCTATTCCAAGTAAATCTTCAAATAGTAAAGAAGCATAAAGGGCAGCATTATAAGATGAGCCCATTCCTGTGAAAATTATTTTTTTTGATGATAGTAATCTATGACGATTAATTTCAGGAAAAGACTCTTCTGCTTTATCTAACATTCTTTTGTTGATTAGTTTTTTTAGTGTTTTATTCTGCTCAGATATTTCTTTTTCAATAATAAAATCAGTTTGAAAATTTTCATCTTGATTTGTTTGAATTTCTGATTCTTTCCTTAAATTAATTTTTTTAGGGACTCTAGCTGCTTTATTTTGGTCGATTATACTCAAAGATTTTTTTGTAATAATGACTAGGTCATCCTTAGTGGTAAAAGATACGGAGTTACAAAATTTTTCTAAAGCATATGAATCACTACTCAAAAATCTACGATTATCTTTTTCACCAACAACTAATCCACCTGAAGGATCAGTTGAAAATCCAAATATAGAGTCAGGTATTTCTTTGGACATTAATGCAACAGTATTATTTCCTTCAATCATCTTTGAAACAGAAAAAATTGCTGATTCTATATTACCCATACTACACAACATTAAATCAATCATGTGAGCTATTAATTCAGAATCTGTCTGACTATTTATAAGCACGCCTTTTCTTATCAAAAATTTCTTAAGAAAGTCATAATTCTCAACTATTCCATTATGAACTATAAAAATATTATTAGTATAAGAAAAATGAGGGTGGGCATTAATGTTATTAATTGGTCCATGAGTAGCCCATCTTGTATGTCCTATTCCAGCGTTTGATTTGATTTTAGATTTTTCTAAAGATTTCTTGAGTACATCTACAGGGTAGTTTGCATTAGAAGATTTTATAACTTCTATTTTTCTATCTTCAGTTTGAAGGCAAATTCCAGCAGAGTCATAACCTCTATACTCTAATTTTTTCAATCCTTCTATTAAAAAATTAGAAACATTAACTTCGGAAACACAAGCAAAAATCCCACACATATATACTCCTATTTATTGATGTATTATATTTAAAAAATTACTTAGTAAAGTAATCCCATCTTTCTCCTGACCTATGAAGAATATTTTCCAAATCATATTCAAGCAAAAATCTTTCTTTTATCAATTCTTTAGAATAATTTGAAATCAAATTTAAGTATTCTTCTTTAGAATTATATCTTTCTTCTATTGATTTTCTTGAATCATTCTCATCATCACTTTTTTTCTTCTTAAAAGGTACAGTTGCTCCTCGTGGTCCTCCAGTTAAACCAATTATTTGATAAGGAGCTCCAACATCAGGATGCCTCAAATTCCAAGGAGTTGAAGTGGCAAGAGGGACTGCTACATCTGGATGTTTAATACCCGCAATTTCATTCCCATCATCATCTACATCTGAAACTAAGGATCCATAAAATTCTCCATTTTTAGGAGGTAAATTTTCAATAACATTTTCATTATTTCCAAAATCCATTTTTCTTGGGAATGAAAAATGCTCCGGGAATGATATTGGAATTTTAGTATATTTTTCTCTTAGTGAGTTTGGATTTACAGCTGTATTATCCGATAGTCTGGGATGATTACTTTCAGGTGGTTCAACATTATTGGATACCCAATTGTCTAAATTCACAAGTAAGGCTCTCATTAAAGGAGTATAATCAATAGAATTTAGGTAATTTTGACCTCTCATCCCGTCAGCCTCTTGAGTATCAGTTGGTGGCCAGATGCCGGGACCATGCATGCAAGACGATAAATGATATACCCTAGAGTTTGGAGGAGCTTCAATATCATTTTTACCATCAGAAGTAGTGTGTATTAATGATCCATCTCCCCTCCAGTATTCTGCACCCGTATTAACAAAAAAAACTTTTGCATTAGATTTTCTTTTTCTAAATTTTTCCATCAATCCGTCTTTTTCTGATTTTTGGATATCATCAGTAGGTATAGATGCTGATGGATATAATTGAGCAATTACAGAGGGTAAATCCTTAGATGCTTGTCCAAATCTTTGATTAAATTCACCTCTCATTCCTCCAGCTACATGAGGGATTATACCGTCAAAAACCTCCCTATCAAGCTCATCATAATTAAAATCTAAATATATGAATTGTCTTAGAAATCTTCCTGACTGAGATACTCCAAAAGCATATGCATGGTCTATTTTAGATTTAGTTGGGTTATTATCATTATCAGAATATTTAAGGTAGGATATTAGATCTCTCGTGGCGGCTAGACCTAAGCCAGTGGCCTTAGCTCCATATGCTCTATAGGAAATTTGATACATTATCCCAGCCTTAAATCCTTCTTCCATATATACAAAGTTTGGATTATCTAGAATATCATTTCCATCATTCCAAGCAAATCTCCAATTTTCTCTTGGAACTATTACAGGATCATTATCAGGATATTTTTTATAAGTTAAAACAGCCTCTTGATCGTTTGTGTCATAGGCTGGAAATGGAACATGCATCCTATCACTTAGCATAATTTGTTTTACATCTTTTAGTGGTTGGAACTGTGAATATATTTTACCTATAATTGGATGCCCATTTTGATTTAGGTCTGGAGAATATAATCTTAATTTTCCATCAATAGGAGGAGCATCATTTGACCAACCAAGCCAAACAAGAGTATAACCTTCTTCCATTAGGAAGCCATTTCCAATATCATCTTCAGGTGCAACTCCTGCAACCATGACCCCTCTTGAAGCAGAATTAAATTGGGATAACATAACTTTGTTTCCTCTATTATTTACATCATAAATAATTTTTTTATTAGATTTATTCATATCAACAGGAAGCATAATATGAATATCTGCTGAAAATTCAACTAAACCCTCCGAATTAATAGGAAGATTATCTATATCAGTAATTTTTTTATTAAGATCTAATTCAGGATTAAGTCTAAAGTTAGCAAGCCCTACTATTTCTTTGTATTGACCCATCTTTCCGAAATTTTTTCCATTCTCTATTATTTTTTCACTTTTTATATCTATGAAACTTATGGACATTTTTCCCTCCAAAATGGCGCGCCTGGCGAGATTCGAACTCACGACTTCAGCCTTCGCAGGGCTGCACTCTATCCAACTGAGCTACAGGCGCAAAATATTGCTTTATTATGATTTTACATAAAAAAACTGGTTACCAATTAATTTTTTCTGAATTAACACAATATGTTGGTAATTTATTTTGCAAACCCTCAATGATATTATCAACTGTCATTTGTGACATTTTTTTTCTTGTTTCAACAGTCGCAGAAGCAATATGTGGCAATATAGTAAGATTGTCTAGTTTTAATATTGGGTGATCCATATTTATAGGTTCAGGATCTGTTACATCTAAAGCTGCATAAGCTATTTCTCCAGTAGATAAAGAATGATAAGTATCATCTAAATTTACGATTGGCCCTCTAGCAGTATTTATTAATGTAGATGTTTTTTTCATAAGCTTTAACTCATTTTTTGATATTAAATTCTTTGTTTCTGGGGTGTATGGACAATGCAGTGAAACAACATCAGAGTTTTCTAATAGTTCTTCAATAGAGTTCATTCTTTCGGCTCCATAAGTTTCTTGTGGGGTAGAGCGATTATAGTAAAGGACTTTCATTCTATTATCAGCAGCAATTTTTCCAAGATAAGATCCAATCCTGCCAAAACCAATTATTCCCAAGACTGAAGATGATAGATCATATCCTAATAAATCAAGTGGTTCAAAATGAGCCCATTTGCCATTTCTAACAAATCTATCTCCCTCAGCAATTCTTCTTGCAGCAGATTGCATAAGCGTGAAAGCAAAAGAAGCAGTTGTTTCTGTCAAAACTCCAGGAGTATTAGCTACTGCTATATTCCTTTCATTAGCAGCTTCAACATCAATATTGTCATAACCAACTCCGAATTCAGCTATGACTCTCAAAGATGAACCTGCAGCATCCATTATTTCTCCATTTACTGCATCATTAATATGTGCAAATAAAGCAGTAGCTCCTGAAATTTTTTCTTTTAATTCTTCTTTTGTAGGAGGTTGAGGAGAGTCAATTACTATAAGATCAGAAACCTCCTTTAGCCTATCCATTTCATTCTCAAATTGCGTTCTTGTTACTACTACCTTAGGTTTATTCATGGTTACCTCTAATTATTATATTTTTATATTTTAAAATGTTACTAAAGCCCTACCAAATATTTTTCCATCTCTTAAGTCACTTAGACCTTTATTAATATCAACAAAATCATATTTTTTAGTTACAAGTTCTTTTAAAGGAAATTTACCTTCAGCATCTAATCTCAAATACATTTTAAAATCTTTATCTGGATCAGAAGCCCCATGGCTTCCTTTATATTGACGTTGAAAAAACAAAAAATCTCTAGGAGCAATTTCCATAGTCTCATGAGGCCATCCAATTAATATTGCAGTACCTCCTTTATTATAAGCTCCAGGCCCTCCTCCTCTAACCATTGGCAAAATTATCTCGTGAGTTTTTTTAGTTCCTACAGCATCAAACGCAAAATCAACTCCACCTTTAGCAATTTTGAACACTTCTTCAATCGGATCAATCTTAGTAGAATTGATTGTATGCGTAGCACCCCATTTTCGAGCAAAATCTAATTTTTCATCTGATATATCAATAGCAACTATTGGATAAGCTTGCAATAAAGATGCCATCTTAATTGCAGATAACCCTACTCCTCCTACTCCAATAACTGCAACTGAGTCTTCTGGTCTAACTGAAGCTGTATGTAAAACTGAACCTGCTCCAGTTAATACAGCACATCCGACAATAGAAGCTTCTTCAGTATAATATTGCGATGGTATTGGTACTACTAGTTCTTGATCAACTAAACATTTCTGAGAAAACGTACCCATTTTACCCGTTAGTTTTTTACCCTTATATTTCATCCCTGTAATCAAACTATCTGAAAATTCCCGACCTGGAAAATTAGACCGAGGAACCCAAGTGGTAATAACCTTATCTCCTTCTTTGATAGATTTAACTGATGATCCAACATGTGTAGCAATACCAACACCTTCATGTCCTAGTAGTCTTGGACACTGATCTATAGAAGTTTTATCAATTTCATGTACTTGAGAGAGACATATTCCGCTTGCTATTTGTTCAACAACAACCTGCTCAGCAGAAGGGTCAGGAATAATCAATTCTTCTATCTCTAATGGTTTTTTTGGTTCAACTAGTACTGCAGATAGAGTTTTAATCATGATTTATCTTTTTTTTGGTGGCTACGGGTGGAATTGAACCACCGGCCTAACGCTTATGAAGCGCTCGCTCTAACCCCTGAGCTACGTAGCCATATTTATTAACAACTAGTTTAACATGTTAACAATATAACTGTTGTATAAAAATATTAGAAATATGAGTCAATTAAATTTTCATTTTCTAGTGTAATTACCAGACTTTCCTCCGGTTTTTTTATCCAATTGAATATCAGTTATTCGAATGCTTTTATCTACAGATTTACACATGTCGTAAATAGTTAAAGATGCAATTGAAACTGCTGTCAAAGCTTCCATTTCAACACCAGTTTTCCAATCAGTTAAAGCAGTTCCATGGATATGAATAGTATTCTTTTCATCATTCATCGTAAAATCAATATCAACTTTACTAAGAGGGATTTGATGGCAAAGAGGAATTAAATCATGAGTTTTTTTTGATGCTGATATTGCAGCGATCTTAGCTATATTTAACACATTGCCTTTTTCAATTTGATTTTGTTTTACTAGTTGATAAGCTTTTTCAGAAAGAAATACTGTGCATGATGCAAATGCAGATCTAGAAGTTATATTTTTTTCTGATATATCAACCATATTTGCTGATCCATCCTTATCAAGATGTGAAAATTTATTTTGTTCCATTATTCCAATTCCTTCAACTCAAAAATTTCATCAATTTTTAGATCACTAGACATTGCAGCTTCTTTGGCCAACAAATCACATTCCTCATTTTCAGCATGACCTTTGTGCCCTTTTACCCATTTAAACTTTACACTAAGATGATAATCACATTGGTTTATTAGCAATTCCCATAGATCAGAGTTAAGAGCCTTATTTTTTTTATCTCTCATCCAGTTATTTTGCTTCCATTTTTTTGCCCAGCCTTTTTCAATCCCGTCTATTACATACCTTGAATCTGTCGTGATTAAGACATTCTGAGGCTGTTTTAATTTTTTCAGAGCAGTTATTGGGCCTAAAAGCTCCATTCTATTATTAGTAGTTTTTCTAAATCCTTCTGAAATTTTAATTTCTTTATCCTTCCATCTCATGATAACCCCATACCCTCCTGGACCAGGGTTCCCAAGGGATGAACCATCAGAAAAAATTGTAATTTCTTCTAACATAGATTTTCTAACCACCAATCTGAAACATCTCTATTTTTTTATGATTTGTTTTAGAAGAAAGTTTATGCCTAATTTCTGAATACCTATCATTTCTATTTAGCCAAACCTCTGAAATAATTCTATGTAATTCTTTTTGAGAACAACCATTTCTCAGTGGTTTTCGTAAATCAAAACCACTATTTGCAAAAAGGCAAGTTACTAACTTACCATCCATCGTAATCCTTGCTCTTGTGCAAGTTGAACAAAAGGGTTTTGAAACGGAACTTATAAATCCAAATTCTGTTGAATAATCTTCAAGAATGTATCTTTTTGCAACTTCACCATGATAATTTTCTTCTAAAGATTTTACTTTATATTCTTTTTCTATTATTTCTAAAATATCTTGAATAGTTAAGACTTGTGACAACTCCCATCCATTGAGATTACCTACATCCATATACTCAATAAATCTAACAATATTATTTGACCCTCTAAAATAATTAATTAGGTCAAGAATTGAGTGTTCATTAACACCTTTTTGGACAACACAATTAATTTTGATTTGTTCAAATCCTTTTTTGTTAGCACTTTCAATAGCAGATAAAACCTTATTAACATCAAAATTTTGATCACTCATTTTCTTAAATGTAATCTCGTCAATAGCATCAAGAGAAACCGTAATTCTATTTAATCCTGCCTCTAAAAGAGTATCAATTTTTGGCTCAAGTAAGTATCCATTCGTAGTCATAGCTATATCATCTATGCCTTTTATTTTTGAAAGCTTTGATATTAATTCTTCAATATTTTTTCTAACTAAGGGTTCTCCCCCTGTTAGTCTTATTTTTGTAACTCCTAAATCTGCAAAACTCGTAACAATTTTTTCAATTTCATCGAAATCAAGTAATTCTTCCTTTGGTAAAAACTTAAAAGCTTCTCCATATACTTCCTTAGGCATGCAATAGGTGCATCGAAAATTACATCTGTCAGTAACAGAAATTCTTAAGTCTCTGACAGGCCTATTATATTTATCAAAAATATTTTTCATCATTTATATAATTTTATCGGTTATAAGCATTTTAAGAAATTCATCTATTGATTTCCTTCTGTGAGAGATATTATTTTTCTCATGTTTTGACATTGAAGCAGTTGTTTTATTCACACCAATCGGCATAAATATTGGATCATATCCAAAACCATTAACTCCTTCTTTACTATCAGAAATAAAACCTTCCATAATTCCTTCTGAAAAAAGTGGATAATTATAAAAACCAATCCCACAAATGATTGATACAAATCTAGCACTTCTTTGCTTAGACTCAACTCCATTCATATTTTTTAGAACAAGATCAACTCTCTGGTCATCATTCAGGTCTTTGCCACCATATCTTGCAGACAATATTCCAGGTTCTCCATTCAAAAAATCAACTACCAAACCTGAATCTTCAGAAATAGTTGGAATATTAGAGATTTCATAGTACTCTTTAGCTTTCTTCAGTGCGTTTTCACGAAAAGTTTCTCCATCCTCATTAACATCTATATTAATATCAAGATCTTTGAGACTTAATATTTGAATTTTGGATGGAAAAATATCTCGAAATTCCCTTATTTTACCTAAATTTGTTGTAGCAACCAATACTCTCATAAATAGTTTATTTAATTATGTTTTTTTTGATAATTACAATAAAACTCAATAAATGCTATAATTCTTGATGTCTAAATCGGTAAAAAATCTTACAATGTATTTAAAATTAGATTAATTTTAATTTATCTAAATCCAAGAATTATATGTATAAGAGAATTAAATCTATAATTTGGGTCGGTGTGATGTTTTCGCTTTTGCTATTTGCAATGGCTTGTAATTCAGACAGTCCTCAATCAACATTTGACCCTCATGGCCCTATAGCTGAACTTCAAAAGAATTTATTTATGTTCACTTTTTGGATTGCCGTTGTTGTGTTCATTATAGTTGAAGGTGGAATAATATATCTCACATTCAAATATAGAAAGAAAGATGACAATTTACCTGTACAAACTCATGGGAATCTAAAACTTGAGATTACATGGACAATAATTCCAGCAATTATTGTTGTTATTATTGCAATTCCTACAGTCATAGCAATTTGGGAGACTCAAGTAATGCCCGAAGAGGAAGATTCTCTGGTAATTGAAGCAGTTGGACACCAATGGTGGTTTGAATTCAAATATCCAACAGAAGAGATAGTTACAGCAAATGAATTACATCTTCCCGAAGATAAAGACATAATTGTCAAAATCGGATCTCAAGATGTACTTCATTCTTTTTGGATACCAAAAATAGCTGGTAAGGTAGATATGGTTCCTAATCACCAGAATCAGTTATATATTAAAGCAGATGAACCTGGACTATATTATGGGCAATGTGCAGAATTCTGTGGGATAGTTCATGCAATGATGAGGTTCAGAGTTATCGTACATACTCAGGAAGATTATCAAAATTGGTTGGATGAAATGAGAACACCACCTGCTAAATTAACTTCAGGATCAGACGAAGATGAAGGAAGAAAACTTTTTGTTGGAAACTGTAGTATGTGCCATACTTATGATTCATACAAAAAAGGAGCCTATACTAAAGAAGTAACATCTCAATATAATCGATGGGAAGAATGGAAAAATGATAAGGAAAATTCTGCGATTGTGTCAGCACCAAATCTAACTCATTTTGGTAATAGAATAACTCTAGCAGCTGGAATCAAAGAAAATAATTTAGAAAATCTAATAAAATGGATTGAAAATCCAGATGAGATCAAAATTGGAACAAGGATGAAAAATCATGCTTCAATTTACAGAGATGGAAATGAACTCTCAAATGAGCAAATAAATCAAATAGCAAAATATTTATTAAGTCTGAAGCCTTCTCAAGAAAGCTCAGCTACTTATAATAAATAAAAGAGGTGTAATTTGAGTACAATAAGTAAACCAAAACAATTTCAACTACCAAGAATATTTCCAAGACCTATGTCGCATTACGGTATTTGGTCTTGGTTAGGCACAGTAGATCATAAAAAAATAGGTACTATGTATGGTGTAGTTTCCTTTTTTTGGTTCATTATGGGTGGAATTGAAGCTTTACTTATAAGAGTTCAACTTTCGCATGCTGAAGCGGAAATTATAAGCCCAGAACTATATAATCAACTATTTACTATGCATGGAACAACCATGGTATTTTTAGTTGTAATGCCTCTTTCTGCCGCATTTTTCAACTGGTTGATTCCACTACAATTAGGAGCTAGAGATGTAGCATTCCCAAGACTTAATGCACTAAGTCTATGGGTTTTTATATTCGGATCTATACTAATGAATATTAGTTGGTTTACAGGTGGAGCACCTAATGGTGGTTGGTTCGGATATCCTCCAAACTCTACAGTCCAATTCAATCCTGGTAATGGAATGACTTATTGGGTAATGGGACTGAACGTGCTTGGAATAGCATCAATAGCTGCTGGATTAAACTTCATAGTAACCATAATAAATATGAGAGCCCCTGGAATGTCTCTGATGAAAATGCCTGTATTCACATGGATGACTTTCATTACTTCAATACTGATTGTACTAGCGCTTCCTGTTTTAGGTGTAGCTGGAATTCAAATGACAGCTGATAGAGTATATGGAACTAATTTTTTCAACTCTGAAGCAGGTGGAGATCCAATCTTTTGGCAACATATTTTTTGGTTATTCGGTCATCCTGAGGTATATATATTGATACTTCCTGCTATGGGAATTATTTCAGAAATTTTGCCTACTTTTGCCCGAAAACCTCTATTTGGTTATAGCTTCATAGTCTTCTCTGGTGCAGGTATTGGATTTATGGGATGGTTTGTATGGAGTCATCATATGTTTACTGTCGGTCTAGGTCCCGCTGCAAATACTGCCTTTACAATTTCTACTATGTTTATTGCTGTGCCTACTGGTGTAAAAATATTTAACTGGATGGCAACTCTTTGGGGAGGATCGATAAGATTTACAACTTCTATGCTTTTTTCTATTGGTTTTATAGCGATGTTTACAATTGGTGGACTATCTGGAGTAACTCATGCAGTATCACCATCTGACGCTCAACAGCAGGATACTTACTACGTAGTTGCTCATTTCCATTATGTTTTGTTTGGAGGGGCTATTTTTGCGATATTCGCTGGACTATATTTTTGGTGGCCTAAGTTTTTTGGATATTTCTTGAATGAGAAAATTGGAAAAGTTAATTTTATTCTTATGATGATTGGGTTTAATCTTCAGTTTGCTCCAATGCACTGGGTTGGTCTTGATGGTATGCCAAGAAGAATTTATACATATGCGGATAACATGGGGTGGGAAGTTTCCAACCTGGCTGCTACTTTTGGTGGATTTATAATTGCTGTAGCAGTTTCTTTATTTATATTCAACGTTATCTACTCAATGAAAAAAAGAGAGGTTGCATCTGGTGACCCTTGGGATGGAAGAACTTTAGAGTGGTCTATTTCATCACCTCCACCACACTATAATTTTGCAAAACTTCCAGAAGTATCTCATATAGATGATTGGTGGTACAAGAAATATCCTAGTCTTTTAGAAGGTAGCCCAAAAGGATCTCTAGAACCAAAAGCTAAAGTCGAAGACACTTCAAAAGTTAATGAAGATGATATTCACCTACCTGATTTATCTTATTATCCTTTATTTATAGGAATAGGATTGTCACTAGCAGCTCTAGGTGTTATGTACACTTATGCTTTAGTAACAATAGGATTAATATTAGTTTTTTGGGGTTCTATAGGATGGTCGACTGAGCCTGTAAACGAACCTCACGATAGTCATCATTAGAAAGAAGGAATAATGTCAAGCGATAATGTAACAATACACCACGGTGAAGAGATAAATAACTCTACTGGAGTTAGTAATAAAAAATTGCTAATGTGGGCTTTTCTAGGTTCAGATGTAATGTTTTTTGGAACCTTCATTGGAACTTTCATGGCTTATAGAAATAAAAGTTTAAATGGTCCTTACCCAGCAGATACACTTGATATACCTATAACTACAGTTAGTACATTTGTGCTCCTAATGAGCTCATTAGGAATTGTTTTAGCATTACATTACTTAAAAGAATCTAAAATGGGATTAGCTAAATTTTGGTTGTTTGCTGTAATAGTAATGGGATTAATCTTCATGGGTTTTCAAGTTTATGAATTTAGCCATTTTGCTCATATTGGAATGACACCACAGGTCAATTTATTTGGATCTACCTTCTTTACACTTACAAGTTTACATGGAGCTCATGTTTCATTAGGAATATTATGGCTTGGATTCCTACTATATAACGAATTCAATGGGAATTTGACTAGTGATAATGCTGTTGATTTAGAAATTGCAGGACTTTATTGGCATTTCGTTGATATTGTATGGATTATTATTTTTGGATTATTATACTTAATAACGGCTGGTGATGGAGTTCCTCCAGGTGGAATACCATGGGAAGCTGTACACTAAAAAGGAGTAATAAAAGTGTCTTTCTTTAAAGATTTATTTCATCATGATGGAAATGGGTGGTGGAAAATACCAAAAACATCAGAAGCTGAAGCAAACCCTCAAAACGAACACCCGTTTGGAAGTTTTGTACAAAAATCAAAAGATTTTATGGTATGGATCACATCAGGTAAAGGTCACGCAGGCCCAACATACTACTGGGTTATTGCTATAATCCTTGGAGCAATAACTCTTGTTGAAGTTTGGTGGTTTGAACAAGAAGGTCTAAGATATATTTTAGTTCCTGCAATGCTTGGATTCTCTCTCATAAAGTTTGTTTTAGTTGTCGCCTTTTTTATGCATCTAAGATTTGATCATAAATTGTTCTCATATATATTTGTAACATGTATGGTGATAGGTATTTTTATATTTTCATTATTTATTCTTTTATCAGCATTTCATGGTTTTGGTGGATAATCAGAAAAAGATAAATTGAATAATGAAATATCAGCAATAGATTTCTTTCTAAAGTGGAGCACTAATTCTACTCTGTTCTTTTTTTTAATGACTGCCTTTACTATATATACAATTGGTTCTTATAAATTAATTAGTAATAATAAATCTAAGGGGCAAATTATAAGATTTCTAAGAGGATTTCTTGCCTATATTTTTTTATTTGTTGCTCTTATTGGACCTTTTGGGCAATTTGAAGAAACATTTTGGGTTCATATGATCCAACACCTCATTATGATTATGATTGTACCTCCTTTATTACTTTCTAGTTTAGTATTTTCTGCAAATATTTGGTTTTTCCCAAGAGTAATAAGAATTGGTATAGCTGATTACATAAGACCCCATAGTATTATAAGAAGATTTTTAGGTAAAATAACTTCTCCCAAATTTACGTTGGTTTTTTATGTGATTTCTCTATGGACTTGGCATCTTCCTATTTTTTTTAATCTAGCTTTGAATTTTGACTTGATTCACTACAGTGAGCATTTCTTTTTTTTCATTAGCGGTATTTTATTTTGGTGGCCCGTTATAGGTTTAAGTATTGGATCAAAAAAAATAAATCTAGCTCTAAGAATGGTTTATTTATTGCTAGCTGTGACACCAACTGCTGTTGTAGCTGCCTTTATAACTCTTGCTGACGGAGTGATTTATGGTGAAAATGTACCTAGATTATTTGGGATAGAAGCAATAGAAGATCAAAAAATAGGAGGGTTGATAATGTGGTTACCTGGAAATGCTATTTTCTTAGGAACCTTAGCAGTACTCTTTTTTAAATGGTCGTACAAGCAAACAATAAACTCAAGAAAATATAATAGTTAAACCTGTTTCTTTATAAAATATTCATTTTCTGATTTGAGCATTTCAGAAATAGTATCTTTGGTGTAAGATTTGAGATAAATAACAGTAGCCCAAGCAATCTTAAGTTTTTCTTCCATTTGAGAAATTGTCATTCCTTTATTCTCATTAAGGATAAGAATTCTAAAAACAGCTTCAATAAGTGATGTTCCTGGTAGGACAAATTTCTTTAGCAAATGGTCATCTGACTTTTCTTCAAGATCATTATCTATATCCTTTGCTTTGGCTAACAACTCTTTTGTTGATAATGATAGAAGACTTTTTCTCTCAGAAAGATCAAAAAACTTTTCAATTATTATGAAATTAATAGATAATTCTGATTTTTCATATGCTTCAAAATCAATAATAAATTTATCTTCAGTTTTTATTTCTTCTTTTCCACCTGTTGTCATATCAATACCTTTTCAGTTTAGTATTTCGGAAATATCTTCATTCCAACCAAACATTTCTACATCAATTTTTTGATCCTTCTTAAGTATATCAGTTCCTGAAGGGCAAATAGCTAAGCCGTTTGATAGGAACATTGATGTTAATACACCAGAACTTTGATTTTTTAAAGGAGTTGCAGTAACATTTGAACCTTCTCTGGAAACCTTAACTCTTGCATATAGTCTTCTCCCATCATAATTTTGAATATCTGCAGTTAGGATAGCCTTAATAATGGGACGGTGCTTGATTTTTTTTCCACTCATCTTATCGATTGCATATCTACCAAACTTTTCAAAAGCAATCATAGCACTCACAGGATTACCAGGGAGGCCTATCAAAGGTATCTTCCTATCATCAATATCTATATGACCAAATGCAAGTGGCTTAGCAGGCCTCATATTTACAGACCAAAAGTTCATATCTCCATTTTTATTTAGAACATCCTTAACAACATCATAATCCCCTTTAGATACTCCAGCAGAAGTTACAATCAGATCAACATCAGAAAAATTATTTATTTTTTTTTCTAAATCTTCAATGGTATCTAGGGAATGTGTCTGAGATATTGTTTCTGCTCCAAATAACTCTGATAAAGATGCAATTGTTGAAGAGTTTGAATTATATATCTTTCCTTTTTCTAGTTTATTCCCAGGTTCAACTAATTCGTTTCCTGTGGATAAAATACCTATTTTGGGTTTTCGAAAAACAGTAATTTGATCATAACCGATAGATGCAAGAACACCTATTACAGCAGGTGATATTTCGGTGCCTTTGATGATTATTTTGTCACCTTCAGAAATATCTTCTCCGCATTTTCTAATATTTTCGAAATTTTCTGCATCAATTTTTATACCTATTTTTTTGGATGATTTTGAGAAATTTTCATCGGTATCTTCAAATGGAATAACAGCATTTGCTCCATGGGGTACAGGAGCTCCTGTCATAATTCTAGAAGCTTGGCCTGAAGATATAGGCAATCTTGGAAGATTCCCTGCCGCAATCTCTTCCACAACTTCTAAGTAAACAATATTATTACTTGAAGCATTTTTAACATCTTCCAATAGAACAGCATAACCATCCATAGCAGAATTATCCCAAGGAGGTACGCTTATTTTAGAAACTATGTCTTTAGAAATAACATAACCAAGGCTATCTTTTATATTCACGTTTATTTCTTCTAAAGGTTTAAAAACAGATAATATTTTTTCTCTTGCTTCCTCAACAGAAAGCATATCAGCATGATAATGTGATTTTCTCTTTTTTGGCATTATTGCTCTCTGATGTAAATTCCTAATGTTTTTTCAAGTTTAACTAAAATATTTTTCTCAATTTTTTCAAGTTTTTTTGATGATAAAGTTTCATTAGGGGATTGATAATTTACTCTAATAGAAATACTTCGTTTTCCTTCTGGAATTTCATCTCCTTCATAAATATCAAAAATCAAACAATCTTCAACCAAATTTTCAGAATAAACAATCTTTTCAATTTGCGAAAAATTTACATTTCTATCTATGATTAGTGACAAGTCTCTGTGGGCCTGAGGATATTGAGAGAAATCTTTATAAACAAATTTATCTTGACATCTAATGATTTTTGATAGATCTATTTCAAAAGCTATTACTTCCGAAGATGAAAAATTATTTATTTCGATCGTTTCTTTTGATAATTCACCCATACAACCAATATTTTCATCTATGTTACGATTATAAATTAATGAGGATTTTTCAGAAAATAATTTATCATCATATTCTTTTACTTCAAAATCAAAATTAAGATTTTTAGAAAGCATTTCCAATATACCTTTGATATCAAAATAATCTAGTTTAGAAGATTCTGAATTCAAAGAAATTTCCTGTCTTGGTCCAGTTAATATTGCTGACAACATCGTTTTTTCAACGACTTTTGATTCCAACTCAAAAAAAACATTACCTATCTCAAAAAGCTTTATGGGACCTTTCCAATTATTAGAATTTCTAGAAGCAGCAGAAATAAGGGAAGGAATAAGGCTTTTTCTGAGTACTGAATATTCTTTAGAAATTGGATTCGACAAGGTTATTTTTTCTCCTAAATCAAATAAATTTGGAGTAAAAGAGAGTTGTTTTTCTGAGATTGCAGAATAAGAAATTGATTCAGATAATCCAGCTCCAACCATAAGGTCTTGAGAAATATACTTGATATCTAAAGATCTATTCGGTTCCCATCTTGGCACACTCCCAGACAGGTATGTTAGTGGAATTTCATCATACCCTATTATCCTAGCTATCTCTTCATGAATATCTTCTGGAATCTGAATATCTGTCCTCCAAAAAGGTCTATTTATTGCCCAAACTTCCTTATTGTGATCAAATGTAAACTGAAAGTTTAAGTTATTTAGAGTTTGATCAATTTGTTTATTTGGAATATCTAAACCTAGATGATTTTTTAACTTATTCTTATAAAGAATTATTTTTTCATCATTTGTTTTTGAAGGAAAGTTATCTTGAATTTTCTGATCAATATTACCCCCTGCAAGCTCAACGATTAAATCAGCAGCTCTAGAAAGTCCATAAATTGCAAGTTTAGGGTCAAGATTTCTTTCAAAACGCATTGAAGCTTCAGTGGATAATCCCAATTTTTTTGAGGTAGATCTTATTTTTGAAGAATTGAAATTTGCAGCCTCTAAAAACACATTAGTAGTATTTGAAGATATCTCTGAACTTTGACCTCCCATGATTCCAGCCAAACCAATTGGTCTTTTATTATCAGCAATTACTATGCTGTCTTCTGGGAGTTCTCTACTTTCACCATCTAGAGTAAGTATTTTTTCTCTAGCTTTTGATTTTCTAACATATATTTTATCCCCGCTAATCTTGTCATAATCAAAAGCATGAAGTGGTTGACCTAGTTCAAACATTACATAATTAGTTATATCTACAACATTATTTATTGGTCTTTCGCCGATAGAAATTAATCTTTTCTTTAGCCAATCAGGAGATTCTTGAATTTTTACAGACTCAATACGAATCCCCGTATACCTATTACAAATTTCTTTATCTAAAATTTCTATGGTTGAGGTGTTTTCATCTGAAGGATAGTTTACTTTGTAATCAAAATTTAATTTCTGAGAATATTTTGCAGACAAATCTCTAGCTAGCCCAATGATAGAAAGACAATCTACTCTATTTGGTGTTACATCAATTTCCAAAACAGTCTCCGCAAAATAATCACTAATTGATGATCCCAATCTATAATCATTTGGTAAGACCATTATTCCATCATGATCATCACTTATTCCTAATTCTTTTTCAGAGCAAATCATACCTTCAGATATTTCTCCTCTGATTTTTGATTTTTTTATCTCAAAAAAATCATTATTTGTAGGATCTGGCAGTTTAGTACCCACAGTTGCAAGAAATATTTTTTGACCCTCTTGAATATTTGGTGCCCCACAAACAACATTTAGTATATTTTTACCATCATCAATTTTAGTCAATTGAAGTTTATCTGCATTTGGATGGGGTGTTATTTCTTTGATTTCAGCTACAATAACTCCAGGAATTTCTCCAGAGGTAATTACATCCTCCACTTCGTTGCCAATCATAGTTAATGTTTCTGCTATTTCATCAGCAGATTTATTAATTGTTACGTATTCTTTCAGCCAGTTTATTGATAATTTCATAAAATCAATTGACAAATTGACTTAGAAATCTCAAGTCATTCGCGTGAAAATTTCTAATATCTTTTATTTTATTTTTTAACATTGAAACCCTTTCAGGTCCTATACCAAATGCGAAACCACTGTACTCATTTGGATCATATCCCACTCCAGTAAGCACCTTTGGATGAACCATTCCGGCACCAAGAATTTCTATCCATCGTCCTTCCCATAAAATAGACATATCTACTCCTGGTTCAACAAAAGGAAAAAAATCACATCTAAATCTAACTTCTTGATCTGAACCGAAAATTTTTCTTGCCATCTGATATAAAGTCCCTTTTAATTCTGAAAAAGAAATATTTTTATCTATTGCAAGGCCTTCTATCTGATGAAACTCCCACTCATGAGTAGCATCAGTTGCTTCATATCTGTAACATTTTCCAGGTACTACAACTCTTATTGGAGGTGTATTTTTTTCCATAATTCTTGCTTGCATTGGTGAAGTATGTGTTCTAAGCAAATAATTATTTTCATTATCATTTAAATTTAGCCAAATCGTATCCCATTGATCTCTGGCAGGATGGTCGTCAGGTATGTTTAATAGATCGAAATTATACTTTTCTGTTTCAATCTCATTGCCTTCATATATCTGAAATCCCATTGATCTAAAAGCATCACATATTTCTCTAATAATTAATGTGGTTGGATGTAAGGTACCATGCGAAATTGCTCTCCCTGGTAGTGTTATATCAAAATTATCTGCATTATGTTTTGCATGAGAGTAACTATCGTTTACCGAGTCAAATATAGAATTTAGATCATTCTTTAATTGATTAAGTTTTGGCCCTATTATTCTTTTTTCATCTGGGGAAATATCTTTCATGACTTTCATCAAAGAAGATAATTCACCGTTTCTTCCTAAAAACTTAATTCTCCAATCCTCAAGATCCGTTTTTTTTGAAATAGTACTAATTTCCTCAGAGGCAGATTTTTTTAGATTTTCAATATTTTTGAGTATAGATTCAGTATTTTTCAATTTAATAATTGTATTTTATTTCCGTATAAATTATATTTTAACAATTTTAAAAAATTAGGGGTAATTTACCTAAATTACAGGAAAAGAGGTATTTATACTCATTTTAGAGTAAAATGAACATAATTCAATCTGGTATTTTTGTCTTGAATAGTATATAAAGTTAGTATCCAAATAAAACTAACGTTTCAATTGGAGGAAACATGGAAGCATATTGCATGAAATGCAAGGGGAAGCAGACTATGTCAAATCCCCAACAAATAACTATGAAAAATGGTAGACCAGCTACTCAAGGTACTTGTCCTGTCTGTGGAACTAAAATGTTCAAGATTGGTAAAGCTTCATAGTTTAAATTTATATATTTTATATAAAGTCAAAATTGCAAAAAGACCGAAAGTTCTTTTTGCAATTTTGTTTAAGGGAGGAATTTTTAATTATGGAACACAGTATTTTTGGTAAAACTGAGGTAAATGTGAGCAAATTAGGGCTTGGTTTAGCTCAAGTTGGTTTTCAATTAGGGTCAGCTGAATATAAAATAGCTGACAAAATACTAAATACAGCATTGGACAATGGTATTAACTTTCTTGACACAGCTGCAATGTATCTTGATAGCGAGTCTATTGTTGGTAAATCTGTTGGACATAGAAGAGATGAGTTCTTTTTAGCCACTAAAGCAGGAACAGGAAGAACAACGTCTCCAGACTCTGAATGGACATATAAAAAAATCAAAGATTCAGTAGAAAATAGCTTAATTGATCTAAAAACTGATGTGATTGATTTAGTCCAGTTGCATTCATGCGAAACTCATTTACTTGAACAAGGAGATGTTATAAGAGCCCTTCAAGATTGTAAATTAGAAGGAAAAATAAAATATGTAGGCTACTCAGGTGATAATGAAGCTGCTATGTGGGCGGTAAAATCTAATTTATTCGATACTTTACAAACTAGCTATAGTATTGCTGATCAAAGAGCTAGGACTAAAAATATTCTTACAGAAGCTAAATCTAGAAATTTAGGAATAATTGCAAAAAGACCTATCGGAAATGCTGCTTTATTGGGAGTAAAAAACCACAATAATGGACAAACTCATGAGCATTTTGGAAGTGCTTATGATGAATATTTTTCAAGAATTATGCAAATGACTAAAAAAATTGAAATAGATCTTAATGAGGTTGATCCTATAGAATTATCCATGGCATTTACTCTATCTAGAAAAGAAATAAATGTGATTATAATTGGATCAAAAAATAATAATCATGTTGAGCAAAATCTAGATTACATGGGAAAAAACTTAGAAATTTACCAAAATCTCATAAAACAGTATGAGAATATCTATGAAAAATTAGATGAAAATTGGAGACAATTAACTTAGTAAAAAAAAATCCCTATGACAAAAAAAAGAATACTTACAGGAATAAGACCAACAGGTGCGTTACATTTAGGACATTACGTAGGAGCACTTCACAATTGGATATCTCTTCAGAATGAATATGACTGTAATTTCCTAATTGCTGATTATCAGGCTTTAAGTGACCATTTTCATGAAACAGACATGATAAAGAATTCAGTAATTGATGTTACTTTAGATTGGTTATCAGTAGGATTAGATCCAGAAAAATCTAATTTTGTAATTCAAAGTTATGTGCCTGAGCATGCTGAATTGTCAATGTTATTATCTTTCATTACTCCTCTAGGAATGCTTGAGAGAAATCCTACCTTAAAAGGAGAATTAGACTCTTTACCAATTGAAAGAAGAAGCGCAGGTTTTTATAACTATCCAATTAGTCAAATTGCAGACATTTTACTCCCAAGAGCTCATCTAGTTCCAGTTGGAGAAGATCAAGCTCCACATCTGGAAATGTCACGAGAAATTGCTAGGAAATTTAACAGAATGTACGGTGAAGTTTTTCCTGAGCCTGAAACACTTATAGGAAAAGTGGGAAGGTTATCTGGAACAGATGGAAAAGGGAAAATGAGTAAAAGCCAAGGAAATGTTATTCTTCTATCTGACTCAAAAGAAATTGTTGAAAAAAAAGTAAGAGGAATGTACACAGATCCAAATAGAATTAGGGCTGATATTCCAGGTAAAGTTGAAGGAAATCCTGTATTTCAATATCTAGATGCTTTCACTGAAAACGATCCTAATGTAGAGGATTTCAAAACTCGATACAGACAGGGAAATATCGGTGATGTTGAAATAAAATCTTACTTAGCCAACGTTATTAATTTATTTTTAGACCCAATAAGAGAAAAACGAGCATACTTCGAATCAAATATGAATTTAGTTGAAGAAGCATTAGACAAAGGTGTGTCTAATGCAAGGATTTCAGCAAATGAAACCATGGAACTAGTTCGTGATAAAATGAAAGTCTCAACTTATAAGAAAATTTGGTAATAATGATCAATAAAGCTGAACTTGAAGACTTTATTAATAAATCTAAAAAATACAATTTGATTCCAACATTTAGGGAGATCAGAGCAGACTTAGATACTCCTTTATCTATATACCTAAAATTATCTAAAAATAGCTATTCTTTTTTATTAGAATCTATAACTGGTGGAGAAAATTTAGCCAGATACTCAATTATAGGTACAAATCCAAAAAAAATAATAAAGACAGGAGATAAGGAAAAACTTGGAAATGTTGATCCTTTAAAAATTATCAAGGATGAAATTAATAGCTACAAAGTCCCTGATATAAAAGAGTTACCGATTTTTACAGGAGGTGCTGTTGGTTATCTTTCTTATGAAACTATATCTTACTTTGAAAAATCAGTTCCAAAGAACGAAAATTCTACACTTGATGTGCCCGAATCAATATTCATGATTACTGATTCGATTGTTGTTTTTGATCATGTGAAGCAAACAATTTTCATAGTAAATTATGCAAAAATTAATAATGATCAAAGTATAGAGAATATTTATCTAGAATCATTAAAAAAAATTGAAGATATTTATCAGTTAATTAAAAAACCAATCCCAGAAGAGCATAACAAGATTTCATCGATAAGTAACGAAGAACAAAAAACAAAAGAGGAATTAATATCTCAGTACGAAAAAAATATGACTAAAAAAGATTATGGAATTGCTATTAAGGAATGCATTAAGAATATTTATTCAGGTGAGATTATACAGATAGTATTTTCACAAAGACTTACAAAAAAAACAGAAGCAACAGCAATAGATATTTATAGATGTCTAAGAACGATAAATCCTTCTCCATATATGTTTATGTTGAATTTTGAAGACTTTCAAATAATAGGAGCATCACCAGAACTTCTAGTAAAATCTACCGACAAGGAAATTGCCGTTCATCCGATAGCTGGAACAAGACCCAGAGGAAAAGACCAAGAGCAAGATGATCAAATTGCTAATGAGTTAGTTTCAGATGAAAAAGAGTTAGCAGAGCACTTAATGTTATTAGATTTAGGAAGAAATGATGTCGGTAGAGTGTCGAAGCCAGGAACAGTTAATGTCAATCAAAAAATGGAAATTGAAAAATATTCACATATAATGCATATTGTATCCAATGTTACTGGAACTTTAGATGATAAGTATGATGAGTTTGATGCTCTAAGAGCAGCATTTCCTGCAGGTACTGTATCGGGCGCCCCTAAGGTTAGAGCGATGCAACTAATCTCAGAATTAGAACCTGAAAAAAGAGGTCCTTATTCTGGCGGAGTAGGCTATTTTTCATTCAATGGTAATATGGATACTTGTATCGCAATTAGAACAATGGTACTAAAGGATAAAACTGTTTATTTACAAGCTGGTGGCGGAATAGTTGCCGATTCAAAAATTGATTACGAATATGAAGAAACTTTGAACAAAATGATGGCACTTATAAAATCTGTAGACGATGCTGAAAGAAACTTATAATGATTGTTTTATTAGATAATTATGATTCGTTTACCTATAACCTTTTTCAATATATATCAGAATTAGGGGAAGAAGTAGTAGTATTACGAAATAATGAAACTTCAATTAGTGAAATAGAAAATTACTCTCCTTCGCATCTTGTTATATCACCTGGTCCATCTAATCCTGAAAATGCTGGGATTTCAAATGATTCAATACAACATTTTTCAAAAAAAATTCCTGTTTTAGGAGTATGTCTTGGGCATCAATGTTTAGGGAATACATATGGAGCAAATATTATTCAAGCAGAAGAAATAATGCATGGTAAAATTTCAAAAATTACTCATGATGGAAAAGGGCTTTTTGATGGAGTTCCTAATCCTTTCAAAGCAGTAAGATATCATTCATTAATTATTGATGAAGACTCTCTACCGAATAACTTTGAGATAACAGCAAGAAGTGAATCAGGTATAATTCAGGGAATCAGACACAAAAGTTTATCCTTAGAAGGTGTTCAGTTTCATCCAGAATCAATTGAAACCGAGCATGGAAAGAAAATATTAAATAATTTTCTAAAAATGAAATGAATATACAACATATAATAAATAAAGTTTCATCTGGAATAGATTTAAATTTTGAAGAATCAAAGTTTTGCATGAATGAAATTATGTCAGGTAAACTATTACCTTCTCAGTTTGGTGTAATAATGGCGAGTCTTTCCATCAAAGGAGAAACTGCTGAAGAAATTGCAGGTATGGCAGCAGTAATGAGAGAATTTTCGATAAAAATTAAAGGCAAAGAAAATGCAATTGATTTATGCGGTACCGGAGGAAGTGGATTAAAGTGGTTTAACATATCTACTGCATCAGCAATAGTTGTCTCTGCTTCTGGAATACCCGTTGCTAAACATGGAAACAGAGCAGCATCAGGAAATAGTGGATCCGCTGATGTTTTGGAAGAATTAGGTATTAAGATATCTATAGAACCCAAAGATGTAGAAAGATGTCTAGGTGAAATAGACCTAACTTTTATATTTGCACAAACTTTCCATCCTTCAATGAAATTTGCAGCACCTCTAAGAAAAGAGATTGGGATAAGAACTATTTTTAACTTTTTGGGACCTTTGACGAATCCAGCTGGTGTAAAAAAACAGGTTATTGGAACTCCAAATAAAGATTTTGCAAAAAAAATTGCACAAGCAGGAAAAAAGTTAAATTTAGATAGAATAATAACAGTATCTGGTGAATCAGGATCTGATGAGATAGAAATTGATAAAAACACTTTTATTTATGATTCAAAAGAAGATTTTTCTGAAAAAATTATTGAATCTTCTAAAAACTATGGATCTTCAAGTTTTTTGGAAGTTAATTCTCCTAAGGAATCTGCACAAAAAATACTTTCATGCTTTGAAATGAAGTTTGAGTCTTCTGATGAAGAAAAAAAATCTATTCTAAATTCCATTTCAATTAATTCCGCAATGGCTATAAATCTTGCTAATGAAGAAAAAAGTTTTGATGAGTGTATTCAAATAGCTAAAGAAAATATTTTCAATGGCAATGCACTTAAAAAATTAAAGCAACTAAAAGATTTTACAAATAAAAGCTGATGGGAATTTTAGACAAAATAATATCGGCAAAAGAACAAAGATTAAGAAAAGAAAAAGTTTCTATTCCTTTAGAAGATTTAATTAAGAATAAACCATGTTATGAAAAAACATTTTCTCTTGAAAAGATTCTTTCCAAAAAAAATATCCTAATTTCTGAAATGAAAAGGCAATCTCCTTCAGGGGGTAATCTGGATCTATCACTTGTTCCAAAAGATCAAGCAGAAATGTATATAAAAGCTGGCTCAGATGCAATTTCTGTGCTAACAGAGAAAGATTATTTTATGGGAAGTGAAAAAGATCTTTTAGATGTTCTTGATATAACTAAAAAGAGGCAAGTCCCTGTTCTACAGAAAGATTTCATTATTGATGAATATCAGATACACAAAGCAAAAAACTTAGGTGCTGATTGTATTCTATTAATAACAAGAATATTAAGTATTGAAAAATATTTAGCATTCTACCATTTATCAAAATCACTGGGATTAAGTGCCATTGTTGAAATTTTTGATGAAAGAGAATTAGATTTTGCGCTCGAGGCAGATATTAAGATTTTAGGTATAAATAATAGAAATTTAGATAGTTTAGAAACTAATTTAGAAACTTTTGAAAAAATTGCCTCAAAAGTCCCCTCTAACATCTATAAAATAGCTGAAAGTGGGATAAAAAATTCTGATGATGCAAAAAGGATGATCGAATCTGGTGCTAATGGATTACTTGTTGGAGAATCAATAATGAGATCTTCAAACGGAACAAAAATAATAAAAGAAATTTCTTCAAATGAATGATACAAAAATAAAAATATGTGGAGTTAAGGATATAGAAATAATTTCTGAATTAATTAAACTCAAAATCGATTTTATAGGCATAAATTTCATAGAAAGTTCAAAAAGATTTATCAATATTGATATAGCTAAAAAAATATCTAAACTAATGTCTAAAAAAAATATAAAAATCAAACTGGTTGGTCTGTTTCAAAATCATGATAATAATCTAGTAAATGAAATATCTAATAAACTAAATTTAGACTATGTTCAGCTGTGTGGAAACGAATCTATTGAATATCTTGATTACATAGATAGAAAGATAATAAAGACAATCCATATCAAAGAGGGATCAGATATTGAAGAAATCAAGAAAGTAATAGATTTATATCTGGAAAAATCTGATTATGTGATCCTTGATACTTTTTCAAAACTATCTTCAGGTGGCACAGGAAAAAGTTTTAACTGGGACAAATATCAGTCTCTTTTCAATAACAGAGTTTTTGTTGCAGGAGGATTAAACCCCTCAAATATAGGAGTTTTAATAAAATCATATAGCCCTTGGGGTGTAGATGTTTCTTCTGGAGTTGAGCATGAGGGCAAAAAAAATATAAAAAAAATAAAAGATTTTATTAAGTTCAAAGAAGAATAAATGTCTACAGATAAAAGAAAAAATTTAGATAATAAAGGATATTTTTTGTCCTTTTTTGTAGCATTTTTATGGTCTGGAAACCCTACTTCTGTAAAAATTAGTCTTAGTTACACAACTCCCTTTATGGTAGGATTCCTTAGATTTACATTAGGAGGTATTATTGCACTAATATGGGCAATATATAAAAAACAATCATTATCCGTAAAAAAAGAGCATATTTTCCCTATTGTTTTAGCAGGTTTATTACCTGCTGCCCAGATAGGTTTTTATAATATTGGGCAAGCCCATACATTGGCAAGTCATGGAATTATTATGATAGTCACTTTTCCATTATGGGCTGCAATTTTTTCTCATTTTTTTACACCTAATGACAGATTAAACTTATCTAGAAGCCTTGGACTTATAACTGCATATTCAGGAGTACTTGTTTTGTTTTGGGATTCTATAAATCAAAATATTACTGAATATTTGTTTGGAGATATCTTGATGTTGCTCTCTGCAATGTTCTTAGGAGGAAGGCTTATTTGGGTATCTCATATTACACAAAAAGTTGGTCAACCACAAATTATAATTTCTGAAGCAGTAGTAGGTTCTTTGATGTCGATTTTTTTATCTATTTTATTTGAAAAAACCTTCCTAAACATTTCTATCAGCTTAATATTATCGATGGCTTATCAGGGGATTTTAATCGCTGGAATGGGAATAATTTTACAAACTTATCTTTTAAGTAATTATTTACCCGGCAAAGTAACTTTTTTTAATCTATTTCAGCCGATTATAGGTATTTTTATTTCATGGTTTTTATTAGGAGAAAGTTTAGGATTTATACTTTTCTTATCAATTACCTTACTAACAATTGGAACATATTTTACAATTCAAAAAAAAGTTTAAAGTGAATCAGTTTTCTAATCTAAAATCTGATGGCCATCTAACTTTTTGAGATTTGGCTAAATAAAAATTGCAATCTACTATTTTTGCATTTGAAAAAACACAACGATATAACCATGAATTTTCAAAATTAGAATTAGTAAATATTGATCTTGAAAGATTTGCTCTATATAGAGCTGCTTTTGTAAAATTGGCACTTATAAATTCAGAATTAATAGCCGAAATTTCAGATAGATCTGCATTACTAAAATTGCAATTAAAAAATTTTGAATTATTAAATAGTACCTTTGACATTCTCCAACCAGAGAAATCTCTATTTTCAAAAATCTGTCCAGAAAGATCATATCTTTCATTTGGATTATCTATAATCCATTGACTTAAGTAATCTTTTGATAGATTTGGATCATTCCCTTTTAAAATCATAATAAAAATAATTAAAAATTAACAGTTTCGTAACACCTAGTAGTTATTATAGAGGAACAAAAATAATTTCAAGAAAGATTAACTAGGAGTTTCGTATGGCAAATGAATCTAAAGAAGCATTAAAGCTAATGAAGGATAATGGATGTGACGTTTTAGATATAAAATTCATTGACCTTCCTGGAGTTTGGCAACATGTTTCTGTTCCAATTAGTGAAGTAAATGATGGATTGTTCGCTAATGGGACAGGTTTTGATGGGTCAAGCATCAGAGGTTTCCAGTCCATTGATGAATCAGATATGTTATTGATTCCAGATCAGTCTACTGTTAAGATAGATCCTTTTGTCGATGGGCAGGTAACAGTTATTGCAGATATTAAAGATCCTGTAACTGGAGAAAAATATAATAAAGATCCAAGAAATATAGCAAAAAAAGCTGAAGAATATCTAAAGAGCACAGGTGTAGGAGATACTTCATTTTGGGGACCTGAAGTTGAATTTTTTATTTTCGATTCAGCTCAATTTGATTATGGTCCAAATTATAGTATCCACAATGTTGATTCAGATGAGGGCATTTGGAACTCAGGAAATCCATTCATGCTAGATGGAGAAACTATCAATAAGGCACATAGGCCTAAACATAAAGGTGGTTACTTCCCTGTCTCTCCTGTTGATACACAACAAGATATAAGAAACGAAATGATAAGAATCATGCAAGATTCTTTTGGAATTAAAGTAGAAAAACAACACCATGAAGTTGCAACTGCTGGTCAAGGAGAAATTGATATTGTATATAATACCCTTCTTGATACTGCTGATGATGTAATGGCTTATAAATATGTGGTTAAAAATGTTGCTAAAAGACACGGTAAAGTAGCAACCTTTATGCCTAAACCTATTTTTGAAGACAACGGAACTGGAATGCATACTCACCAATCAATATGGAAAGATGGTAAACCTTTATTTGCGGGAAATGAATATGGAGGATTCTCTAAATTAGGACTTAACTACACAGGAGGGTTGATTAAGCACGGGAAAGCATTAATGGCTCTTGCAGCTCCTACAACAAACTCATACAAAAGATTAACTCCTGGATTTGAAGCTCCTACAATTTTAGCGCTTTCTGCAAGAAATAGGTCTGCTGCATGTAGAGTTCCAATGTATTTTCAAAATCCTGCTGCCAAGAGGATAGAGTTCAGATCTGCTGACCCTACCTGTAATCCATACCTTACATTCTCAGCAATGCTTTTAGCTGGTCTTGATGGTATTGAAAATGGATATGACCCTGGTGAACCTCTAGAGAATGATTTATTTGAACTTCCTTTAGAAGAACAAGCCAAGCTACCTCAGGTTCCTTCAAGCTTGGAAGAAGCTCTTACCGCTTTAGAAGAGGATCATGATTTCCTTCTTAAGGGTGGAGTATTCACTGAGGATGTCATTAAAGCTTGGATTGACTTCAAGAGAGAGAATGATGTGGACCCAATAAGACTTAGACCTCATCCTTATGAGTTCTTCCTTTCTTTTGACGCATAGACTTAAAATTTTAGAGGCTTAGGTGGAATTAAAAAAATGACTTTAATTCGCCTAAGTCTGAAATTTTATTCCCTGAAAAATCTTTATAGTAGTCATTTCTGTCTATAAGAATAGGAGTCATACCAGCGTTTTTTGATCCCATATAATCAGATTCTATTTGATCTCCTACATAAACGCATTCTTCAGGATCAACATTTGCTTTATTTATGGATGAAATAAATATTCTTTTATCAGGCTTTTCATATTTTTCATCATACGATGTTGTTATGAAATCTAATAAATTAGTTAGCTCGAGATCTGATAAGAGTTTATTGCCAGTAATATCCATATTTGTAATTCCTGCGGACTTAATTTCTTTCGATAAAAGCCATTCCAATAAATCTCTTGTGTCATTATAGATTCTTAGAGAATATTTCTCTGAAGAAATTTCTTGCCATATCTTCCAAGATAAATCTTTACTAACATGGACATTATTTGAAAATAATATTTTATTTTCATATTCAGTAAAAAAATCTTTTTTTTCACTCAAGGACATATTTCTTAGTGGCTTTACTTTTTTTTGGGCTGCCATATATTCATCAGCAAACTTATAACCATAAGTGATCTGATTTTCTGACAAAAAAATTTTATTTTGTGCAAGAATTTTCTTTTGGATTTTTTCTTTTTCTGGATAAAAACCAGCTAGGGTTCCGTAAATATCGAAAAAGAAATATTTTTTTTTATTTAGCTTCAGCATTGTATTCATAAATTTTATAGTTATTTTTATCATAAAGCTTAGTAATTTTATCTCCTAATTTTTCCTCTAATCTTTTAGGAAATTCTGGAAAAAAATTACTCTCTAAAGATCCATAGATAATTAATCCAACATCATAGGATTCTAAGAAATCTTCTATGTACTGATTAGAATCTGTTTTATAAAATTCTTCAATTTGTTTCTTTCTAAGCGTTACTTGATTTTGATCTAGTGATCTCTGTTGTTTTTGATGCCAATCCCAACCTAATACACTCGGCAAACCAGTATTAATAGAGACTCTTGATGACCATGAGTATAAATCTGTTGAGTATTCTAAAATAACTTTATTGTTTGATATATTTTTATTTATCCAATCAATTGCTTTATATGAGTCTGATAAGTTTAACCAATAACCTTCTTGAGAGTATTCTGCATTTAACATATATTTTGTTCCGTCTAATTCATAATAATCATTATTGAAACGATCCAAAAGTCTTGGTTTTATTGCATAAATTGGATAGGATATACCTATAAAAAAGATAAGCGTAAAAGCAGAGATAAAAATATATTTTTTATAGTTTGAGTCAATTTCATTCAATATAAATGTAATGATAATACTCGAAGATAAATTTAAAAGAATCCATGATTGAAAATTAAACTTAAAATAAGTGTTCATTCTATTGATATCTGTGTCAATAATCAGAAATTCTGTGAAAAGAGGTAATCCAAATCCCAAAGTCAACATAATTGATAGCCATAAAAAAAGCCTAAAATCATTTTCATAAAACTTAAACTTCAAAAAAACTAAAAACACTAAAGAAAAGATTATTAGAAGTAAACTTAATATAGTCAAAAAATCATATAAAAATACAAAAATAATTATTAGTAATAATGTAGAAAATGTAACTATAACAAGTTGTTTTATAGAAAGCTTAAGTTTTGGATAAATTATTTGGATTCTTGATCTAAGGTTATGAAAATAAAAAGTAAGATAAATAAAAAATAAAGTTATTGGCAAAAATAATATTTGTAAAAAGGACAAAATTGGAGTTTTCCATGTAGATAGAGATAATGAAAGGTCAGGCATTATGAAATTCAAATCAAAATTTAAAAAAAGCAATCGAGAAATTATCATATAAAAAATCAAATATATTGCAGACTTAACAATTTTGTAAGTAAGTTTATCATTACTAGTAAAATTCAATATAAGAATTGAAGTTGAAACTATCATTATAGCTAAGGGATAATCCCATGAATTTGTAGCCTTAATTAATCCAGTCAAAAATGACAGAAAAAATAATACAGAAAACTTTTTTATTACTATAAGTTTCGAAGAACTCTCATAATAAAATAAAAAGGAAACAGTAATAATTGAAATAATTATCGGAATACTTAATAAGTGAGCATGAAGGTCTGCAAATAAAAACGTAAAAAATGGAAACTCATTTATCTCTAATCCACCAGAAACCATGCTAACAGTTCTGGTACTTCTCCAATAATCAAAATTATCTTGGTTTCCAAATATTATGTTAATAATTTGTATAATTGAGTCAAAATTTCCAAATATAAGTACAAATAAAATTCCAAATATTCCAGATATCAGAGGAGTTTTAAACCAATCTATTCTTAATCCCTTAGATTTTTTATATAGATATGAAAAATTAGAAGAAAATGAAAAAATCGAAGCTGATGAAAATGCAAAAAAAGTAGGTATTGCAAGATTATATGAAATATTGGAAGGAATACCTGAAAGCTTTGAAACTAGAGCTACAAGATATTGTCCAAAATAATAATAATTCATGCTAAAACCACTAAACCAAGGATCATGTGGAGGGAAACTTGTACTCCTAAGTATTGCATTTAGGTATGCATAATCCATCGGTTTCTCCCCTCCTCTATATGGGTGCCATAGATCAGGATTTAGATATCTAATTATCAGGAAAAAAACAAAAGTTATCAAAAATATAAACTCAATTAAGAATATTTTTTCTTTTGATTTTGAAATATAAAAAAATATTTCATCTTTATTTTTTATAAAAAGAAAGAATGATATTAGCAAAGAAATTAACAATACTGCTAATAATTCAATAAATATAAAGTCTAAAAGTTTATTAGAAGATAAAAGCCAAATTATAAAACCAAATAAGATCAGACCAAAAAATTTATAAAATCCAAATCCAAAGTCAGGAAAGTTTAAGAATAATTTATAAAAAATAGGTAATGAAAAAAATGTAAAAATCTGGATTGTAATAAACCAAAATAAGATTTGTAATAGTAGGCTATATTCTGAAGAAAAGAATTGATCTTTGTAAGAATTTGAGCTCACTAAAGATTCATCTGATTGAACTTTTTTATAAGGATAATTTGAAGAAAAATCATAATAATTTATATTATTAAAATCATCGAATCCAAATATTTCAAATAGTTTTTCTTGAGAATATTTTTTATCATTCCTAAGAATAATTACATTTGGATGATCGTAAACAGAAAAGCTTTCATCTGACCATCCTAAATTAATGTTAAAATTAAATTTATCCTCATAATCGGATATAATTTTGGGTTTTTCAATATCAACTCTCTCAAAATAATTTTCTGAATAGTTAACACCAAATAAATTCATTGATTGTTTTTGATAATTAACTATATTAAATCCAAAATCTCCATTAAATACTTTTTCATAGAAAAGTTTAGATCCTGGATACCTATCTTCTAATCTTGGAATCGTTGCATAAAGCCTATTTGAATATAAAACATAATAGTCTGATTCAGATAGTTGCTGAAAAACTTTTAGAAATTTTTCAGGAGTATCAGGATTATACATTTCTAATCTTTCATGCGCCAAATTAAGACCTGATAAACGAGGGATAGACTCTTCCCAATGTTCTTGAATAATTATCTGATTTTGACTCGAATTATCACCTAACCAAATTGATGCTTTATAGGCAGGATGCTCTGTGAGATAAATTCCGTTAATGTAAGAAAAAGTAAAATGAACACTTGGAATCAAAAAAAGAATTAATATCAAATATCTTATTTTTCTTGAAATGATTTTTTTTGAAATATATATATCTGCTAAAAATTTGATAAAAGAAACACCAAAAAAAATTAATATAGGAATCATGGGTAAGAAATATCTTGTAAATTTCACTTGAAATGATCCATTTATCAAAAAATAAGGTATTATCCAGATAAAAACTAGGAGCCCAAATAAAGATTTATTTTTAATTGAAATAATTAAGAAATAAAAGGAACCAAGAAAACAAATGATTGAAAGAAATGGTCCTAGCCCCCACTTAAAAATTTGCAGTACAGGATAAATAAAAGATTTGGTTTCATAATACTGCCTTGTATAAGGAAAATCTAATATACCTCTTACCATCTTTGATTGTTCATTTACGTGTGATGCATAGGTAGAAAAATCTAAAAACATATATGGTTGAAAAATAAAAATAAAAATAGAAAAAGAAAAAATGAACACAATTAAATTCATAAAAAAGTTTGAGATTTTTTCTTGATTAATTTTTAGATAAAGAAAAAAAGAAACAGATATAGGTATAAGAAGAGTTATAAAAGAAAATTTAAATGCCATACCTAGAGCAAATAAAATTGCAAGAAAAATTGACTTTTTAATTGTTAGAGCGTAAATATTTTTATAGCTAAAATATAAGATCAAAAGTGAAAAATTTGTGATAAAAATATCGGTAGTAAAGAAATGACTATTCTGAATATTTATTAATGATATTGATGCCAAAAATGAAACTAACAGGCTCCAATTTTTGTCTAGTATAATCCTTGAAAATTTATACAAAAAAATTATAGTTATTGAATCAATTAAGGCTGAAAATATTCGGAGAGGAATTCTCAGATCATATATAGATGTATTTGAAAAAAAATTTGAAAATATACTAACTATTTTTACAAAATAAACAGGAAAGCTTCCATAGTTAAACCATTTAGGATTCAAAGTACTAATTTCAGAATTAAAAAAATCTAAACTCTTAAGAGATAAAAAGCTTATATCATATCCATGCATCATAATTGCACGCTCGTCTGGATGAAATAAATACCCAGAATCCCAGTTTATTCCAATTAACCTCAGAGAAAATCCGAAGATAAAGATTATGGACAGTATAATTTTGTTTTGGTGATCTGAAAAAATTTTATTTAATCCATCTGAAATAGATTTAGTAAGTATCATGATTATTATTTTTTTACTTCTAAACTTAATAATAACGATTTATTTTTTTTTAAATTTAGTTAAAACTTGAATTAAATATCCTAAGATTGATTTTAAAAGATTTATTAAGATTCAATTATGGTAATTAATAATCTTAATAAGATAAATAATTTTGAATGGAATTCTGAAACAGTTATAGCCCTTAGAGCTCATATAGGGAATTCTCAAACAAAACTCGCAAAAGAGTTGGGAGTAAGGCAACAGACTATAAGCGAATGGGAGAATGGTTTATATAAACCTAGAGGAGCTTCAAAAACTCTACTTAATCTTCTGGCAAGAACTGCAGGGTTTCCATTTCAGAACTTTCCTAAAAAACGAACACAATTATCTTTTGATAGGTTTGGGTTTGAGCTTAAAGACATAAAAAAAGATAATGAAGAAACAAGATTATCAAAGAAGAATAATTTTCAAAAAAATACTAGGAGAATTAATTCTTTAGATGAGTTTGAGAAAAGAAATAACGAGATTCCTATTTAGAATTAATTAGTTCTATTTTCAACAGAATCAAAAAGTACTTGAATAGTTGCTATAAAATATCTTAAGAGTAATTATTTATAATACAAAGAGGCAAATTTAGTAATTTATTATGCTTTCTCAATCAGAAAAAAAATTCAAAAAACAAATAAATGATCTTCTAGACAAGTTTTTACCAAAAAATTGGCAGCAATATCCTGACGAAAGAATTGATGAACACTGGAATTTATCGGTAAAAATAAAAAAAGAGCTTGCAAAAAATAAATGGATTGCACCTTCATGGCCTAAAGAGTATGGTGGTCTTGATAAAGACATATCAAATTCTATTATACTTTCTGAAACATTTGCTTATAGAATGTCTCCAGGAAATGATAGGTTTGGAGTCAGAATGATAGGACCTACAATTTTAAAACACGGTACAGATTATCAAAAAGAAAAATTTCTGAACGAGATCACAAGTGGAGAAGTACAGTGGTGTCAAGGTTATTCTGAACCAAACTCAGGATCTGATTTGGCATCTATTGTTACTAAAGGAGATTATAACGAAGAAAATGACACTATCACAATCAATGGAATAAAAGTATGGACTACACTTGGACATAGAGCAGACCGAATGTTTATATTAGTCAGAACTTTGCCTGATAGCAATAGGCATAATGGACTTTCATTAGTTCTAATTGATATGAAAGACCCTGGCATCAAAATAAATCCAATAAAGAATATTTCTGGATCATCTTCATTTAATGAAATTGTGCTCAATAATGTCAAAACTTCTAGTAAAAATGTTGTAGGAAAACTTCATGAGGGGTGGATGGTAGCATTGGATTTATTAAATTTTGAAAGATCAGGAATTGATTACATAGGATGGGGAGAAAGATGCTTGGACGATATAGAGGATTATTGTAAAAAAAATTCTATTATTGAAAATGAAAGCATTATCAGCAACTTATCCTCTCTTAGAGCAAGCCTTGAATCTGCAAAAATTATGACTTATAGGGCTTTATGGATAAAAACTCAAAATGAAGAAATAAATATGGAACCTTCAATGAGTAAAATTTTAGCAACTGAAATAAATATAAAAATCCATGATTTTGCTTTCAATCTTTTGAGTAAAAAAGTAACTATAATGGATGATTCATCTGATGCTTTTTATAAAAGAATATTAAAAAACAGACTATTTTTTGTTTCTGGTGGCATTTTAGGAGGTACTACTGAAATACAAAAAAATATCATAGCACAGAGAGGTTTAGGGTTACCTAGATGATCAATTTTAGCTTAAATGAGTCTCAAATTATGATTCAATCAAGTTTAGAAAAAGCATTAGATGAAAACTTTGATATCAGATTACTAAACACAAATGCAGAGAAAACAGAAAGCTTAAATCATGGATGGAGAGAAATAAAAGAACTGGGATACACAGGTATCATTACCAGTGAGGATAAAGGTGGTTTTGGTTTAGATATTTTTGATTTTGGCTTAACTTTAGAGACTTGGGGTAGCAAATTATGTGAAGGTCCTTACATCGAAAATACATTAGCAATAGAAACTTTACAAAAATCATCAAATAATTTTGATCAACTTATAGTAGATCTTTCATCATCTAAAAAAATAATTACCAGTGTAATTAATGAACAAATAATTGAAAAAAACTTCCTAGAGATAACAAAAGTAGAAAATGAGCTAGAGGTCAAAGGTGAGATTATCAATTTACCTTATTTTGATCAAGCTACAGAAATTTTATGTTTGGGATCTATAAATAAAGAAATAAAGTTCATCGTAATACCTAAGAAAAATTTTATTGAAGTTAGTAGTAGCATAACTATAACAGGACAAAAACTTTCTAAAGTTAATATCAAATGTAATGTAAATAGTGAAAGTATTATTGATTCTGAAAAAAACTTATTAGATATTTATTTTCAATTGTTTACATTATCAAAATGCTTTGAATCTGTTGGAGCCACTCATACTATTATCAAAATGACTACTGATTATATTAAATCCAGAGAACAATTCAATCAACCAATTGGAAAGTTTCAAGCTATTCAGCACATGCTAACAGACTTGTACATTTCCTACTCAGAAATAAAAGAGTTAATCAGATATGTAGCAAAATTATCAATTGATGATAATAATTTTCAAAAGCTTGTTTCAATGTCAAAGATAAAATGTGATGAAGATTTACCTAAAGTGGGATGGATTGCTCATCAATTACATGGTGCTATAGGATTCACATGGGATTACGGTTTACATCTACTAACAAAAAAAATATTACTTAATAAAACCCTTAATGGAAATTCCTTTCTTCATTCAGAAAAAATAATTAATTGATGATGATTTCAGATCAACCTTTTGTAAAACTTTTTTTATACAAAGAATATAGATTGTTTTGGTTAGCTGCTTTTTTTTCAAACATTGGTATGTGGGCATTAATTTACGGCAGACTATGGCTCATGAGAATAATGACAGACTCTGAGACAATGCTTGGGCTAGTTTCAAGCGCAAACTTAACACCAGTATTATTACTAAGTATTTTTGGAGGAGTCGTAGCAGATAAATATAATAGACTAAAAATTTTACGTCTAACACGCCTATTGTTCTGCTTTATGACTTTTTTAACTGGAGTTTTAATCTTTTTTAAGATTATGAATCCATTGATATTAATTATTATTTCTCTTGTAACAGGAAGTTTGATCGCTTTTGATATACCCTCTAGGTCTTCCATGATAGCAAAACTGGTAGAAAAAAAATTTTTACCAGTAGCAATATCTATGTATTCAATAGTTTTTGGAATATCAGGAATAATAGGGCCCTCATTATTTCATCCAATAGTAAAATTTATAGGCATTGAAGGTTTATTTTACATAATAGGTTTATCATATTTATTTACTTTTCTAACTCTAAAAAAAATGAATCTCAATCTTCACGCTCCTATAAAGAAGGAATCAGAAGGAGTAATAAAAGATTTATACTCTGGTTGTAGTTATCTTATAAAATCTCCTATTATCTTCATTGTTATATTTGTTGGATTCTTTTTTGGATTAACAGCAGGGTCATATGATGTTCTTATCCCAGCCATCACAACAGAATTATTAGATGGTGATTCAGAAATTTATGGAAAACTACTCTTATATGGAGGTGTTTCTGGATTAATTTCAACCTCAATATTGATATTAGTAGGACAAAAATTAAATCAGTACGTTTTCTACTTTGGGTTTGGGATAATTTCCTCATTATCATTGATTATTATGGGATCAGACTACGGAATTGCTAATATTTTTATAATATTTTCAATGATATCTTTTGCAAAAGGTTTCTTTAATACGATGGGTACTACAATTATTCAATCTAATGTGAAAGAGGAGTTTAGAGGAAGGATTATGAGCATAAGCCAATTAAGCTGGGGTTCTGTTGCAATCGGAGCAATTATTGTAGGTTATCTTGCTGAATCTTATTCAATTAGTTTCTCATTCAATTTTATAGGCTTTTCAAGTCTAATAGTTATTATTATTGGGGCTGGAATTACCTTGTATAATCTGTTCATAAAACATTAAATTGTAAGAAAGGCTTTATTTATGAGTTAAAATCTTTACGAATAACTTATAAAATGGTAAGAAAGATAAGAAAATATTATAATATTAGTATAAGATTAGAGAATTCCGAAAGGAGAGATTATGCAACCATTTGCATATTCTGCACCCACTACAATTAAAGAGGCTGTAGAAATACTAGATAAACACGGAGATAAGGCAAGACCTTTAGCAGGTGGAACAGACTTGCTAGTTCAAGTCAGAGGTGGAAGGTTTGATTTGGAAGCTGTTGTTGATGTAAAAAAGATTCCAGAACTTAATGAAATTAGTTTTGGAAAAGAGGAACTAAAGCTTGGAGCAGCTGTTCCATGCCATAAATTATATGATGACCCAGTAATAAGCAAGAATTATCCTGGTTTGATTGATGCAGCATCTTTAATAGGAAGCATTCAAATTCAATCACGTTCGGGATTTGGTGGTAACTTGTGTAACTCTACTCCTTCCGCTGATGGAATTGCACCATTGATTGTGCATTCAGCAGTTGCAAATATTGAAGGTAAATCAGGATCAAGAAGTGTTCCTGTTGAAGAGTTCTGTACTGGTCCTGGATCAAATGTACTTGGTAAGGGTGAAATGTTAGTATCAATAACTATGCCAAATAAAGGTAGTAAATTTGGAGCCTCATATGAGAGATTTATACCTAGAAACGAAATGGATATAGCTGTTGCAGCTGTTGGATCGAGCATACTTCTTGGTTCAGATGGAAAAATATCTGAAGCTAGAATAGCATTAGCATCAGTTGGACCAACTCCAATTTTTGCTAAAAAAGCGTCTGATTCCCTTATAGGAAAAGAACCAACCGAAGAAGCATTCAAGGAAGCAGGTAGTATTGCTAAAACAGAATGCTCTCCTATAGAAGACATGAGAGGAACTGCTGATCAAAGAAGGCATCTAGTAGATGTATTAACAGCAAGAACACTTGGTAAAGCACTAGAAAGAATAGGTGGATAAAATGGCTATAGACAAAGTACATGTAAAAACAACTATAAATGGACGACCTGAAGAATTTCTAACTGACCCATACGTAAGCCTACTTGATGCTTTACGTGAAATCGTTGGGCTAACTGGAAGTAAAGAAGGGTGTCTAGATGGAAACTGTGGAGCATGCACAGTAAATATTAATGGAAGAATTGTTGATTCTTGTCTTGTTTTGGCAGCAGAGGTTGATGGACAAGAAGTTGAAACGGTTGAAGGAATGGCAAATGCTGAAGGATTACACCCATTGCAACAAGCATTTTTAGAAGAAGCTGCACTTCAATGTGGTATTTGTACTCCAGGATTTCTTGTTGCTTCTAAAGGATTATTGGATAATGAACCAGACCCTAGTGAAGAAAGAATTAGGCATTGGTTAGCTGGTAATTTATGCCGATGTACAGGATATGAAAACATTGTAAAAGCAGTTAGGAAAGCTGCAAAAAACTCATAAAAACTATCTAGTAAGGAGATAAAAATGGTAAACGTATCAGACTCTAAGAACTATAAAGTTATAGGTACTAATCCAATTCGTCATGATGGATATGACAAAGTTACAGGAAGAGCTGTCTATGGAGCAGATATAAAACTTCCGGGTCTTATTTGGGCCTCAATAGTTAGAAGTCCTCATGCTCATGCAGTTATTAAAAATATTGATACATCTGAAGCTGAAAAAGTGGATGGAGTATTTGCAGTTATGACAGGAAAAGATCTCCCTCATTTAGCAGATAGCTGGATTGATCATGGAGAAGGTACTGAGAACATAGCTTGGTCTTCAGAAAATATACTGGCAACTAAAAAAGCTCTTTATAAAGGGCATGCGGTAGCCGCAGTTGCAGCAAGAGACAGATATGTTGCAGATTATGCTGCTTCTAAAATTAAAGTCGAATATGATGTTTTAGATTCAGTCACAAACGTTGAAGATGCTACTAAAGATGGTGCTCCAATTCTTCTTTCAGATTTAGTAGGAGATCATATTGGTAAAAAAGTAAAAAATACCAATATTGCCTCCATAACTAGACATGAATTTGGAGATCCAGATAGAGCATTTAAGGATGCAGAACACGTTGTTGAAAGGACTTTCACGCTACAAATGGTTCATCAAGGGTATATTGAACCACATAATGCTACAGCTGTTTGGGACGAGGAAGATAGAATAAAGGTTTGGACTTCTACTCAAGGAGCGTTCCCAGTAAGAACTTCTACCGCAGCTATTTTAGATATGGATGTTTCAAGAGTTAAAGTTACTCCTCTCGAAATAGGAGGAGGTTTTGGAGGAAAGATTCCTATTTATTTGGAACCTATCGTAGCCACTCTCTCAAAGAAATCAAGAAGACCTGTAAAGGCTATCATGGAAAGAAGTAATGTATTTCAAGCTTCAGGACCAGCTCCTGGTGGAACTATTACTGTAAAAATGGGAACTGATAAAAATGGTAAATTGATAGCTGCTGAAACATCTATCAAATTGGAAGCTGGTGGATTTCCTGGTGCTGCGGTAGGTGCTGCAGTACAATGTATATTTGCCCCGTACGATATCCCTAACACTAGAATTGACGGATATGACATAGTTGTAAATAAACCAAAATCAGCAGCTTATAGAGCTCCTGGTTCTCCTCAAGCAGCCTTTGCAACTGAAACTGTTGTGAATGAATTGGCTGAATTACATGGTATGGATCGGGTAGAGTTTAGACAAGTGAATGCTTCCAAAGAAGGAACAAGGAGAGCTGATGGTGTTGTTTTCCCTGTGATAGGTAATGAAGAAGTACTTGATGCTGCTAAAGCTAGTGATCATTGGAATTCGGAATTAGGAGAACCAATGAAAGGTAGAGTAAGAGGAAGAGGTATTGCATCCGGTTATTGGTTCAATGTAGGTTTGAAATCTACAGTTAATTTAACTGTAAATACTGATGGAACGGTAGCTTTAATTGAAGGTTCAACAGACATCGGAGGTACAAGGACATCAATTTCTATGCAAGCTGCAGAAATACTTGGAATACCCGTTACTGATCTTAGACCATCAGTTGGAGATACCGAAACCGCTGGGTATGCTGATGTAACAGGTGGTTCAAGAACAACTTATGCAACTGGTTTTGCAGCAGTGAAAGCTGCAGAAAACCTTATAGAAGTTCTTAAGGAAAGATGTTCAATAATCTGGTCATTAGATAAAAATGATATAGATTTTGATAATGGTACTTTTTTTGCTACAAAGGATCCTGAGCTAAAATTTACTTTCAAAGAATTAGCTGCAAATCTAGATAGCACTGGAGGTCCTGCTGCCGCAAGTGGAAGTGTAGACCTAGAATCTGCTGGTGGAGCATTTGGTACTCACATAGTCGATCTTGATGTAGACCCTGATACAGGAAAAACAGATGTTGTACGTTATACTGCTGTTCAGGATGTAGGAACAACTATATACCCTGCATACTGTATTGGAAATATTCAAGGTGGAGTTGTACAAGGTATTGGATGGGGGTTAAATGAAGAATACTTTATGACAAAAGATGGGGCTCAAGCTAATACTTCATACCTTGACTACAGAATGCCAACTGCACTTGACTTGCCTAACATAGATGTTGTTCTGGTTGAGAAGCCTAACCCAGGTCATCCTTTTGGAGTAAGAGGAGTAGGTGAAGTTCCTATTTGTCCTCCAATAGGTGCTATTGGTGATGCCCTTCATAATGCATTGGGTAAAAGATTTTATGATGCACCAATGAAGCCAGGAAGAATACTTAACGTTTTAGGTAAAATTACTGACTAAAGTATTTAACAAAAAATTAAATAAAAACCGTGTGTAATTAAGTTTTATAATTATTAATTATAAGATTTAAGCGACACGGTTTTTATTATTTATATAATCAGAAAAGGAATTTCACAAATGACTATAAATTTTGATTCTAAAAAAAATTATAAGGTTATTGGAACTAACCCAATAAGACATGATGGATATGACAAGGTAACAGGAAGAGCAATATATGGTGCCGATGTGAAATTACCAGGACTTATATGGGGGGAAGTTCTAAGAAGCCCATATGCTCATGCAAGAATAAAATCTATTAACACAACAAAAGCAGAAGAAATGGATGGAGTATTTGCAGTAATTACGTCAAAAGATATACCCATAAATAAAGATAGAGACGGTAAAAACAGTTCTAAATTAAATGTAGATCTAAAAAGAGATGTTGATAATATTCTTGCATATAAAAAAGTTCTGTATAAGGGGCATCCTGTAGCAGCTGTATCTGCAACTGACAGAAATACTGCTAAGGAAGCATGTAAATTAATTGAGGTAGAGTACGATGTGCTTGAGCCAGTCAAAAATGTGGATGACGCTATTGCAAAAAATGCACCAATATTATTGGAGGATATTGAAGCAGATCATTTAGGAAAAACAGTAAAGAATACTAATATTGCCAAACATTTTAGGCATGAATTGGGAGATGCAGATAAAGATTTTAAGAATTCAGATTATGTGCTTGAAAAAGAATTTAATCTACAAACTGTACATCAGGGATACATAGAACCACATAATGCAACAGCACATTGGGATGAAAATGATCACCTTTCATTGTGGTCAAGTACTCAAGGAATGTTTGCGGTAAGAGACCTAACCGCAGGATTTTTAGATCTTCCAATTTCAAAAGTAACATCTAATTATGTAGAAATTGGTGGAGGATTCGGAGGAAAAACTAAAGTATACCTCCCTCCTTTGGCTGGTATTTTGTCAAAAAAATCTGGTTATAGGCCTGTGAAAATGATAATGGATAGAATATCTGTGTTTCAGGGCTCAGGGCCTGCTCCGGGAGGGAAAATAATTGTCAAGATAGGTGTAACAAATGATGGAAAAATCAACTCTGGTTCTGTAGACATAAAATTAGAAGCAGGAGCTTATCCTGGCTCTGCAATTCCTGCTGCAGCTGTATGTTGTTTAGCATGCTACAATATTCCAAATATTAAAGTTGATGCCTATGATGTTTTAGTAAATAAACCTAAAAGTGCTGCGTATAGAGCTCCAGGGTCTCCTCAAGTATCTTTTGCTGTAGAAAGCGTCATTGATGAAATTTGTGAAAAGATGACTTGGGATAAAATTGATTTTAGAATAGCAAATGCATCTAAAGAAGGTACTAGAAAACCAGATGGAGTTTTATACCACAAGATAGGATTTATAGAAACTCTTGAAGCTGCTAAGAAAAGTGACCACTGGAATTCTAAAATAAATAAAAGAAATGAAAATAAAATTTATGGTAGAGGGCTTGCTTGCGGATATTGGCATAATGGTGGAAATCGGTCAACTGTAGATCTAATACTTCAAGATGATGGGAATATAGCACTAAATGAAGGATCTGCTGACATAGGCGGTACTAGAACTTCAATATCAATGCAAGTCGCAGAAACATTGGGAATTCCCGTAGAAAATATTCATCCATCAATTCCTGATACAGATACAATTGGTTTTACTGCAACAACAGGTGGATCAAGGACAACTTATGCCACAGGATATGCAGGTTGGGAAGCCGCTAAAAAACTGATAGAAGAAATGAAAAAAAGAGTTTCAATACTATGGGAAGAACCAGAGAATCAAATATATTTTGATGATGGTAAATTTAATTCTAATGCATCAGAACTAGAAATTACTATTGAGGAACTTGCTACAAAAATAAATCCAACAGGAGGTCCAGTTACCTCAACAGCTTCTGTAAACTTGTCAGCTGCTGGAAATGGTTTTGGTGTAGGAATTTGTGATCTAGAAATAGATCCTAAAACAGGCAAGACAGATGTAGTAAGATACACTGCTATTCAAGACGTAGGAAAAGCTATCTATCCACAGTATGCTGAAGGACAAATACAAGGTGGAGCTGTACAAGGAATAGGATGGGCTTTGAATGAGGAATATTATATTGAAAAAGATGGAAGCATGGCTAATACAAGTTTTCTAGATTATAGAATGCCTACAGCATTAGATATGCCAAATATTGATGTTATATTAGTTGAGGTAGCAAATCCTTTACACCCTTTCGGTGTTCGAGGCGTAGGGGAAGTTCCTATTGTGCCTCCGTTAGGAGCTGTGGCTAATGCCATAAAAGACGCTACAGGAACTAGGCTCTATAATACTCCTATGAACCCTAGAAAGATATTGGAAGTTATTGATAATGCCTAAACTATTTTTACCATATCATCTAAAAAAAGAAACTAATAATGAAGATTATGTTGAAGTAGAAGGAAATACTCTTCGAGAAGTAATTGAAAATTTGGAAAAAATGTACCCAGGAACCAAAGAGCATCTTGTTGAGGGAAATAGAATAAAACCAGGTTTGTCAGCCATCTGTGGTTATGCTGCAACTAGAAAAGGTTTACTACAAGAATTAGAAGAAGATACTGAAGTGCATTTTTTACCTTCCATAGCTGGAGGATAAAATGGAAAATCAAAATAAAAAAATCATTGAAAACGCGTTCGAGAAAATTCTTAAAGGATTGGAAAATAACGTTGATAAAAATGGAACTAAAGATACTCCTAAAAGAGTTTCAAAAGCCTACGAAGAACTTCTTTCTGGATATGATGCAGATATAAATAAAGTTATAAATAATGCTCTTTTTGATGTCGAGTATGATCAGATTGTAATAGTCAAAAACATAAGGTTTTACTCATTATGTGAGCATCATATGCTACCTTTTTTTGGAAAAATTGATGTTGGATATCTCCCAAACGAAAAAATAATTGGTCTTTCTAAAATACCTAGAATAACAAAGGTTTTTTCAAGAAGATTACAAGTTCAAGAAAGACTGACTGAAGAAATCGGTGAATCAATTTATAAAAATACTAAAGCTCAAGGAACTGGAGTAGTTATTACAGCTCAACATTTATGTAGTGCTATGAGAGGAGTGAATTTACCCGGTACAGAAATGGTAACTAGTTCATTATTTGGAACTTTCAAATCAGATTCCTCAACTAGAAAAGAGTTTTTTGATCTAATAAAGTAGGTTAGTTTTGAAATTAGAAAAACAAAATGTTCTCATTACCGGTTCTGCTAGCAGGATTGGAAAAGAGATTGCAATACACTTGTCTAAATTAGGCCTTAATGTGGCTATTCATTATAATTCTTCAAAAAAAGAAGCTGAAAATACATTACTAGAAGTAAAAAAACATAATGTAAAAGCTGGTATATTTCATTCTAACCTATCGAATGAAGAAAATTGCAAAAAATTATTTAAGGAAGTAGAAAAAAAATTTGGTAATATTTCAGTGCTAATAAACAATGCATCAACTTTTAAGCAGAATACACTCGAAAATACTAGCTCTATTATGTTACAGGAAGATTTGTTTATTAATTTAGTGGCACCATTTATCCTTGCTCAGAGTATGTTTGATAGGGTAAAAAATGGAAAAATTATAAATATTAGTGATTGGCGCACTGCTAGACCAAATAGATTTTCGTATGGAGTAAGCAAAGCTGCAATTTACGGATTAACAAAATCCTTAGCAGTTTCTATGGCTCCAAATTATCAGGTGAATGAGATCGCTCTTGGAGCAATACTTCCTCCAGCTGATGATCCTAATAGAAAATTAAAAAAAATAAATCTTGGATTAATAGAACGAATTGCAAAGATTGATGAGGTTACAAGTTGTGTAGAAATGCTACTTGTGAATGATTTTATAACTGGAGAAAGGATTTTTCTTGACGGAGGAAGGCATGTTTTTTAAATGAATAATTTTGATCAAATTTTTATACAAGATCTAAAGTGCTATGCAACAATAGGTATTTTTGATTGGGAGAGAAAAACTAAGCAACCTTTAGTAATAAATATTACTCTAGATATTTCCAAATTAAAAAATCCCAAAGATCATATAACAGACACAGTTGATTATAAATCTTTAAGTAGAAAAATAAATGATTTAGTGGAGAATTCGTCTTATCAATTAATAGAGACATTAGGAATTGAGATTGCAAAAATATGTCTTGAAGATCAGAAGGTTATAAATGCAAAAGTTAAAATAGATAAACCTGGTGCCTTAAAGCTTTCAAAAAATGTAGGAGTAATAATTTCAAGGAGCAAGAATGAAAATTAGGATGGATTATGGAAGGGAAGGGTTAGAAATAGATGTTCCAGATTATTCTGAGATATTAATTCCCAATCATAAAAAAGAAATAAGTAACCCAGAAAAAAAAATAACAGATTCTCTATTAAATCCAATCAATTCAAAATCATTAAATGATTTATACAAAGATGGAATGACCGTTGGAATATCAGTTTGTGATCACACAAGAGCTCAACCACGCAATGAAATTATAAGCTCAATATTAAATTTGTTTGATGGTATAAAAAAAGAAAATTTTTATGTGTTTATAGCAACTGGAAGCCATAGACCTACAACTGAAAAAGAAATAAGCGAAATGTTTGAAAGTAAAATACTTTCAAATTGTACAATTGTCATACACGACTCTGAAGATTCTTCAAATCTTAGGCTTTATGGAAAAACATCTGAGGGCATTCCAATAAGATTGAATAAATCTTGGATTGACTGTGACCTAAAAATAACAACTGGTTTTGTAGAACCTCATTTTTTTGCTGGTTTTTCTGGAGGTCCTAAAATGGTTGCTCCTGGACTAGCCGGACTAGAAACAATCATGAATTTACATGATTTTCATAAAATAAACCATCAAAATGCTACATGGGGATTGATAGAAGGAAATCCTGTTCATGAACAAATATCAGAAATTTCAAACATCAAATCACCTGATTTTTCTATTGATTTAACTCTAAATAGGGAAAATAAAATAACAGGTATTTATTCAGGAGAATTATTCTCAGAACATAAAATAGCATGTGACCAAGTAAAACTTGACGCAATGAAAAAAACAAATAAGCTTTATGACTTAGTTATAACATCAAACTCTGGCTATCCTTTAGATCAAAATTTATACCAAACAATTAAGGGGGTATCTGCGGCTGCTCAAATTACTAAGCCAGGAGGGCTTATAATTAGTGTCTCTGAATGTTCGGATGGAATTCCCTATAAAAGTCATTATGAAACTCTCTTAGAGTCAGTAAAAAAACCTTCAGATTATTTGATTAAATTAAAAGATCAAAAAAATCTTGAACCTGATCAATGGCAGTTACAGATTCAGGCTCAAATACAAGAAAAAAATACAGTTATGTTGTACTCAAAACTTAACGAGGAAGATGTAAGTAAGTCACATTTAATACCAGTAAAAAATATTGAAGAAGTAATTGAAGAAACTAAGATAAAAATAAAAAATCCTTCAATTTGCATTTTACCAGAGGGGCCCCAAACAATTCCTTATAAGGAATAAAATGGAAAGTTTTACAAAAAAGGCTTTAAATAAACTCAATGATGAGGGGTTGATTAATAATTTTTCAATATCAGTGTATAAAAATAATAAAAAAATAAGTTTTTTTGAAGAATTTGAAACGAAAAAAAAATTTTTTGTTTTTTCAGCAGGAAAACCAATTATAGCTGCAGTTATCTGGAAATTACATGATATTGGTAAGTTAAAATTTGATGATAAAATTTCAAAGTTTTGGCCTGAATTCAGTAAAAACAATAAAGATTCTATTAAAATAAAAGATGTCCTAACCCATACATCAGGAGTATCAAAGACAACTGATCTTTCGGATAGTGATTATACAGAATTAAATAGAATATACAGATGGTTAGAAAATTTTCAACCTGAAAGCAAACCTGGTGTAAGAATTGCTTATCATGAAGTAACATACGGATGGATTTTAGGGGAGATTATAGAAAGAATAACTAAAAAATCATTCGAAGAAGCTTTCATAGAGTTAGTAAAAATTCCATTGAATTTAGAAGATGTAGAGTTTTATACGAAAAATCTTAATGATTTACCTGAAAAGATTATTAATCATTATTCATCTAAACTTCCTACGATTCCTACTATTTTTAAACTTTTTGCAATTAATAAAGTGCCTCTTATTTCAGGAACATGCATCACAAGAAGTGAGGATTTAGCAAAATTTTACAATCAAATTATTAATAATAGGGATTGGATAAGTAAATCTACTCGAGATGAAATACTTAAAGTTCATGCAAAGGGCTTAGATTACAACGATAAGATGAAATATGTAAAACTTGGTTTAGGAATAAGATTTGATAGTGATATATTTTTTGAAAAAGAAATAGATTCTACTGAATCAACTTTTGGACATACAGGAATGGTTTCAAGTATTGGTTGGGCATCAGTAAAAAACAATATAGCAGTATCAATTTGTAATAATTTGCTTCTTTCAAGCGCTCTTAATAGATACAGATTGAATGTTATATCAACAGCAATAAAAAAAGATTTGAATACAATATAAATATGAGAAAAATTTTTCTGATACTTTTAATACTTATTATTTCTTGTTCTGAGCCTATAGATATTGAAGCTACTATCGATGCTAGGGCTCAAATTATTACTGAAATGAGTATAAGTAAGCTCAACACTCCTACCCCTCAACCTATTCCAACAGCCCAGCCAACTCCTACCCCTCAACCTACTCCAACAGTTATTCCTTTTCAAGAAGATGAAATAAGAAAAATTGCAGTAAATGAGGCTATTGAAATAGCAAGAATAGGTGATATTTACCTCGCAGAAGAATTAATCCCTGAAATAGTACCACTTTTAGTTCCAGAACCAACACCTCAACCCAGTCCAACACCTCAGCCTACAGCAACACCTCAACCTACAGCAACACCCCAATCATTCGAGTCTAATACTACAAATGACCTTGCTTATGAAATATATAGAAAACATAAAAATAAAGTTGTAATGATAGAAGTTGGAAATAGTACTGGAACAGGCTGGATTATAGAAGATGATTGGGTAATTACTAATGAGCATGTAGTTGGATCGAATGCTTTTGTTATAGTTTTTGTACCAGATCCAAGCAGTGATAATGGATTCACAAGTATGCAAGGACAGGTATTTGGAGTTGATAAAAAAAGAGATTTAGCAGCAATAAAAGTTATTCATAATATAGAACCTTTTAGGACTAGAGTAGTTGATGTAAATGAAATTGGTAAGGACATTTTTACCATAGGTTACTCAGCAGGTAATCCTGGAGTTCCATCGAGTCATTCCGGAATAATAAGTTATGTGAAAACTGTTTCTACTACTCTAAAATTTGAGAAAGGTGAATCATACTATAGAGGTGATCTCTTAGGAAAAAATGTATCAGTTATTGTGTTTGATGCTGCAGCAGATCCTGGAGACTCGGGGGGGCCTATAATTGATAGTGAAGGAAACGTTGTAGGAATTATCTACGGCTTTCTTGAGTCAACATCTGGTAAAAGAGTTACAGGACAACAAACAGGAACTAGTTTTGCATCAATAAGTGATGTTTGGGAAACATTAAAGAGTGGAGAAGATACTACTTTTAAGTAAACTACTTAGAATATTCTTCTAAATACCTAAACAATTCGCTCTTTGGGTCCAATATAACTGTTGTGTCAGTACTTAATGATTTTTCATAAGCTTCTAAAGATCTGACAAAACCATAAAATTCTGGATCAGAACTCAAGGCTTCTGCTAGAGCTTCAATTGCTAGAGCTTCACCCTCACCTCTAATAATTGCAGATTGACCATTTGCAGTTTCTAACGTAATTTCTACTTCCCTATCAACTGCAGCTCTGATCTCTTTATCTTGTTCTTCACCTTCTGCTCTAAATGCACTAGCTTTTCTAAATCTTTCGGCAACCATTCTTTCAAAAATAGATGATTCAACAGAATCAGGAAAGTCAGCTCTCTTTATTCTTACATCTAATACTTCAACACCCCAAATATTTTGTAGAGGGACATAATATTTAACTTCTATACCTTCACCAACTGTATCAGTAATAACAGATGCTATCTCATCAGAAGTAGCCAAAGAAAACCTAGCCTCACCCTCTGATCTGGTATAAATAACTAAATCAGTATTTTGGTAAGAGTTTTGTAAAGATTTAGCATCAGCTTGAGAGATTTCAAACAAATTTGACATAGTAGTTATGTTATTCATGATGGGTTCTCTTTTTTCTGAGATAATTTCATCTTGAGTATCCTGGGCTATTTCTTCTCTTACTTTGGAACCAACAATACTACCTATTCTTGAATCAGCAGTTGATTCATTTGTTAAGTTCTTAAAAAATAACAGAGGGTTTATAATTTTGTACCTTGCATAGGCATCTACACTTATTCTTTTCTTATCACTCGTAAGAAGTTGCTCTGGTGGCACATCTACTCGTTGTAATCTTTTATCAAATTTAGTCACTTGATCAATAAATGGTGTCTTGAACTTGAGACCTGGATCTGTGTAGGATTGTTTAAACTCACCAAATGTTGTAACTATAGCAACTTCAGTTTCATCCACCGTAAAAAAGGCCTGAAAAAAAACAAATATTGCTATAACAAAAAAAACAATTATTGGCGTAGATTTTTTATTCATATTTCTTCCTAATTATTTGATTCAATATCTAAAAGAGGCAAAATTTTAGCATCATCAATTATGTATTTATTAAAATTTGGAAAGACTCTTTCGACCATTTCTAAATAAAGTCTCTGTCTTGTAACATCAGGAGATTTTTCATAAGCTTCAAGAAGTTTCTTAAAACCTTCTGCTTCACCCTCTGCCCTTGCAATTCTTCCTTGTTTGAATGCATTTGCAGCTTCAGTAATTTTTGCTGCTTCACCTCTAGCTCTTGGTATTTCAGACTCTTTATACGCGTCAGCTAAGTTTATAATTCGATCTCTTTCTTCTCTAGCTCTTGTAACATCATCGAAAGCATCTTGAACTTGAACTGGAGGATTTACATTTTGAAGTCTAACTGCAATTACTTCTATTCCAGTGCTATAGTCAAAGGTTAATCCTCTCATCAAAAGAAGAACTTCATCTTGCACTTCTGCTTTTTGAGTTGTTAAAACATCATCAATATTTCTTTTACCAACTACTTGCCTAAGAGCAGTTTCTGTAATATCTCTAAGCGTGACACCATCTGGTTCACCTGGTTCAACATTTCTATCTCTTTCTCCTGGATCATCAACTGAAAACAAATAATTTCTCAAATCTGATATTTTGTACTGTATAACAGCTTGAACGTCAACTAAATTCTCGTCTCCTGTAATCATGATAGATTCGTAGGGAACAGGTTTAGTAATTTCTTCACCTTCACTTCTAAAACCTAATTCAAGTTGTCTGGTTGCAGTAGTTATAACTACATCTCTTTGTCCAATAGGTGAAGGCCACCACCAATGAAGACCATTAGTTTGTATAGTCTGAAATTTACCGAACATTCTCAATGCAGCTTGTTGATCAGGACCGACTGTATAAATTCCTGAAGCAGCCCAAATAATAGCTAGAACAATAAAACCTATTAGAAATAAAGATTTGTTTCCCTGAGGAAATTTATTTAGGAAAGGCAAGTTACCTTTTAAGTTATCTATAAATTCTTGGAAAGAAATATCATATTCATCTTTCCTTCCTCCTGATGGAGGTCTATAAGATTTTGCAACACCAATTGTTTTTTTTATTAGATTCATAATTTAATTATAACTCATAATTTCAGATTAATATGATCTTATTTTAATCAAATTTTCTAATTGTTCTGGTTCGTCTATATTTTTTATTTCGTTCAAAAAATCCTCAAATGTTTCGTAGGTGCTTAGAAGGTATTCTAGCTGTTTATTGTAGTCATTAACAGAAGAAGGTGAATCTCCATAGTTTCCGTGAAAAGCAAAGTAAGCTTGATTGATTTTTCTTATCTTGTAACCTTCATTATTGATAAAATTTTTCCTTTGGTTCATATAAACTTCGGCTTCATCTACTAGTCCATCTGCAAGTAATTGATCCACATTCAATCTTGTTTCTCTCATCATTATTTTAAATTTATTATGAGTAGATTTTCTATTGTCTGATCTACCCATTATTTCTTTAGCAAAGAGATCTGCTAAAGTTTCATTGATAGATATCATATCTCCTCCCTTGAAATAAGATCGACCTAAGGGCGAGAAAATAAGATAGTGATGTAACCATTCATGAGCAATTGTTGAAAGTAAAAAATCATAATTTTTACTTGGTTTTATTATGCTAGGATATGCAGCAAAACCACCTGTATCTAAAATAAGCGAAGATAAGTCCATGCTATCAATACTATTTTCTATGAGTATAATTTCTTCTTCTGGTATTTGATTATTTAATAAAATTGCTCTTTGTTGAAAAATTTTATCTCTAGGCGAAATAACTAAAACTTTTGGAGGCTTCTCAATTGAAAAGCTCAATGGTGGGAACAAAAACTTCATCGATAATGTTTCTTTAATTCTAGTAGATAATTCTTTTTGAAAAAAACCTTCTAAATCATCGGGAGAAATGCCCTCTTCAAGAATTTCTTTTCTAACCTCTTCTTCAGTAAGATTACTAGTGTCAGTAAAATTAAATATTTTTTTTGGTAAGTTTTCTAATTCCCAAAATAAAATATTAAACTTATGAGTAACAATAAGTTTTTCTATGTTGGATATTCTTTCTACATCCCTAACGAACACAATTATAAGAATAAAAGAAAAAAACATTATAAATTTAGAGAATTTCTTGATCAAACTTTACTGAATATTTTTTAACTCTTTTATAACTTCATCCAAAAACTCATTACAATCAGCAATAATTCCAAATTTGGAATGAAGAAAAATTGATGCATCAGGATCATTGTTCACAGCTACAATATTTTTTGAATTTATACATCCAGCAAGGTGCTGACTAGCTCCAGATATTCCAAAAGTAAAATATAGATTTGGACTTATCCATTTCCCTGTAAGCCCAACAAGCTGACTTGTTTCTATCCATTCAGATTCTACTGCTGCTCTAGATGCACCAACAGCTCCATTAAGAATGTTCGCAAGCTCTTTTATTTTTTCAAAGCCCTCTTTACCTCCAATACCTCTACCACCAGATACAACAATATCTGCATCATCCAGTTGAATTCCTTCTGGTTCAGCCTTATTCGTTTCTAAGATGTTGAATGTTTTATCTTTTTCAGATAGAAGTAAAATTTCTTTTACATCTTTATTTACACTATTAAGTGGCTTTGGTTCAAAAGAACTTTTTCTCATTTTTAGTATCACTGAATTTTCTAAACTTACTGAATAAATAGCCTCAGCAGACTCTCCATGAATAGGCCTAATTAACTTTAAAATATTTTTTTCTTTAGTGATAAATTTTTTCACATCAGGTAAGTATGGAATAGCCTTTCTAAATGAGATAGAAGGAGCAACATAGTTTGATAAATCATCTTTTTGAAAAATTATAATATCAAATTGATTTTCATCAATAAATTTATCTATTGTGAATAAAATATCGTTAGGATTTACGGCTTGATTATCTGAAGAAACAAAAAAAATTTCATCTACGGGTAATTTTGATACAGACAATTTATCGCCCCCAAATACCAATGCAGAAGACGAGCTTACACCAGGTAATTTATCAACAAAGGAAAAAACTTCTAATGAAGAAATATCAATTTTTTCATTTTCATTAACTAATATGGATAAAACTTTCAATTAGATCACACCCTCTTCTTTTAACTTTGAGAGAAGATTTATTGCTTTTTCTTTACTTGAATCTCCTTCTATAAATTCAACCTTGTTATCATTCTCAGGAAAATACACTTCCTCTATTCTAATTTTTGGATTTATATCTTCATTGGTAATTTCTAAATCATTTAGTGAAATTTTAGTGATTTCTTTTTTTGAAGCAATCATAATACCTTTTAAAGTTGGGTACCTTGGATCTCCAACCTGATTACCTGTAGTTACAATCACAGGTGTTTCTACCTCTACTTTTTGAAATCCATCAGTAATAACTCTTTCCATTTGCAATTTTTGATCTTGAATTTTTATATCTTTAACAATATTTACAATAGGTATAGAAAGATTTTCTGATAAACCAAAAGGTATGCTCGCATTATCAAAATCTGATGCATGGCGACCACAAAAAATAATATCATAAGGCCCTGTTTTTGTAATAATTTTAGACAAAATAAGTGATGTTCCGAGAATATCAGTTTCTTCAATAAGGGGGTCTTCACAAGTGATAATTTCATCAGCCCCCATAGCTATGGGTTTTTTTATAACGTCACTAGTAAGATTATTTCCTATAGAAATTATAGTCACATAAGAATCTTCGTGATTTTCAGAAAACCTAAGTGCTAACTCAACAGCATTTAAATCAAACCCATTAACAATGTTCGACACATTTTCTATAGGAATCAACTTGTTTTTTACAGTATCTATTTGAAGTTTGTTAGATGGAATATCAGAGTCCGGAACTTCTTTTATACAAACACATATTTTCATATGAAATAATCATCCTTATAGTATAAATTTTATATGATTCTTATCAATTATTATAAACATCGAAAAGAATATTTTCTTAGTATAGGAAACATAAATGAATTATATTTAAAGGTATGGATGAAATTAATAAAAATTTTCATAATCAAATTAAAGATTTAGAAATATCTTTTGATGATCAAAAATTTAGTAATTTATACGATTATTTCGTCATGATTGAAAAATCATCAAAAGAATTTAATCTAACATCTTTGAGTGGATGGAATAATATTTCAAATGAATTATTCACCAGATCTCTAAGGTATATATTTTTTTTAAAAAATTATATATCCAATATAAATTATAAATTTCTTGACGTTGGAACTGGAGCAGGAATTCCCTCAATTCCAATAAAAATATTTTATCCTGAGATAAGCCTATCACTATGCGAACCTTCTCAAAAGAAATGTTCTTTCCTAGAAGAAGTAATTAAAAAATTAAATCTTAGGAATATAAAGATAGAAAACGAAAGAGCAGAAAATTTAGGCCAATCTATTAAGAGAGAATCATATGACTTTGTACTAACAAGAGCTCTAGCTAAATTACCTGTACTAGCTGAACTAACATTACCCCTAGTTAAGGTTGGTGGAAAGGTAATAACAGCAAAAGGAAAGTTTCCAAAGGTTGAACTAGGTGAATCAAAATATATTACTGAATTATTAGGTTCTAAAAAAACGTTAGTCGAAAAAATTACAATACCAAAGTCATTACCTACAGATCATTTTATTATTTGGGAAAAATATAAATCAACACCAGTAAATTTTCCAAGAAGAAACGGTATCCCAAATAAAAGACCCATAGTATCAAAATAATAAAGACACATAAAAGGCTAAAAAACTTTAATCTTGACTTATTAAAGTTTTTTTAATTGATACATAATCTTTTTATCAAAAAAAGAATGGATAAATATTCATGCTGTATTTTGTTAGAAATATAAAAAATATATAAATTATATTGATATTTAAATTGATACAACATATCATATATTTAATAAAATATATTTGAGTGAAAAAAATCTTAATAATTATTCTTGATTTATCCGAAATTTTATTTTCACACTCTAAAAATTTATGTATAATTGAAAAATATGAAATTTGATACCAAGTATCATCATAAGAAGGAAAAAGTAATGAATTTTAAGCGTTTTTTTAAGCTGACAGTTTTATGTATATCAATGTTAATAATATTCGCATGTGAAAGCGTAGATGAGCCTGCTCAAGAAAGCCAGGTAAATGATGAAGCTGTGACCACAGAAGAATCTGTTGATAAGATTAGTGTATTGGCAACAACTCCAATGATTGCCGAGTATGTTAGACGTATAGGAAATGATAATATAGATCTAAGCATCCTAATGCCATATTCTGTAGATCCTCATAGTTTTGAGGCTTCTCCTCAAGATGCAATAAAGATAGCTAATTCTGACATTGTATTTTACGTAGGCTTAAAATATGAATCTGCTAATTTAGTTGAATTACTAGAGAACTCAGTAGCATCACCAGATGCACTAATAGAAATAGGGACTAGTATAAATCCAATCGAATTCTCAGAAAATAAGCACAAAGATGATGACGACGACCATGATGGACACGATCATGATAAGCACAAAGATGATGATGACGACCATGATGGACACGATCATGATAAGC
>PBHA01000011.1:0-37981 GCA_002719425.1 Chloroflexota bacterium
CCATAAATTTCATTCTTATCTGTATGAATTTTGATTATTATTTGCCATAAATTTGGTCTCCAACCTGCTAAAGAAGTTTTATAAGAAGGGTATACTGCTTCAATTTTAGTTATTTTCATCGACTAATCTTTCCAATTTATGTATAAAATATTTAATTACGGGGTGTGGCGCAGCGGTAGCGCACTCGCTTTGGGAGCGAGGGGTCACAGGTTCAAATCCTGTCACCCCGACCATATAACATAGTTAAACTATAACAGCATATTGCTAATCTAAAAAAATGAAATGGTTTGTTGGAACTTATAGTAAAAGAAATAGTGATGGAATTTACCTAATTGACTTTGATGAGTCAAATGGAAAATTTGAATTGATTAATTCTTTCAAAGANCAGAGTCCGTTAAATCCATCATTCTTAGCGACAGATATTGATAATAAAAATTTATATTCTGTAGGAGAGTCTATTTCTCCTAATCCAGGTGTAGTTGTTTCTTACAGTATAAATAATAATAATAATATAGAAAAAATTAACGAAGAATTTACTAACGGTGATAATCCATGTCATTTGGCTGTAAATTCCGAAAATGACTACTTAGTTGCAGTAAATTATAGTTCTGGAGATTTCTCAACATATAGTTTAGATGATGGGAAATTATCCTTCATAGAAAAAAAATCTCATGATGGTTCAAGCATTAATACTGAAAGGCAGAATGAGCCTCACGCTCATTCAATAAATTTTCTTGATGATGATACTTTTTTTGTGTGTGATTTAGGTATTGATAAGATAATTAAGTACTCTTTAGATGAAAAGACAAAAAAAATAAAATCTTCAAAAGCAATTAGCACCACACCTGGTTCTGGACCTAGACATTTTGTAATAAATAAAAATGATAAAATAGCGTATTCAATTAATGAGTTAGATTCTACAATTACATGTTTTAAAATTGATGAAAATAATGATATTAATTCATTTCAAAATATTTCAACAATTCCATTAGATTTTACATATGAAACAACTACAGCAGATTTACATTTTTCTCTAAAAAACAAGTTTTTATATGGGTCAAATAGGGGACATGATTCAATAGCTCAGTTTGAAATCAAAACAGATGGCTCTTTAAAATTTTTGAATCATTTTTCAACTCTTGGAAAAACTCCAAGAAATTTTGCAATAAGTAAAAGTAATAAATTTGCACTAGTAGCTAACGAGAATTCAGATACAATTTACAGCTTTTACATAAATCAAATAAATGGATCTTTAGAACCCACGGGTAATAAAATAGAAATTCCCTCTCCTGTTTGTTTATTGGAGATTTTCAAATGAAGGAGATAAAGTTTTTTTAGTTGTATCTAGAGTTAATATTACGATAGCTCCGAAGATAGAAAAAAAAGCTGAAATCCAAATAGCAATTTCATAGCCTCCGGTTACCTCAAAAACAAGCCCAGGTATGAATCCACCAAGAGCCATTCCTAAACTCGCTGCTAGTATCTGCCATCCATACGTAGTATCCATAGGGAAAAACCCATAATATTTTCTATTCATTATCGGAAAAAGAGTTCCCTCACCGCCATAAGGAAAAGCCCATATTATTCCTATCAAATAGAACATCCATTTACTCTCAGCAAATACCCAAGGAATTACAAATAAACCCTGACCTAGAAAAGCTAGGAACATAATTGTTCTTGGATTTATTCCATCTCCTAAAATAGGAGTTATAAATCTAGTGGACATCGAAACTATCATTATTAGAGTTAAACAAAAAACAGAGTCAGTATAACTTATTCCCTTGCTAGTCATCAATGGAACTAAACCAATAAGTATAACTGCATGTCCCACACAACCTAGAAAATGTATATTCATAAGACTCCAAAATGCATTTGTTTTATAAATAAAATTTTGAAGATTCAAGTTGTAGTTACTACTTTTTGATTCAACTTTCTTTTCATTATTTTCTAATTCTTTTGCTCCATAAGGTAAAATATTTTTATCAGCTGGTGTATTCCTGAAAAATTGTAAAGCAATGATCATTATTATTGTTCCAACCACACCACTTAATATAAATGTTGTTTGCCAGCCAAGTGAATCAAGCATAATTCCCATTAACTGAATTACTAATGCGGGACCCAAGCTCCACATTCCTATAATTAAACCTGTAGCTAATCCTAATCTTGTTTTGAACCAAACTGCTACAGCTGGAATTACGGGCACTAAAAACATAGACTGAGCAAAACCAAAAATAATACCGTATGAAATATAAAATTCAAATATAGTTGTTGCAAGTGCAGTCCAAATCATTCCGATCAGGAACAATAAAAGACCGATATACATAGTTTTTCTAGCACCTATAATTGTTGATGAATATCCTGCTATTGGAGAAGATATTGCTGTGATGATTGACATGATTGCGTAGGCTATACCTATAGACTTAGGATCCCAAGCAAATTCTTCAACTAAAGGATCAATAATGATACCAAAAGCCATTCTTATTGCGGATCCAATCATTTGAGCAATAGCACCAACTGCAACTATTATCCATCCGTAATGAGTAAAATCAATTTCAGCAATACTTTTTTTTAATTTGATTAATGAAGCGGACATAAGAATATACTACCTTCTTCCAACCAAGATGTCTCGTAACTTTTATCTTGAGAAAGTTTATTAGATGATTCCCAAGCCATGAAATAGATTAAAACTATCATTGAAAAAATGAAGGATAAAAAAAATAATAATATTCCTTTATATGGAATTATAGATTTATCTAGAGATGTGGAAGCCATTAAATAATCTTATCAAAATTTATCAAAATAATCTGATAATTATAGAAACTGGTAATTAATTTATAATGCATAATTTGATTCGAATAATTATTATNTTTGGAAAAATAATAAAAAATTTATGCTTTATTTTAATTCTTGTCCAAAATGTTCAAAGGGAACCATAGAATATAATGAAGATTCATATGGAAAATCAATAAAATGTTTGATGTGTGGATTTAGTAAAAACTCATTATCAAATTTATCCCAGAAAAGAAAAACTAAAATTTCTTAACCACTTCTTAAAAAATTTTTTACCCTATATATAATGTATATATATATTATTACTATTATTTTATTTTAATGATTTCTAGATTAGAAAAACCAAAGGTTCTAATAGTTGAAGATGACAAGAGTATAAGAGAAGCATTGCGCTATAATCTTATTGCTGAAAATTATTCTGTAACGTATGAGGAGGATGGAATAGAGGCACTTGATAATATTCTTGAAAATCATTACGATATTATACTTCTAGATATTATGCTTCCAAATTTAGACGGGATGGAGATTTGTAAAAGAACAAGATTTGAAAATATAAATACTCCAATAATTATGTTAACTGCAAAAGATACTGATCTTGATAAAATATTAGGCCTTGAACTGGGAGCTGATGATTATGTTTCTAAACCCTTTAGTATGCCTGAGCTTCTGGCTAGAATTAAGGCTAATATTAGAAGAAATAAATTTGTTTCAGAAGAATTAAAGTCAACTAGAAAAAAACAGTTTACACATTTAGATATTTTTTTTGATTTAGATAAAAGATTAATCTCTGTAGAGGGACAAGAAAAGTTTTTTAGGCCAAAAGAATTTGACTTAGCTTACTTATTAATGAGTAATCCAGGAAAAGTTTTTACTAGAGAAAAATTAGTTCAAGAAATATGGGGTTTCGAATATTTTGGAGATTCAAGAACTGTTGATGTTCACATTAGATGGATCAGAGAAAAAATTGAAAATAATAATACTAAACCTAGTAAAATATTAACGGTCAGAGGTGTTGGTTATAAAGCTAATATGGAGTAAAAAATATATAAATTAAATCAATACTTTATAAGAATTTCTTTTGAAAGATTATTATTAGTTCTAGCAACTTCTATTTTATTTACTTTGATTTTATTTAGTTTTTTTATAAAAATTAATCTAATCACATTATTATCTGTTTTTTCAGTAATAACCGTATCATTAATTTTATTGTTTTATTCATATAAATTAAAAATAAAAGCTTTTGAGAAAAATTTTTTAAAATTACTTGAAAATCATGAATCATCTATAATCTCTGTTCAAGAATTCAACCAAACTTTTAGATTGATCCAAGAAAAAATAGAATCTCTTAAGTTGCTTTCAAATCAAAGCTCTAAGTTATATGAACTATTTGATATTTCAAATGATTATTTTGAGGACGGTATTATATTTCTAGATAATAAAGGTATCATTCAAAGATTTAATCGTAAAATAATAGACTTTTTTGACAGAAAACTTTCTGAAATAGATACTTATAAAAAAATAACAGATCTAACATCAAATATTGATTTCATAGAATTTTTTGAAAAATCAAAAACAAATAAAATAAATACAACAAATATTCAAACAAATTTTCCTCAAAGAAATTTTAATCTAAGATCAATTAACCTTGATGAAATTACTGTTGTTATTATCAAAGATATTTCAGAGTTTATTTCTTTGGATAAAACTAGAAGAGAATTTTTTGCAAACACCTCTCATGAGTTGAAAACTCCAGTAACTTCTATAAAACTTAATGTTCAGGCATTAAAAAATAGCTTGAAATTAGAAAATAAAGATGACTTTGAGTATTTTTTAGAAAAAATCGATTTTGATGCAGATAGATTACAGAAAATAACATCAGATATTGGTCAATTGCATTCATTAGAGTCGGGAAGTATAAAAATCTCCATTGATGAATTAAGTATTGATGAATTTATGAAAGGATTTCTACTAAATATTGAAACATTACTGAGTTCTAAAAGAATGAAGATTAAGATATCTAAAAAAAATAATTTTAATAAAATAAAAATTGATAATAGTCTTTTTTTTATTCTATTGGAAAATATTATTTCTAACTCTATCAGGTATAGTCAAGAAAATTCAAATATTGAGATAGATATGCAAAAAAATAAATCTACATTTTCAATCTCAATTAAGGATCATGGAATTGGAGTTTCACAAATAGATTTGCCTCATATTTTTGAAAGATTTTATAGAGGAGATGGATTAAGAAGTGATCATCATAATGGATTAGGTCTTGCGATTGTAAAACATATTGTAGATTTACATAAAGGAACAATAGAGGCGTCAAGCGAGATAAACCAAGGTTTAAATATTACCATTAAATTTCCTCAATAAATTTCAGCTTATTTAACCTCAATTTAACACTACTAAATATATATATAATAATCTAAGTTTTGAATAACTTATTATTATATAAATTCATATGCAAAAAGATTCTAGAGGAATTGGAAAAAGAAGATTAGAAGAATTTTTAATATTAAATATCTTAAGAATAAGTGCTCTAATTTCTATAATTACAACTGTTGGAATTATTTCTATCTTAGGTATAAACTCAGTCCCCTTTTTTAAGGAGGTTGGTTTTGTTGAATTTTTTACAGGATTAGAATGGACCCCTTTATTTATACCTCAAAATTTTGGAGTTTCACCATTAGTTAATGGTACATTCCTAGTAGCTTTTATAGCTGCAATTACCGCTTTGATTTTTGGTTTAGGTAGTGCATTCTATTTGTCAGAATATGCCTCAAGAAAAGTTAGAAAAATATTAAAACCATTATTAGAAATCCTTGCGGGAATTCCAACAGTAGTCTATGGATATTTTGCATTAACTTTTGTTACACCGATTATTCAATTTATTTTTCCAGAAACTATAATATTTAATGCTTTGAGTGCTGGATTAGTTATGGGTATAATGATTATTCCTATGGTTTCCACTTTGTCTGAAGATGCAATGAATGCTGTTCCTTCAAGTCTTCGAGAAGCGGCTTATGGTTTGGGTGCAAAAAAATATCAAGTAGCTATAAAAGTGGTTTTTCCTTCAGCAATTTCAGGAGTTGTAGCTTCATTTATTTTAGCAATTTCTAGAGCTATTGGAGAGACTATGATAGTTAGTCTAGCAGCCGGTGGGAAACCAGCATTAACAATTAATCCATTAGATGCAATCCAAACAATGACAGCCTATATAGTCACAGTAAGTCAAGGAGAAACGCCTCAAGGCTCAGTAGAATATAATAGTATTTTTGCAGTTGGGCTTTTACTATTTTTTTTGACCTTGATAATGAATCTAATTGGAAGATTTATTGTTACTAAATATGCACAGAATTACGAGTAAATAATGAAAGAGCGTTTTTTTTATACAATTTTTTTGTTAGCTATACTAGTGGGAATATTTTCATTAGTAGTTTTATTTGTGGATATTATTTCAGATGGATATAAAAATCTCACATGGGATTTTCTTACAAATTATGCATCAAGAAAAGCTGAAAAATCAGGAATTTTAGCGCCATTGGCTGGAACTCTTTGGCTAGTTGTTTTGACTGCCATATTTACTATTCCTATTGGAGTTTTAACTGCTCTTTATCTTGAAGAATTTGCTTCTGATAATTTGTTTACCAAAATAATAAAAATAAACGTATCTAATTTAGCTGGGGTTCCTTCAATAATATACGGTCTTTTAGGACTTGCTTTTTTCACATATACTCTTTCATTGGGGAAAAGTCTTCTAGCAGGAGCATTAACAATGACTCTTCTAGTTTTACCAATAGTTATAATAGCTTCCCAAGAAGCTATAAGAACAATTCAACCATCCTTAAAAGATGCTGCCTATGCATTGGGTGCAACAAAATGGGAAGTTTCAAAAAGAGTTATTTTACCTCATTCAATAGGGGGTATTATGAGTGGAATTATACTTGCTATGTCTAGGGCAATAGGAGAAACGGCTCCTATTTTAATTATAAGTTCTCTAGTGTTTATAACTATGGTGCCTTCAGGTCCTATGGATAGATTTACTATTCTGCCTCTACAAATATATACCTGGGCTGCTTTTCCTCAGGATGATTTTAGAGCTATTGCATCAACTGGTATTATAGTATTGCTGTTAATATTGATAGTAATGAATTCTATTGCTGTTTATATAAGATTTCGTACTCAAGATTAATTTCTTTTTTGATATTATAGTTATATAAAAAAATTTTTTATGTCAAACACATATTGGTTGGTAAATTTTTCACTTGAACACTTTAATCTCTCCAAAAAGAGATCATTTGATTTATTAGGTTTTACAAAGAAAGATAATAAATTAACTAACAAAATTGCCCTTAATGATAACGTTATATTTTATATTTCTGATCTTAAGTGTTTTGTTGGTAAATCTACTGTAAACTCAAAAAAATTTTATGATAAGAAAAAAATTTGGTCATCAGATCACGAAGATGTTAAGTTTCCATACAGAGTAAAACTTAAGTCAACAAAAATATTACCAGAAAAAAAATATATTAGTGGATACGATGTTGCTCCATCGCTAAACTATGTTAAAAGATGGGCTCCTGAAAATTGGTATCTTGCTTTACTAGCTCCTGTTCATATTATTTCTCATTCTGATTTTGAAATAATTGAACATGGTATAGAGAGTTCCTTGAAAGGTAACTCTTCTAATTTATCATCTAAGAAAAAAACAAAAAGAAATCGAAAAAAAAAGTGATTATAACCCAAGAATATTTTTTGAATTTTTTTCTATTTGCTCAAATATAAATTTAGGATCTCTTTTTTTTAGTTTGCTTAATTTATCTATTATCAATAATAAATCCTTTGGTTCGGTCCATCTTTGCCTATTTTTTTTGAAATACTGGGGATATGAATCTGTTTCGATCACTATCTGATCTAGTGGTAATTTTTTTATTACCTCTGCTAATTCTTCATCTCTAAGGAAGGGTTTAGCAATGGAGATGAATACGTTCTGTTCTAGCAACTTTTTAGCGTAATCATAACTTCCTAAAAAGTAATGAGCTACAGATTTGATATTTTGAATATTAGCTAATTTTATTATTTCTAATGCTTCTTCCTCTGCGTTTCTTACATGAAATGCCACAGGCAAATTATTTTGCTTTGCAAGTATAAGTTGGTTATAAAAAAATTCTTTTTGTAATGACAATTCTGGAGATTCTTTTTGAATATCTATCCCTATCTCACTTATCATGATGACTTTAGGATATTTTATTAATTTAGAAAGCTTTTCTAAGTAATTATCTGTATTTTCATCTAATATATTTTGTGGATGAATTCCAACTGCTGTATAAATTTCTTCATATTGTTTTGATAATAATAATGATTTTTCTGAATCAGAAATTGTTGTTCCAGCAGCTATTATGATTCCAACATTTGCAATTTTGGAGTTATGAATTAATAAATCTAAATCTTCCTTGTTAAATTGTTGAACATGAGTATGAATATCTATTAGCATTTTAAAAATTTACTATTAATTGAATATATTTAGGAGTCACTATGAGACCAGGATTTGGTCAATTTAATACTGCTAACCCAGAATATCTTAGATTTGCAGCACAATATGGAGTAAAAGATATCTTACTAAATAACCCAATTCTTCAAGAAGAAAAACCAGGTGTTTGGTCTAAAAAAGAGTTAGTTAGGTTAAAACTTTCTATTGAAAGCTATAACTTACAATTATCTGCGATTGAAAACGTTCCAACTCATTTTTATGATCATATTATGCTTAATGGGCCTAATAAAAATATGCAAGTAGAAAATATGATTCAAAATATTGAAAATATGGCTGATGTTGGAATCCCTATTTTTGGTTATAATTGGATGCCTTCTCATGTCTGGAGAACGAACCCAAGATATATAAGAGGTGGTGCTATAGCTACAGCTTTTGATTATGAATCAGCAAAGAATTATCCTTTGACTCACGATAGAGAGTATTCGGAAGAGGAAATGTGGGAAAATTTAGAAGAATGGATTAAGATAATTACTCCTATAGCTGAGAAAAAAAATATACGCTTAGGAATACATCCTTGTGATCCACCAGTAGAAAAACTTGGAGGAATCCCTCAGCTACTAAGATCCTTTGGCTCATATAAAAGATTGATAGAAATAATTGATTCTCCTTCTAACGGAATTGAATTTTGTCAGGGTACTTTTTCTGAAATGGAGGATGCAAAAGATGGAGGAATATATGAAATGATTGATTATTTCTCTTCGAGAAAAAAAATTCTATATGTACATTTTAGGAATGTATCAGGTACGGTACCTAAATTTAATGAAGAATTTATTAATTCCGGTTATGTCGATATGCATAAGGCTATGGCTATTTATCAGAAAAATGGATTTGATTCTTTCTTTATTGATGACCATGTCCCTCAAACTTTTAATGATACCGAGTGGGGTCATAGAGGTAGAGCTTTTGCAAATGGTTATATTCAAGCAATGATAGAATCAACCCTTAAACATAAAAAATTTTATGAATAAAAAAGTAATTTTTATAACTGCAGCTGCCGGTGGAATGGGTTCATCTCAAGCACGAATATTTTCGAAACAAGGTTATAAAATTTTTCTTACTGATATTGATAAAAAAAAATTAATAAGTTTAGAAAAAAATCTAAAAAAACAAAATTCTGAAGTAGCTCATTCAATATTAGATGTTAGGTCTGAATCATCATGGAAAAAAAGTGTTTCATATTGCATCAAAGAATTTGGGCAAATTGATATTTTATGTAATAATGCTGGAGCTAACTATAGAACAGGATTTGATGATCAGACTTTAGAAATGTGGAATAATATTATAAATATTGGTCTTACTGGAACATTTTTAGGAATTAAGTCTACAGTAGATTTTATGAAGAAAAAAGGCGGTGTGATAATTAATTTAGGATCATTAGCTACCCTAAAAAGTAGTGAATCTTCTCCAGGTTATTCTTCACAAAAGATGGGTTTAATTGGATTATCTAAGTCAACAGCACTAGCATATGCAAAATATGGAATACGTTGCAATGTTGTTTCTCCTGGGCATGTAGATACACCTTTTATACGTTCTGATAAAAATTACAGTCCAAATGATTGGACTACAAGTATAGATAATCCTGTGAACTATAAAAGAAGGTTAAGTAATATTCCATTAGGAAGATTTCTAAATCCTGATGATATTGCCAAAACAGTTTTTTTCTTATGTTCTGATCAAGCAGAAATGATCACAGGAGAAAATTTTGTTGTTGATGGAGGGTCATTGTTACTCTAGTTGATTTTTTTTTCAGAAGAAAAAATTATGAATAAACAAGCAAGTAAAGCTACAATTCCAAACATGGGGAAACTAAGTTGATAAGATCCAGTAAAATCATATATTAATCCTGCAGAAATACCTCCAACTGCCTGACCAGCACTTACAAAAGGTTCAGAATAACCTCTTATTGAACCGATATTATCCTTACCAAAAATATCTGCCAAAACAACTGGAGGTATTACCAATAAGCCTCCTAATGACATTCCAAAAATAAATCCAACAAAATATGCCAAAGCAATATTATTTACAACTAGGAAAAGTAAAGCTGATAAACCAAGCCAAACACAACCAAAAAAATAAACTTTTTTAGATGAAAATTTATCAGTAGCCCATCCTGTAATAACACTACCTACACCTGTTCCTAAAGCCATAATTGTTAGAGCAGAGGCAGCAAAAATAGGATTTATTCCTTTATCAATTAGATAAGCCGCTTGATGAATATTTACACCTGTATGAATAAAATATGTAAGAAAACCAACCATTGACAACATCCAAAATGCTTTAGATTTTAGTGCTTCATTTAATGAGATAGATGAAGAAGATCTATCTCTATTTCCTGAACTGTTTTCAAATGTGAGATAATTATTTCTTTTTGGTTTTATCTCATTAGGATCATCAACCATAGTAAAAAATACTAACGGTAGTGAAATTAACCAGACAGTTACCCCAATAAAGACCCAACTCATTCTCCAAGAATCAGGATTTCCACCATCAAGATCGATTACTAATTGTGCAAATAAAGGGAATAAGCCCATTCCTATAGAGTGAGATAAACCTAAAATTCCAGTTGCTTTACCTCTACTATTAATAAACCATTTTGCAACTATAGTTGCAGCACCTATTTGAACTGGTGAACTGAAAATAATTCTACCTATTCCAAATAGAATATAAAACGTAATAGGGTTAAACGTTCTACTAATTAATAATGATGATAGTCCCAATAATAAAACAGAAAAGAATAATGTTTTTTTTGAACCATATTTTTGGATTAAGTATCCAGATAAAGGAGATATAAAAACAGATAATAATCCAGCTAAAGAAGAAGCTCCAACTATTAATGTTCTTGACCAACCTAAATCCTCACTCATTGGATATACAAAAACAGCAATGGTCAATGTAGCAGCTGCATTTCTGACGAACATAGTCGAACCTGATCCAGCAACAATAATCCATCCATAGTAAAAGTTAGTATTTTTTTCGATGAATTTCGCTAATTGGTTCATTCTAGCTATTTATTTAATCTAATAATAGAATGTAACATTAAATTTATTATTCGTTTAGCGATTAGGGGAGATTAGGGGAGAGAATGTCTATAAATTTTGATAAAAAGAAATATTTAAAGTCGTTAAGAATTTCTGAAGTTGAGAAAAATTATTTTGATATTAAATCTTTGGCAAAAGACTGTAATATTGATATCAATAAAATTCCATTTTCTATCAGAGTGCTAGTAGAAAATGTTCTTAGATCATATCATACTGATGTTTCTAATCTTGAACATATAGCAAACTTAATTCAGTGGAATAAAGATACTATTCCAGATAAAGAGTTTCCGTATATGCCTGGAAGAGTAGTTCTTCAAGATTTTACAGGAGTCCCAGTAGTTGTAGACCTAGCTGCCATGAGAGACGCAGTTACAAAACTCGGTGTGGATCCTTCAATAATCAATCCAATTGTAAGGTCTGATTTGGTTATAGATCACTCAGTTCAGGTAGACTCGTTTGCTCAAAATTCTTCTCTTTATCAAAATATTTCTAGAGAATTTGAAAGAAATCAGGAGAGATATAAATTATTAAAATGGGCTCAAAGTGCCTTTTCAAACTTTTTGGTTGTACCTCCTGGAACAGGTATAGTGCATCAGGTTAATTTAGAAAACCTAGCTGAGGTTATACTTAGTTCTGATGAAAATAATCTTATTTATCCTGATACTTGTGTTGGAACTGACTCACACACAACAATGATAAATGGAGTAGGGGTTCTGGGTTGGGGTGTAGGAGGTATAGAAGCTGAAGCTGTTATGCTAGGGCAACCTTATTATATGCAAGTACCAGAAGTTATTGGAGTTAATCTACATGGAAATATCAGAGAAGGAACTACTGCCACTGATGTCGTATTAGGTATTGTAGAAAAATTAAGAGAAGTAGGTGTAGTTGAAAAATTTGTAGAATTTTTTGGTTCAGGACTGAAAAATCTATCATTAACTGATAGAGCCACTATTTCTAATATGGCTCCAGAGTATGGAGCAACCTGTGGTTTTTTTCCAGTTGATGAAAGAACAATGGATTACTTAAATCTTACTGGAAGAGAAAATAAAGTAGTTGAAAGAGTGGAAACTTATACACAAAATAATAGTCTTTTTTATGAAGGAATAGATCCTGAATTTACTAAGATTGTAGACTTTGATTTATCTTCAGTTCAACCTTCATTAGCTGGTCCAAAAAGGCCTCAGGACAGATTGGCATTATCAGATGTAAAATCAAATTTTCATTCTAGTTTTGATCTTAATGAATCTGATATAAGTAATGACAAACTTGACGATGGTTCTGTAGTAATCGCTGCTATCACTAGTTGTACGAATACCTCTAATCCTAATGTAATGATGGGAGCAGGTATGATAGCAAAAAATGCATCAGAAAAAGGAATTAAGCCAAAAAGTTGGGTAAAAACCTCCTTGGCTCCTGGATCTAAAGTTGTTAGTAAATATCTTGAATCAGCTGGATTAGATAAATATTTAGATGATATAGGATTTCAGACTGTAGGTTATGGATGTACGACATGTATAGGGAACTCGGGTCCTTTACCTACAGAAATTGCAGAAGAAGTTGAAGATCATGAACTTTCTGTAGCAGCAGTACTTTCAGGTAACAGAAATTTTGAAGGTAGGGTTCATCCTCAAGTTAAGGCTAATTATTTAGCATCTCCAATGCTTGTAGTTCTATATGCTCTTGCAGGTACAGTTAACATTGATTTTTCTGTAGATCCTATATCAAATGACAAGAATGGAAATCCTGTTTTTCTTAAGGATTTGTGGCCTTCTGCAAATGATATAGAAAGTATGATTGATAGTTCTCTAAACTCAAAAATGTTTATTGAAGAGTATAGATCTGTATTTGAAGGTCCAGATGAATGGAAAGAGCTTTCATCAACAAAATCAAATCAATTTAAGTGGGATGATCACTCTACTTACATACAAAAACCTCCATACTTTGAAAATTTTGATCTAAATTTACCAAAAAAAGATAAGGTTGCGGACGCAAGATGCTTAGTTGTATTAGGAAACTCAGTAACAACAGATCATATTTCTCCTGCTGGTTCTATTCCTCAATCTGCTCCTTCAGGACAATTGCTTATTTCTAGTGATGTTCCAAGATTTGAATTCAACTCATATGGTTCTAGAAGAGGTAATCACAACATTATGGTAAGGGGTACCTTTGGAAATATTAGACTTAGAAATCAAATTTTAGATGACGAAGGAGACTGGACTATTCATTTTCCAAGTGGAGAAAAAATGAGAATTTTTGAGGCTTCAGAGTTATATCAAAAAGAACAAACTCCCTTGATAGTAATAGCAGGTAAAGAATATGGAACTGGATCATCTAGAGACTGGGCTGCTAAAGGACCAGCTTTGCTAGGAGTAAAAGTAGTTATAGCTGAGAGTTTTGAGAGAATTCATAGATCAAATTTAGTAGGTATGGGAATTGTTCCTCTTCAATTTCAAGATGGAGACAACTATGAAAATTTAGGTTTAGATGGATCTGAATATTATGATTTTTTTGCTCTAGAAAATAAGATTGTTCCAAACTCTAAGATTGAAGTTTTAGCAAAGAAAGAAGATGGCTCTGAAATAAGATTCAAAACTTTGCTAAGAATAGATACCCAAATAGAAGCTGAATATTATTACAATGGTGGCCTTTTACCATTTGTATTGAGAAAAATGGTTAGAGAATCTAAGTAATACTTCCAAATGGAGATGTTTTTAACCACGTAAATCCAGTTTCCTTTAGCTTTGTAGGTAGAATCCTCTGATTGCTAAGTAATATTTCTTTACCTAATTTTCCAAAAATTATATTAATAGTAGCTGCGGGAAGAGGCAATTTTACTAATGGGTTAATTTTTTTATTTAGGCTTTCCATAACATCTTTAAAATAAATAGGATTGCTGGAAACTATATTCACTGGTCCTGAAATTTCACTTTTATTAATTATATGAAGTATTGATCTACATAAATCTAAATTTGAAATCCAAGGAAAATAATTTAATCCATTACCAATTCTGTTAACACCTATTATTCTCCCATATTTTTTCATGTAGGAATAAATATCTGAATTTTCATCTATAACTGTTCCTAATCGAAGATGAACAACTCTTGTATTAATGAGTTTTATATTTTGTTCCCACTTTTCCACTATATCTGGAATCAAACCTCTTCCTTTAGGAGATTTTTCGTCAATAATTTCATTTGGTCTATTGCCATAAAAACCTGATGCTGATGCCGAGATTATCAGTTTAGGAGGATTATTAGATTTTGATATTGTTTCAAAAAGTAATCGTGTAGGGTTTATTCTACTAGAAATAATATTTGATAATTTTTTTCTTCTAAAAGGCTGAATTATCTTGGTTCCATTTAAGTTGATAATAATATCAGAATTATCAATTATTTCATTATTAATTTTTTTATTTTCTGGATCCCAAAAATAGAGTTTATTTTTTTTTCTTGTCAGGGAATGTATTATAAATTTATTTTTCTCAAGAAATGTTATAATTTCTCTACCAAGATAACCACTTGAACCTGTAACTGTAATTTTCATCATATTATTTTGTTAAACTGATTTACTTTAAGTAAAGTTTTTTATAGAAAAATAATAATATAAGATAAAAACAATCACCAAGTTAACTATGAGTCAATATACAGAGAAAATCAAAAATATTTCAGAGAAGGTTTTAGAAATCTTAAGCTTACTAGATGAAAATCAAACTAATATGTTAAGTTTTGATTTTAATGATGATGAAAGATTTATTTGGTACTACACTCCTCATAAACAAAATGGATTATTAGTTTTTGATATGAAACCTTACCAAAGAAAACTATTGTTTGAATTACTTGAATTGACCTACTCTTCCAAAGGATATAAAACTGCAAGATCTATTATTAATTTAGAGTCTATTTTAGGAGATTATGAAGCAAATCATTCTATGTCTTCAGAAGGAGGAAATGGTCAATGGGTAAGATCAGAGGAAAGATATTGGTTTGCTGTTTTTGGAGATCCAAGATCAAAAGATTCTCCATGGGGATATAGATTCGGAGGTCACCATATTGGTTTGACAGTTAATATAATCAAGGATTCTATATCAATGCATCCTTTATTTTTTGGAGCTAATCCTGCTAAAGTCTTAGAAGGAGAAAAAAAAGGTTTTAGAGCACTCGATAAAGAAGAAGATTTAGCTAGAAAACTCGTGACATCCCTTTCTGATGACAACAGAAAAATTGCGATTATAAATGAAAATGCTCCGTCAGATATTTTGACTGCAAACTATAGAGATTTTAATAATCAAGATTTTGTAAAAGGCTTAAATTTCAATAAAATGAGTTCCTCTCAGAGAGATAACCTAGTTCATCTTATAAAAATTTATACTTCAAGATTTTATGATGAATATGCAAAAACATATAACAAACAAATTATAAGTCATGGATTTGAAAATACCACTTTTGCATGGGCTGGTTCTACAAAAATTTCTGAAGGGCATTATTATTTTCTAAAGCATGATAAATTCTTAATTGAGTATGACAACACACAAAATAACGCAAATCATATCCACTCTGTCCTGAGAGATTTTGATGGAGACTATGGAGCTGATATCCTTGGTAACCATTATAATTCTAGTCACTAAGTAGACAATATATTTATAATCTCCCCATCATCATTAAGATCAATATCAAAAGCATTGGGACTACTTGGAAGACCTGGTAGTGTAATTATGTCGCCTGCTAGAGTAACGATTTGTTTAGCCCCTCCAAGAACTCTTGCTTCTCTAATGGGTATAGTATGTCCCTCTGGAGCTCCTCTAAGCTTTGGATTTGCAGAAACAGATAAATGTGTTTTAGCCATACATATTGGAAAATTCCAACCCTGATTTTCGAATTGCCTTAACGTTGTTCTTGTCATTGGTCCCCATAAAACTTTTTTAGCAGAATAAATTTCTTTTGCCAAAGTCTCAACTTTATTTATAGGACTATCTTGATCTTCATACAACAATGATATATCTCTATCACTTTCATCTAAACTAGTAATATATTCAGCTAGATCAATCATTCCTTCTCCTCCTTTTGCAAATCCATCTGATTCAATAGCAATAGAATTATTTTCTATACAAATTTTCTTTATAATATCTATCTCTTCTTTTTTGTCTTCAGGAAATAGATTGATCGCTACAACTGATCTTAATCCGTATTTAGAGACAATTTTTATCGCATTGATAAGATTTTCAGATCCTTTTATAATGGAATCATTATTCTTATCAGATAAATCCTTAACCTCAACTCCTCCATGCCATTTTAACCCTCTAACAGTAGCCACTATGACGGCACAAAAAGGTTTTGGTCCTCCCTGTCTAACTTTAATATCCATAAATTTTTCAAATCCCAAATCGGCACCAAAACCTGCTTCAGTAATAACATAGTCTGAATAAGTTGAAGCCATCTGATCTGCTATGATAGATGAACAACCATGAGCAATATTTCCAAAAGGACCCATATGAACAATAGCCGGTTGACCTTCGACAGTTTGTGCTAAATTAGGTTTTATTGCATCTTTGAGTAAAGCCATCATGGATCCAACTGCATTAATTTCTTTTGCTAAAACAGGAGTTTTATCTTTTTTCCATCCAACAACAATATTTCCTAATCTTTCTCTAAGATCTTTATACGAATCTGTAAGTGCTAAAATAGCCATTATTTCTGATGCAGCAGATATATCAAACCCTGTATTTCTGAGGGGAGATGTATTCTTTCCACCAGCACCTGCTATTACATTTCTTAATGATCTGTCTTCTGCGTCAGTAACTCTTCTCCATGTTATATTTTCAGGATAAAAGTCTTTAATTGCATTTCGATATACATTATTATCAACCATAGCAGCTAAAAGATTATGTGCAGATTCCATAGCATGAAAATCTCCATTAAAATGTAAATTTATATCTACTGCCGGTTCTACTGTTGCATTACCTCCTCCAGTGCCCCCACCCTTATGACCAAAAACTGGACCCAAAGATGGTTGCCTTATGGTTAGAGCTACTTTTTTATTTATTTTTCCTAAACCCTGTGTTAAGCCTATGGCTGTCGTTGATTTCCCTTCACCAAGTGGTGTTGGAGTAATAGCAGTTACTACAACAAGTTTAGATTTTTTACTCTTATCTATGTTTTCTAAAGGAATTTTAGCCTTGTAATTTCCGTATAATTCTAGAGACTCTTTGCCAAGCCCAAGTTCGTCGGCGATTTGTTCAATTGGTTTAATTTTTTTCATAATTTTTTGGATTTTTTATAATACTTATTAGTATACAAGATAGAATACATAAAGCAGCCATGACTAAGAATGAATAGTAGTAGGTATCATACGTATCATATAAATATCCAACTATAACTGGAGATATCATCATCCCAATACCCATTGGGAAAGCGTTTATTCCAAGTATAGTGCCATAATGTTTACCACCAAAAAAATCTCCTCTCATTGCATGAAAAGTAGGGGTTCTCATACCAAATCCAACTCCCCATAGAACTGAAAAAAATATAACCATATAATAACTTTCTGAATGAGCTAAAATTATAATTGCTAAAGCTTGTAATAAAAAGAATATTGGTAAAACAACTTTTTTATTCACTAAATCACCAACAATACCTCCTGATATGTGACCCATAAACTGTAAAACAGACATTATTGGAAGGATGGTTCCTGCAGTAATGATATCTAAACCTACACCATTTTCATCAGTCAGATATAAAAAAATATGAGCAGATAATGCTCCAACTGAAATATTTGCAAATAAATGTGAAAAAGCTAATATCCAAAAAGGTTGAGATTTAATTGCCATCTTTGGAGANATGTCACTGTTAGATATAAAATTCTTTTTTGAAGTCTTAATTTTTTCTAAAAATTCAACGTCTGGTCTTTTATTAATCACATAAGCAATTATAGGTCCCGTTAGGATAAATAAAAAACCTAAAATTATTAGAGTTGATCTCCAACCAAGTTCTTCCATTGAAAGAACCATTAAAGGCATAAAGAAACCCCCAAAAGAACTTCCTCCTATAACCCAACTCATTGCAGTAGCTCTTTTATGTGGCATCCATACATTAACTGCTGACATTGAAGGAACAAAACCTCCAATACTAACCCCTAAAGATACAAGTAGATAAGATAAGTAGTAAAAAATTATGGTATTGATAGTACTTAGCCAAAATAAACCTATGCTTGCTATAAAAAAACCTATTAGAATCATTTTCCATGCACCAAATCTATCAGTAAGATAGCCTTCTAGTGGACCCAACAGTGCTCCTCCAAATCTTCCGAAAGAAGCTACTCCAGATACAATAGCTCTTGACCAGTTGAATTCTTCTTCTATAGCCTTAAAAATAATACTTCCACCTGTAAAGGTTGGGACGCTAGATATAGCTGTATTAATACCTCCAGCAATACTAATCCACCATCCGTAATAAATTTTTTTAATTTTGTTTTTCATCGAAATACGTGTACACGTAAACAAGTACCCAATAACAGGTAAACGTTTCCGTGTAGTTAATTATCTTTTAAGAATCCATGATTTTTATACAAATAAATTATTGGGATTCCAGTTTGAATTTCTACTTTTTCTACTGATTTTTCAGATAAATTTTCTATTATCTTTGTAAGAGCTCTTATACTATTACCGTGCGCAGCAATTAATATATTCTTTTGCGATTCTAATGTAGGTATTATTATCTCGTTATAAAAAAATTTTACTCTATTTACGGTATCTTTGAGTGATTCTCCTCTACTAATACCTTCTTTAGGGATATCTTTGAATAATGGATTGTCAAATTGTAATTGGTAATCTCTATCATTCAGTTTTGGAGGCTTTGTATTAAAACTTCTTCTCCATTTTAGTAATTGTTCATTACCATATTTTATGGATGTTTCTGCTTTGTTTAATCCTTGTAAATCTCCATAATGCCTTTCGTTTAGCCTCCAATCTTTTTTTATTACAACTAAATTATTTTTTGATTTATCTAGGATTATTTTTCCAGTATCAAATGCTCTTCTAAATATTGAGCTATATGCCAGATGTATTTTTAATTTTTTTTCTAGTAAAAGTTTTCCTGCTAATTCTGCCTCTTTTATGCCATCTTCTGATAGATCTATATCAGTCCATCCTGTAAATCTATTTTCTAAATTCCATAAGCTTTTACCGTGCCTTACCAGAACTAATGAACTCATATTTTCCTCTAATTTTTGATACTGATATACTATCAATAATTTATGATAAGTTGAATATCTTCAGTCTCTTTTGATGACATTATTTTTCGGATAAACTTATTATCTTTTGATATTTCTAACGCGTTTATATAATTTTTAGTGGGGGAATAATTTCGGGATTCTAAATAACATCTTTGTTTGTGTGAATTTTTTGATTCAAAAAAATCTCTTTTGCAGGGCAACATATTTGATTTTGATACCGCAGTTCCATTTTTGTCAAAATATATTATTGATAAGGGTATATAAGTTTTATACATCCAAAATGCTCTGTCTTGTTCTAATTCATAGTTAAATATCATTCCATCAACCTCTTCAGGAAGATTTCTGATACACATTAAGCCCCTTTCGTGTTGTTTTTGTGTTTCTGCAACAAAAACTCTCATAGGCAAGTAGTCTAAATTATTTTTCAGACCAATAGATATAGTTTTGAATTCTATTTCTGTATCATCACAATTATTGTAATAATCAATCAGATCATTATCTAAATTGCAAGAAAAAATAAAGAAGGCTGAAATAAATAGGATTATTTTCATTCATTTAATAATTCTTTTACTTTTCTGGGTATTTCGAACTTAATATCTTCTTTAATATCATCAAATTTATACACATTAGATGGATCTAATCTCTTAATTATTTCGAAAACTAATTTATCTGGAGTTGATGCTCCTGAGGTAAGTCCAATTTTATCTACGCCTTTCAACCATTCATCCTTAATTTCATCAAATGAATTTATAAGATAGGCTTTCGTCCCAGATTGAATAGATACATCTTTTAATCTGTTGCAATTTGAAGAGTTAGAAGCACCAACTACTAAAATCAAATCCACTTTTTTAGCAAGTTTTACAGTAACTTCTTGTCTGTTTGTGGTTGCATAGCAAATATCATTTCTTACTAAAGCTTTAGGATGTACAGATTTTATCTTATTTATTGTTTCTTGTGTGTCTCTAACAGATAAAGTTGTTTGTGATAGAACTATTACATCATCATCTGTTGATTTCTCAAGGTTAAACTTTTCTCTGTCATCAATGATTTTCATATTTGCTTGACCTGATGTTCCAATTACTTCTTGGTGGCCTTTATGTCCTACAAGAATAATTTTTTTACCCTCTTTAGAATATTTTTTTGCCTCATTGTGAACCTTAGTTACTAGGGGACAGGTAGCATCAATTACAGTAATATTTTTCTCCCTGGCTAATTTATAATCTTCTGGGGGAGATCCATGAGCAGAAAAAACTACAACTGAATTATTAGGTATTTCTGAAACTTTTTCTACAGTTATAGCTCCTTTGGACTCTACTTCAGATACAACAACCGGATTGTGTACGATTTGATGTTTTACGTAAACAGGTGCTCCATATTTTTCTAAAGCAATTTCTACTAAATCTATAGCCAAAACTACTCCAGCGCAGAAACCTCTAGGACTTGCTAAATAAATATCCATAATTTTAATTACTTATTCTAAAATTATATTATTTTTTTTTCAGTTTACCTAGATTAGAAATATTTTATTGCTTTAATATTTGTTAAATTATTATTTTTTTTTATTTTTTTGATAGATTATGAATATACATTTTTTAGATTATGAAAAATACACAAAAAGGACCACTTATTATTAGTGGTAATGCTCATAATAACTTAGCTATTGATATCGCTAATTACATTGGTCAGGATCTAACCAAAGCAGAGGTCTTTAAGTTCAATAATGATAATACTTTTGTAAAAATTCTTGAAAATGTAAGAGAGAGAGATGTATTTATTATTCAACCCACTGCTTTTCCCGTGAACGATAATATTATGGAACTCCTAATTATGATTGATGCAGCTAAAAGAGCATCTGCAGGTAGAATAACTGCTGTTATTCCTTATTTTTCATATGCAAGAACTGATAAAAAAGATCAACCCAGAGTACCAATCACAGGAAGATTGATTGCTGACCTTATTACCACTGCAGGGGCAGATAGGGTAATGATGATGGATCTACATGCTGGTCAAGTTCAAGGATTTTTTTCAGCGACCGTTGATGAATTAACTGCTTTACCAATACTAGCGACTTATTTTATTGAAAAGAAACTAGAAGATTGGGTTGTTGTTTCTCCTGACATTGGAGGAACAAAGAGAGCTAGAGATTTTGCTAATAAACTTGGTGCCCCTCTTGCAATTATAGAAAAAAGAAGAATTGGAAATAAAGACACTGTTGAAACACTGAATATAATAGGTGAAGTAGAAAATCGTTCAGCTATTCTTTTTGACGATGAAATAAATACTGGTGGGACAATGATTGCCGGCTCTAAAATTTTAAAAGATAATAAAGTTAAGGATGTTTATGTAGCAGCTACTCATGGTATTTTTCCTAACGGTTCATTAGAAAAAATAATTAGTTCTGAAGAGATTAGAGAGATTGTTGTTACCAATAGTCTACCAATAGATTTTAATAGCCCTAAATTAAAAATTTTATCCATTTCAGAACTTTTTGGAGAGGCAATTAAGAGAACCAATCGTGGTGATTCTGTAGGCGCTTTATTCCTTTAGAAAACACAAATGTTCAATTTCTTAAAAAAAATAATAAAAAATTCAAATGATGAAGAGATAAAAAATTTATCAAAAATAGTTGATCAGATTAATTCTCTTGAGGGGAAATATAAATCTCTTAGTGATTCTGATATAAAAAGAACAACTGAAGTCTTAAAAGAGAAATATAAAACAGATCAATCCCTGGATTCTATTCTTCCAGAAGCGTTTGCATTAGTTCGTGAAGCTTCCAAAAGATGCTTAGGTATGAGACATTTTGATGTTCAATTATTAGGAGGTCTTTGCTTACACCAGGGTAAAATTTCTGAGATGAGAACTGGTGAAGGAAAAACCTTAGTTGCGACTCTACCTGCTTATTTGAATACATTATCAGGTGGAACTGTTCATATAGTTACGGTTAATGATTATCTTGCCAAAAGAGATTCAGTTTGGATGGGTAAAATCTATAATTTCTTAGGACTAAGTGTTGGATGTATTCAAAATAATGGATCTTTTATTCTACGAGAAGAATCAAATGGTAATTTGAGTTTAGAAGACTTAACAAGGCCTGAAGTTTACAAAGCTGATATTGTTTACGGCACAAATAATGAGTTTGGTTTTGACTACCTTCGAGATAATATGGCACAAGAATCTAAAGAAAAAGTTCAAAGAGAACTTGATTTTGCAATAGTTGATGAGGTTGATAATATTCTAATTGATGAGGCTAGAACCCCATTAATTATTTCTGGTCCTGCACCTGATAAATCTCAAGACTATAAAAAATTCTCAAAAATAGCTTCAAAATTGAAATTAGAAGATGATTATCAAGTTGATGCAAAAAGACAATCTGTGGCTCTTACTGAAATAGGAATAGACAAAGTAGAAAAAGATTTAAAAATAGATAATTTGTATGCTGAAGAAAATCAAATTTATTCACATCTTCTTGAAAATGCAATCAAAGCTGAAAATTTTTACATAAAAAATGATCAGTATGTGGTGAGGGATTCTGAAATAATCATAGTAGATGAATTTACTGGAAGATTAATGGAAGGGAGAAGATATTCTGACGGGCTTCATCAAGCTATAGAATCAAAAGAATCTGTCACAATTAGAAGAGAATCTGTTACATACGCTACAATCACATTACAAAATTATTTTAGACTATATAATAAATTGTCAGGTATGACAGGAACAGCTGCTACTGAAGCTGAGGAATTTCAAAAAATTTACAAACTAGATGTTTTGGAAATTCCAACAAATAAATTGTCTCTTAGGGATGATTTGCCTGATCAAATTTATATGACTGAGGAAGCAAAATGGAGAGCTGTAACCGAAAAAATAAAAGAATTAAATTCAAAAGGAACTCCTATACTTGTAGGTACTACTACAATTGAAAAATCAGAATTTTTATCTAAACTTCTTAAGTCCAGCGGATTAAAATGTAACATCCTAAATGCAAAGCAACATGAATCTGAAGCAAAAATCATTTCTCAAGCTGGGGCCCCTTTTTCTATAACTGTTTCAACAAATATGGCAGGAAGAGGTACTGACATCATATTAGGAGGGAATCCAGAAAACTATTCTGATTTAAAAGAATGGGAAGGAAATAACAAAAAAGTTTTAGAATCTGGTGGTTTGTATGTGATTGGAACTGAGCGTCATGAATCTAGAAGAATAGACAATCAGTTAAGAGGAAGATCTGGAAGGCAAGGAGACCCCGGGACAACCCAATTTTTTATTTCAACTGAAGACACTCTTGTAAGAAGATTTGGAGGAGATAGAATAAAATCTGCTATGAGTATGTTTAATTGGGATGAAAATGAAGCTGTAGAAAATAAGATGATCTCTCGATCAATAGAATCTGCTCAATCAAAAGTCGAAGCATACCATTTTGAAATAAGAAAAACATTAGTGGACTATGATGATGTTATGAACACACAAAGAGATGTTATCTATAAATTGAGATCTAAAGCTTTATTTTCTGAAGACTTAAGTCAAGAAATTTTTGATTATATAGAGTCTGAAATGTCCGATTATTTTTTAAATTTTGATGAAACTTACGAAAACGATATAAATAAAATAGCTTTTCTACGTAATTATTTCCCCGAGAGTAATATAAATGAATTATCTGAATCAAGTCAATTTAATAAAGATATCCTTTTACAAAAAGCTGAAAGTATTTATTTATATCGAAAAGAAAGTCTTTCAGAAGAATTATCAAATAAATTAGATAGTCAGATTTTTATACATGCAATAGATTCAAAGTGGGTTGAACATTTGACTATGATGGATAATATGCGACAATCTATTGGCCTTGAAGCAATAGGTCAAAGAAATCCTTTGATTCAGTATAAGAAAATGGGTTTTGATATGTTTTCACTTCTAATGACTCAAATTAAATCTCAAATAGCTAGTGACGCAATTAGAGTAAGTAATATCCAAAAATCTAATGACAGAGTTTATAAAGAACAAAAAAGTAACTTTGAAGATACAAAAAGGAATATGGAGCTTGCATCAAATAGTGTTGGAGGATCTAAAGAAAATCTTTCTAGGCAAGATAGAAGAAGGCTGGAGAGAATGAATAGAAAAAACTCTAAAAAAAGAAGATAATTATGACAGCTTTTAAGCAAGAAGAAAATTTTTTTATCGAAGCTTCATCTGAAATAACAAAAAGTAATTTCAAAGAAAAAATACTTTCTATTATTGGGGATTGGAAAATTGATAACAAAAATAATTATGATTACTTAATTATGAATGAAGCCTTTAATTGGAAAAGATTAGCGATCAGAATAATTAGATATCTAAAAGTCGAAAAAGAGTTGCAAAATTTGATAATTGAATGGCTCATGATTCCTCATCTTTATGCAACTTTGTCAGAAGAAAGATTTAAGAAATTAATCGGATTCGAAAAGTATAATGCCTACTTGTCATATTTTTATGGAATCACAATAGAAAGATGTCTCATATCATACGTAGAAGAAGAATTATTAAAAAAACAAATTTCCTATGGAAATTTTGTAAGATATCAACCTGAAGAAGTTTATTCAAAGATATATAATTTAGAGTATGACGATTTGATGAATGAATTTTTAATTAAATTTCGTTTTGATAGATTAAAACTTTCTGAAGTCGAATATGAAAATTTTACATACTGGTGCTTTAAGAAAAGAATTGAAAATTCTGATCCTTCGAAATTGGCTTCAGACACTAAGAAAGGTACAACTTTTTTGTATAAGTTTTTAGAATCTGAAAATAGGAGGATCAATGATAAAAAAAATAATTACAGCAAAAGAAAAAAAAATATTGATTTTGTTTTTTGAAAAAAGTTTAATTTGGAGGTATTCTAATTTCTAAAAAATTTGACACAGTAGACCCTAAAAGTCTTCCTAAAAGGTTTGATTTTATTGAAAAAGAAAAAATTTGGAGAGAATTGTGGGATCAAAATAAAATATATGAAAGGGAAAAAAATTATGAAAGAAAAGATTCTTTTATAATTGATTCTCCTCCTCCCACAGTTTCAGGTTCTTTGCATGTAGGACATATTTTTTCATATACTCATCAAGATATTATTGCCAGATTTAAGCGAATGAATAATTATAATGTTGTTTATCCTATGGGTTGGGATGACAATGGATTACCTACAGAAAGAAGAGTACAAAATATATTTGGAGTAAGAATAGACAATAGCATTCCTTATATAGAAAACCTTAATGTTGAAAAAGAGAAAAAAAATAGAGGCTTATCACAAGATGAACCATTAGTCATAAACAGAAAAAACTTTATAGAGATGTGTCAGGTAGTTACTGAAAAAGACGAAGTAGTGTTTAAAGATTTATTTAGAAAAATGGGATATTCAATTGATTGGCAGGATGAGTATTCAACAATAGATAATAGATCTAGATCAATAGCTCAATTATCTTTTTTGGATCTATTAGAAAAGAATATGATATATCAATCTGAATCACCAACTATGTGGGATGTAGATTTCCAAACAGCTGTTGCCCAAGCTGAGATCGAAGATAGAGAAATAGAGGGAGCGTATCATGACATTAGATTTGGTGTTAAAGATTCAAATGAAGAAATTATAATATCAACAACTAGACCAGAGTTATTAGCATCATGTGTGGGGATTACTGCTCATCCTGATGATAAAAGATATAAACATTTGTTTGGTAAAATGGCTGTTTCACCTGTTTTTTTTGCTCCAGTACCTATTTTCTCAAGCGAATTAGTTGATATTGAAAAAGGTACTGGTATTTTGATGGTTTGTACATTCGGAGATCAGACTGATGTAATATGGTGGAGAGAAAATTCTCTTCCATTAAGACAACTTTTTTCACAGGAGGGAATAGTAGATCAAATAAATTTTGAGAGCAGTGAAAAAAAATCAATTTGGCAGTCAGAAGATCCANTGCTGGCAAATAAAAATATCCAAAGTATTTATGGAAAAAATCTTACTCAGACAAAAAATATAATAATTGATTTACTAAAAGATCCTATAAATTCTCATAATAATAATCCTGCGCTTGTTAAGGACCCTCAAAAAATAAAACATCCAGTTCGTTTTTATGAGAAAGGAGAGTCTCCTATAGAGTATATATCCTCGAGACAATGGTTTGTAAAACTAGTCGATAAAAAAGAACAACTTTTGAATGCTGGAAAAGAAATCAAATGGCATCCTGAATATATGTCTAAACGCTATGAAAACTGGACTGAAAATTTGTCAATTGATTGGTGTATTAGTAGACAAAGATTTTTTGGGGTTCCAATCCCAGTATGGTATAAATTAGATTCTAAAGGGAATCCAATTTTTGATGAGATAATTGTTCCTGAAAAAAAAGTTCTACCAATTGATCCTGAAATTGATTTACCTAGGGGATATGATGAAAATGATAGAGGAAAGCCTAATGGATTTATTGGTGAAAAAGATGTTTTTGATACTTGGTTTACTTCATCATTAACACCTCAAATAGTTGCAAAATGGGGCCAAGAAAATAATGATGAGATGAAATCTATGTTCCCTATGGATATAAGACCCCAAAGTCATGAAATAATCAGAACATGGGCTTTTTACACGATAGTAAAATCTTTACTACATAATAATTCAATTCCATGGAAAAATGTTGTAATATCAGGTTGGATATTAGATCCTGATAGAAAAAAAATGAGTAAATCTAAAGGGAATGTCATAACTCCAATTGACACAATTAAACAGTATGGATCTGACGCTGTAAGATATTGGGCATCTTCAGCAAGATTAGGAACAGATACAACATATGATGAGAATGTTTTTGTAATTGGAAATAAACTTGTTACAAAACTATATAATGCAGCAAAATTTGTACTTTCTCATGAATCGTACCACACCTATGAGCTCACTGAATTAGATTCATCATTTATCAGAGAGTTATCAAAACTTGTTGATACAGTTACTGTACATTACAACAAATATCAATTTGCACAAGGATTACAAATTACTGAAGAATTTTTTTGGAACACTTTTACAGATAATTATCTTGAGCTGGTTAAAAAAAGAGTATTTAACTCAGAAGGAGACGATAAAGCCTCTGCTGTGACATGCCTAAGATTAGGATTATCAGTAGTATTAAGACTTCTTTCCCCTGTAATGCCCACAATAACTGATGAAATATGGTCATGGTGTTTTTATAAAGAATATAACACTGTTTCTATTCATGAGTCTGAATGGCCAGCAGAGGAAGAATTTATTAAATATAAAAAATCTAAATATCAAAATTCTTTAGAAGTCGCAATCAAGGCTATAAGATCTGTAAGACAATCAAAAACATCAGAGGGAATTGGTTTAGGAAAACCTGTACAGAAAATGAGAATTTCTACTAATTCAGAGAACTTTGAGGTACTTGAGCTAATTTCAGATGATTTTAGTAATGCTTCTAATTGTTTTGAATTTGAAAAAGAAGATATAAATGAAGATGAAATAAAAGTTGATATATTGATCAAGGCAGATGAATTATAAGGATCTGTAGCCTACTTTTCCTTCATACTTGAANTTTTTTTTTTCAATTCTTTGAAAATTTTACTCTCGAATTCTCTAACCTCTTTACATTTCTTAAGAGTTATTTCTGCCAAATCTTCAGGTATTCTAGTTATTCCATCAGAATCTCCAATAAGCAAATCTCCTGGTTTGATTACTAAGTCACCTACCTCAACATCCGTTTGTGTTTCTATAAGATTAAAGGGTCCATGACCTGGAACTCTTCCGGTAGCCCAAACTGGCATTTCTGCAGCTGCGATTCCTGGTAAATCTCTTATAGAACCTCCGTTTATAACTCCAACTGCACCTAGAGCTTTATGTTTCAAGGCCATTCCGTCTCCCATCACAGCTCCTCTTCCTTTATTTTTTTCAATATCAACAATTACACCTATAACAGGCAGATTACTTTGGTTGATCTTATCGTAGTACTCATCCCAATCTAGTTTTGACTTGGGTTCGTGAAGGGGAGTAACTTTACAAGTTACAGCTATTCCTACTACAGGTTTTGGTCCTAAATAGTATGATTTTAATTCCGGACTAGAATAATCTAATTGTTCATTATCATAACTATCAATGGTCATTAGTGCGTTCTGTACAGTTGCTGAATCATATTCTTCTAAACCTTTGATTATATCTATTAATTTCATTTTATTATTCCATTTCTATATTTAAATCTTCTCCTGGAAAAAATTCCATCCAAGGCTGAAAATTTTCAACAAAAATTTTCCCTTCNTCAATAGATGAAAGTCCCTTCACTGCTCTTGAAGGGTCATACCCAGTAGTTTTAGCGAGAGCTTCAATCCCTCTTTTTGTTTCTCTCACTCCACCAACAATAAAGATATCTTTTTCATCATTTTCAACGACTAAATCCAGTCCTTTTTTTCTGGTTCTCCAATATAGTCTCAAACTTATTCTCCTTAACTAATAAATTTTTTTGCTCTATCTAAAATTTTATGAGCTAATTTCATCTTATTCATAAGAGGAAGGTTTTCTTGTCCATGCTCATCAATTAATATTGCTTTGTTATCATCAGACCCAAAACCACTTCCTTCTAAAGTTATATCATTAGCTACAATCATCTTACAATTTTTGCTTGATAACTTTTTCTTAGCATTTATTAAGAGGTTTTCTGACTCAGCAGCAAATCCTACCTTTATGATTTTATTTCCATCAATTTCCTTCAATATATCAGGATTTTTTTCTAGCTCTATAGAATTCATAGATTCCTTTTTGATCTTTTCTTTTGAAAAATTCTTAACCCTATAATCTGCTACTGCAGCTGACATAATAAGAATATGTGAATTTTCTACATAATTTTCTATTTCTTCTTTCATTTCTAGTGCGCTATTAATAGATATTCTCTTAATTCCAAAAATGTCTTCTTTATTTTCAATTTTTCCATGAATAAGTGTTACTTTAGCTCCTCTATCTCTTAATGCTTTAGCTACAGCAATTCCCATTTTCCCTGAAGATTTGTTTGAAATAAATCTCACTGGATCTATTTCTTCTATAGTGCCTCCAGCAGTTACAATAGCATTTATTTTTTCATAATCTTTTTTTTTTGATAGTTTTTCTATGATTTCATCTAGTAAATCCTCAGGTTCAGTCATTCTCCCAAACTCATTAATACCTGATGCTAACCTTCCTTTTTCGGGACCAGATATATGAATATTCAAACTATATAGCTCTTGAATGTGATTTTGTACCTGTTTAGAGTTATACATATCTCCATCCATCGCTGGAGCTACAATTACTGGAGCTTTTGAAGCAAGAATACAACCAACTATGGGATCACTTGAAATTCCAAGAGAAATTTTTGCTAAGATATTTGCAGTAGCTGGGGCAACTACAATTAAGTCTGCTTTTTTTGCTATATCAATATGATCAATTGATAAGTCTGTCTTTGATTCATAATATCCGGTTATAACGGGATTGTGAGTAATACCAGAGAATGATGATTCACCAATGAAATTTTTTGCTGACTTAGAAAGAATTACTTGGACATTTGCACCTAATTTGACTAATGATGAGGATAAATAGACTGATTTATATGCAGCTATAGAACCAGTTACGCACAGAATAATATTTTTTTTATCTATCATTTTCTCTTTCATATATATATTTTAACCCCATAAATGATAAATTTTCATTATATATGTAATTTATATCCAAAATAGGCAATATTAATTCAGCTCCTCCTCCTGTTATTACTAAAGGACAGTCTTTTTTTGGAGAAATTACTTCAGAATACTTACTGTAAACTCCCTTAATGAGTTCTACGTAACCAAGTATTATCCCTGATTGAATTGATTCAATAGAATTTTCTCCAATTATTTTTTGGGGAACTCTCAATTCAACAGGTCTCAGTAATGCAGTTGAATTAGCTAAAGTATCTGCAGCCATATCTAAACCTGGGATTATTGATCCTCCAAGATACTCATTTTTTTCTGAAACGGCATTAAAAACCAAGCATGTGCCAATATCTAAAATAACACATGGGGAAGAATAAAGATTTATGGCTGCAATGCTATCAACAAGCCTGTCTATACCTACATCCTCTGGAGGATTATATTTATTAATTATTGGGAAAGAAAGATCATGAGTTACTACGATTGGATCTTTAGAGTTTATTAATTTAGAAGCTTTTTCCACAACAACAGTTTTGTTTGGTACAACTGAACTAATTATTATGTCAATTTCACTTGCTTGATTTGGATCTATATTCAAAAGGGACTGTAATGTACTTGCTATCTCAAATTCTGATTTATTATCTTTGGTTGAAATTTTTGCATTATTTTTCAATTCACCATTTGTAAACATACCAACATCGACGTTGGTATTTCCTATATCAATAACTATAAGTTTCATCACATAACTTTATTTATGGCTTAATTATAAACTATTTGCCATTGGGAAAATTTTAGAAATAACTAATGCGCATGCTTGTGCTATTTCAATATGTTCTTTTTGGGTTCCATGTCCAGCTCTAAGTTGAATATAATGAATCCAACTTCTTAATGTACCATTCATGTAAAGTCTACTTTTAGTATTCCCTTCAGGTAATACGGATCTAGCTTGTTCTTTGGCTATTCCTTTTTCTATAGCCCATTTATATGCTTCTAGAGCAGTATCTATGACTTTCTGTTGTCGATCATCCCATTCTTTTTGTAAATCAGAATCGTTTGTTTCAATTGAATTTTGTCTGTTTTTATTATCTTGCAGTCTCGCTTCTCTAGTTATAAATTCCATATCTTCAGTTGGATTGGCATATCTTTGACTAAACTCTTGAAAACTAAAGCTTCTATGTCTTAAAATTTGCCTTGCTATATCTCTAGTTGTATCTATTTCTAAGCAGACATTTACCATTTCTAATGGAGACCAATGAGAGTTCTTTATAAGATACTTAATTAATTTTTCACTCGTGTCAGAATTTAATTGGTTAGAAGGATTTGAAACTCTAGCACAAAATGCTATCAACTCCTGACAATCAGTAAGTCCCAAATCTTCGAAATCTTCTGAAGCTTGGGAATAGCTAATTAACTTTACAGTGGATGTCATAACAGCAGTCTTGATGGCTTTTGCAACAGTTGTCTAAATTCATTCATGAATATTGCACCTTCTGCTCCATCACCAACTCTATGATCTGCTGAAAGTGTTGCAAGCATTACATCTCTTATTTCAATTTTATTATCAATTATTTTTGGTTCTTTTTTTACTTCTCCTAAAGCAATTATTCCACTTTGAGGAGGAACTATAATAGCTGTAAATGCATGAGTACCAAACATTCCTAAGTTTGAAGTTGAGAATGTCCCTTTTGTAAGCTCTTCATTACTTAATGGATTTCCTTTACCTCTAGCCCTAGCACCTAAATCTTTGGCTTGTATGGATAAATTTACCAAATCCAGATTCTGAGAATCCATAATTGAAGGAACTATTAATCCATTTTCTAAAGCAATGGCAATTCCAAGATTTATACTTGGATGCATAATTAATTTGTCTCCATCAAATGAAGAATTCCATTTAGGATTATTAATAAGTGAATTTATTGTAGATTTCAAGACAAGGTCATTTACAGAAATTTTCATTCCATCTTTTTCTAAATCCTCGTTAATATCTGATCTCATTTTCATAGCTTCAGTCATATCAACTTCAACTGTTACCTGAAAATGAGGTATCTCTGTTTTTGACTTCACAGTAACTCTTGCTATGGCTTGCCTCATACTATTTAGTTCTAAATCTTTTCCTTCAAGATATACTTGTTTTGATTTGCTGATTTGAGAAGAAGAAACTAATGATGGTCCTGATACATGATTATTCACATCGTCTTTAGTAATTCTCCCGCCCGGGCCTGTTCCTAAAATTTCTCCTAGTGGAATATTTTTTTCTCTAGCAATTCTTTTTGCCATAGGAGAAGCTTTGATTTTTACAGAATCTGAATCAATAGAAATTTCAACCTTATTAGGTTTTTCTTCGCTTGTAATATTATTATTTTGAATTTTTTCTACTTCAGGATCTTTAGCTTTATTTACATCTTCTGTATTAACCTCCTCTGAAAGATTAGTAGGATTTTCAGAACTAGTACTATCTGCTTCTTCAGGAATTTCTTCATCTTTTTCTCCAACATAACCAATGATTTTTCCTACCTGAACTTTTGAACCTTCATCTGCTGTGATTTTAGTTAAAAAACCATCATTATATGATTCCATTTCTACAACTGTTTTATCTGTTTCTATTTCAGCTAACTTATCACCTTTAGAAACTTTATCCCCTTCTTGTTTTAGCCATTTGACTATAGTACCCTCTGTCATATCGGCTCCCATTGAAGGCATTGTAATTTCTTTTGCCAAAATACTCTCCTAAATCTTTATAAGTTTTTCTATTATAGAATCAGCGATATTTTTTGATGATGGATATGCTGCTGCTTCTAAGTTTTTATTATATGGCCATGGTACATCATTTGCACCTATTCTAATTATTGGACCATCTAGCCAATCATTAAAATTTTCTTGAACATTAGCCACAACTTCACTCATTATCCCGCCATTTCTTCTAGAGGTATCAACAGCAACAAGCTTATTTGTTTTTTTAACAGACTCTCCAATGGTTTTGTAATCTATTGGACTAAGGGATCTTAAGTCTATTATTTCAGAATCAATATCATTATCCGAAAGAATTTCAGATGCCTCACGAAGTAGACTCATTCCAGCTCCATAAGATACTAGGGTAACATCATTCCCTTCATCAACTACTGAAGCAGATCCAAGAGGAATTTCATAATATTCTTCTGGAACTTCTCCTCTCATTCCGTACAAAAGGGCAGGTTCTGCAAAAATTACAGGATTATTATTCTTAATTGATGTCCTCATAAGCCCTAATGCATCTTTTGGGTTTGAGGGGCAAACACAATATAATCCAGGGACTTCTGCTAACCATGTTTCAAAGCTTTGAGAATGTGTTGCTGCTAATTGAACCCCCGCTCCGGTAGGAGCTCGTATAACCATAGGCACATCAATCTGTCCACCTGACATATACCTTATGTTTGCTGCCATATTTACGATTTGATCAAAACCAACCAATGAGAAACTAATAGACATAAGCTCTATTATTGGCCTTAGTCCAGCTGATGCTGCACCAATACCTGTACCTATGAAAGTAGCTTCGGATATAGGAGTATCTTTTATTCTTTCAGGGCCAAACTTAGCTAAAAAACCATCAGTTACTGCATAGGCACCTCCATATTCACCAATATCCTCACCCATTATTAATACGTTAGGATCTTGTTCCAATGCTTCCTCTAATCCTTTTTTAATAGCTTCTCGCATTAATAATTCAGTCATATCTTAATCTCTAATTTTTATATATATCATCATTCATTTCTTGAATGTTTGGATCTTCACTTGATTCTGCAAATTCCACTGATTCTTCAACGGTTCTATCAATTTCAACTCTTATTTTTTCTAAATCTTTTTCTGTTGCTATTCCTGCTGATTTTAACCAATTTGGAAACTTTACCAATGGATCTTGTTTTTCCCATTCTTTTATTTCATCTGTCTTTCGATACTTTTGGCCATCAGCAAGTGAGTGTCCAACAAATCTGAATGTTTTACATTCTAAATAAAAAGGTCCGCCAGTTTGGCGAACCTTTTTAACTGCTATTTCGGTCGCTTCTTTAACCGCAAGTACATCCATTCCGTTGACTTGTGCTGCTGGTATATCGTATGTGCTAACACCTGTATAAAAATCTTCTCCTCCAGCTCTTACTCTATCTATTGCAGAACCCATACCATACTTATTGTTCTCGAGTATAAATAATATTGGTAAATTCCATACTGAGGCAAGATTTAATGTTTCATGATATGTTCCTTGATTAGTTGAACCATCACCAAAAAAACATACAACCAATCCACCTGTTTTTTTATATTGACAAGCCAACGCTAATCCAGTTGCAACTGGAAATTGGCCTCCAACAATAGCATGTCCTCCCATAAATTTTTTAGAAGAATCAAAAAGGTGCATAGACCCACCCTTGCCTTTAGATAGGCCAGTTTTTTTACCAAAAAGTTCTGACATAGATCTATTAACGTCTAATCCTCTAGCTAATGCATGTCCATGATCTCTATAATGAGTAATAATATAATCTTCCTCATTCAAGCATGAAATTGAACCTACTGCTGTAGCTTCTTGGCCTATGTATAGATGTAAAAAACCACGAATGTTACCTTTCGTATAATTTTCACCACAAGCTAATTCGAATTGTCTAATTAAATACATTTGCTTGAATAGTTCAAGCATTTCTTTTTTTTCAATATCACTTTTTTTTGATTTTTTATTTTTTTCTTGTTTTAGAGTTGCCATAGTGGAATTTTAAATTAACTTTTCTTATACATCTAGCTTTTACAATCTAATTTAGACTTTTTTATTTATTCTTTGATATGTAAATAAAATGCTTTAGTTACATTTTCTAGTAACATTGCTATTGTCATAGGACCTACACCACCTGGAACAGGTGTTATTTTAGAAACAATATTTATAATGTCATCAAAGTCAGAATCTCCTATTAATCTAAATCCATTCTTTTTTGTATCATCTTCAATTCTATTAACACCTACATCGATAACTATAGAATTTTTTTTGACCATATCTTTAGTTAATGTACTTGGAAAACCTGTTGCTACAACCACAATATCTGCGTCTAAAGTATGTTTTTTTATATCATCAGATCTACTATGACATATTGTAACTGTAGCGTTCCCAAGAGGTGTTTTAGAAGAGAGTAATAATGCCAAAGGAATTCCAACTAATTTACTTCTTCCTATAATTACGATTTTTGAACCTTGAGTATTGAAATCTATTTCAGAAATCATCCTCTGTACTCCTAAAGGGGTTGCAGGAACAAATCTTGGACTTCCTGAAGCAAGTAATCCTAAATTTTCATTACATAAGCCGTCGACATCCTTAATAGGAGAAATCGATTGAACAATTTTTTCTTCATCAAGTTTTTGAGGAAGTGGAAGTTGAACTATCATTCCATCAATTTGATCATTCGCATTCAGAGACCTTATATATTTTATAATTTCATTTTCTGAAATTTTTTCATCTAATCTTTCTATGTGACAATCAATACCAACTAACCGACAAGCTTTTTCTTTAGCTTTTACGTAAGAAATTGATGCAGGATTATTTCCAACTAGGACAACTACAAGACTTGGGACTCGTGAATATTTATTCTTAATTTCTTCTATTTCTAATCTTAGTTTTTCTTTTATGCTTGAGCTTATTTCTTTTCCATCTATTAATTTAGAATTCATATTTTACTTTCTTTAAGAACAAATAACTTTATACTAAATATATATTTATATTATATTCAAACTAAAAAAAATGTTACTNACAGGAATTGATATTATAGAAATTCATAGAATNAANGATGTTTNCCAAAANTATCCAAATAGATTTATGAAAAAAATTTTTACTGATCAAGAAATTGATTATTGTAGNGGNAGATTTCCNCAAATAGCTGCAAGATTTGCNTCNAAAGAAGCAGTNATGAAAGCTNTNGGTACNGGTATNAGNGGNGTNCCTTGGAAATCNATAGAAGTTTANAGNCCAAGNGGAAAAGCNCCNGAAATAANATTANANGGAAATGCAAAANGNAAAGCNGAAGANTTNGGGATNAANNAAATAGCTATTTCNATNAGCCANTCNAGGAANTATGCNGTNGCTTCNGTTGTAGCNNNATAANGATNTTATTGATTTCTANGATAGTAGTAAATAAGAATTANNGANGTANNAAATGTAATTATTGAAAAAATAAATGCTCCNAACATTATTTCATTAAAAACTTCAATTCCTGCANTNTTNATNTCNTTATTNATTTTTTGTTGNANATCAGGATCTAATGAAAGNANATTCATTCCACTNACTAAGTCTGANAANCTTGCTGTTCCNATNGTTGTCANTAANGAAAGCCCAAANATCATACCAAGCATNCTTGAAAGAGAGATCATTGAGGANGAAATNCCTCTAATNTTTTCAGAAATTTTATNAAGACNTGTATTGTGTATTGGNACNATAAATANACCAAAACCTANACCTAATATNTAAAATATANAANCAATTTNATTNGTTGGTGTTTNAATATTANTTGANTATATNANGGTTCCNGATGNAATAAGAATACTTCCNANTATNAANGTNAAAGTCAAACTTAATCTTGTAAAAAAAATNCCTAGNATNGATCCTAAACCTATNAAAGCNGTNANTTTTAGTAATGANAANCCAATTGTAAGACTATCTAANNCAAANACTGTTGANCNTGACAANGGGATTATAACCATNACTATTATCAAGCTTGATCCNATNAAAAAATGTGTNANNGANCTCCANAAAAATGTTTTAGANTTNATNAGCTNATNGGGNAATATTTCTTGATTGAAAAGTCTTATTTTTANANNTGTAANNATAACNANANNTNAAATNATTATNAATAAAATAATTTGGNTAANNNCNANNCCNTCATATTCNGANATNAAAATNGTTGANATGATNATAATTAATGAAANTAANNANATNTCTAANAATTTNATTTGATGCTTNTATTTTTTTGACTTTTTGGCATAAATAAAGCTAAAANTATGATTNNAATTGCGAGTGGNATATTTATNAAAAATGCNGCTGGCCAATCCCAAATTTCTAGNATCAAACTTCCCCATAANGGNCCTATAACNCCNCCNGCNTCNGCAGAAGCTCCNATCAATCCAAAACCATATATCCANTATTTTTTTTCCAAAATCAAAGAAACNGAAGCTATTGCTATAGGTATAATNGCACCNCCTCCCATAGCTTGTAAAAATCTAAANAAAATCAACCAATTTAATTTTGANGGGANATANNTNCTCTCAGGTANATTAACTGTAATNCCTANAAGAAGAGATCCTANAGAAAATANTANCATNGAAAAAATTAATACNAANCTNTAACCNAATTTGTCNCANAATTTTCCNGCTANNGGCATNACTAGNGTNAANCCAAGTAAGTATGATGTNATTGTCCANGAGATNTTNTTNAATTCTCCAACTGAAATACCNANATCTAANACCATACTAGGNAGTAAAGTTACNANAACAGTTTGATCNTCAGCNGCTATAAAAACAGCTAANCANANNATAAAAATNTAAAANATTTTATTTCTTNAGACTTATGGNNTTTCCCATTTTAGNNTTTCNTTCCATCTTTCAAATTTTATTTCTCTNNGTGTATCAATNNNATCGTTTGGNTGNACTATTCCATAAATNTTNATTGAATCAACAATTCCATCTTGNNTTATANTAAGNGATA
>PBHA01000011.1:37986-76857 GCA_002719425.1 Chloroflexota bacterium
ACNTTNTTATTANTTACNATNATGTCNCCNACAAGTGANTTAAGATTTTCTGANTTTATNTCAGCANTTATTTCNTAATNATAATTTTNAGATGAAANAATNGNAGNATTTTCAATTTCAGAAAAAATATCACTTAATATATTTACAGGATTTATNTTCTTNAAAGGGTTATCNTCTTGNGANGTTTCTACCCATTCAAANNTTATAGGATTTGTTATCCAATAATTNTTNNCCATTGATANATAAGANANCTTTATTAGAAAATTATTNGANATTATTTCAGCATNAATTCTAAGTTTNNTTGGTTTTTGAATNTCNCCTTGTGCNTTAGAGATNTCAAATCCACCNGGNAGNGAAGTATANCCATNTTTATGNNTAAGACTGAANGAAAAAGACTNNGATGTATCNATNTTATNTTTAGTNAGNGTAAANAGCTCNTCTATGGAGAGTANTTNTTTTTCANTCATNNTTNTCACTACAGCCAGTNAANANAAAANNAGAAATTAANAGNAGTGAGNTAAAATTTTTTTAATNNNAANTCCTCTTTNTTTTAATAATATTTAATTAGAATAAATTAAAGTTTCACAAAAAGTACNTGTAATGTATATTTAAAATAATGANTTACTTGGGGAGCGANNTGCTGAGAGGGTTTTTANAAAAACCGACCCACTAAACCTGAACTAGATAATTCTAGCGGAGGGAAGAAATATTAANAATATTNTTCTTGAAAACTTAAGCTTTGGTTTCGAACCNGATAATCCNATNATAAGNAANTTGTCNTTTTCGTTTCTCTAGAAATAAAACNATTTCTATNNTNGGACACAGTGGTTGNGGGAANAGNACNTTATTGGAATTGATTNCNGGTNTAANAGAGCCNNATTCAGGAAAAATANAATTNNAAAATTCTCACNATAGNTTAGGTNAAATTGCATANATGCAACAGAAAGATCTTCTTTTACCNTGGCTNAATGTTGAAGAAAANATTCTATTGCCTNTAAAAATTANGGGTAAAATNANTNNTGAATCAATTGAAGANATGNANAANAAAGCTTCAATNTTGGGTATTTATGANTANTTNANATATTTNCCAAAAGANCTTTCTGGTGGATTAAGNCAAAGAGTTTCTTTTTTNAGGACAATNTTGCAAGATTCTGAATTTATTNTACTTGATGANCCNTTTGCTTCTCTTGATTCNATAAAAAGACTNGAAATTTATAATTGGATNGAAANTCATANGNATTATATAAATAAGTCAATNATTTTAGTTACNCACGATATAGATGAAGCNATATTTTTNTCAGATCANATNATTNTTATGGATTCTGGNGNNGAAAACTTTAANTTTATGATTGATATNNATATGANTCATCCNAGAGAAACANCAGTNATTGTNGANANAGATTTTATTNATCAAAAAANAATATTAATTNAGAAGTTAGATGAGGTNAAAAATTCTAAATAANTTATNNNGANTNGTNAATAATTGGTTTTTNCCTGGAATGACNTTNNTNATATTNNTTTTNTTTTGGCAANTNNTNTCTTATTTNGGAGTTTTTGAAACTTGGCTTTTACCATCTCCTNTNATGATTNTAGATGAATTGATTANTTCAAAATTNTTTNTNTTGAAACATTCANTNACTACNNTAATTGANATTTTNATNGGTTTGTTTTTTGCNATTTNTTTAGGANTAATTATAGGNATATTAATGCATACATATAGAAACTTTGAAAAATCTTTTTTACCNTATGTTATTGCTTCNCAAGTNATTCCAATATTTGCTTTNGCTCCAATATTAATTGTTTGGTTTGGNGCAGGTATTNTTTCAAAAATTATNGTNGTTTTCTTGATTTCNTTTTTCCCAATTGTAATNGGTATTTTTGATGGANTAAAAATCAANTCNAAAGANATGGAAAATATGCTTATGACTATGGGAGCAACAAAATCTCAAATTTTTAANATAATAAAAATAAAAATTGCTTTACCTAGTTTCTTTTCTGGANTNAAAGTAGCNTGTGTAAGNTCTGTAATNGGNGCTATTGTTGCAGANTGGATTGGATCTAAATCAGGTNTNGGNTGGATTATGAAAGTTTCAGGTCCNTTNTTNCAGACNGAAAGAGTATTTGCATCAATATTANTANTATCNNTGATNGCATCTNTACTATTTATATTNGTTAANTTTTTAGAAAATAAAATTNTTAAGGAGTAAATAATGAAATTTNTTGTATTNTTCATTCTNTCTNTATTTGTTATAGGATGCGGAAATGAAAAAGAATTATCNCTGGCATTNGATTGGTATCCNAACTCNAATCATGCNGGAATATATTCTGCTNTTGATGAAGGTTTTTTTGANGAAGAAGGANTNAAACTTTCNNTTTANACTCCTTCNGANCCTACNGCAATAATATCNTCNGTTGCNTCTGGTAGNGANGATTTTGGATTNTCATATCATCCNGATATNTTGCAGGCNCAATCAGCAGGATTAGAAATTNTAAGTGTNNTNAGNATATCTCAGCATCCCNTAAATTCNATAATGANTCTNAAGAAAANNANTATAAAAAATCCNTCNGACCTTAANGGAAAAGTTGTAGGNTANCCNGGNATTCCATCNAATAANGCTATGTTAGAAACTGTNTTNTCTAGCCAAAATATTAANATCAACGATGTAGAAACAGTTGATGTTGGTTTTGAGCTNGTTAAGGCATTAGTTTCTGGNTCAGTTGATGCTATTATNGGAGCNTACTGGACNCATGAGTCNATNGTGATGGAACTACAAGGTTATGANATAGANATAATGAGACTTGAAGAATGGGGAGTTCCTGATTACTATGANTTAATTCTAATTACNAATAAATCATTTCTTGAAGAAAANAAATCAGANGTTGAAAAAGTAGTNAANTCNTTTAAGAANGGNTATGAATTTTCTATNAGAAANCCACAAGANTCTATAANNAGTCTTATTAGTATTGNAGGNGAAGAAATAGTTGAAGAAGATGTNGAGAGNGCTGGNGTTGAATTATTAATACCTATGTGGCANTCAAATAANNTNCCTTTTGGNCANCAAGATNTATNTAAATGGGAAGAAACATATGAATGGATGTACCAAAATAATTTTTTAGAAAAGGAGCTAATTATAGAAAATTTATTTATTGATGAATTTTCTAATTAATTTGGATAAAGAAGTAAGCCGTCTAGATCTGTCTCAGCAACTAATAAATGCCCCTCAATACTTGTGACATAAATTTTTTTGTCAATTATTGTACAGTTTGTAGGTCTCTCACACGGAGTTTCATGTCTTTCTATAACTTTTCCATTTTTATCGAAAATAGTTATATTTCCTTTGGGCCCTGAAATCTCCCATCCTGTTGCTGCAACTATATAAATTTCTTGATTTGATTGGTCTTTTGCTAGAGTCATGCCATCTATCCCTCTGTGTGGGCCAAAATCATGTAAAACCTTCATTTCAGACAATGAATTATCTTCATTTACTTTATAAGACCTTAATTCTCTCTCTCGATCAGCTCTGTAGTCAGATTGAGCAACATAAAGTATTGATTGATCTTCGTTAAACAGAAGCCCATTAGGCATTGATGTATCAAACGTTCTTCTGAATGCTTTATAGCTTCCGTCTTTTTGTTTTTCTGCTGAGATTATAGACGAAAAGCTTAATCCCATTTCAGGATTTATATCCTCAACTCTATCAGAGAAAAAAATATCACCTTTGTTGTTTATTGCTAAATCATTAGGACTATTTATTTTTATTCCATTTAAATTATCTACAACAGTTTCTTTAGATCCATCTAAATTATATTTTGCTATGCGTCTTCTTCCTCCCTCGCAAGCAAATAATTCTCCATTTATATTGAAATTTAATCCATTTGCTTCACCTGTGTCACTAAAGATTTCATTGATTGTTTTATTTTTTATGTTGTAACTTAATACTCTGTTATGTGAAATATTAGAAAAGAGTAAATTTTCACCATCCCAACAAGGGCCCTCAGTAATAGTTCCAAAATTTGGTATTAAGTTATTAAATTTCCAAGACAAATTAACCTCTGCTAGAATATTATTTATATATTTATAACTCATTTTGATCAAAATAACATGAAACCTGATGGAAAAATTTTACCAATTTGCATGACTATTGCTGGCTCTGATTCTGGAGGAGGAGCTGGCATTCAAGCTGACTTAAAGACATTTGCTTCATTAAATTGTTATGGTGTTTCTGCAATTACTTCAGTCACTGCTCAGAACACATTAGGAGTTAGTGATATTCACGTCATACCAAATTCAGTCTTAAAAAATCAAATAGATTCTATAAAAAATGACATTGGTTTTAATTCTGTCAAGACTGGCATGCTTCCCGAAGAATCTTCCGTAATTGATGTTGCGAATTCTTTAGAAAAAACTTCTAATCTTAGATTAGTTATTGATCCTGTAATAGTCGCTACATCTGGAGATGTCTTGATTTCATCAAAAGCTATAGAAGCATTGAAGAAAAAACTCTTTCCTTTAGCAAGTATTATTACTCCAAATTTATCTGAAGCTGAGGAGCTAACTAAAATGAAAATTACAGATAAAGATGATGTTTTCGAAGCTTGTAAAATATTAAAAGATTATGGGCCTAAATCAGTCGTTATAAAAGGTGGTCATTTTTTTAATTCTGATGTCTCAGAAGATGTTTTCTACGATGGCAAAAATTTTCAATCCTTCAGTGTTAAGAGAATAGATACTACTTCAACTCATGGAACTGGTTGTACTTTTTCAGCAGCTATTACAGCATATATTGCAAAAGGTGAAGTTATACAAGAATCTGTTAAATTAGCAAAAGATTATGTAACAGACGCTATAAATAAAGCTTACAAAATTGGTAAAGGAAATGGTCCATTAAATCATTTTTTTAAATGATCTACATTACACTATAACCACCATCTACAGGAATAGAAACACCGTTTACAAAATCTGAATACTTGCTTGATAAAAAAATTGCAGTACCTGCCATATCTTCAGGTAATCCCCATCTTTCAGCAGGAGTTCTCCCTGCAATAGTTGCATATCTTGTAGGATTTACTCTTTTGAATTCATTAGTCATATCTGTTACTATCCAACCAGGCAGAATTGCGTTGATTTGAATATTATATTTAGCCCAAGCAATTGCACAGCTTTTGGTATACTGTACAACTCCTCCTTTACTTGCTGCGTATGCGATTGCATTAGCGTTTCCAAAAATCGACATCATTGAACCTATATTTATAATTTTTCCTGATTTATTTTTCTTCAAATAAGGAAAAACTGCAGAAGTCATATGATGAATAGAATTTAAATTTGTATCTATAACATCATCCCAATCACTTTTAGCCAGTAGATGTGGTTCATCACTTCTTCTATTTATTCCTGCATTGTTTATCAAGATATCTATTTTCCCATATTTTTCTATGGCAAATTCCATTAACCTGTTTATTGAATCCTGATCGTTTACATCTAACTTAAAAGTTTCACTGTCTTTACTTGATAACTTGATTTTTTCAATTGCATTTTTGTTTTTTTCTTCATTTCTTGCAGCAATGATAACCAAAGCACCTTCATGAGCTAAACCTTCAGAAATTCCTAAACCTATACCACCATTTCCACCTGTTACTATTGCTACTTTTTCTTTTAATAAACTCATATTTTCTCCCTAGCACTATTTCAAATAAAATAAATCATAAGTTTAAAGTAAATTTTTTTTCAATAATTGTCTCATTAAATGAGGGGTTGTTTTGAAAAACAATACGTATGTATAAACTTCCTTTTTTTCTTATTACATTGGATTTTTCCGGATCTACTATATCATCATACTCATTATTTTTAGGATTAAATAAAACTGTGTTTTTTTCTGAAAGTTCTATGTTTTTTTCCTGAAGCTTTCCTCTAATAAATTGAAGAAGATCATGTTCAGTGATCTTCCAATTAATATTTTCCTTAAGAAAATCTAAAGCATCTTCAAAAAAATCTTCTATTACTTTTTCTAAATTTCTATTCATCAAATAATTTATAGGACAAAGCTTTTTCGTATATTTCATTATTGTTTAGATCAAGATGGGTCCATTGGGATTTGATTTCATCTGTCATAACAATATTGTTATTTTCCCTAAAAAGGTCTCTTAGTCCGTTAGGGTATTCATTTATTTTAGTTAAATTTGGAATGAATTTTTTGTTAAAGATTATTGGATGACCTCTTTTATTTTTATCAATAGGAGCAGAAATTATAGATTTATTAAGTATATGGAAATCAATTATTTTTTTTAAGAACCATTTAGGTCTTGGTTGATCAACACTTATTAAGAGAAGATTTCGAGTATCCTTTTCAATGTTATTAATACCTTCTAAAATAGAAGTTGATTTTCCACCCAAGTAATTATTATTTATTATTATTTTGATTTTTTTTCTGTTTACAACTTCAATAATATTATTTTTATCATGACCTAATACTAAATTTATATTTCTTATACCTATATCATTCAGTACATCAATATGAAATTCTACAAGCTTTTTACCATGCCAATTTAATAAAGCTTTAGTTTTTCCCATTCTGGTAGACAAACCAGCAGAAAGAATTAAGGCATCAAAGTTATCATACATAAATCAATTTTTTATTTTAGAAGATTTAGAAATTTTACTCCTAATTTTTTCTATATATTTTTCCTCTAGCATCATAGATTTTTCACTTCCTCCTAATCTGAAAGATAATATTTCAGAAATGATCGAAACAGCAATTTCTTCTGGAGTTCTTGCTCCAATATTTATCCCGACAGGGGCTCTTAATCTCTTAAATGTGTTGTCGTCTATTCCTTCTCTTAATAGTTTTTCTATAATAAGAATTGTTTTCCTTTTAGAACCTAATAAACCAACATATGAGGCATTTGTTTCTAATGCAGCTTTAGTAGCAGAATCATCTTGTCTATGACCTCTTGTCGCTATAACTATGAATGTATTTGCATTAATATCAAACATTCCAAACCCATCATTATAATTTGCTACTTTTACTTCATCTGCTTCAGGAAACCTATCTGTATTTGCAAAATCTTCTCTATCATCAAAAATATTAAGTTCAAAACCTAAAGGCTTTGCTAAATTTGCAATTGCTTTTGAAACATGTCCTCCTCCTGCTAACAGAAGTTTAGGAGGTGTCGTGAATGCTTCTATATAAAAAAGTCTGTTTTCTATTTTTAGAGTTTTATTTTTTCCAAGTGCTAGTAAATCTCTGGAATCTTTAATAAGTTTATTATCAATTTCTTCTGATATAAGCTCGCCTGATTTTGATCCATCTTCTCTAACTAGGATTTTTTTACTAACTTCACTTATATTTTTAGATTCAAGTACTTGTACTAAAGCCACTGGTTTATCTCCATTATAAGCCTTATTTATTTCATCCAGAAAAAATTCGAATTCTAACTTGTCATCAATTGGATCTATCATGAAGTGCATAGTTCCTCCACAAACAAGACCATCTTTAGCTGCCAAATCTTCATTCAGTTCATAAGGTCTTACCTCTGCGTTCTCTTCACGCTTTATTTTTTCGCTTGAAGCAAACCATATATCTCCCTCAACACAGCCTCCACCAAGAGTTCCTACTCCTGATCCATCTTCTCTTACTAAAAGTTTTGCGCCAGGTTTTTGAGGAGTAGATCCTTGTGTCCTAGTGACTGTTGATATAACAAATTTTCGGTTGTTTTTGATCTCTTTAATTGCTGCGTCAAATACATCTTTCATCAGATATCTCCACTACTAATACTTAAATTATATATACTCAATAGATTAAACTCTATACGGTTCTAAATCTTGCCATTTAGGATTTAATCCAAACCCAGGCAAATCAGGAGCATAAACATATCCATTCTTCAAAATTAATTCATTCTCCCATATTTTCCCATGCATCGGATTAACTGTATCCCTATAATATTCTAGTATTAAACCATTTGGTATAGCCGACACAAGATGGATATGAACTTCTTGTGCACCGTGAGGAGCTATATCTAAATCATTACTTTGAGCTAGTGCACATACCTTCATAAATTCAGTCACTCCTCCTAGTATTAGGCAATCAGGTTGAAGGATATCTACTGCTCTATGATTAATCATGTCTCTAAAGCCATATCTTGTATATTCATTCTCTCCAGCTGCCACAGGTATGGATGTTGATCTAGTTATCTCAGATTGACCTATATAATCATCTGGTTCAACAGGTTCTTCGAACCAAAACAAGTCGTATTTTTCAGCTTTTCTTGCAAATTCAATAGCCTCATAATGTCTATATGCGTTGTTTGCATCAACCATTAATTTCACATCATTTCCAATAGCTTCTCTACATACTTTGACTCTCTCTATGTCTTCATTTATTGAAAGCGCTCCTACCTTTATTTTTACAGCAGTTGCTCCCATATCAACATTATCCTCCATTTCCTTGGCTAACTCTTTTAATCCTTTCCCTTTTTCGTAATATCCTCCAGCTATGTATGTATCAACTTTATTCGTGAAACCACCCAGTAACTTATAAACAGGTAAGTTTGAAACTTTACCTTTTATGTCCCAAAGAGCTATATCAATACCAGAAATTACCCTTGTTGTTATACCTCTTCTTCCAACAAGTTTTGGTCTCCACATTTCATGCCAAATTCTCTCATTATCTAGAGGATTAAGTCCTATTATCCCTTTCTTAAAATGATCCACTAACTCTCTAGCTACATTTGGACTAACATCTATACCTGCAGATATTCCAATTCCTGTTATGTCAGGTTCATCTGTTTGAATTTCAACAATATTTAGTACATTGTGCGTATACGTATATAATCCATTGGTTATTGGAGTTGATCTTTCCCATCTGTAAATTTTTAGATTAATATCTGTTATTTTCATTTTTTTCGCTCCAAGAATTTTTTATTTATGAAATAATTGTTTTAGAAAGTTTAAACCTTTTCTTCTTCTAGGTAAACTTATATTATTATTTAGATTGAGGTAAGAAGGAAAAACAATAGGGTCCGTAGCTCAGTGGTCAGAGCAGTCGGCTCATAACCGATTGGTCGCAGGTTCAAATCCTGCCGGACCCACCATATAGGGGGATTTTAATGAAAGCAGCACAAATAACAGGATTTAGAAAGATAGAAATTACCGATATTCCAGACCTGGGAGAATTAAAAGATGGAGAAGTAAGATTTAAAACTGAATATATTTCGATATGTGGGTCAGATATTCATGGGGCTTTTGAAAAGGTGTTACCAGAAGAGGATTATCCATTACCACCTGGAATGCCAATCCACGAAGTCACTGGATTAGCAGTAGAATCTAAAGATGAAAGATATCCTGTTGGAACAAGAGCTATTGTAATCCCTAACTACAGAAAACCTGATGGTAGTATTGGAACTGGAGGAGCAGTTGAATATATTGACCAATCTCATGAAAGAATAATTAAACTTCCTGACTGGGGAGATCTAGCAGATTGGATTATGCTCCAGCATTCAGGTACAGTACTATATTCAGCGAAGCATTGGGGTAACATATTTGGAAAAAGAATTGCTGTGCTTGGTCAAGGTGGAATTGGATTATCTTTTACAATGTTTGCTTCAAAGCAGGGAGCAGCAGAAGTTGTTGGAATAGATAAACATGATTATAGGCTTGAAAAAAGTATTTCTCTAGGAGCTACCAAATCTATGAAATTCAAAAATCTAGATGATCTAATAGAACAAACAGAAGATATCACTAATGGAGAGTTATTTGATGTTGTGGTAGATGCTTCAGGTAATAAAGATGGGTTCAATATTTGCTTAAATCTATTAAGACCTCAGGGTAAATTCATAACATTTAGTATTGTGACTGAGGATATGGTAGAGTTTGAACACAGTTTAATGTTAAGGAAAAACTTAGACATTCATGCTACTCAAATTGCTACTACTCCAGAGCCCATAGCAGAAATTAGAGAGCTGGTTGCTTTAGCTGAAAGAGGATGGTGGGATCCAAAATCCTTAAAGTCTCATGTGTCAGATATTGGTGATTTGCAAAAATCTTATGAAGAATATGCTGATCAAAAGAATAACGTAATCAAAAACGTAATTAAGTTTAATCCTTAGGATCCAAATCTTTCTGTGAATATTTCACAGTCAAGATTTAAATTAGATGCTATTGAAAGAGCGTTTTCGACAAAAGAATCTGAGCCACAAATGTATATCTCATAACTTTGATTTATATCTAGGTTATTAAAGTTTTCTTCTTGAATTCTATCTGTTCCACCTTGCCATTCAATTGGAATTTCCCTTGTTATAAATGGGAAATAAGAAATATTTATATTAGTTTCATTTTCCTTAAAATTTACTAAACCTGTGATATTTCTAGACCAATGATAAGTAAAATAGCTTATTCGTTTTTCATTTAGATATTTTGACATTGATAAGAANGGAGCAATTCCTGATCCAGATGCTATAAATATTGGAATCTTTTTATTATGAAGAATAAATCTCAAACCGATTGGATTTGAAATTTGAAATTTATCTCCAGCTAATGAATAATCATAGAGGAAATTAGATACCTCCCCCTCATCAATTTTTTCAATCAAAAAGCTTACCGTATCTTTTCGTGGTGGACTAGCTATGGAATAGGGTCTAATTGCTTGATATCCATTTTCAGCTGTTAGACAAATTTCAGAATATTGACCAGGAATATGCCCTTTCCAATTTTCAACTTTAAATTCAAAAAAACAAAGCTTGTCATCCACAATTTTTTTTTTCAACAAAGTAGCAGAATTAAAATTTTGATTAAATGTCATTGTCCAGAATATCTCTGTTCTTTCCAAGGATCTCCATACATATGATAACCATAATTTTCCCAAAAACCCGGTTTGTCATTATCAATAAAATCTATTCTGTTTAACCATTTTGCAGATTTCCAAAAGTATAAATGAGGAACAATTAATCTTATAGGGCCTCCATGTTCAGGGCTTATCGTTTCATCCTCATATGAGTATGAAACGATAGTGTTTTCCATCATTAAGTCAGTTAGTGGGACATTAGTGGTATAGCCAGTGGATGAGCCTATCATAGTCCATTCAGTAGGAGGATCAATTTTAAATTCTTTAAAAATAGAACTGATTTGAACTCCCTTCCATCTCATATCTAGCTTTGACCATCTTGTTACACAATGAATATCTTGAGTTATCTCTTTTTCTGGAAGACTTTTTAATTGTTCCCAACTGATTTCTGCCAAATCAGTATTTTTGTAACTTATACTCAAGGTCCAGTTCTCAATATCAATTTTAGGAGTTGGTTCTGCAGATAAAACAGGAAATCTATTTTCTAAATATTGACCTGGAGGGATCCTTTCATTGTTATTTTTTTTTCCAAAAAAACCTCTTGTTACCAATTTGTAAAACTCCCATCTTCCCTCGATAATCTTGGAGAAAATCCAGTTGGATCAACTCTCATTGACTCTGCTACATCTATATCTATATCCACACCTAGACCAGGAGTATCTGGACACCAAGAGAAACCGTCCTCCCATTCAATTTGTTTTGGGAAAAGTTTCTGAGCATAGGTTCCAGGAGCCTTTGGCATCTCTTGAACTCCAACATTGCTGGATGCCATACATAAAGAAACACAAGCTGCCGCAGAAACTGGTCCTAAAGGATTATGTGGAACAATATTTATATAATGAGTTTCAGCCCAATGTGTAATTTTTAAAGCTTCGGTTAAACCTCCAACAATACATAGATCAATTCTTGCATAATCTATCAATTCTTTTTCAATTACTTCTCTGAATGGCCATTTAGATGCCCATTGTTCACCTGCAGCTATAGGCAGGTTTATTTTGTTTCTTATATGATTATATGATCCTGGATTTTCCGATCTTATAGGATCTTCTATAAAGAAAGGTTTCAAAGGTTCAAGATCTTTACACATTTCAATTACTTCTGGTGGATCTAATCTNGTATGAACATCAAANGATATNTCTGGATCATANCCAAACCTNTCTCTNACTTGNCCCATTATTTCTACNGCTACNTTNATNGATTTTCTNGGTTCTAAAATTNCAGATTCTAAATCATNNATAAAGTTACTTGGTTGATGCCATCTAAGGAATTTCCANCCNTTATTNAGATGGTCNTCACATGTNTCTAAAAATTCNTTAACTGAGTTTCCNTGAGTATGNGGATAACAAATNACNTTTTCTCTNTANGGNCCNCCNAANAGTTTATAAACNGGTAAATCTACTGATTTTGCNTTTATATCCCANAGNGCTATATCNATAGCAGATATTGCACANGAATANANNTTATCTGCNGGGAAAAAANAACTTCTGAACATTANTTGCCATAATCTTTCTGTCTCCCAAGGATCAGANCCTATAACNAGNTCNGAAAGATGNTCAATTGCTTTTGAAATAGCATTTCCTTGTCTNGCTATTCCAACNTCNCCAAGNCCNTGAATNCCNTTATCAGTATCAATTTTNACAAAGAANTAAACTCTANCTTCTTCATCTNTGATTGGNATNCTAGTAATTTTNGTAACTTTCATNNTTNATCCTNTCATTTCCATTTAACTTCATCTTTTTCTAATNNTTTTATATANAGNCCAGCNCCTTCTCTCCTAAACCATGGTCTTTTTGGCTCTCNANCATATTTAGTTTNCTGTAANTNNTTTAATTTTTTTTCATCAACTANTAANCCNATTCCNGGNGTATTGTCNANATGAANAAATCCATCNTCAATATGNTCATTCCATTTTGAATATGCTTTTTCTCTTCCAGGATCAACAACTTCCATCATAATGTGATTTGGAATACTAGTAGCGATTTGCGCATTATAATTTCCTATACAATTCATAGTCGTTACAGGGAGTTCATATGCATATGCAAAATTTCCAATTTGTCTCAATCCAGTTATTCCTGACTGATAAGAACTAACGTTTAGAATATCTACTGCTTGATTATCTATTAGAGGATAAAAATCTCCAACATTATTAAGATTTTCTCCACTTGATACAGCGGCTTTAATATTATCTGAAACCATTTTAAGACCTTTATAGTCCCATCTTCTTGCAGGTTCTTCTGCCCAAAAAATATCAAATTTTTCTTCTATTTTACTTATAGTTTGTATAGCTTTTTTCACAGACCAATATTCATTAGAATCAACCATAATTCTTGGCCTCTTACAATTTTCTGCTAATGCATCATAAACTATTCCTATTCTTCTAAGGTCATCATCGTAAGATAAACCTATCTTAACCTTCCCAGAGTCAACACCCTTATCTGACATACCCTTAAAAAATTTGTATAGATCCTCATCTGTCAAACAATATCCTATATCAGAAGCATATACTTTACATTTAGGATCATCACTTCCAAGAGTTTTCCATAAAGGTTCATCATTTACCTTTGATTTAATATCCCATAATGCAATATCTATAGCTGATAGAGCACCATGTACTTCTCCTTCATCTCCACCTTTGAAAGCATAACGAATCATATTTTGCCAATGAGTAAAAGTTTCTCTAGGATCTTTACCTTCAATAACCTTAAATAAGTTATTTACTTGGCCATTTCCTAAAGGTGCTACTCCGCTTATTCCCTCATCAGTATCAATTATCAAAATACTTGAAACTATAAGATCATCCCCTTCAGGACCATTAGCATCTCCTAAAGGTCTATCCATTAGTTCAAGATATGTCTCTAATCTAAAGTCGGTTATTTTCATTTTGAATTAGCCTCTTTTATTTCATCTTTAGTTGGGGGGACTTCATATAATCCTGCTCCAGCTCTTCTACCATATGGGCTCGGTCCTGATTTTACAGAAATTTTATTCACGACAGATTTATTTAGCTCTTCATAGTCTATCGTTATACCATGACCAGGTTTATCTCCTAATACAGCTAATCCTTTTTCTATCTTAACATCCCATTTATAAACTTTAGTTTCAGGCTCTGGATGTGGAATTTCTATTGTAATACAATTTGGTATTGCACTCGCAATATGTGCATGCAGTATACCTGCTGATCCTCCTAAAGTTATAGGCAATTCTAATCCATAAGCTGCATCAGCAATTTGAAGAGCACCTGTAATTCCTGTCATTCCATGGCTAACTTGGATTACATCAGCAGATCTATGATGAAAATAAGGTAAAAAGTCTCCCAATGTATCTAGATTTTCTCCAGCACAAACAGGAGTTTTTAGGGCATCAGATACTTTTTTTAGACCCAAAAAATCCCATCTTCTAGCAGGCTCTTCAATCCAACCTAATGTAAACCTTTCTTCCATTTCTGAAACTTTTCTAATTGTTTGTTTTGGTGACCAGTATTCATTGGAATCAATATAGAGAATAGGATCATCATTGTTGATAGATAAAGCATTTCTCATTATTTCTAATCGTCTTAAGTCAGAATCTTGATCTAGTCCTACTTTCAATTTCGCAGACTTAAAACCATAGTTTTTAGCCATCTTTTTGTACCATTTTCCAAGCTTTTCGTCGTTCAAAGGTAAAGCAATATCGGATGCATAAGCGTTTATAGGTTTTTTACTACCTCCAAGAGTTTTCCAAAGTGGTTCTTCATTTACCTTAGATCTAAGATCCCACATCGCGACATCTAACGCAGTAATTGCATCGTTTGCAATTCCATCATGTCCTCCTTTAAAAAATCTATCTACCATTTTTTTCCAAATACTGTAGACAGCTTTGGGATCTGATCCAACAATTATTCCTTCAAATAATGATCTTATTTGAGTTATTGCGTTACCTCCACCAATGGAAATTCCCACTAGTCCTTCATCAGTAATTAGCTCTACCAAACATGATCCTGATTTAGTTCTACCTCTTGGAGAATTTGCATCCCCCATAACTCTATCAAGCTCAAATTCAAATAATGTTGTTTTTAATTCAACGATTTTCATTTTATTAATTTTATTAATATCTTGGATAAATTCATTAGGGATTTATCTTGAGAAAAAGTTTATTATTTAATAATGAACCATATCAAACCAAAAATTATAAGTAACTTTAATGCATTTTCTAAAGTATTTTTTAAATTATTACTTATTGTGTTTATTTGTAATTTAATTTTTGAGGACTCAACAATAATTAATGCTGATGAAAATTCAAAAGAAAAAACAGTTTTTTTAGCTTTTGATATGAATTATAAGGATCAAGAAGAGCTTGAGACTTCTAAAGATATTATAAATCAAATATTAAAGTACTACTCTAAAAACTTAAATGTAGAGGTTGTTTTCCAACCATATGGATCAAAGAGTTATGATCCTCAAATAATAACTCTAGATAATCATGAATCTATACTTTCTGAATTTTTTAATTCTAACAGTAAAGAATCATATGATTTATTCTCAAATCACTATCTGATAATCTCTGAAGCTTTTACAAAAATAGCTGAAAATTTAGACACAACTGATTCCGAACTATTCATTATTTCTAATTTGAGAATCAATAAATCTGAGGAATATTCACGAGTAAAATTAAGTAATCTCTCAGATTTATATCTATCATCAGGAATAAAATTCAATGTAATGTCTCTACAATCAGCAACTGCAGATGAAAGAAATTTATTTATTGAACTTTCTGCAAATACTGGTGGTTCATATGTTGATTTCGGGTCCAGTTCTGCAATGGTAGAATTCCTAAAATTATTTATGGATAATCCAATTTCTATTTTGCAAACTAACCTTACACCTAAGCCACTCTCAAATTTTATTAATATACCCCCAACAGTAAATAGAATTAAAGTTGGTTTTTATAGACAAGATAATACTACTGAAGTATCCGTAATTAATCCAAATGGCTTAGAAATAAAGCCAAAAATTGATTATGATTATTGGCATCTTTCAAAAATATTATTTTTGGATATTTTAGAACCAGAATCAGGAACATGGACTATTATTACAAATGGTAATTCTGGGAGATTTGAAATAATAACAGATACGTATAACCCTCTGAGTTTAGCCACTCAAGGGGAGAAAGTTTTTTCATCTGGTTCTCCGGTAATTCTTGAAGTAGGAGCTTTTATTGAGGGAAAATTATCAAATATTCAAAATGCTGAAATGCAATTAAGGGTTCGTGATAATAATGGATCAGAAACTATACAAATAATGAATGATTTAGGCCAAAAGATGGATAAGGAAGCATTTGATGGAATTTATACTGTTGAACTTTCTCCTTTTTTGGAACAATCAATATTAGACCTTGAATATACTTTACAATGGAAAAATGTATCGACCCCAGTAGTTCATAATGATCAAATTAAGATTGAATATTTTCCAGAAATTGAAATTACTAAAATCTCGGATTTGAAGGGTAGAACTAAGGACGAATTTAATGTCATAACATTTGAAACAAGGGTTAATTCCTATCCTTATTTAGTTAGTCTAGATGAAATTCAAAGTATTATAATTCCAAACGATAATTTTTCTTTCAGAATTGAAAAAGTTAATCTGAAAGATACGGATAAATCTTATATTTTTAATTTATTTCTTGAATCCGAAGAAAAAATTAAGGGAGAAGTAATTTTTGACCTAAATATAGATACAAATTATTTAGAAAAAGAGTATAAAAGCTCCATAAAAAAAATTCAAATAAATGTAAATACTAAATACTTATACATCCTTGGGCTTAGATATTATTATGGGATAGCTATTTTTATAGCTATAACAATTACTTTGATTTTAATCCTCAATAACTTAAGACAAACTAAAATAACAGGATACTTAACTGATACTCAGAATAATATTATTGTTGATTTTTCAACAATAAAAAGAAATCCAATCTCAAAATTTCTGTATCCGAAAAGAATAGATTTTATTTCAATTAGTCAATTGCCTTATTCTGGTGGATATTTTGAATTTGTTGGTGATGAGGTATACATTAATATTCAGCCCATTGAAGGAGACCCAAGTATTAGAATAAACTCCATCCCAGCTAATGGTAAAATCGAGATAACAAATGGACCTTGGATAGGTTCTTCAGGTAAACAAGTAAGATTTAGGAAAAATATCCCTTATATTGACGTGTAATCTATTTGATTTCAATTTTTATTGAATTAATTACGGTTCCTGGAGTAGTATCTCTCATTGGATCTCTAAGTCTAATATTCTTAACCACATCCATTCCTTCTGATACTTTTCCAAAAACTGCATGACAAGATACCTGCATGCTTTGACAATTTTTAGGCATGTCATTTTCATCAAAAGCATCCAAAAATGGTTGTGGCGCGAAGGTTATAAAAAATTGACTTCCATTTGTATTTACACCAGAGTTAGCCATAGATAGAATGCCTTCAGTATTATGTCTTAGGTCAACGTGGAATTCATCTTCAAATCTATAACCCGGATTTCCAGCTCCTGTACCTGAAGGATCTCCTCCTTGAGCCATAAAGTTTGGTAATACCCTATGAAATGTTGTTTTATCATAATAGCCAGATTGTGCTAAGTTGATAAAATTTTCAACGGTGTATGGAACCTGGTCATCATAAAGATAAATAGAAAATGAGCCAACTTCAGTATCAAAAATAGCTGTATATTCCTTTGATTGGTCAATATTCCCTGAAGGAGGTCCAATTATTTGATCGTTATTTTCTAGAGTATTTTCAGGATCTGAACAAGCTATGAAAACGGCAAGAATGGAAAATATTATTAGATAAGTATTTATTCCAAGCATTTTTTTTATATTCATCAAATTCTCCTGTATATATAATTTTTTTTAAACTAGTAATTAATTATGGATAAAAAACATCAATACATTCAAGCATTTTTTTTAGGTAAGATAGATTATTTATCAGCTTTAAGTTTTCAAGAAAAAATTAACCATCTAGTTTATTCTAATGAAATAAATCATACAATTTTATTTTTAGAGCATAACAATGTGTTGACTTACGGATCAAATGAAAAAATTTCAGATGAAGAGATCTATAAATTAGATAAAAAAAATGAAGAATTATCTCATGTCAGAACAAGTAGGGGAGGTCAAGTAACTTTGCATAACCCTGGTCAGCTAATTTGTTATCCAATAATTAATATAAAAAGTTATTTTGAAGGAGTACTTGAATATGTTAGATTTTTGGAAAATACTATTATAAAATCTCTAAGTCATTATGGTATTGAGTCGCACACGGTAAAAAATAGAAGAGGTATATGGGTCAACGGCGATCAAAATGAAAATTATATGGAGAATAAAAACCCTTCAGGAGAAAAAATTGCCGCAATAGGTCTAAAAGTTATCAAATATATAACTCTACATGGTTTCTCACTAAATGTTAGTAATGATCTGGATATGTTTAAAAGTTTTACACCTTGCGGAATGCCAGGACTGGAAGTTAGTTCAATCAAGAATATTTTAAATAAAGAAATAAATCTTCATGAAGTTTCTCAAAAAATATGTGTTTCCATGAGTGAAATTTTACAAATACCAATAAAATTAGAAACTGAAATTACTAAATTAGGAGTAAAAATTGACTAAAACTTTATCAGGATTTGAGTTTTTAGAATGTTCATTAACTGGTGAAAAATATCCAATCGATAAACCTATGAGACTTAGCCCCAGCTCTGAAAAACCACTACTTGCTAGATATAATTTTGAAAAAATTTCAAAATCTTTTACTCCAAAAAATCTTTTTGGCAGAAGAAACGATATGTGGAGATATGAAGAATTGTTACCAGTTCTTGATGATGAAAAAATTGTTTCTTTGGGAGAGGGTAATACTCCATTTATGAAAATGTGTAATTTATCAAAGAAGTTTTCTATAAAAAATTTTTTTGTAAAAGATGAGAGTAATAATCCAACAGGTTCTTTCAAAGCAAGAGGTTTATCAGCAGCTATATCAAAAGCTAATGAATACGGTATTAAGGAGATAGTTATGCCATCAGCTGGCAATGCAGCTGGGGCAATGTCTGCTTATGCTTCAAAGGCAAATATGGAGGCTAATATTTATATGCCAAAAGATGCACCATTGGCAAATAAAATGGAATGTACTGCTTTTGGAGCTAAGGTAAATTTAGTGGATGGATTTATTTCTGATGCTGGTAAAGCATCGGCATTAGCTGCAGAAAAGAATGGATATTTTGATGTATCCACATTAAAAGAACCCTATAGAGTTGAAGGGAAAAAAACGATGGGATTAGAGATCGCTGAACAAATGAACTGGGAAGTTCCTGATGTGATTATCTATCCTACTGGAGGAGGAACAGGAATTGTTGGTATTTGGAAAGCTTTCGAAGAACTTGAAAGTTTAGGTTTAGTTTCATCGAAAAAACCCAAAATGGTTGTGGTTCAAGCAGAAGGATGTTCGCCCCTAGTAGATGCTTATGAAAAAAAAGAAAAATTTGCAAAACCATTTGAAAACCCTAAGACACTAGCTGCAGGAATGAGAGTACCTCTAGCAGTAGGAGATTTCATAATTTATGAGATTTTACATAAAAGTAAGGGAACTGCAATAAGAATTAGCGACGATGAAATGTTAGAGGGTGTATCTTTACTTGCTTCAGAAGAAGGTATTTTTGCAGCTCCTGAAGGTGGAGCAATAGTAATGGCATCAAAGAAATTAAGAGATAATAGTTTTATAAAAGATACTGATAAAGTTGTTCTTGTAAACACTGGCTCAGCTTATAAGTATTTAGATATGATGGGAAAACGTTTTTGGGGTGACTAAATTTCTTGTCCATCCCATTCGATAACATGGCTAGATATACCGTTTGGGTAAGCATCTCTATATTCGTCTATAAGTAAACCCATTATCACAGAATTGTATCTCTTCCCATCTTTTGGTCTGCTTTTTCTGAACGTTCCTTCATGAACAAATCCAATTTTTTTGAACAAATCAATAGCATTTATATTATACTCGGGTATATCAACCCATGCTCTGTACATTCCTAAATTTAGAAAACTATGTTCGAGTAATGCTAGTGCAGTTTGCGTTCCATATCCTTTATGCCAATAATTTTTATCTCCTATTAATACGGAAATCTGTACATCTCCTAATGATTCATCTATTGAAAGTTGTCCTTCACCTATATGAACTTCATCATGATATATTGAAAAAATTGACCTGTGAGGCTCATGATGTGGGTCATGAAAAACCTCATCCCATTCTTCTTGTGTAGCATTTAATATTTCATTGGGCTCATAACCCAAATGAGCTGACTTGTTGAAAGCATATTGACCAAACCAATTCTCGTATACTTCCTTGTCCTCAATCCATTTGATTATTCTTGGAATATCTTCTCTAATCACATTTTTTAAGCTGACAAAATTATTATTTTTCATAAAACCATATTAAAACTTATCAAAATTGTTGTAATCATATATTTACCTTTATTAGGATTATAGTAAATTATAATAAAAGAGAATTATATATTCAAAAGGGGTTACATTATGGCAGATTGGAAAATGGAAGCAGAAATAGAGTATTGTGTACCTTGTGGTTATGCAAATTTAGCTGCATGGATGACAAGTGAGCTTTTTCAGGCAGCTGGTACAGCTATAGCTATCTCATTGAAACCAGGAACAGCTGGTGCGTTCAAAGTTACAGTAGATAATGAGGTACTTTGGGATAAAAAAGCTCAAGGAAAGTCACCGGATATTATGGAAGCTAAAGAACTGAAAGCTAAGGTTATCAACAAGCTTGAATCTTTAGCAAAAGTTTAAGATAATATTCAACAAATCAACTCTAAATGGAACAATCGTATTTACAAGAATATAGTTTGTTGTTAATTTTTGTCGTGTTATCAATTGTAGTACCAATTGGAATGTTAGCAGCAGCCAAATTTGGGTCTAAATTTGGAATTACTCCCATAAGATCTTCAAAAATCAAGAAATCTGCCTATGAAGGTGGCCATCCTGCATTCAGTGAGAAGCCCTCATTATTTAGTTTCGGCTACTTTTACTACGCTTTGTTGTTTGTTGCATTCGATGTTGAAACTGTACTTATTTTTCCTTGGGCTGTAAGTCACGGATTGATCACAAATGTTTGGGGAATAATCCCTTTTTTAGGGATAATGTTTTTCTTGGCAGTTTTGACTGTCTCATTTATATATGTTTGGCTTAAGGGGTGTTTAGAATGGATAAAATAGAAAGAATTCCTTTAGATATTTCAACTAAGGATCTTGATAAAGAAGAAGGCGGATTGATTAATTCAATGAAGTCGACTCATGTTTCACCTTTCCCAGAGCCTATTATCGATCAAGATGATATCGATAAAAACATTATAGTTTCTTCAGTTGATCAACTACTTAATTTCGCTAGAAAATCAAGTTTGTTTCCTCTTCAATTTGGGCTTGCTTGTTGTGCTTTTGAAATGATTGCATCTGCCATGAGTAGATTTGATATATCTAGATTTGGAATGGAAGTATTTAGAGCTACTCCTAGGCAGGCTGATTTAATGATCGTTGCAGGAACTGTAACTTGGAAAATGGCAGTTCCACTAAGGAGACTTTATGATCAGATGGCAGAACCAAAATGGGTTATTTCGATGGGGGTATGTGCCACTTCAGGAGGGCCTTATTATGAAAGCTATTCAGTAGTACCTGGTGTTAATCACATAGTGCCCGTGGATGTATATGTGCCTGGATGTCCTCCAAGACCAGATGCGTTACTTTATGGAATCATGCAATTACACGAAAAAATAAAGAAATACAGCCTGACCGGTCAGAAAGCAGGAGATGTCTAAGAATGATTGAGTGGAATGGTAATAAATTAGCCGAAGAAATTTCTAATCATATTTCAAATAGTGTAGAATCTTCCGATGACCAATCTGTTCATATTTCAACTAAAAAAATTTATGAAGTGTTAAAGTTTTTGAAAGAAACATCAGGTTTTTCGTTCGACTTATTGTCATCTATAACGGCGGTTGATTATATTGACCATTTTGAGGTTGTTTATCAGTTAAAATCACTGATTACTTTGTCTAAAGCTACCTTAAAAGTAAAACTAGGTTTTGGAAGGGAAGAACAACCTGAAATAGAGAGTGTTTATAGTCTTTGGAAAGGAGCTGATTTTCAAGAAAGGGAAGTTTTTGATCTAATGGGAATACATTTTACAAATCATCCAAATCTTAAAAGAATCCTTCTTTGGGACGGGTTTCCTGGGCATCCATTAAGAAAGGATTTTGTTACAAATTCTCAATCAATTGTAAATGATGGAGAGAGTATATAATGTCTATCAAAAGTGAACCTATAACAATCAATCTAGGCCCTCAACATCCCTCTACGCATGGTGTTTTTAGAATGAGAGTAACTTTTGATGGAGAAACTATTATTGATGTTGAGCCTATTTTTGGCTACCTTCACAGAGGAACAGAAAAATTAGCTGAAGAGAGAACCTATACTCAGGTGGTCACATTAACTGACAGAATGGATTATGTTTCTTCGATGTTAAATAACCAGGGATATATTCTTGCTTTAGAAAAACTTTCTAATATTACTCCTGAACCTAGAGGGGTTTGGCTACGAATGATAGCATCTGAGCTACAAAGAATAGCTAGTCATCTAGTCGCAGTTGGCTTTTTGATTCAAGATCTTGGTGCTTGGGGTACTCCACTAACATATGCTATGCGAGAAAGAGAAAAAATATTACAAATGTTTGAAATGTTATGTGGTGCAAGAATTACAAACTCATACTTAAGACCAGGTGGTGTTTTCATGGATGCTCCTGAACAATTTTGGATAGCATTAAAGGATTTTATAGATGACTTTCCTTCTAAAGTTGATGAATTAGAAAGACTCTTGACTTCTAATGAAATTATTTTTTCAAGAACAAAAGACATTGCAGTTCTTACTTCTGAACAAGCAATAAATGCATCAATTACTGGACCTATTTTAAGATCGACGGGTGTATCTTGGGATCTGAGAAAAGATGATACATATGATTTTTATGATCAAGTGAATTTTCATGTTCCAACTCACTCAGCTGGTGATAACTATTCTAGATATTTGCTTAGAGTGCAAGAAATGAGGGAGAGCTTAAAAATAGTTAAGCAATGTGTCGAAAAGATTGAACCTGGACCTGTTAGACCGCATCATGATCAGGTGCCTTTTCTTGTAAGACCTCCAAAAGGGGATTGTTATGTGGCAATCGAAGGTTCTAAGGGAGAATTAGGTTTTTACCTTGTTTCAGATGGATCTATATCTCCATACAGGTGGCATGTTAGATCCTCATCACTTATAAACCTCACTCTTTTAAGAGATATGTTAATCGGAACTTTATTTGGGGATTTATTTGTAACTTTTGGTGGTATTGACATTAATATGGGGGAGGTTGATAGATAGTGTTTGAATTTATATATAATATTCTTGATTCAATCGTTGATATTTTTATTAAAGATATTATGTTTGAAAATTATATACTTACAGCTATTACTGGCATTATCATAGCTTTTGCTGTTATAAATGGTGTACTTGGAGGTGTCATAGCTCTCATATGGGGAGAAAGAAGACTTCTTGGTAGATTTCAACAAAGAACTGGTCCAAACAGATGGGGACCACAAGGGTTACTTACACCTGTTGCTGATGCCTTAAAGGTAATGTTCAAGGAAGATATTGTTCCTGAAGAAGCTGATCACTATATATTTAATCTTGCCCCTCTTTTGCTAGTAATACCAGTTTTTATAATTTTCTCTGTTATACCTTTTGGAATTAGCTTGTATGCTGTTGATATAAACGTAAGTGTTTTATTCATTTTAGCTATAACTTCAATTAGTGGCCTTTCTATAATTTGTGCAGCATGGGCTTCTGCAAATAGAATAGCTATCTTTTCTGCCTTGAGATCAGTTGCCATGTTGATTTCATACGAAATACCCGTTGGACTATCTTTGGTTGGAATCCTGCTAATTACTGAATCAATGTCGGTTATGGATATAGTATTGTATCAAAGTATACCTTTCATCTTAATCCAGCCTGTTGCTGCAATAGTATTCTTCTTAGGATCACTGGCTGAAATAAACAGAACTCCTTTTGATTTAACCGAAGCTGAATCTGAACTGGCAGCTGGATACCAAAATGATTATTCTGGAATGAAATGGGGATTATTTTATTTAGGTGAATTTGCTGCAGCTATAGCTGCAGCTACAGTTTTTTCCACATTATTTTTAGGAGGGCCTAATGGACCAATTTTACCTGGTCTATTTTGGCTTACAATCAAGGTAGTAGCTGTTTTATTTTTCATAATTTGGATTAGAGCTTCTTGGCCTAGATTTAGAATAGATCAAGTACTAAATTTAGCTTGGAAAGGATTGTTTGAATTAACTTTGATAAATATTATTGTTACATCTATTGCAGTAATAATTTGGACTGATTTAGATTCAAATAGATTATTGTTTATTGGTTTAGCGAACTGGATTTTTGCATTTCCATTTGTTTTATTAATATTCAAACTGCTAAAAACAAAAAAATATGAATCTGACACAAAGTTATCATCAAATTATCCTGTTGGTTCGGACACTCCTAAATTTAAAAAGGAGATAAATTAAATGATAGGATTCGGACTAATAAAAGGACTGTCAGTAACCCTAAGAAATCTATTTGGTCCAGTTTTTACAATCCAATATCCCGATAAAAGAGTTGGTGTATTTGGTTTGGCTAAAAGTAAAAAAATATCAGTTTTAAATTTACTTAAATTACATCCTAAAGAATTTCTGTATGCTCTAGTTGGAATGGCTAAAGTTGAAGTAAAAATAGATCAATTTCCTCGGTTTAGAGGAAATGAATTCGTTTGGTATGATGATCGATGTACTGCCTGTGCTTCATGTGCCAAATATTGTCCTTTGGGAATAATTGAAATTGTTACGCATGCTAGCGGGGAAAATTTGCAAGCTGGAGAAAATTATGCAATAGATAAATTTGATATTGATACTGGAAGATGTATGTTTTGTGGATTATGTGTAGAGGCTTGCCCATATGATGCTTTGCATATGGGAACAGATTTTGAAAGAGGAAATTATCATAGATCTAAATTAGTTCTTGATAAAGAAACTCTAATTTCTCAGGATAAAAATCCAAGTAGTTGGTTCCGTCCTCAATTTGAAGAAAAAGAATATAATCCATGGGACTCTGATCTAGAAGATTATCGAGATGCTGGTAGGCATGAAAAACCAAGTTACGAAAAAATCAAACAGAATTGGGTAAATAAGAGGAAGTTTAATGGATAATTTACTTAATATTTTTCTAATTTTGGTTTCTATAATTGGAATAGCAAGTGCAAGTTATGTTGTTGCCCAAACAAACGTGTTTCGTGCAGCTTTAGCATTGGCTTTATCTTTTATGACAGTTGCAGTAGTATTTTTTGCTATAAATGCAGAATTTCTTGGAGCTGTACAAATTTTAGTATATATAGGGGCTGTTTCTGTTTTAATGGCTTTCTCAGTCCTACTAGTAAAAGATCTTCAAACAGCATCTAGTTCTACGGTGGGAACAAGATTTATACTTTCATCTATATCTTCTCTACTGATTTTTATTGTACTTGTCCTTGTAATATTAGGAACAGATTGGAATAAAACAAATCAAATCCAAAATGAAGAGTTCAGACAAGCTTTATTTGAAAAATATATCATTGATGAAGAAAATAAATTGATCATTACTTCTAATTTAGATAAAGCTAATAATCTTTCAAACTCAGATTTACGAGAAGGTTTATTTAACAATTCTATTATTCCAATTGGATCTTTACTATCGACAAAATATTTTATTTCTTTGCAACTCATAGGATTAATAATTGTTGCATGTGTTATTGGTTCCATAGCCATAACCAAAAACACTATTGAAAATGAAGAGGAAGGAGACAAAGAAACCATATGACCTTAGAGATTATATTGATTTTTTCAGCCGCATTATTTTCTATAGGAATTTTTGGATTACTTACTAGAAAAAATATAGTTATAACATTAATGTCATTAGAACTGGTTTTCAACTCAGTAGTACTGTCTATTGTTGGATTTAATAGGTTTACTATGAATTTTTTACCTAGTAACGAGATTGCTGTTGATTCATTTTTTGCTATTTTATCTGGTAATATTATGGGTATTTTTATTATTTGTGTAGCTGCAGGTGAAACGGCTCTTGCTTTGGCAATGGTTTTAGCTCTTGGAAAATTCAAGTCGACAGTGGAATTAAGTGATTTGTCAGAAATGAAGAATTAAAAATATGTGGATTGATTATAAAAAAGTTAATAACCTAACTATTGCTGAAGCATATAAAGATTTGCTTGAAGCAGAAGGTTTACCAACACGTATCATTCCAGAAAAAGGTTTGCTTGAATGGTCAGAATTGTCTGCTTTTAGAATTCTTGTGCCAAAAGGTCGAGAGCACGTAGCTGATGAAATTATAAGGAAGGTCTAGAGGGAAGCTTTTTTTGATCGAGACGCTAACATTATTAATTTTACTTATCCCATTTGTAGTTTTTCTATTTCACTCACTTTTATTGCTAACTGTAGGTCCAGATAAAAAAGAAGTAGCTGGTTATATTAATTCATTATTCATAGGACTATGTTTTTTCTTATCGATCATAGTAATTTTTAATGTTGATAATTTTTCTTCAACAATTTCTTTTACATGGATTAGTATAAGCAATACTGATCTGAATTTTTCACTGATGGTAGATCCTCTAACAGCAATTATGCTTGTTGTTGTCTCAGGAATATCATTTCTTGTTCAGATTTATTCAATAGGTTATATGCATGGTGACAAGAGTTTCTCAAAATATTTTGCTTATATGGCTCTTTTCACAGGATCAATGCTCGGTTTAGTTATTTCAAGAAATATATTACAGCTATTCATTTTTTGGGAACTAGTAGGAGTTTCTTCATATTTACTTATTGGCTTCTGGCATGAACGAAGCTCTGCAGCAGCTGCTGCAAAAAAAGCCTTTATTATGACTAGGCTTGGAGATTTTGGTTTTTTGTTCTCAATAATATATTTGTTCAATTTAGATTCAACTCTTTTAGAAATTCCTAAATTATATGAGGCTATCCTAAATGAAGAAATAACAAGTAGAGTTGCAACAATATTGGCAGCAGGTTTTCTTATAGGAGGTATAGGTAAATCAGCACAATTCCCTCTACATAATTGGCTTCCTGATGCTATGGAAGGACCCACTTCTGTTTCTGCACTTATTCATTCAGCAACTATGGTTACTGCAGGGGTTTTTCTTATTGCTCGATTGTTTCCATTATTTCAAATTTCAGAATTAATGCCCTTAATTGCAATAATTGGTTCTTTGACAGCTTTTATTTCTGCCACGATGGCTCTAGCAACTACAGATATCAAGAGAGTTCTTGCTTACTCAACTATTTCTCAACTTGGATATATGTTTATGGCATTAGGTCTAGGTGCATATACTGCTGCAATTTTTCACCTTTTTACTCATGCTTTTTTTAAAGCAGGATTATTCTTAAGTTCAGGTTCAGTTCATCATGCAGCAGGAACATTTAATATGAAATATATGGGTGGTCTCAAGGACAATATGAAGTTTACTTATTACAGTATGTTGATTTGTTCATTATCCTTAGCAGGTCTCTTTCCTTTGTCAGGATTTTGGTCTAAAGATGAAATCATTTTATCCGCATATTCATATGGAGGGTTTCTTGGAAATATTTGCTTAATTGTTGGTCTTTTAGTTGCCTTTCTTACAGCATTTTATATGTTCAGAGCAGTAACCTTAACATTCATGGGAGATTTTAGAGGAGGCGGAGATAAAGAATCTGAAGATTTGAAAAATAATAATCAACCTGTTCCTCCAACTGTAGAACATGTTCATCTGGGTGAATCTCCAAAAAATATGGTTTATCCAATTGTGGTGTTATCGTTTTTTGCAATATTTATTGGGTACCTAGTTAATCCTGTTTTTTCAAATATTATTTTCATAGACAAGCATCTTTTTGGAGTTTTCCTTGAGAAAAGTTTAGAAATTTTCCATTTCCATGCTCATCATGCATTTAATTTTTCTATTGCACTTGTTTCTTCTTTTGTAGGTATATTAGGAATACTTTTTGGTATAAACACATATAAAAATAAAATTGAGATAACAAAAAATAAATTTTTCTTATCTGTAAATAATTTTTTAGATAAGAAATATTTTATGGATCATTTATATGAAAAAATTATAGTAGAAAATATTTTTTATGAGATAATTTGTTGGGGAAGTGAATGGATAGATAAAAATATTTTTGATGGAATTAATATCAATCTCTCAAAGCTTACTAGTCGATTAAGCTTAAGATCTCTTGGATTACAAGATGGTCAAATACACACATATGGTTTAGCAATGATTATGTTTGCAAGCGTTGCTATATTCATAATGGTAATTATAGGATAGAGAGATGTTAGATTATATTGTTACAATTACTATATTTTTTCCAGCTATAACAGCTATACTTCTTCTTTTCATAAAAGATAGGAAAAAAATAGTAATCACAGCTATATCATCATCAATTGTGACATTTTTATTATCATTAATTGTTTTCCTTTCTTATGATAAATCAAAGGGAGGGATTCAATTTGTTGATCATTTTCAATGGATAGATTCATTGAATATTAAGTCATCCTACCTAGTGGGTGTTGATGGATTTTCTGCTCCACTCGTACTCCTGACAGGCCTACTATCTATGGTTGCAATTATGGCTTCATGGAGAATAGAAAAACGGGTCAAAGAATACTTTATTTGGATACTTTTACTTGTAACGAGTGTTATGGGAGTATTTACTGCATTAGATTTACTTTTGTTCTTTGTGTTTTTTGAATTTGAACTAATACCAATGTATATGTTAATTAGTATTTGGGGATCAGGAAGGAAAGAATATTCAGCAACGAAATTTGTTATTTTTACACTTGCTGGAGGAGCATTTATGCTAGTGGCAATTTTAGCTCTTTTCTCAAGTGAATCAGTAACTAATTTATCAATGGTTTCGATAGATGAAAAGGGAATAATAGGAATTCCCGAGTTGATTGCGGGGCAAAAACTAATTATTCCTGCATCAATAATATTTATATTTTTCTTTATAGCTTTTGCAGTAAAACTTCCACTTTGGCCTCTACATAACTGGTTACCAGATGCCCATACTGATGCTCCTACAGCTGTTTCCATAATGTTAGCAGGTGTACTGCTAAAGATGGCAGGATATGGATTATTCAGGATAAATCTTGGCTTTTTTCAAGATACGTATGGATTCCAAATTTTTGATTATACAAATTTCCTAGTTATATTAGGAACTATTTCCATAATATATGGAGCAATAGTTACATTAAGGCAAACTGATCTAAAGAGATTGATAGCATACTCTTCTATAAGTCATATGGGGTATGTCTTACTTGGTTTTTCAGCAATAACTAAGAATGGAGATTTCTCTTATTATGCTCTCAATGGTTCTGCGATGCAGATGTTTACTCATGGAACAATTACTGGATTATCTTTTTTGACAGTAGGATTGATTTATGACCGCACGCATACTAGAGATATAAATAAATTAGGAGCTATTGCTAGAAAAATGCCTATGGTTGCTTTGTTTTTTGTAATCTCTGGTTTAGCTTCGTTAGGTCTTCCAGGTTTTTCAGGTTTTGTGTCTGAAATAATGGTATTTTTGGGTAGCTACAAAGTCTATCCTGCAGAAACAATTATTTCAGCATTTGGAGTTGTATTAGCTGCTGGTTATATTCTTTGGATGACACAAAGAGCATTATTTGGGGACAATAATTTAGATAAATCAGATAAAACTTATGATTTTAACTCATTAAAAGATGCAAATGCCTTAGATTTATTACCAGCATTCATAATTACTATTCCAATTATTTTGATAGGTTTTTTCCCAAATTTATTTATTGAGTTTTTTGACCTGGGTATAAAGGAGATTATAAAGTAATGCTTTATGATGAAATGACATATATCTTATCTCCTATAATTCTTGTGATTACCTCATTAATTGTTTTATTGATTGAATTTGTTACCAAGAAAAAATCAGTTTTGCTCACAACTACTATATTTGGGTTGATTCTTTCTACATTGATATTATTCATTCAATACTTAACATTTGATCAACCAAGAAGTATTTTCTTTGGTACACTAATTTTTGATAAATTTTACTTGTTTTCAGCTATAGTATTATCGATCATAACCTCATCCATTCTAATAGGTTTTTATGATTATCTAATCAAACAAATTTCTTTTGTATCAGAATTTATAAGCTTGATTTTACTCTCATTAATAGGATCGCTCTTTGTAATTATGGCAGTAGACTTCATTACTATATATTTGTCTCTAGAGCTCTCATCATTGCCAATTATTGCTTTAATTGCTTTTGGGAGAGGAAAGTTTAGTCTTGAAGCTTCATTTAAGTATCTCATTTTAGCTTCTTTTTCTACTGGAATATTTCTTACAGGAGTAGCGTACATATACGGTGTTACTGGAAGCCTAAGTCTTGAAATAATAAATATTAGTGCAATAAATCCAGCAATAACATTAGGATTAATTTTCATATTCATAGGATTAGCTTTTAAGCTTTCAATCGCTCCATGGCACATGTGGACACCTGATACTTATCAAGGATCTCCTATGCCTGTAGTAACATATTTATCTACAGCTTCAAAAGTTGCTGGGTTTGTATTGGCTATAAGACTTTTTTCACAGATTTTTTCTGATAGCTTTACATATTCAAATCTGATTATTCTTCTTTCCTTAGTTTCTTTAGCCTCAATGACAATTGGAAACCTTGGAGCAATTTTACAAAAAGATTTGAAAAGACTTTTTGCTTATTCAACAGTTGCACATGCTGGATATATGATAATAGGAATAATTGCCCTGATTTCCTCTAACTCATCAGCGTCTACCACTATGTTTTATGTTGTTGGATATGCCATAACAAATCTATCCGTATTTTTCTCACTTCAACACATGATGAATCTTACAAAATCTACATCTATTGATAGCTTAAAAGGATTATTCCAATCGCATCCTTATGTTTCAATAATTTTTGGTTTGGGAATACTAAGCTTATTAGGAATTCCTGCAACTGTAGGTTTTATGGGTAAAGTTTTAGTTTTTTCTTCTGCTGTAAATAATGGTCTTGTTTTGTTAGCTATTGCTGGAGTTATAAACTCCTTCGTATCAGCGTACTACTATCTTGGTTTATTGAGAAATGTTTTTGTATCTTCAGATAAATTCGAACAAAATGGAAATAGCAACAATAGTTATATTTTAGTAGCATCTATATCATCAGTACTAGTTTTAGTTCTAGGTATTTATCCTGATCTAATATTATCTACTATAGATAATGTAATATCAGGACTTTAGTTTAAGAAGGTAGATTATTTGATATATAAAAAAATTTGCTCGGTTTTAAATCCAGAGTCTAGTCAAGCTAAAAATATATCTAAAAAGATTTCTAATCAATTTTCACAATGCACTTGGCAGGTAGTTGATAATTTTGACTTTTCAAATATCAACGTAATGGATCTTGTCATAGCTATTGGAGGAGACGGAACTTTATTAAGAGCTGTTTCTCTTTCGATCAAATATGATGTTCCAGTATTAGGTATTAATATGGGAAATGTGGGTTTTATGACAGAAATTGAAGGAGACAACGCGATTCATGAATTAGCATATTATTTGGAAAATAAAGTTAGAGTTGAAGAAAGATCATTATTGGAAGTTAACTTCCAAAAAGACAATAAAAATTTATCTTATAAAGCACTAAACGATATTGTTCTAGCTAGAGGCTCCTCAGTATCGATGATAGAAACTATTACTGAGATAGATGGAATACACTTAGCTACTTATAGAGGTGATGGAATAGTTTTATCTACTTCAACTGGTTCCACGGGATATTCTCTTGCACTTGGAGGGCCTGTTATTGATCCTAAATCAAATGATTACTACATAAAACCGATTGCCACTCATATGAGTCAGTTTGGAGGAGTAATAGTAAGCTCAGATTCTTCATGTGAAATTACAATTTCTTCTAGAAAGGACGCACAAATAAGTATTGATGGATTTATTGAGCATGAGCTCAAAAGTGGAGATAAAATTGAGGTAAAAATTTCTGAAACTAAAGCTAAGTTTCTAAGAAAAAATCCTGCTAATTATTATTGGTCAACAATTACTGAAAAACTTGGAATTAGAAAAGGAAATTTCAGTAAATAATGCCTGATGATAAAGAATTAGTTTATAGTTCTAAATCCCTAAATATTAGACGAGATGTCTACAAAACGTCTAATAAAGTTATCATTAATAAAGATTTTGTTGAACATCCTGGGTCTGTCCTCATAATAGGTAATAGGGGAGAAAAAATTTTGTTTGTTGAACAATGGAGGCAACCAGTAAAGGTAAGAACTTTAGAACTACCTTGTGGAACAATAAGATCAGGAGAAAGCGCTATTAACGCTGCTAAAAGAGAGTTTAGAGAAGAAACAGGTTTCGGAGCTAAAAAATTTCATTCAATTGGAAGTTTTTTTGTTGCTCCTGGATATAGCTCAGAAATTTCTGAATTTTTCATAGCTGAAGATCTTTATGAAGATCCACTGCCTCCCGATGATGACGAAGAGATAGATCTAAAGCAATTTACTTTGGAAGAGTCTTTCCACCAAATAAAAAACAAGAAAATTATTGATCAGGGTACAATATGTGCTCTAAATATTTATAAATCAATATTATAATTCATCTATGGAGGGAATCTAAATGTACGATCATGATTTACTTATTGTAGGAGCTGGTCTCGCAGGGCTAAGATGTGCTGTGGAGGCTCAGAAACTGGGACTTAAGGTTGCAGTTATCACAAAAGTTCATCCTGTAAGAAGTCACTCGAATGCTGCTCAGGGTGGAATAAATGCACCTCTTACTGACAGAGGTGATGATTGGAAAGGTCATGCTCTAGATACAATAAAAGGTAGTGATTACCTTGCTGACCAAGATGCTGTAGAAATAATGAGCCAAGAAGCAGGAGATGCAGTTCTTGAGCTTGAGAGAATGGGAGTTATTTTTTCTAGAGGTGATGATGGAAAACTTGGTACAAGAAGATTTGGTGGGCAGAAGGTTGCTAGAACTTTTTTTGTTGGAGCAATTACAGGGTCGGCTTTACTTCATGTATTATATGAACAGTCACTAAAAATGGGTCTACAAGTTTATGAAGAATGGTTTGTCACATCTTTGATTAAGCATGATGGAGCAGTTAAAGGAGTTGTAGCACTAGATCTAAAGACAGGAGAATTGGAATCAATAACAGCTAAATCTGTGGTAATTGCTGCTGGTGGCGCAGGAAGAGTGTTTGAACCATCTACCAATGCGTTGATATGTACAGGAGATGGTCTATCCTTAGCATGGAATAATGGAGCAGGGCTAATGGATATGGAAATGATTCAGTACCATCCTACTACCCTAGCTAGAACTGGAATTTTATTATCAGAAGCTGCGCGTGGAGAGGGTGCATATTTGCTTAACTCTGATGGAGATAGATTTATGCAAAAATATGCTCCAGATTACATGGAACTTGCATCAAGAGATGTGGTCTCAAGGGCAGAACAGACTGAAATAAATGAAGGTAGAGGAATCGATGGAAACGTTTTACTTGATCTAAGACATTTAGGTAAAGAATTTATCGAAACAAGGCTTGGTTATTTACAAGAAGTATCTGTTGAATTTTTAGGAATTGATATGGCTGAGAAACCAGTCCCCATTCGACCTGGAATGCACTATATCATGGGAGGAATTAAAACTGATGTAGACGGAGAGACTGGAGTTCCTGGGTTGTATGCTGCAGGAGAGTGCGCGAATGTAAGTGTACATGGTGCTAACAGATTAGGAGCTAACTCTCTTTTAGACACAGTAGTTTTTGGAAGACGATCAGCAGAAAAAGCTTCAGATTATGTAAAAAATATTTCTAATGAAATCATACCTACGGAAGAATTTGTAAAGCGTGATCTAGCGCTCATCAAGAAAATATTAAATTCTGAAGGTAAATTCAAAGTAGCTGAGGTAAGAAATAAAATGGCCACTGCTATGACCAAAGGTATTGGAGTTTTTAGAGATCAAGATTCTATGGAGTATGCAAAAAAAATAGTTGATCAAACAAAAATTGATTATAGAGATAATATAAGAATTGATAATAAAGGGAAAATTTATAATACAGATTTATTATTTGCTCTCGAGTTGGCTAATATGATTGATTGCGCTGAATCAATTGTGCATGGAGCTTTAACTCGAAAAGAAAGTAGGGGAGCTCATTTTAGAACCGATATACCAGGACGAAATGATGAAGAATGGCTTAAGCATACTCTCATCCACAAGCGTTCTGAAGGAGAAATAACTGTTAATACTCCTGATGTTACAATCACCGAGTGGCAACCAGTTGAAAGAGTATATTAAAATAGAGAGAAGATATGAAAGTTAGTATAGACGTAAAAAGATTTGACCCAGAAAAGATCAATGAAAATAACTGGGTCCAAAATTATAAAATGGATATTCACCCATCATCTACTGTTCTTGATGCATTGATTCATGTTAGAGAAGAAATAGATGGTACACTTGCTCTAAGGTGTGCTTGCAGAGCTTCAATATGTGGTTCTTGTGGGATGAGAGTTAATGGTCAGGCAAAACTTGTTTGTAAAACAAGGATAGAAGAATTAGTTGAAGAAGGTGAAACGTTATCAGTAGAACCTATGGGTAATCAACCTGTAATAAAAGATCTTATTGTAGATATAAGCTCATTTTTCGCTAAAATGACCCAAGTAAGTCCCTTCCTTCAGCCAGATGATTTACCTGAACAAGGAGAATTTATAGCTTCAAACGATTCAATGGAGAAGTTATTGACGGAAATGAACTGTATTATGTGTGGTCTTTGTGTTTCGGACTGTACAATTCTTGAAGTTGATGACACTTTCATAGGTCCAGCAGCTTTGGCTAAGGCTTCAAGATTTGTTTATGACCCTAGGGATGACAAGACTGAAGAAAGGCTAAATTTTTTGAATGATGAACAAGGTGGTATATGGGACTGCACTAGATGTATGCAATGTGTAGAAGTTTGTCCAAAAGATGTTGCGCCTATGGAAAGAATTATGGATTTGAGGGAAACTGCAATTGAAATAGGTGCAAAGAAAACTCATGGATATGACCACACTAATTCTTTTGAAAAATCAGTCGTTGCTCATGGAAGATTAGATGAAAGTAGACTAGCTTTAGAATCAGCTGGTATATTCAATATTCCAAGATTACTTGAATTGGTACCTGTAGGTTTGAGAGCTCTTATTAAGGGAAAATTACCTCCGTTATTCCCACATAAAGCTGAGGACAATAAAAAGATAAAAGATATTGCTAAGAGAATTAAGGAGATGGAATAATGAAGTTTGCATTTTACCCAGGATGTGTTGCTAGAGGAGGAACACCAGAACTTCTCTCATCATCTATGGCAGTACTTAAGGCTCTAGATATTGAAGTTGAGGAACTTACAAAAGCTGGTTGTACTGGAGCTGGTGTTCTACAAGAGAAAAATCCTCTTCTTGGAGATACAATAAATGTTAGAACTTTAGCAATGGCTGAAGAAAAAAAACTCAATATAATGACTCTATGTTCAACATGTCAAGGAGTATTAAGTCAAGCAAATCATAAAGTTAAGAGCGACCCAAAATATTTGGATCAAATCAATGAAATTTTGAAAGACGAAGGTTATAAATATAATGGTACAACAGAGGTTAAGCATCTACTCTGGATATTAGTTGAAGATTATGGCTTAGAGAATATAAAAATTGAGAAACCATTATCAAACTTAAATTTCGCTCCATTCTATGGTTGTTACATGGTGAGGCCATCTGAAGCTCTGGGATTTGATGAAAGACCAGAAAGACAAGAGTATTTAGAAAAAGTTATTGAGGCAGTAGGTGCCATAGCTATTGATTTTCCTGGAAAATTTTCTTGTTGTGGGTTTCCTGTATTATTCATAAATCAGAAAAACTCATTAAAAATGGTCAGTAATCAGACTGGTTCTGCTAAAGATCTTGGAGCAGACGCAATGGTTACTCCTTGTCCTCTGTGTCACTTAAACCTAGATGGATATCAGGGAAAGGCACGAAAAAATAACAGAGGTGATAAAGCAGATCTACCCATAATTCATATGCCCCAAATGATTGCATTAGCAATGGGCTTAGAAACTAAAGATATAGGCCTTGGCAGACATATAGTCTCTCCCAAAGAAGTCTTAAGTAAAATTTAAGAATTTTTTTATGAATTTTTCTTCATAATGTCTAGCAGCTCAATCACTGAATCAACAGATTTAGAAAGAGCAGAATGTTCGTCTTTATTTAAGTCAACTTCTATCACTTCTTCTATACCATTTGCACCAAGTTTGACCGGTACTCCTGCATAAACATCATTAAATCCATATTCTCCATTTAATAATGCTGCACATGGTAGTATCTGTTGTTTATCTAATAAGATTGCTTCAACCATCTGAACTATTGATGCTGATGGTGCATAAAATGCAGATCCAGTTTTTAGCAAAGCAACAATTTCAGCTCCGCCGTCTCTGGTTCTTTGAACTATTGATGCTAATTTGTTTTTTTCGATCATATTCTCAACAGGCACACCACCTACGTTCGTTGCTCCTATAACAGGAACCATAGTGTCTCCATGACCTCCAAGAACATATGCGTTCACACTTTCAACAGAAACATTGAGTTCTTCAGCAATGAAAGTACTAAATCTAGCTGTATCTAAAATACCAGCCATTCCAATAACTCTTTTAGAGTCAAATCCACTTATATTGTAAGCATGCTGAACCATCGCATCTAGTGGGTTAGAAACTACAATAATTATAGAATTTGGTGAGTGTTTTACTACTTCTTCTGTAACACTACCTACGATTTTCATATTAGTTAGAAGAAGGTCATCTCTACTCATTCCAGGTTTTCTTGCAATTCCTGCAGTAATAACAACTACATCTGAGTTAGCAGTTTCTTCATATCCATTTGAACCAATTATTTTACTGTCAGTTCCTAAAACAGGGCCTGATTCCAATATATCCAATGCTTTACCTTGAGGCATATCCTCAACAACATCAACTAAAACTACGTCTGCATATTTTTTCTCAAAAATTCTTTGAGCTGTTGTTGCTCCAACATTTCCAGCTCCTATTACTGATACTTTAAATTTCATAATTTACCTCCAATATTTTTTTTATTTACCCCAAGGAGTAATCGCACTTTTTAAGGATTCATAACCTTCTATAAATCCTGGACGATCTCCACTATAAACTTCATCAAATTTTTTAAGAGCATTATCAAGCCAATCATGTAATTCTTTGTTTCCAGGATTTGCATCGATATAAGCATCTCTTATTAATACAAAATGTATTCTTGGATCATATGGTTGTTTTGTTCCTCCAACCCATTCGTCTCCATCTAACAATCTAAGTAACATAGCATCAGCTGATCCTAATGTTTGCTCATGTATTGGGGGGCCTGACATTCTATGCATAACTGATGTCATGTCTCTACCATTTCCAGTTGTATAACCCATTTCAGACCAAATATTCCTCATATCTACGTCTTGTCCTAAATGTTTAGCTACTTTACCTCCAAATGCTCTTAATGGATCAGAAATATCAGCCAATAAATCTGTTAGTCTATCTCCATCAAGATCTGTTGAAAGAACAATAGTCTCTTGTTTTTCAATTATGTCCCATACAAGCAAGCCATAATTTGTATCAGATATATGCTGCTCAATTCTTCCTGACCAGTTCTCCATACCATCTTTGAAATCAGGAGGTAAAAGTTTTATTATTTTGTCTATTCTTTCTTTATGCTCTTCATAAGGATCTACTGCATACTTTCTTCCAACTTCAAATTTTGTACCCTTTAGTAACCAAGAATGAAGACCAGCATTTATCCCATCTTCCATGGCTTGAGTAGGTTTAGTTGCTACTCTTCCTATAGCACCAGTATCATTTACTAATTTCAAAAATAATCGGTTTGCATAAGCCATCTGAACTGCAGGAGTATTCATTTCTGAATGAACTATTCCATCATCATTAACTTCAAATTTTTCTTTATTTTGTGAATAAGGAAGACAAGGCATTGATCTGACTACTGTTATAGGACCGTAAGGCCTTACATTACAATAAACACCTGCTTGAGTTCGCAGTGGAGCATTCCCAGATTTACCCATAACAACTACTTTATTTCCTTTACCGTCATTGACGTAGGCATCTCCAGCTGTTGACCATTTTATAGATGTACATGGCATGTTCCCAAACCAAGCTAAGGCTTCTAGATTTGAATCATGTCTGTACTGAGACCACATCGGTACTGCATAATAAGGGAGACCAAGTATATCAATAGCAGCTATTGTACCCAGTAGGGCGTATGCATCTGTTAAGGAATGTGCAACAGGATTTATAACTCCGTCATGATTTCCTCCTTGCCAAACTATGGCATCTGGAAAACCTTCAGGCTTAATATCAGCTTCTTCAAAAATATTGGATAATTCACTTAGTAAATCTCCGTCTGATTCAGTCTTAGCTATGTTCAATAAATCTATCATGAGTGTCCCTTTCTAACTAGAGTGGTATATTTCCATGTTTTTTTGGAGGATTATCAAGAAATTTTTTGCTAAAAATTTCTAATGAAGACGCTATTTTATTTCTTGTTTCAGCAGGATCAATAACATCATCAATATAACCTCTTGATGCTGCAAGAAAAGGTGAAGAAAATTTTTCTTTGTATTCATCAATTAACTTATTTCTAGTTTCTTCAGGATTTTTTGATTCAGAAATTTCTTTTCTAGAAATAACATTCACAGCACCTTCAGGTCCCATAACAGCAATTTCTGCAGTCGGCCAGGCTAAGTTCAAATCTGATCTCAATTCTTTTGAGTTCATAACTATATATGCACCACCGTA
>PBHA01000012.1 GCA_002719425.1 Chloroflexota bacterium
TCTGGTGCTGGAATACTAGATGTATCAGATAACAAAGATAATGCAGAAAGATTCATGACATTCATGACTTCAAAAGTAGCTCAACAATATTTTGCTACTCAAGTTCATGAATACCCGCTAGTTACTGATGGAGTAACACCAAATAGATTACTTGAAGATATGGCAAGTCTAAATAAACCAGACATTGACATCTCTCAATTAGGTGATCTAGAAAACACACAAGCTCTACTAATTGAAGTAGGTGCTTTACAATAGATAATCTCTCTTAATTCTCTTCTTAAATAGGGGCCTATTCTCTCTCCTGATAATGAATAATAGGCTCCTATTTTTTATTTAAGATTTTGAAAAAGAGGTTCTAATTTATTTCGATTATCTTTACTTTCTTCTGAGTCATTTTCTGGAAAGATTGCTTTTGTTTCATATAAATCATTTTTCATATCAAACATTCTGCCATCTTCATAAAGCTTCCAGGTGTGGTTTCTCAAAAATCTTTGAATAGGCCTTTTATTACGACCACCTGCATCAAAATGAAAAAATATCCAATCTCTTGGATTTCCTTTTTCACCAGTTAATTGAGGGTAGAACGATTTTCCGTCAACTAAATAATTTTCAGGATATTCTATTCCAGCTGCATCAAAAATTGTAGGTAAAAAATCTGTAGTATCTACCAAATCTGCACTTACTATCGACTCTGGAATATTATTTTTCCAATTACAAATCATTGGAACATGAGTTCCCGTATCTATTGTTTTTCCCTTGCCTCCTGGAATCTCTTTGTCGCCCATAAAGGATGAAACTTCTATCGGGGAGCCATTATCTCCAAGATAAATAATTAAGGTTTCTTCTCTAATATTTAATTGATCTAGTTTTTCAACTATTCTTCCGATTGTTTTATCATGATATTCAACCATATCTTTATAATATTTTGTATCATCATCCCAACCTTCTAATTCATCCCAAGTTTTACCTCCAAGTGTTAAATTGGAAGGTGGATCAAAGACGGCGAATTCATCACTATCAGGTGTTGGTTCTAAAGGTCTGTGTGTAAGTGTCATTGGAAAATAAACAAAGAAAGGATCATCTGTATTTCTATCCATGAAATCTAAAATATAATCACAAAAAATATCCTCCCCGTAATTCCCTTCAGTAATTTCTTTGGTTAAATATTCGCCATTCTGATAAATTATTGGGTTTTTATATCTTGAACCCTTTTCTTCTGTTTGATGAGCATGCCATACACAAAATTCATCAAACCCAGCATCCTCAATTTGCTGTCCTTTATTTCTTTCTTCAGGCATTTCATCAGGAGGGTTATAAGAATATAATTGCCATTTTCCTGAAATCAATGTTTTATATCCATTCTTACTCATTATGTGTCCAAAGGTTTTTTCTTTGGGATCCATCAACCCAAATCCAATATAGTTTCTGAAGTTGTATTTACCAGTCATTAATTGAATTCTTGTTGGGGTACATAAAGGNTGNGCNTGTGCATTTTCAAANCTAATTCCCGTCTTAGCCAATTCATTTANNACNGGAGTTTGGTAAGAAGTTCCTCCATTGGCATTGATAACCTCATAGCCTAAGTCATCAGACATAATCAGTATAATATTTGGTTTTTTACTCATAATTTTCTCCTCTTATCCTCTTTCCCCTTTATCGTATTCTGCGTACATATAAGGGTGGTTTGATTCAAATTTTGTTAATGGTTTTGGATTTTTTACTCTTCCAGCAGGCCTTACTTCTGTTCCATTCATATTTAAAGATTTATCGCCAAGTTCCTTACGACAATCGTTGATACTTACTAATAATTCTTCAACTATATCTTTATTATCATCAAATATATTATTAGATTCTCCTATATCTTTACTTAGATCATATAGTTCGTTTACGTTGGTACCTTCTTTTTTGATATGAAGCTTCCAGTTTTTATAACGAAATGCTTCTAAATCATCCTCGTTATAATAAAAGAAACTATCTCTCTTTGAAGAGTTATCGTTTGAAAAAAAGAGATCTGTCATTTCAATACCATCAATCTTTTTTGAAGGTTTTTTCCCATCGATTAAGTTTGTTATAGATGGGAGGAAATCCATAGTAGTTGCAATTTCATTGCACTCAGTACCAGGGTTTATTTTTTTAGGCCACCTAATAATACAAGGCACTCTTTGCCCACCTTCCCAAGTTTGACCTTTTCTTCCTCTAAGATCTCCATTACTCCCCCCTTGATTTTCAAGTCTTGAACCATTATCACTTGTAAAAATAACAATAGTATTNTCATCAATCCCAAGTTCTTTAAGTTCATCAAATATTACTTTAGTAGACCAATCTATACTTGCTACACATGCGCCATAGTCCCCATTTTCAGATTCATTTACAAATTTTTCAGCTGCATAAAGAGGTAAATGTACCTGCATGTGTGCAAGATATAAGAAAAATGGATTTTCTTTATTTTCTCTCATGAATCTGACAGCATCTTCAGTATATCTCTCAGCAATTGATCTTTGATCAGGCTGTTCTTGTATTACTTCTTTATCTCTTATTAAAGGAAGAGGAGGTCTATCCCATTCAGTTACTTTACCTAAAGTAGAATCATTAGGATCATAATCTTTATTTTCTATCTGTATTCCCATGTCATTACTGTAAGGAATCCCAAAATATGAATCAAATCCATGATTAGTTGGAAGGAATTCTTCCTGATCACCACAGTGCCATTTCCCTATGATTTTTGTATTATATTCAGATTCTTTTAATATTTTTGCAATTGTATCTTCTTCTGTGCTTAAGCCTATTCCTTGNCCAGGGAAAAGCACTCTTAGCCCATCAAAAGTTCCGAAACTGATTCTTTGGGGATAACAACCTGTTAGTAGGGAAGAGCGTGAAGGTGAACATACAGGTGAACTGACATAAAAATCAAGAAATTTCTTTCCTTCGTCTGCCATTTTATCAAGAGTAGGTGTTTTATTGATTTTTGATCCATAACATCCCAAATCTCCATACCCAAGATCATCTGCAAAAATTATTATTATATTTGGCTTNCTACCCATACTAACCAACCTTTTTCATTTATAATTATTTTAGATTTTTATATAAATTTTGATTGTTTTCTATGCATAAAATACTTAGTTTTTATGAATTTTGTGAGCTGAGCCTTGATAATGTCACAAAAAATAAAAATATAATTTTAGATAATTCTAAAAATAATTCTATTTTGGGAACTATAATTCTTTCTACAGAAGGGATAAATGGAACAGTTTCAGGCCCTTCTAATTCGATTGATAATCTTTCTAAATTATTGAATGAATTAGACTATAGATGCAATACTAAATTTTCTGAGTCTGAAAAAAAACCATTTAAGAGACTTAAGGTGAAAATTCAAAAAGAAATTGTTACTTTTATGAATTTAGGAAAATCAGCTAAAAATACTGGAACTTTTATATCTCCTAAAGATTGGGATGAATTTATATCTAAAGATGATGTGAAACTTATTGATGTTAGAAATTTTTATGAAACTGTAATTGGGAAGTTTCCAAAATCTATTGATCCTAACACACANACTTTNACTGATTTCATAAATTATATAGATGAAGAATTATCATCAGACAAAAATCAAAAAATTGCAATGTATTGTACTGGTGGAATCAGATGTGAAAAAGCATCTTCTTATATGAAAGATATTGGATTTAAAAACATTTTTCAGCTTGAAGGTGGAATTATAAATTACTTAAATAGTGTTGAAAAAAAAGAAGGGAGTTGGGACGGAGAATGTTTTGTTTTTGACGAGAGAGTTTCTCTAAATTACAACTCTGAAGTCGGTAACTTTGAACTATGTCATGGTTGTAGAAATCCTATAGATTATGAAGATAAGAAATCTGTATATTTTGAAGAAGGAGTCAGCTGCCCAAACTGTATAAACATTAGAAGTAATGAACAAAATGAAAAATCTAGACAACGCCAAGCACAAATAAATTTCACACGTAAAAGAAAAGAAAAATTATAAAGGATTTTTACCATCCAAAAACAACATAATAAACATTAGTCTAAATAACTGAAATAGTAGAAATCCAAAAAAGATAACAACTATCCATTTTGAAATTTTCTTAATAAGTATTTTGGTTTTTGGTTCTGTCATTTTCTTATTGTTGTCCCAGAATATGCATCTAATATATTTCCATTAGCTACAGATTTTTTCCCATTTACAAATACATATTCTATACCAGAGGGACCATTTTTAGGATTAATAAATGTAGCATTATCTTTTATTTTTTTTTGATCAAAAATTAAAATATCAGCCCAGAAATCATTTTTTATTTCACCACGATTTTTTATATCAAATTTTCGTGCAGGCATTTTTGTCATTTTATGTATGGCAGATTCTAGAGAAATAATAGATAGATTGTTTACGTATTCATCCAAAATTCTTGGATACGTCCCCCAAGCCCTTGGGTGAGGCTTTGATCCAACATCAATTCCATCAGTCCCAATCATTGTTAATCTGTTTTTCAGGATATTTCTAACATCTTTTTCGTCCATTCCAAATGCAGCTACTAAAATTTTATCTGAAATTTCTGTTAGCAATTTATTCACAGTTTCTTCTACTGGTAGATCATAAACATTTTGAATATCTTCTAGTGTTTTACCTTCAAATGATTTTTCATTAGGAACTGAACATAATAAAACTTCATTAGGCATAGATTTCCCCATTGGGCTGATTTTATTTTTATAGTTAAAAGTTCCATTTAATAAAAGAGCTTTTAGCATTGTAGATCTAGCTGTATATGGGTACTGATCTACATTTATATCTAATCCATCTTCAAAATATTTATTTATCAAATCAAGAGCTCTATCAGAATTTCCCCAATTATCTTTACCTACTGATTTTAAATGTGACACTTCTACCTTTACGTCTGATTTAATTCCTATATTTGCTGTTTCATTTATGGATTCTATTAATCCTTCAGCTTCATTTCGCATATGTGATACATAAACACCATCATATTTTTTTAATATTTTTGCTAATTCTATAATTTCTTCTGTTTTAGAATATCTTCCTGGTTCATAGACTAAGCCTGTAGAAAACCCCAAACAACCTGATTCCATCCCTTCGATAATAATGTTTTTCATTTTAGATAATTCAGTATTATTTGGAGTTGTTTTATTTAAATCATCTAATGAATGCCTTCTTATTGTATGGTGACCTATAAGAACTCCTACGTTTATAGACATTTTATGATTATTTAAAACATCAAAATATTCTTCAAAATTTCCCCATTTTATTTTTGAGTCTTTTACTTCATAAAGAGCAGACATCTGTTCTTTTGCAGACTCAAAAGGAGAAACCCCAAATCCACAATTTCCAACTATCATAGTTGTGATTCCTTGAAGGATATTATGCGATACCTTTGGATCAGAAATTACTTTAAAATCATCATGAGAATGAACATCAATAAATCCTGGAGAAACAATTTTATTTTCAGCATCTATTTCTTCTTTGGCAGANGAATCNGAAGGTATATCTGTAATGATTTTNTTGTTAAGAATACCTATAGTTGATATCTTAGGCTTGGAGTTTGAACCATCAACGATCAATCCGTTTTTGATTATGTAATCAAGCATTTTACTTGAATTTCCCTCTTCCAACTATTTCTACTTTTTCATCAAAAACGCCANCCCTGTGAACAAAATAGTTTTCATGAAGGTTAATAGTAGTATCAGAGTGCATTGGTCTTACAAAAACTTTATCTCCTATTTTAAGATCTACATCACCTTCAATTTCGCATTTACAATGTTCCTCAGATAGTGAAATTAGCTTTACTCCTTTAGGATATACAACTTCAGGCAAACCTTGATCCATTGAAACGGATTTTAGCCCACAATCTATAACAATTCTGTTGTCTCTTCTTGATACCACTGTACATAGAAGAGATAAAGCGGGTTGAAAATCATTAAATATTTTTAGGTAATTTCCATCCATAAATATGTAAGATCCACATTGAAGCTCTGTAATTCCTGGTATTTTGCTTGTGATGTTATAAGTTCCTGTGCCTGAAGCAGATACAATATTTACATTGATTCCATTTTCTTCNAGTAATTTTTTTGCATTGATTAATTTATCCATCGCCTTAGTTGTTTCATTGACTCTATCCTCAAAATTATCGATATTTACTGTATGCCCTTCGTAACCCATGATTCCTTCAAATTCCAAACCTGGCTTATCTATTATAAATTGTGCAAAATCTACTATTTCATCTAGTTCAACTCCGCATCTATCCATACCAACATTAACTTCAATAATCACACTTAATTTCATAGAATTATTTTCAAAATGATTAGAAAGATTTGAAACATTATCTTTATTTTCAACAGCAACCATAACTTTGGATTTCTTGTTTACTTCAACTAACCTATTGATTTTTTGTTCAGTTACAATTTGATTTGGAATTAAAATTTCTTTAATTCCTCCTTCAGCCATCATTTCAGCTTCACCTAATTTTGCACAACAAATACCTATTGCGCCCGCATTAACTTGTTTTTTTGCCCAGTAGGGACTTTTATTTGTTTTAGAATGAGGTCTCATAGAAACATTATTATCATTTGCAAAATCTTGCATTTTTTTTATGTTCTCTTCAACTAAATTAAGATCAACTATTATAGAAGGTGTATCTATTTCTGTAATTTTAATACCTTTTTTATAATTTTCACTAGTAGTCATAAAACCCTCATTTTTTTTTTATTGTTTATAATTATCTAAAATAATAATAACCCAAAATTTTTTTCATAATATAAAATTTACATATGACTTATGAAAAAATTGGATTAATTGGATTTGGAAATTGGATCAATGACGCTTACTTGCCGTTTATTAATAGCTCAAGTGATATAAAAATCACTCATGTGTCAACTAAAACACAAAATTCTCTTGATAAAGCTAAATTGATTTTTGGTGATCAAGTAAATTTTACTTTGGACTATAAAACTCTTATTCAGGATGAAAATTTAGATTTGATAATTTTGAGTGTGCCAGATGAAATCCATGGTGATGTTTTGCTAGATATACTATCCGGAGATATTGATTGTATATTTGAAATGCCTCTGACATTAGATCATAAAAATTCTCAAAATATAATCACAAAAATAAAGTCTCAAAATAATTTAATGATTCCCAATTTAGAAATGTCATATTTACCAATTGTCAATTTATTGAAATCAGTTATTAAAGAAAAAAAATACGGTAAAATTTTGTCTGCAAAGTTGTTGTTATCTGCTAATTGGTGGCCAGGTTTTGGAATATATTCATCTTCAGCGTGGTACATAGATGTACTAAATAAAATCTTTGACTCTATACCTATAAGGGTTTTGAGTAAAGTGGAGAAAAAATCAAAATTCCCAACCGAATCAAAAGGAATTGCGGTTTTAGACTATGACGACTTTATTGCTGAATGGGAATTTGATATGGAATCAAAAGATGGATTAAGTGTTATTTTAGATTTATTTTTTGAAGAAAAAAATATAAAAATCAATTTAATGACCTCTGAAATAATTTCTGAAAATAATAAAAAGATTGAGTTTTTTGAACCATTTCATGGTTGGCCTGGTATGAATGAATTTCTTAAAAACACCTTTTATTCTTTTAATAAAGATCAAAAAACAAAATATATAAGAGAAATAGAATCTCTACAAAGTATTTCTAATGCATTAGAATTATCCATGAATACTAATCAGTGGGTAAAAATATTATGAAAAAATCAAACGCTGTTCTTTTTTTACAAACATTACTTCTTTCTTTGTTTTTATTTGTCGTTTTTTCATGCTCAAATCCTGAAAACAATAGTATGGTTTCAGAATTTGAATTATCTGGGGAAAAAACAGAAATTTCTGTTCCGAATTCAGGAATAGATTCTGCCAGTGGGAAAAATTCTCCAATAATTAAGCTGAAAGTTCCAGGAGATAATCTTTTTGTAAATTATCCTGAAAATTCTCCTACTATATTACTTTTTGTTGCACATTGGTGTCCCTACTGTCAAGAAGAAATTCCTGAGGTAGTTAAGTGGATAGAGGAAGATCAAATAATACAAAAAGGTGTAAATGTTGTATTAATAGCTACCAGTACTGATTCGGGGAAATCAAATTATCCCCCTGATGAATGGTTGTTCAATGAAAAATGGCAATATCCTGTGATATATGATGATGCCAATAATCAAATTGCTGATTATTTTGGAGTTTCATATTTTCCTTCTTGGGTTTTTACTGAGAACGATGGCCTAATTGCTTTTACTCATGCAGGAAAAATAACTAAAGAAGAATTATCTAACTTGGTGAATTAGTTTCAAGTACGAAATAAAAAAAAACTTCTCTTTAATCAGTCAATTTAAACCACTAAATTCTTTTAGAGCTTGATTTTTTTTGAAAAATATAGGTTATAATAGACAGAATAATACGAGGGGGCGTTTGCCCCTTTTTGTATTATGGAATGAAAAAAATAACTACGACTACGGAGGAAAGTATGTTAGAAAAATTCCGATTTGGACTTGTTATAGTAGCTATAGCCGCTCTAGGTTTATTTGCTATTGCATGTTCAGACGAGGAAGTTGAAGAAGCTACTAACACTACTAGCGCTACTGGAGCTGCCGCTAAAGCTAAAGATGCAGGAATGACTCCTGCTAAAGCTGCTGAAGCTGCTGCACCTGCTAAAAAAGCAGAACCAAAGCTAATAGAGACTTCTAAAACTTCAAAAGCTGCTACAGCAGATGACCAAGCTGCTGGTTTAGGAGAAGGTGATGTATCATGGCCAAGTCTATCAGACAAAATGCCAAGTTCATTCAACGAATCTCCTATGTGTGCTGCTAAAGCTGCAGCTGGAGAAATTCCAGCTCTAGAGGATAGACTACCTGAAAATCCACTTGTTATTCAGCCTGCTGAAAGCATTGGAGAATATGGTGGTACTTGGTACAGAGCTTTCACAGGTCCTGCTGATGGACAAAACATGGAAAGACCTATGAAAGACCACATATTGTTCTTCGGAACTAATATGACTGACGTTCAGCCAAACATTGCTGAAAGTTATACATCAAACGCTGATGCTACAGAGTTTACTCTTACTCTTCGAAAAGGCCTAAAATGGTCTGACGGAGATGACTACAACACTGATGACATCATGTTNTGGTATAACCANATGGTTACAAAANGAAGATCTNGTTCCNANTCCACCANCATGGATGAANTCNGGAGGAGAACTTCTAGAATTNACANNAGTNNNNAAAGAAACNNTNCAGATTAACTCAAAAGAACCNTANGGTCTTTTGATTACTCTNCTNGCTTCTGTTNTTGTTGCNGGNCCNCACACNAGAGGTGACTCTGGNNTNGGNCTNTATGCACCATCNCACTACTTNAGTGATTTCCANCCTGACGTTATAGGTCTNGATGAAGCTAATGCTAAAGCAGAAGCTGCAGGTTACGAAAACTGGGCTAAGTACNTNTTGTTCTTAAACCACGCTAACGCTAACCCTGANTCNCCTATGATGACAGCTTGGNANGTAACNAAGCCAATNACNTCTGANCAATGGGCNCTAGANAGAAACTGTTTCTACTNNGCTGTTGATACAGAAGGAAACCAACTACCNTANATGGATNNTGTAGTTCTAGATCTAGCNGAAAACCTAGAGGTNNTNAACCTNAAGGCTATNGCTGGTGAATTNACTGTTCAAGGTAGACANATTGATCTTTCAAAACTNCCNGTTTTCAAAGAGAACTCTGANAAAGGTAACTACAGAATTCAATTCTGGAGACAACCTGAATCTGGTATAGCAAACCTATACATTAACNAATCTTGGGAAGGTGANGGCGGAGCTGTNGANNCAGAAACTGCTNNNTTCCTTAACAANATAAAGATTTCAGAGCAGCTCTATCAATGGGTGTTGAAAGAGAAGAAATTAATGAAGTGTTCTTCCTAGGATTAGGTGAAACTGGAGGTCTATGTGCCGGATGGGACGACCCTAATGACCCTGATCACTATGTTGGAGAACACTATATTGAATTCAACCCAGAAGAAGCTAATGAATTATTAGACTCTATTGGTTTGGATAAAAGAGATGCTGACGGCATGAGATTGATGCCTGAAACAGGAGAGAAAATTGTAGTAGTTCACTCAGTGGCTGTTGCAGCTTTCGAAGATTACGAGGGTATTGACTCTATGGTAATTGAAATGTGGAAAAAGCATCTTGGAATAGACGGAAAACTTGATGCTCAAGAAAGAAGTCTATGGTCTTCTAAAAGAGATGACAACGAAACTATGCTTAACAGCTGGGAGTCATCTGGAAGAGCTGGAGCTATCATAACTCCAAACCACCTAGGAATAGTTGGTGGAGATGGATTCATTGCTCCTAAATACGCTGATGCACACTTAGCTACTGGGGAAATCCAGGACGGATGGATCGGTGAATGGCAGACTCTTTACGATGAAGCTGTTACAGACTCATCTAAGTATGCTGAAAACCTTAAGAAGGTAGTAGAACTTAACTGTAATAATGTAAACCCAATCACAACAGTGATGAACAAACCTACATATACAGCTATTATTAAGAAGAACGTTAGAAACGTTCCAAATCCTCTACCTTTCTCATACCATGCACAAACTTCAGGAAATGGTTTCCCTGAGACATGGTGGTTAGAAGGCGGAAACCAATAATCATAAACTGATTATTATCAAAAGAGGGCACTTTTTGTGCCCTCTTTTTGCAGTAAATGTTAGATAATAAATGTTCATAAACTTAAGAAAATATGTTAAATTTCATCGCCAGAAGAATAGTATTTATGTTTTTTGCTCTATGGGCAGTGACACTTATTTCATTTTTTATAATTAATCTTCCTGAAGGAGACTATGTCACGGCTTATATTGCTCAATTACAAGCTACTGGTAGTACAGTAGATGCTGCTGAAGCTGCTAATTTGAGAAAATTTTATGGTTTAGATAAACCTTTATATATTCAATATGGAAAATGGATGAATCAAATTTTTCTTCAACAAAATTTAGGATTTTCATTTGAGTATAATCAGCCAGTTACTAATGTAATATCTGAGCGATTATTACTGACAATTGTATTGGCTATTTTTTGTGTTATTTTTATCTGGGTGATAGCAATACCATTCGGTATTCTTTCCGCTGTAAAGCAATATTCTGTTTGGGATTACTTATTTACATTTTTAGGATTTGTAGGTTTAGCGATTCCTGATTTTATGATTGCACTAATAGCAATGTACTTATTTTTTGTCTGGTTTGATTTTAGCCCTGGAGGTTTATTTTCACCTGAATATGTTGGAGTTCCGTGGAGTTGGGGTAGAGTCAAAGACTTAATTGATCATATTTGGATACCAATGGTAGTTCTAGGTACTGCAGGTACAGCATCTTTAATGAGAATTACTAGAGCAAATCTCTTAGATGAATTAAGTAAACCATATGTTATTACAGCGCGAGCTAAAGGTTTATCTGAATGGAAATTAATTATGAAATATCCTGTTCGACTAGCCCTTAACCCTGCTATTAGTCTTACAGCATATATTCTTCCTTACCTTATTTCAGGAAGTATTATAGTTGGAGTTGTTCTTTCTTTGCCTACAGTAGGTCCTATGCTTGTTAGAGCATTGGTAGCCCAAGATATGTTTCTAGCTGGAGGAATAATTTTGCTTATAGGTTTTATGACTGTTATTGGAACATTTATTTCTGACATTCTTTTATTACTAGTTGATCCAAGAATTAGATTAGAAGGAAATTAATTATGGTATCAATGGTAAAAAATCTTTTCTCAGGAAAAAATAATAATAAAAATACTTCTAACGAATTAGGCTCAAATGCTATTGAACTAGCTACTCAAAGACAGTTGATTTGGAGAAGGTTCAAAAGACACCGATTAGGATTTACAGCCTCAATCGTAGTTGTTCTTTTTTATTTAGTAGTTCTGTTTGCTGATTTTTTGTCGACAGCCCCTCCAGTAGATTATGCTGCAGCGAGAGGTTACATGCCGCCTCAACCTGTTAAGTTTTTTCAAAATGGTCACTTTATGAGTACTTGTGAAGTTACTGGTGAAAGAAATATGGATACTTTCTTGATGGAATTTACAGAAAATTGTGATAATGCCGAAGGAATTACATTTTTTGGAAAAGGTTATGAATATAAACTATGGGGAGTACTGAGTACTGATAGACATATTCTTGGTATGAAAGATCAAACAAAGGATCCCAATGCATGGATTCATTTATTTGGAACAGATAAACAGGGAAGAGATGTGTTTTCTAGAACTATGCATGCCACTAGAGTGTCATTGACAATTGGTCTAGTTGGAGTAGCTTTAAGTATTATTTTTGGAATATTTCTAGGAGCAATATCAGGATATTATGGAGGTCTAATAGACTCATTAATACAAAGATTTATTGAAATAATTAGATCTGTTCCTACAATCCCTTTATACATGGGATTATCTTCCGCGTTTCCTGATGATTGGACTATAAATCAGGTTTATTTTATGATTACAGTTATTATATCTTTATTTGCATGGACTGATCTTGCCAGAGTAATTAGAGGTAGATTTTTAGCCTTAAAAGATGAGGATTTTGTAACTGCAGCAAGATTAAATGGTGCAAAAACAATGAGAGTTATTTTTGTTCATATGTTGCCATCATTCTACAGTCACATAATTGCACAAGCATCACTTTCACTTCCTTTGATGATAGTTACAGAAACTTCTTTGAGTTTCTTGGGTCTTGGTTTGAGGCCTCCTGCTGTAAGTTATGGAGTTTTATTAAAAGATGCTCAAAATGTTCAATCAGTAGCCAATATGCCTTGGTTATTTATTCCAGCTATTGCTGTTATATTAGTAATATTGGCATTGAATTTTATGGGTGATGGAATTAGGGATGCTGCTGATCCGTATCAGGAGGTATAAAATGGTTACAAAAAAATCAAAGGAAAATAAAATTAATCCTCTGCTTGAAGTAAGAGACTTGCAAACATATTTTTATACCGCTGATGGTATTGTCCGAGCAGTAGACAGTGTTGATCTTAATGTTTACCCAAAGAAAACGCTTGGAATTGTCGGAGAAAGTGGATGTGGAAAAAGCATAACCACTAAATCTATTCTTAGGCTAATTGATAACCCTGGAAAAATAATCAATGGAACTATGAATTTATATGATCAAAACTATTCAAATCCTCAAGATATTGCTTCTCTAAATACACAAGAATTAAAGAAGGTTAGAGGTGGAAGAATATCAATGATATTCCAAGAACCAATGACTTCTTTTAGTCCTATTCATACAATTGGAAATCAAATTACTGAGGCTATAACTTTACATTTGGATCATACAAAAGAAGAAGCTATGGAATTAGCTGAAGATTGGCTCATAAGAGTAGGAATGAATAACCCTAAGCAAAGACTTAAACAATATGCTTTTGAATTAAGTGGAGGTCAAAGACAAAGAGCTATGATCGCAATGGCATTGTGTACCAATCCAGATATTTTAATAGCAGATGAACCAACAACAGCTCTAGATGTAACAACTCAAGCCCAAACACTTGATCTTCTAAATGAGTTGCAAGAAAAAAATGGGATGTCAATTATTATGATTACTCATGATTTAGGAGTAATTGCAGAACTTGCTGATGATGTTAACGTTATGTATTTAGGGAAAGTTGTTGAAAGCGGGACCATAGAGCAAGTATATAAAGATCCGATTCATCCTTATACTAAATCTCTTTTGAGCTCAATTCCTTCATTAGCTACTAAACATAGAGAGCGATTGCCTATTTTACAGGGAACAATCCCCCATCCTGTTGCTAGACCATCAGGTTGTAATTTTCAACCAAACTGCTCAGGAGAGACTCAGGCTTGTTACGATGGAGACCCTGTTACTATAGAGGAATCTCCGGGTCATTTTGTTCTATATTGTGGCCCATGTTACGACGATCATAAATGTGCTTGGTATCCAAGAGGAATATAAATTAGAGGAAGCAAATGTCTACAAAATCTAAAGTAAAAAACGACAATATAATTGAAATCAAGAACTTAAAGAAATATTATAATCTTACTTCTGGGATTTTGAAAAAAGTTACAGGTCAAGTAAGAGCTGTTGATGATGTTTCTTTTAATATTCCAAGAGGAAAAACTATTGGATTAGTAGGCGAGAGTGGTTGTGGAAAAACAACAATTTCCAAATGTATACTAAGAGCTGTTGATCCTACTGCGGGTGATATTTTTCTAAATAATGAAAAAGGATCTCATAATTTAGCAACTTTATCAGAAGGTGACTTGAGACCATTGAGAAGAGAAATGCAAATGATTTTTCAAGATCCCTTTTCTTCACTAAACCCTAGAATGAACTTATTTGATATTGTTAGTGAACCATTGCTACTTAATGGAATAAAAAATAGAACAGAAAGACAAGATCGGGTTGAAGAGCTATTAGTAAAGGTTGGTCTAAGATCAGAATATATGATTAGATATCCTCATGCTTTTAGTGGAGGTCAAAGACAAAGAATTGGTATAGCAAGAGCTCTTGCATTAAATCCTGCTTTTATTGTTTGTGATGAACCAGTTTCTGGTTTGGATGTTTCTGTTCAAGCTCAAGTAATTAATTTGTTAATGGATTTGCAAGACGAATTAGGTTTGTCATATCTATTTGTTTCCCATGATTTAAGTATTGTAAGACAGATCAGCGATCAAATTAATGTTATGTATTTTGGTAGACAAGTTGAATCAGGTACTCCTGACGAAATTTTCAATAATTCTATTCATCCTTATACAGAGACATTAATTTCTGCAATTCCAAATCCTGATCCTGATATGAAAAAAGAGAGAAAGCCAATTCTTGGTGAAACACCAAACCCATCAGCAATAGGTTCAGGTTGTAGCTTTTTATCAGATTGCTCAGGACCTAGAGATGAATGTTCTACAGAAACTCCTATATTAGTAGAAGAATCTCCAGGGCATAATGTTTTATATTGTGCATGTTGTTATGAAGATACCAAATGTGCTTGGTACCCAAGGGAAGAATCTCAATAGTTTATATATTAAGATGAAAAAGTTTTATGTAATTATAACCTTTATAATTTTTTTGTTAGCTTGCTCTCAGGAAGAAGACTACTCTCAATTACAAGATTGGAGATCTGAATTAAGAACAGAAATATTAGAAGCAAGACGAAATGTAAATTCAACGAGTGATCTTACAATTAGGTCTGAAATTTTTGTAAGTGAGACTATTAATTTTTATATTTGGATTAAGAATCATCTTGCGGATGGATATGTTGATAAAACTTGTGACGATGAACTTTTTGAAAAAACAATTAAATCTCAACTAAGTGCAGTAGAACTATTAATACAAATTTCTGAACCTACAGAAGACCCTTTTGAATTATTCCCCTTGCCATCAGAAATAATCCATGTACTTGGATCAGAAGGCGCTGTTGGTTTAGAAAAAGATACTTTTAATTTAATAGACTCTAACACTTTGGAATGGAATGTTGAATTTGGAAATCAACCTTTAATGCTTGAAAAAAACGATGGATGGTATATAGTACCAACAAGGTTAACAGAATCTATATTTAAAGGATGTAAGAAATGAGTGTAAAGGTTTTTTCAGGAAACAGAATGATTGACACAGTTAAGGGTTATGTTATTGAAAAAAAAATCTCAATATTGGTAGAAAACGAAATTATAGTTGCGATTGATAGTCCTGATAAAATATCCTCTCATCCATTATTTGAAAATTCTGAAAAAATAGAATTAAGTGGAACTATATTACCGGGTTTAGTTGATTGTCACGTTCATCTTATAGGTTTTGGTGATGGAACACCTGGAGATGTTTTGGTTAAAACAGATGATAATCTATTAGCAATTAATGGAGCTCAAAATGCTATTAAACATCTAGATTCTGGAGTTACAACTCTCAGAGATTTAGGAGCCAAAAATATGTCAGGCTATATGATCAAAGAAGCTTCTAATAGAGGAATTATTCAAACCCCTGATCTAATAATGTCTGGAAGACCAATAACGATTATTGGTGGACACCTAAATTGGTTTGGAGAGGTAGCAACTGGTGTTGATGAATGTATTGCATCAGTAAGAAGACTAGTTAGAGACGGTAGTGATATGATCAAAATTACAGCTACTGGTGGAAGTACAGGAACATCAAACACAAGAGTTCCTTCATTTAATCTGAATGAAATGAAGGCTATTGTTGATGAAGCTCATAAATTTCAGATTCACACAGCAGCTCATTGTGTTAATACTGAAGGAATGAGAATAGCATTTGAAGCCGGTGTAGATACTATAATTCACGGAAGATTTGTTAATACTGAAGGTAATCTTGAATTTGACAAAAGACTAGCAGATGAAATGGCTGAAAAAGAAGTTCTAATAAACGCAACTCTACATCAAGGAAGAGATAGAATATGGCAACTTCAATCAAAAGATGAATCCGAATTGACAGATTCAGAAAAAGAAGAGATTGCTGTGTTTAATAATAATTGGGAAGAGGCAACAAAGGTATGGCAGAAGGTAATGGATGCAGGTATTCAGCTCGTTTCAGGTTCTGACGCATCTTGGCAATATTACAAACTCGGAGGAACAAGCTTTCAGGACGAAATACATGCACATGTTTCAATAGGTATGTCACCTATGGAAGCTATACAATCTGGAACAATTTATTCTGCAAAATCTTGTTGGGTTGAAGATCAGGTGGGTTCTTTAGAAGTTGGAAAAGTTGCTAGCATTATTTCTGTTGAAGGAAAACCTGAAAAAAATATTACTGACCTTAGAAATGTAAAATCTGTAATACATAGAGGTCGAGTTCATAAATTACTTAACTAATCTTCGGAATGGTTCATTCAATATAGGTGCTTCTAAATAATCTTCAAAGTTAGACTTTTGTGCTTTTTCTATAGTTAGTAAGCTATTATCTATAGCTCTTACAGTTATATCTATATCCTCTTCATTATGTGACATAGTTGGATGAAAAACTGTACTCATATGAACACCCTGTTTAGCCATTTCTTGTACAAATAAAGTTTTCATTAAAGGAATTTCTGAAGATTCTTCACTAATAAATTGTATTATTGGTCCTGAAGGAATTCCTGATATTTTTACATTAACGCTAGAACTATCCATTACTTCAGTTACTTTTTTCTTTAAAGCGTTTCCGTAGTCTTCAAACCATTTTTCTGAGTTATTTGATAGCAAATATTCTATTGTTGCCTTGGATGCTGATAAGCCAATATTATCACTCCAATATGAGCTTGAAACAAACATTCTATCAGCTGGCTCCATAGATTCATAAGAACCAACAACTGCGCCCATTGGATACCCGTTTGACATTGCTTTTGCAAAAGCTGTTATATCAGGTGTGACTCCTATTTTCTTTTGAGCCCCTCCCACAGACATTCTCCATCCACAACTAACCTCATCAAAAATCAATAATGATCCATTTTTGTGAGCTAAATCTTTTACTTCTTCTAAATAACCTTCCCTAGGGAATTCTGATCTCATTGGTTCAAGCATAATCGCTGCAACGTCTTCGCCATGTTCGTCGATTAAGCTTTTTAGGTTTTCTATATCTTCATAAATAAAAGGAATAGCTGTTCCAGCTAAAGCTTTAGGAACACCTATTGGTTCTATTCCTGCAAAAGGAAATTCTCCATCCTCAGGATTCACAAGATAATTTGCAGACTGATACCAATCATGCCATCCATGATAACCACTAAATAAAATTTTATCTCTACCTGTAGTACCTCTGGCTATTCTGACAGCTAAAGCACATGAATCTCCTCCACCTTTTGTGTAACGGACCATTTCAGCGCTTGGGATTTCTTCTATTAATAGATCTGCAAGTTCCAGTTCTAATGCGCTATTGACGGTGTGTATACTTCCTTTATCTATTTGTTCTTTTACTGCATTATCTACATAATCATGTGAGTGCCCCAAAATTATTGCAGAAACAGCATTCATCCAATCAAGATATTTATTATCGTCTACATCTATAAAGTAACCACCTTTTGATTCCTTTGCATAAATAGGATTAATACCGTGAGCAAACTGGCTTGATCTTCTACTAATTAATTGAGTTTTCCCAGGTATTATTTTCTCTGCTTTTTTATAAAGATTTAGTGAGTTGTTTATGTTATGTTTTTTCATAGATGTCATTTTTTTTATGTATTAATTTTTAAGGTAAGGCTGAATAATGAAAATCGCAATATTAAAAAAACCATATTGTATTGAAATTGAAGAAAAAAAATTAAAAGCTAAATTAGCACCTGATGAGATTCGTGCTAAAACTGTTGTTAGTGCATTAAAACTAGGAACTGATAGAGGTAATTATGAGGGTGCTGAGGACGTTCCAGGTGCTCCTACATATCCAAGATGGGTAGGAGATTCAAACATTGCAATCGTTCAAGAGATTGGTTCTGATGTAGTCGAGTTTAAAGTAGGGGATAGAGTAGTTTCCCAAAATCCTCATCAATCCGAATGGATTGCAAAAGAAAGTACAAATATTTGCATAATTCCAGAGGGAGTAAAAGATGAAGATGCAGTATGGTCAACTCTATATACATTAAGTGCTTATTGTTATACTAAGGCAAATTTTATACCTGGAGAAAATGTTGCTGTAGTAGGATTGGGTATTTTGGGTCTAGGAGCAGTCGCTATGGGGCCTGTTTTTGGAGCAAAAAAAACTATAGCTGTAGGAAATAGTGAAGTAAGAAATGATATGGCAAAAAAAATGGGAGCAGACCATTCTGTTTTAAGTAACTCAAAAACATTAGAAGAAGAAATGTATCAATTGACTGATAATGAAGGCGTTGATTTAGTAATTCTTACTGCTAACCCATGGGATGCATATATTTCAAGTTTGAAATCTGTGAGGCCAGAAGGAAGAATTTCTATAGTTGCATTGTCTGGAAGAGGAGAGGAAGATAAAGCATTTAACCCTTTTCCAATGGAGCACTTCTATAACAAAGGAATAAGTATTATAGCCGTTAATGGAGCCTTTGGTTATCAATATCCAAATAATAATAGATTTTCATGGAAAGATAGATGTAATAGCATTTTATCTTATATGAATAAAAATAAACTTAATCCAAGTATTTTGAATACTCATAGAATGTCATATGAAAAAATACCTGAAGCTTACGATATGATGACGAAAAGAGACAAAAGTATGTTAGGCGTGATTTTTGACTGGTAACTTATGAAAAAAATATCAAAAAATTTAGACCAGACAGTAAAATTATGGATAAAAAATAATATACCTAATTATGAGCAGTGTGAATCAAATATTTATGTAGGAGAATTAAATAAATATTCATCTGAATCTTCTACTATTGGCACTGAACCATTAGCTGGGCATGGTTTCAAAGACTCTATTTGGATTTTTGAATATGATCAAAATATTTATCTTGGAGTTGATAATGATGCTAGGCAAGAAGTTCAAGACTTTTTGTCAAAAACACATAAGGATATGATCTTTTCTTCGTATGGAACTTATGAACTATCAAGAATAACTCACAAATTTGGATACTATGTATGGGGTCCTTCATGGGTTTTGTTTGCTGAAGAAGATGATTGGATTGATATAAATAAGCATGACGTAGAAGTTTTATCAAGAAATGAATTTAATAAAATTGTCGATAAAAAAGTTTTTTGGCATAATGATTTCAATTGTCTTAAAGCATTTTCTGTAATTGAAAATGAAAAAATTATAGCTTCAGCTACTCTTACTGATATAGGCAATAATTTTGTGGAGATTGGAGTTGATACTCATCCTGATTCACAATTATCAGGTTTAGGAAGTACAGTTTACTCAGCTGCTGGAAGATGGGCTTTTCAAAATGGGATGATTCCTTTTAGTTCAGTAGGCCCTTTTAATATCCCATCTACAAGAACTCAGATAAATTCTGGTATGAAATATGTAGGAGTTGATATGACTGGCACAAAACAATTTGCTGTTCCCCCCCAACCTTTAGGAAGACCTTCAAAGGAAATTAATGTTGTTGATTACTACCCTGAATGGGCAAAAAATCCCGATATATCTCCAAAAAAATAGAATTTAAATTAACTTTTTCTATAAAAAAAGACTAAAAAAAATTAGTTTAAAGTTGCAAAATCTATTTTTTTATTTTAAGGTGGTTGAAATATAAAAATTTGAGTTCAAATTTTAGGTTATAAAAGTATTCTATTAGATTTACTTTTAAAAGTTATTTTTGAACGCATTTTTTTAAACAAGTAATAGGGGGATATATGGTTAAATCCATGAAATTAATCATCTCAATGATGGTTATCTCTATGATGTTATTTGCTGTAGGTTGTGGTGGCGATGACGATTCTGCTAGTGATTCTAGCTCTTCATCATCTTCAACAACATCTGCTGCAAGTTCATCTTCTTCTTCAGCATCAGCTGCTCCAAGTGGAGGTTCTGGTGGAGGAGAAGTTAAGATAGCAGTTTCAAGGCTGAACCCTGGTATTGGTACTCCACAATTCTGTACAGCAGGTTGTGCTGAGAACTTATATCTAGCGAGTGTTCAAGAAACTCTATTTAGACCTGAATTTGGGGATAATATGGGAACGAAACCTGAAGCAGGAGTACTAGCTACTGGCTGGACACTTGCAGATGATGTTTCATACCTAGAATTTGATCTAAAGAAAGGTGTTCCTTTCCACGGTGATTGGGGAGAAATGACAGCCGATGACGTTGTTTTCTCATTTAACAACGCTAACGCTGCAACTAACCCAGAATCTGTGCACGGACAAGCCGGAGACTTTGCTCCACTTATAGCTAATTTAGAAAAAATTGATGACTATACTGTAAGAATGAATTATGCAAACTATGATTCAAGAGGTATAAGACATAGATTTAGTACATTCTGGCAGACAGCTGGAATTGTTTCTAAAAAAGCATTTGATGACTTAGGTGCAGACGGTATGAGAGATGTTTTAGCTGGTACAGGTCCATATGAGGTTGAATCATGGGTTGACTCAGATAAAGCAGTTACTCATAAAGTTGAAGGGCACCACAGAGTGGATGCTAGTGTTGAAACTGTAGTTTGGCAACAAGTTGCAGAAGCTTCAACAAGAAGAGCAATGTTAGAAACAGGAGAAGCTGTTATCGTTCTTCCTGCTTTGAAAGACTGGAAAGAATTAGAATCTAAAGGTTTTGTAAGAAGTACAGGAACAGGTAATGTTATCCAAAGAAATATTGGTCTTACAGGTAACTACTGGGAATCAAACAGGTACTATGATGACAAAGTTCTTGAAAGAGAATGTCATGATAAAGCTTGGGTAGGATGTCCAGGAGATGCTACAAGTATGGAAAATGCTAGATTAGTAAGACAAGCTCTTGCTCACTCTATTGATAGAGAAGGTTTAGTAGACTCTGTAATGGATGGATTTGGTGGACCAATTTACCAAGCTTACTCACCTAGTACAGAAAATCCAAACTTTAAACAAGGAGATTATACAGACTGTGACACACCTGGATGTGACATTGGTGGTTGGGTAATTCCATATGATGTTGACTATGCTAAGTCTTTAATGGCTGAAGCTGGTTACGCAGATGGTTTCGCAATGGAAAATGTTTGGACAGGACCTCCTGGTGCACCAACAGAGCTAATGACAGCTATTGCTGGTGGATGGAAAGCTACTCTAGGAGTAGATGTTACTCTAAACAACGCAGTTTATTCTACATACCGACCTGGTTTGGTAGCTAGATCTACATCAGAGCCTTTTGTAGGTTGTGGTGATGACTCTAACTATGCATTCCCATGGGACTGGGCTAGAGGATTCGTAATGAGTTCATGGTCTGACGGTGGTTATGGTGTAGGAATGGAAGTCCCTTTTGCAGCTGAGAACTATGCAAAAGTGGCGAAATCCACAGATAAAGAAGAAAGAATTTCCTTAAATAATGCTTTCGCTGATGAAGCTTACAGACAAGCTCTATGTGTTGGAATAGTGTTAGAGCCTGTAACTGTAATGTATAACCCAGATGTTGTAGCTAGTTGGGAACCACTACCAAATGCTAATGGTAACCTAAATGGTATTAACAATATCGAATCACTAGTTCTTAAGTAATACAAAATAAGTAATGCTTATAATTATGGTCGCTCCTAATGGGGCGACCATAAATGAGGAAAAAAATGGGAAAATATATTTTAAGAAGATTTTTATTTAGCTTCTTTACATTGATAGGAGCTACTGCAATAGTTTTTGGTCTTTCAAGAGCTGTTGGAGATCCTAGAGACCTATTCGCTCAAGAAGGTGGATATGGAGTAACTGAAGAAACTTATGAGCATCTGACCAAGATGCTAAATCTAGACAAACCTCTTTATATGCAATATTTTATTTGGTTAGGAAAAACAGTTCGAGGAGATTTAGGTAGGTCTTTACTAGGACAAAAAGATGTAGCTGACCTAATAGGTGAAAAAGTACTGAATACTCTTGAACTAACTATTTTTTCTTGGATTTTGTCCACTCTTATTGGAATACCGTTAGGGGTAATATCCGCTATTAAGCGGGGTTCGATATGGGATTGGGCAGGTAGATTTTTGGCTCTTATAGGGCAAGCAGCTCCTCCATTTGTAATAGCTATAGTAGGAATTCTAATTTTTGCTGTAAAGTTAGGATGGTTGCCAGCTGGAAGCGGGGAGTCTTATTTAATAAAAGGATTTTTCAGGGGTATTTCTTCAGGAGATTTCTCTCTAGTTCCTGCATTCTTTTCAGGAGGATGGAAGCATTATGTTTTGCCTGTTGGAACTTTAGGACTTGCAGCATCTGCAAGTTATTTAAGATTAACAAGATCTTCTATGTTAGAGATCTTAGACTCAGAATATATCAAATTAGCGCGAGCAAAGGGAGTTCCTGAACGTGTAGTAATATGGAAACATGCTTTGAAAAATGCTCTTATTCCACCTTTAACTTTAGCAGCTCTTATTTTTGTAGGATTTTTGACTGGAACTATTATAGTAGAAACAGTATTTGTTTGGCCAGGATTAGGCTTGTTGGCTACCACAGCAGTGTCAGAGAATGATTTTCCTGTAATGACAGGATCAGTATTATTATTTGCAGTTTTTTATGCAATTGTTATTTTTATTTCAGACTTAACCTATGGATTTGTTGATCCTAGAATAAGATACTCATAGAGGATTCATATGACTTTATCAACAAAAATCGGTATAGATAAACCTTCTTACTTAGAAAAAAACCTTCCTCTTTATAAGCAATTGATTGGTGTTGTTAAATTTTTTCAAAGATGGCCTGTAATTCCAATAGTTATGTTATCTATTTTAGTTTTGTTAGCTGTTTTTGCTGATGTAACAGGATATGATCCTGAATTACCAGCATTAAGAGACAGGACTCTTCCATTATTTTCAGAGCCAGTTGATCCATTAACTAAAGACTTAACTCGACATTGGTTAGGAGCAGATCAATTTGGTAGAGATACCCTAACTAGGATTATGCATGGAGCAAGAATTACTCTCTATGTATTAGTTATATCAGCAGTTAGCGGAACTATTATAGGAACAACTTATGGACTTGTGGCAGGATTCTTTGGAGGTGTTATAGATGATATTTTAATGAGAATTTTAGACTTAGTTTATTCTATTCCTTTCTTGTTACTAGCCTTAGTTGCAGCAGTTGTTTTTGATCCTTCGTTACTGGTGGTTATTATTCTTCTGGCATTTCTGGCATGGCCAGCTTTTGTAAGAAATGTTAGAGCAGAAGTTCTAACGTTGAAAGAACGTGATTATATTATGTATGCTAGAGTAGCAGGAGCATCTAGAGTAAGATTATTACTTACCCATTTACTCCCAGGAGTAATAAATACAGTTATTGTAATTGCAACTTTGAGAATTGGTCAATTGATTCTTGCAGAGGCTTCATTAAGTTTCTTAGGAGCAGGAGTTCCGCCACCCACACCAGTGTGGGGAGCTTTAGTAGCTGAAGGAAGAGATTATCTAAATAGTGCTTGGTGGGTCTCTATGTTTCCAAGTGTAGGGATATTCTTAGTAGTTATGTCCTTAAATTTTCTAGGTGATTGGTTTAGAGATAGATTTGATCCAAGATTGAGACAATTAGGAAGTTAATTTATTTAGTTATAATTAAATTATCTAATTATATTAAGGAAATTTAGTATAGTGAATTTATTTAATTTAGTAATGAATAACACCAAAGTTATTCTTACTCCCAAGAATGCACTTTCTACATATAATCAAACCAAAGTACGATATCACATAGTTACAGAACCTTTGTACAAGGAAGTTTCAGAATATAAATCAGAAGAATCTGTAATAAGGCATGGTTTAGTCACAGCTCAAACCCCTCAGGTCGTAACAAATGATTTTCTTTATAGAATGTCAGGCTTCGGAGATGAAGCTAAAAAATTCTTAAAAGAACTTGGCAATGTATTAGGAAATAATGAACCTGCGTTACTTTATAATTATAAAAATGAATCAACAGACTTGGAAATAGTCTCAGGAAACCCTACAGAAGTTTCTGAAAGAATTAAATCTAGATTAATCAACAGTAATACCAATCATGCTGTTATCAGAGGGATTAATAATCTTTGGGATGTTTCATTGTTAAAATTTATTTTTGAGTATACAAAAACTTCTGCAAAGAGTAATTTTCAAGAATTAAATAGTTCTGGAATGCTAGATGTTAAAGATGGTATTCCTGTATCGGCTAGAAAAAGAATAGAAGAATTATTTAATCAGGCTATTTTAGGGAATGTAAGGCCTCAGGATATCCATAAAGAATTAAATGATTGGGATCTGTTTGAAGAATATCAAGACCGTTTTTTTTCTATATTCAAGTAGCTCTATTAAGATTTTTAAAAATTATTTATTTTGAATTTAATTTAAATAAGAAAAAATAATTAAATCAGTGAGTAAACAGAAAAAGATAATATTAGAAAACCATTAATGAATAAAGTATTAGGATATACTTGAAATGCTATTGTTCACTATGGACTTCCCACTTATGTGGATTAGTGAACAATAGCACCATATCTTCTTATAATTTTTATTTTTTAATTTTCATTTAATATATTTTTATATATTTTTATATATTTTTAACAAATATCTACTTAATTTTTCTTAAAGTAAATTTGTAGTAAAAAAAATTAAGGAGCAATAGTGAAAAATTTATTTAAAAAACATTTATCAGTTTATATTTTTATTATTTTGATCATGATTTTTGGATGTTCAAATGATGAAAATACTTCTGATTCTGGTCTTTCTGGGACCATTGAGATCGATGGTTCATCAACAGTATTTCCAATTACTGTTGCTGCTGCTGAAATATTCAGAGAGTCTAATCCAGGTGTACAAATTCCCGTTGGTATTTCAGGTACAGGTGGAGGTATGAAAAGATTCGTTGTTGGGGAAACAGCTATATCTAATGCTTCACGTGTAATAAAAGATAAAGAAGCTGCTCTTGCAGTAGAAAATGGAATAGAATTTACTGAATTAGAAGTTGCTTATGATGGACTATCTGTTGTAGTAAATAAATCTAATGACTGGATTGATTGTATAACAACAGAAGAATTAAATCTTATTTGGGACCAAGGTTCAAAAATAAATAATTGGAATCAGGTAAGATCAAACTTTCCTGATCAAGAAATGAACCTTTATGGACCAGGAACTGATTCTGGTACATTTGATTATTTTACAGAAGTTATAAATGAAGAAGAAGGAAGAACAAGGTCTGACTACACACCTTCTGAGGATGATAATGTTTTGGTTATGGGAGTCTCAGGAGATAAAGGTTCTTTAGGGTATTTTGGTTATGCTTATTATGTAGAAAACTCTGAAAATATGAAAGTTTTATCAGTAGATGGTGGTAGTGGATGTATACATCCAAGTGAAAGTACAATTAATGATGGAACTTATTCTCCCTTAGCTCGCCCAATGTATATTTATGTAAATAATGAAGATCTTTTACGTCAAGAAGTCTATGAATTTATAAAATATTATTTGGAAAATGGAACTATGTTAGCTATAGAGGGAGGGTACGTAGGGTTGCCCTTAGAGAATTACGATGAAAGTTTAAGTCGTATTTCAAAATATCAACAATAAAATATGAAATTCTTTCAAATTTCGCTATTTAATAGTTATCAATCTAGTAATATTAGTAAATACATTATATTTATCTAATTTTTTAACGTGTTAACAATAATATTTGCAATAGTTGCGTTTATAGCAGGATCCATCCCTTTTTCAGTAATATTAACTAAAGTTTTATCTGGAAAAGATGTAAGGGATATAGGAGATAATAATCCTGGAGCAGTAAATGCTTGGAAATCTGGAGGAGCATACTTAGGAATATTCGTGATGTTCCTTGAATTCTTAAAGGCAATTTTACCTATTTCTATTGCGATTAGATTTTATGATTTAAGTGGTTATAATCTTGTCTTTATTAGTCTTATGCCGATAATTGGTCATTCTTTTTCACCTTTTTTAAAACTTAAAGGAGGAAAAGCATTAGCTGTTACAGCTGCTATGTGGTTGGCTTTATTTCAATTTGAGGCGGCTATAGTTATTTTTGGATTTTTAGCATTATTTTTTGCTATACAAAAGAACGATGCATGGACCGTAAATTTAGTTCATTTATGCTTTTTTATTTATGGGATAATAACCTCTATTTCAAACTCATATATTTCAAATAATGAATTCATTTTTCTTTGGATTCTTGCAAGTATTTTTATGATATATAATCACAGAAAAGAATTAAGAGAATTACCAGAGATAAGAAAAAATATAAAACATTTTACTGGGGTAAAATTTGAGTGAGCTTTTTGATAATTTAGTTTTATTGATTCTAATTTTTTCTGGATATACAGTAATTGTTTCAGTAGTTAATTTATTTTCATTTCATAGGCCTAAACCGCTTACTCCTAATACTAATTCTCTAATTTCAATAATAATCCCTTGTAGAAATGAGGAAGAAAATATAGAAATTTCAGTTGAATCAATAATAAATCAAGATTATAAGAATTTTGAACTTTTACTAATCGATGATAATTCAACAGACAATACATTGAAAATAATTGATAGATTAGCTAAAAAATATACTCAAATAAGATCGTTTAAAGGTAAAGATTTACCTGAAAACTGGGCAGGTAAAAATTGGGCCTGCCATCAAATGTTCAAAAAATCTAAGGGAAAATTTTTATTATTTATTGATGCAGACACTAAATTAAGAAATTATGCAATTTCTTCAGGACTAAGACATATTGAAGATAATAATTTGGAGTTTATAACTTTAGTTCCTAAAAGAAAAATACTAAATTTTACTGATTATCTTATTTGGATAATGGTTTCTTGGTTTATACTTTCATGGATTCCTATATATTTAGCTAAAAAATTACCATTTGGAATTTTTGCTGCTGGTTTTGGACAATTTCTTCTCTTTAATCGTGAAGCTTATGAAAAGTCTGGAGGTCATAAAAAAATATCAAGTATGGTTTTAGATGATTTTGAACTTGCAAGATCTGTGAAGTCTAATGGATTTAATTCAGATATATTAGATGGAACGCATTTGATTGAAACTAAGGGTTATGAATCTGCTATAGAGGCGGTTGATGGGCATGCTAAATCTATCTTTGCAACATTCAGATATAATATTCTAATTTTTCTATTAGCTTTTTTTGGACTTCTTTTATTATTTTATGTTCCTTGGCTAAATCTTGTTGCTTATTTTTTTGAAATTGAGTTGAGCGCTCAGCACATTATAATATCATTTCTTTCTATTATTTTTATTTTTTCATCTACTCTTTTATCATCTAAATCTTTTTCATTGAGTATTTTTTCTTCATTCCTTTATCCATTTGCAATGCTAGTTTTACTATTTAGTGGATATAGATCTTTTCTTTCATCTTTTGATGGAGATATAAAATGGAAAGGAAGATCAACACCATCTATTGGAATTAGAAAGCTTTATAATCTAATATTTTTTCCTTTTCTGTTCATAAATTGGTTCTACAAGAAAATAAGGTCTTAATTCAATCATTTAAAAATTGATAATTGTGATTAAAGTAATACACTTATAAAAAAATAATTCAGTAAGGTTTTCAATGAGATACGAATTTACCAAAGAAGATGAGATTTTTAGAAATGAATTAAGGGAATGGATTAGAGATGAAATCCCAGTTAAATTCGATGAATGGCAGGGAGTTGACGAGACTGGAGATGATTTTGAGTATTCCTTAGAAATTAGAAAAAAATTAGCTGAAAAAGGTTGGCTCACTATGGCTTGGCCAAAGGAATATGGTGGGCAAGGCGCTTCTTACATGAAACAAGTTATATTCAATGAAGAAATGTCTTATCATAGAATGCCAGGAAGAGATGGATTTGGTGCTAAAATGTTAGGTCCAACTTTGATGGTTCATGGAACTGAAGAACAGAAAAAAAGATTTTTACCTCCAATAGCAAACGGGGAAGTTCAGTGGTGCCAAGGATATTCAGAACCAGATTCAGGTTCTGACTTAGCATCTCTAAAACTAAAAGTTGAAGATAAGGGAGATCATTGGCTTGTAAATGGCACAAAAGTTTGGACATCAATGGCTCATAAAGCTACATGGATTTTTTTTCTTGGGAGAACCGATCCAACAGCTCCAAAGCATAAAGGTATAAGTTTTTTTGTTGCAAATATCAAAGATTCAAATATTCAGGTAAAACCAATAATAAATATGGCTGGAGGACATCATTTCAATCAAGTTATTTTTGAAGATGTTAAGATTCCTAAAGATGCGCTAATAGGAGAGTTGAACAAAGGTTGGTATATCGCTGCCACATTATTAGATTTTGAGAGGTCTGGTGTTGAGTATCCAGCTGCAGCAAGAAGAAATTTTGAAGAAATAGTAGATTTTGTAAAGAAAAATAAAAATTCACAAGGAATCTCCCTTATAAATGACCCATATATAAATAAAGCCTTGGTTGATCTGGATTTAGAAATTGAAGCTGCACGACTTGTAGCCTATGAGGTTGCTTATTTGCAATCACAAGGAGAAGTTCCAAGTATTGAAGGTTCTGTAGCTAAAATTTTAGGGACTCAATTAGCTCAAAAAGTTGCAAAAATTGCGACTGATTTTTCAGGGTTATATGGTCAACTTTCAGACTCTCATGCTCCATTTGATGGAAAATATCTCAATCAACAACTAACCGTAACAGCATATACAATTTTTGCTGGAACAACAGAAATACAAAAAAATATTATTGCTACTAGAGGATTAGGTTTACCTAGAGAAGATAAATTGAAAGCGAAATAACTATGGATTTAGGATTAACAGAAATACAAAAAATGTTACAAGAATCATCAAGAAATTTTCTAGAAGAAAATTGTACTATGGATTTCATAAGAGCAATGGAGTCCGATGACATTGGTATTACTGATGAGATATGGAAAAATATGTCTGAGATGGGTTGGTTAGGTCTTATGATACCTGAAGAGTATGGTGGTTCAGGTTTTGATTTTGATGATATGTCAATTCTACTTGAAGAAATGGGAAGAGTAGGTTTATCAGGCCCATTTTTTAGTACTTCAGTAATAGGTGTACAAACACTACTTTTATCAGGCTCTGAAGAACAAAAAAAAGATCTTCTTTCAAAAATATCATCAGGAAGTTTAAGAATTTCCTTAGCCTTTAACGAAAAAACAGGTAACTTTGATGAGAGTGAAGTAACAACTACTATTGCTAATAAAAATGATAGCAACTGGATTATCAATGGAGAAAAATTATTTGTAAATGATGCGGTTGGGGCTGATTATTTTATTGTAGCTTCTAAATCAGATGAAAGTGAGGGTATTTCATTATATTTAATTCCTTCCGATTCTGAGGGGATAGAGATTGAAAAAATGGAAAGTATAGGTGGAGAAAAACTTTATAAAGTAAGTTTTAATGAGATAAAAGTAGATAATTCTCAAATTCTAGGAAAAGAAGGAAATGGATGGTCTACTTTATCAAAAGTAATAAACTTTGGAGCTTCAGGGAAATCTTCTGAAATGTCTGGAGCAGCATCAAAAATTATGGATATGACACTTGATTATATAAAAGACAGAAAGCAATTTGACAGACCTATCGGATCTTTTCAGGCTGTTCAACATCATGCAGCTGATATGGCAATTTTAACAAAAGTTTCAACTCAATTTGCACGTAAAGCAGCTTGGAAACTTTCTAAAACTGAAGAATCTCAAATTGACGTTAATAGATCAAAGGCCTATGTATCCAAAGCTTTTCATGACATATGTCAGATCTCCCATCAATTACATGGAGCAATAGGGTATACATGGGATTATGATTTGCAAGTATTTACACGAAAAATGCAACATCAAAAATTATCCTTTGGTGATGCAGATTTTCATCATAAAGAAATCAGTAAACAATTAGGATTGAACTGATTATTGATATTCTCTAAGAATGAAATATTAATTTGGTTAAAAAATTGGATACGTTATCCTTTGGTACTAGGTGCCGTATTACCAACTCAACGATTTGCATCTAAGATTATGGCATCAGAAATTTCAAATAATATTTCTACAGTAGTAGAACTTGGAGCTGGCACAGGTCAGATAACAAAGTCCATATTAGATAAAGAGTTAGATCAAGAAAAATTATTTTTAGTTGAAATAAATAAAGAATTTTCTGAGATACTAAGAAAAAAATATCCGAATGCTAATATTTTTACTGAAGATGCAATCTCTTTTTTAGATAAATTTGAGATTAGATTTAAAAGAAAAATTGATATTATTGTTTCAGGAATTCCACTAGTATCATTAGATAAAAATACTAGAGAAAAAATATGCGAGTTATCCGTAAAAAACCTTTCTGAAAAAGGTATGTTTTTTCAAATAACTTATTTTATAAGATGTTCTTTTCCTAACAATATAATAAAAAAGTTTGGACTTTCAAAAAAACTTCAAGGTTTTACTCCACTAAATATACCACCAGCATTTATATGGAAAATCTATAAATAATTTATCCTAGATGATCTTCGCTCGCAATAGGATTAAATGTTACTCTACTTAGTATAGAAGTTCCGGTATTTTCAAAGTAATGATCTGCATCGGGAGGAATAAGAACAAAATCTCCTTCTTTTATTGGGTATTTTTCTCCATCAACAAAAACTATACCTTCACCTCTTGTAATGTATGCTTGATGTTCCCAAGGATGAGTATGATGCGCACTGGTCTCGCCAGGTTTATGGTCATGATAAAGAGAAACTACTGTTGGAACTCCATCTTTTGATCCTAAGATAGGATGTTCTTTGTGATCGTTTTTATTTTTTATTACAGGTTTGATTTTATGCCTCTGTTGAATCTGAGGATTCAACATTATTCTCTTCAGAAGGTGTTTTGAGTTTGAAAAAGGAATTAACTAGAATAAACCCTAAGGATACAGCTAAAATAACTGATCCTACAATTGTTCCCCACATAAAGGTTGGACCATGAGCAAATAGTATAGAGCCTGCTTCTGAGTGATTATGAAGGCCATATTTAGTAATATCTTTTGTAACATTTTCAGCATTTGTTAATGTCATTACAGCACTTTCAGATGCGGACCTAGGAAACATTGCAAAAAGTAAACCAAGAACAAATATTGCCATACCTACCGCTGAGGTGATTCCTACTATTCCGTAAGATTTCCATTTTCGGATTGTTCCTGAGTATGTAGATTCAATACTTGTTGAAATTTCTTTAGCTCTTGTGTTAACTATGGTTTCGATTTGTTCAACTGATAGATCATTTTTTTCCTTCATTAGAGACATCTGTTCTGCATGTATGTTTCTAATAGATTCTATTTCAGTTTTTAAAGAGTCTATTTCACTTTGTTTTCTAGCAGTAATTGTAGCTTGAATTCTCCATGCAACAGTACCTAAAGCTCCAACAACTGGTATTGAAACTACACTAGTTAATAATCCTATATCCATAATTTAACCTCCTAGTTATTCTGTGTTGAAGGAAGCATACTTCTTAATGCTTCCGCAACAGCTCCTGGGTTATCAATTTCTTCCATATTAATTGTCATTCTACTTCCTATTCCAGAAGAAACAACAACTGTACCTCTTCCAGACAAAGCTTCAATTAAAGTCCTTTTTTCAGAAATTTGAACTATTCTTCCTACAGGAATTTCATTTGTGTGAAGATACAAAAATTTATACATATAAATAGCTCTTCTATCAGTAACAATATATGTAATATGAAGATTTCTGAAATATCTCATTACTCCCTTAAAAAAGAACCATAAACCAAACATAAATGTTACGAAAGGGAAAATATAAGCCAGCTCTGTCCCTGCATATAGAACAGCCGTAACAATAAATAACGGAATACTAATCATTATTCTTGCATATGCTGGTTTCATGGTAGGGTGTCTTTCTATTTTCACATCCTCTCCATCTCCTAAATTAGGATATGGAAAAGATCCTACGGCTGTCATGTAGAAACCTAGTATCAATAATACAAGTCCAGTTACTATTGCTGCGATACCAGACCAAGCTGGTACTGTCCCATCAGTTTGTGAATATACTAATAATATCCCTCCAAGAGCGATAATCGGTATCGAAACTAGTAATGCTATTGTCATTCTTACTATTAATCTTACAAATAGCATAAATCCGTATGGTGTTCTTGATGTAGTCATTATTTACCTCTAATCATTTGTAATACTGAGAAGAATAAGGTAATCATTATACCGACAATTGCTAATCCAGTAGGTGATGCAATATCACCAATTGGTAGATCAGATGTATCTACACCTGGAATAAGCTTTCTGAGCCTTGATCCTTCATAAACATATAAGTCAACTAATTTACAGCTTGCGATTGCATCTAACTCTATTGCTGAAGCAGGTCTTAAGTTAGGAGCTTTGTCTCCAAGTATGGGATGCATACTACCATATGTTCCTGGCATAGAGAACTCAGCAACAGCTTTAGCTGCGGCTTCTTCTGGGTTTCCACCAGTGCTCTCAATCATGTAACCAAAAGTAGTTACATACTCATTTATCATGCAAGCCCTTTGAGAATCATCAGGCTGAGCTAAATAATCAGGATCTTGAGATCTTCCTAATTTTAGAAGAGCATCTAACCCTCCTCTACCTTGTGTAGCAGTTCTTATCTGAGACTCACAGTTTCCTAGAGCTTCTTTTTCTTTATTAGAAGGTCTTTGTTTTGGATCCCAAACTAAATTTGACATATATGATGTTTTTATATAATTTTCTGTTTCGCCTTTTGCTCTAGCTAAATTTGCAACCATACAATCTTCAGCAGCACTATTCCTAGACATATTAACAAGCTCTACCCTCATGCTTTCCAATGCTCCTCCGCCAGAAAGTGTACCCTGTACCATATTTCCAGGGTTATTATCTCTATTAGAATTATTAGTTTGTATTGTTTGCCTAAAATCTGTAGCTGATTTTTGAGCATCTCCACTTGATGTGAAAATATCACTTATCCCAATTGGTTGGTAATCATAATCAGGGTTTCCAGATTCAGGAACCCATTCAAATTCTTCCATAAATCCTAAACAGTCATGAACCATAATAAGAGAGTCATTGGTGTTCATTTTTCCCATTATTTCTCTGACTATAGGATGCTCGTGTATTGGTTTCCCTGTAAAGAAAATAGATTCTATAACATCATCAGCAGTATCCTCATACTTTCTTCCACCGAATCCATGATCTCTCCAAAAAGTTACAATACATTCTCTTAGTCCATCGTATGTGTCATTTCTATTAAAAACATCTAAATGAGTTAATCCCATTGATACATATCTATCTTCAAAATACTCCATGGTTACGGTGTATTGATTTAAGTATGGATCCCAAGCATTCATAGGTAGTTCATCACCATTCATATCTTTAGCACAATCTGCAAATGCATTTTTCCAATCTTCAGCAAGTGGTCTATTATAATATTCTGTAGGATCCTCGTGATCTATCATCCCTTTGATTATCTGCTCGTAAATATCTGCAGCTTGGAAACTTTCTATTCCAGAATCATCCCCTATCTGTCTTAGGACACAGTCTCTAATCCAATCTTCTCTTAGAACGGTAAATTCTAAAGTGAAATCATTATTCCCACCAAAATTACCTTGAACTGAGTCTAGGTAATCCTTTAGCCAATTTAATTCATTATTACATCCTATAACTCTATTTACTACTTCGTTTTTATGCTGAGGATTAGCATCACTTTCTAGAAAGCCCCATTGATCACTACGTCCAACAGCGAAATTAACTAGATCATCAACTATTCTTTCAGCCTGATTCCTATTCATTCCTTGAGCATCACTAACAGAATCAATCATACAAGCCTGACCTTGAATTTCTTGGTCACCAAAAATATATGTAACCAATAAGTCACTTGAAAGTGGGAAATATCCTTGAGAATTATTTGGATTTGATCTGATATTACTATCCCAGTGATACCAACAATCATAGGCTGCTAGCATTTCTTCATAAGATATAGATCTTTTCCCTGTTTCAACAGTTACCATATCATCCATAATTACGTTTCTTGGGATATCTAAACTATCAGATAGGTGTGGTACTAAACATGCTTCCATCATTGCATTTAAGTCTGCTCTTGGAGCAGTCCCTGTAGAAGATTCCTCTTGTCTATCAGCTCCCCATCCACCACTCAGCAATTTACTAAAACTTAATTGCATACAATTAATGACAGCTTCATAGTAAAAGTCAGGTTGTTCAAGAGACCTAACACCAAGAGGGAATGCAAAATCCATGTAAGCCTGCTCATAAGGCATTCCTACATTTTGATCAACATAACTGGCGATACATTCCATAACCTTCCATCTGTCTTCAGTTGTTATTTTTGTAAGGTTGATAAATGGACCAACTGGAACTTCATTATCAGGTGGTGGTTGAAATTGATTCCCAAAAATATTTCCTACAGGTCCTTGTCCGAAAATATTTCCAAGACCTGGTTGAGATTGTTGCTGTTGAGCAGCTTGTTGCTTTCTCATTTCCTCAGCCATTTGTAGCTCTAGTTCAGCTTGTTGTTTTGCTCTTAATAACTCTTCTTCGGCTCTTTTTCTTTCAGCTTCTCTTCTGATATTGTCAGCTTCTTCATACATTTTTTGGGTTTCTTGATCAGCTTCCCATTGAGGATTATGATATGGGCCTCCAGGTTGAACTAGAGGAGAATCACTTAAGAAAAATTGATATTTACATTTTGCTATTTGAGTACCAGGTTCAGTAGGCATATTGCCTCTTAAAAATATATGAGTTCCTTCTTGGGTTGGGTCTGAGGCTGCTGGGCCTATATATTGTCTTTCAATCCAAGCTGCCTCATAATTTTCGTACTGCTGTCCCGGAAGCATACAACCTTGAAACCAAACTCCTTGACCTTCGTAAAATTCATACGGAGAATAGGTTTGAGTCATGGCCATCATACTTATGTCCATTTTAACTTCACAGAATACCTCTCCTGTACCAGGATTGGTTCTACATTCAGATGCTACTGTATCCATAGTCATGGCACCCATCATTTGTTGCATCATTCCACCCATGTTTGGCATTTGAGCTGATGCTTTTTCAGAGTCAGCTACTCCAAGTATTAAAGTTATGAAGATGAATATATATAAAGAAAGCTTTGAGAGTTTATTGAAAGAAAGATTAAATTTGGACATTTTTGTACTGCACTGTTCTATTTATTAAATTCTGTTATTATTTCCACAAGCAACAATTTTTTATTATATATTAACATATACAAATAATTTAATAACAAAAAAATTACAAATTTAGTACTTATTTAAAGCTAAATAATTAAGTTTGAGAAGGAGAATAAAATGGTTTGGTACGATTGGATACTTATAGCACCCATAGTTTTGGGAGTTGTTATGGGGTATAGAATGGGTCTAATTAAGAACGTCCTTTATATTGTCCTAGTAGCGATAACAATGATTATTGGAGGTCTACTTTCTCAAATGATTGTTGATGCTATAGGATTAGAACTGGAAAGTGATGGACTGGTTACTGTTATAGGTTATGGAATTCTATTGATTGCAGGATTTTTGGCAGTCCAACTATTTAGCGGAGTAGTTCAGATGATTATTTCAAAGCTTACCTTTGGAATTGGAGAAAAAGTTAATGCTGTTGGAGGATTAGGTTCAGGGTTAATACTTGGTTTTTTAATAACAACAATAATAGTTAATATAACTGCAAGATGGACTTACACACCAGATGAAGAAGAAGATGGAAGGCTTGAAATATCTGAAGAAGCTATTTCAAAAATGTTTGAAAATAGTATAAAAGACACATCAAGAGAAGCTGCTGACAAAATTCTAAAAGAAAGCCTTATGGTTGGAGTAGTAATAGATGTAAAAAACTTACTAGGTGGTCAATTTTTAGGTATTATTCCAGGTGAGTTTAGTGACACACTTGATATAGCAGACGAACGTAGGTCTTCTGACTAATTTACTTCCTTTGTTGCCCATGCTTTTATCAGGTGATGGGCAATAGCAATATTCCCAGGCACATTTAGATTATCATTTTTTTCTTCCAATGCTGAGAGTACTTCATTTCTGTGAAACCATTTTACTGAGTGCATTTCATGCTTATCAAAATCTATTTCCTCAGAATCAGCTTCGGCATGGCAACCAATCATCAAGGACCATGGGAACGGCCATGGCTGGGAAGCGTAGTACCTGACATTTTTTACTTTGATACCAGATTCTTCCATGATCTCTCTACTTACAGCTTCCTCTATTGATTCCCCTTGGTCAACAAAACCTGCTAAGCATGAATAAATATTTAAATTTGAAAGTCTCCCTTTAGACTGACCAAGAAGACAATAATCTCCATTACTAACCAGAGTAATGATTACAGGATCAGTTCTGGGAAATAGTTCTGTTTCGCATTTTGTACACTTTCTTGATTGACCTCCTCTTAAACTTATAGTTTTACCACCGTCAATTCCACAAAATATATTTTTACTGTTCCATTCCAATTGACTTTTACTTTGGCTGATCATTCCTCCATGATTTTGTGCCAATTGATCTCCTGCAGTTCTGCAGTTGATAAATTCATCACTTTTAGACAGAAGAGAATTTACTAAATCTTCATCAAATTTTGTTAAGTCAGTGGTTAGATAAATCTCTTCTGAAATAGATCCTAACAATATAAGTTCAGGTTCTATTCCTTTATCTCTAATCTCTCCTAAAGTGAGAAATTTTAGACTTATATTAGTAAAAATTTTTTTTATAAGAACTTTTGATTTGTAATATACAATAACCTTTGAGTCGTTATTATTAATATGAGAATTTATCCATTTATCATCTCTTCTTTCGACTTCAAGCCTATTTATATTATTTCCTGAAAATTTTAATATTTTTCCCATTTATAATTCTCCCGTTAATATCTCTTAAAAAGTAATTAATCCTCTAGCTAACTCTCCTCTTTCTAAAGCATCAAAACCTTCATTTATATCCTCAATCTTGTATTTTTTTGTTATCATCTCATCAAGAAAAAGTTCACCATTCATATATAAATTTGCAAGTCTAGGAAAATCAATTCTAGGCCTACTACTTCCATAAGAAGTTCTAACTATTTCTCTTTCCCCCATCATTGTATAGAAAGGTAGATTTATTTCTACTCCATATGGAGTTTTCCCTAATATTACAACTCTTGATCCTGGCCTAGAGCACTCAAGAGTTTGTCTAATCGTTTCATTATGTCCAGCAGATTCAATAGCATAATCAACTCCTCTTCCCTCAGTTAATTCAGCACAAAATTCTATAGGGTTTACATCTTTAGAATTGACTGTATGAGTTGCACCAACTCTTCTTGCAAAGTCCAATTTATTATCAAAAATATCCACAGCAATAATTTTTGATGCGCCTGAAATTCTAGCACCTTGAATTGCACTAAGGCCAACAGCTCCACATCCTATTACTACAACTGAAGTTTCAGGTTTAATATTTCCAGCATAGACTGCTCCTCCATACCCCGTCATCACAGCACATCCTAATAGTGCAGCTCTGTCTAAAGGAAAGTCTCTTCTGACCTTTACTGCTGATTGTTTGGGAATAACTGTGTACTCAGCATGGGAAGAAACTAAGCTGTAATAGTGTATTTTTTCACCATTTATTGAAGCTCTTGTGGTTCCATCAAACATAACCCCATTAGAATTTGCCTTTTTTTGAACTTCGCAAAGAATCGGTTGTCCATTATCACAATAAAAGCAAATACCGCAATTTGGATTCCAGGAACATATAACATGGTCACCAACCTCTACGTGATCAACCCCTTCTCCTATAGCTTCTACTATGCCTGCCCCCTCATGTCCAATTATTGCTGGAAGATTAACAGGTTGATATCCCCGCATAGTCTCCCAGTCTGTATGGCACAAACCACTTGCTGATATTTTTACCATCACCTCATCTTTTTTAGGTTCTGAAATATCCACATTTTCAACTGATAATTTGCCTTTAGTTTCAAAAAGAACAGCTGCTTTCATGTAATCCCTCTCAATTTGGTATTAGTTTTTATTATCATATTATAAATTTTCATTTATAAGTAAATTTCTAAGTTTAAATTGACCTATTTTTATTATTTACGGAAAAATAGATAAAAATTCTAATTTAAAGAAATTCAAAAGTATTACAAAAAAGATTCGAAAATTTTGGAGCGGGAGACGAGATTCGAACTCGCGACATTCTGCTTGGAAGGCAGACGCTCTACCAACTGAGCTACCCCCGCATGGATTCAATTTTAACACAAAATTTATATTTTAAAAATCAAAATTATATATTTTCTTGATGGTAAATTATATTTCAAATATACATAATTTTTTTGGTGCCGAAGGTGGGAGTCGAACCCACACGGGTTTCCCCAGCCGATTTTGAGTCGACCGCGTCTGCCATTCCGCCACTTCGGCTACTTAGTTACACAATTTAAATACTATCAAAATATTGTCGTTATAAATTATTCTAAATCTTTAATGTTCATAAGCTCTTCATATAATCTTCATATTTCTTTTATAAGATAAACATAGTAGAACAATAGGGTTTTCTAATAAATAAAAATATTGGAGAAGATTATGAAAAATATTATTTGGGATCACAATAATAAGTTACGTAAAGAAATTTACATTATTTTAGTTTCTATTTCCTTATTTGTAGCTGCTATTTTTTTCAGCGAAAAATATTTGAGTGCAGAAGAAATAAAAAATGTAAAACCTACAGAAACTGAAGTAAGAGCAAAACTAGACACTTTAGTTCTTGAGGGAAAGCTAACTCAATTAGAAGCTGAAACAAAACTCGAAGCAATCCTTTCTGGAGAAAAGAAGGGTAAAAAACGAGGAAT
>PBHA01000013.1 GCA_002719425.1 Chloroflexota bacterium
AGAAAAAAATCCCTTTTTCACTTATTATGTATGAAGGAGAGCAGCATGGATTTAGACAATCTAAAAACATAATCTCATCACTTGAATCAGAATTATATTTTTACAGTCAAGTTCTAGGATTTGAACCTTTTGATCAATTAATTGAAATAAATATAGAAAACTCTGAAAACTTAAAAAAATAAAATGCTTATACTAATACCTCCTAGTGAAGGAAAATCTTCAAAAAATACGACTGAAACTAAATTTGATGATACTAATTTTATTTTTTCTAAACAGGTAAAAGAAATAGTAGAAATACTAAAAGATAAAAATAAAGAAATAGAAAAAATTTATGGTACTTCATTAGATAAAAGTAAAGACTTACAAGAAAAAAACTTAAATATATTTTCAAATAAATGTTCTAGAGCGATAGAAAGATATACAGGTGTTGTATACAATCAGCTAGATTTGAATAACTATTCAGAAGAATCAAAAAATTATTTCAATTCTAATATACGTATTTTCAGTGGATTATTTGGAATGGTGAAACCAAATACTTTAATTCCAGATTACAAACTGAAAATGAATGTATTAGGACTTACAAAATTTTGGAGTCCATTATTATCAAATGAGCTTTCTAAAGAAGAATTGATTATTGATTTGTTACCTGAAATTCATAGAAAAGCTTATGAACACAAAAATATAAAAAAAGTAAGTTTCTATACAAAAAAAGGGGATAAATTAGTCTCAGCAGGGCATCATGGAAAAGTTGTAAAAGGTCAATTTATAAATTTTTTAGCTGTAAATTGTATAAATAAACTAGATGATTTTGAAAAATTTGAGTATGACAATTATTCATGGGATGGAGAAAATTTTATAAAATAAAATTTATTTAAATTCAGGATTCCTTTTTTCTATAAATGCTTTAACTCCTTCTAAATTATCATGGGAACCTGATAATTTTTTTTGTATCTCAGCTTCTTTCTTAAAAGTTTCATGAAAACTTTTATCACTCACATCTCTCATTATTTTTTTTGAGTACATCAAAGATTGAAAAGATTGTTTTGATATTTTTTTGGCCCATTCAATAGTTTTTTCTTCAAGTGACTCATCTTCAACTACTTTGTTCGCTAAACCAATATTCAGACATTCTTCAGCAGATATTCTTTCATTTTCTATTGCTATTTGATAAGCCTTTTTGTAACCAAGCATATTGTATAAAAGCCAGTGAGACCCTCCGTCAGGTATAAGACCAATATTACTAAAAGGTTGAAGTAAATATGATTTTTTTGACATTATAGTTAGATCACAAGCCATGGAATAAGCACTTCCTATACCCGCAGCCGCTCCTCTTACGGATGAGATAACTGGCTTAGGCATAGAAATTATGTTGTCAAATATAGGCCAATATCCTTTAATTAGGCTTTCTTCAGTATCTTTCCATTTTTTTTCACCAGAACTTAAATCAGCGCCAGAACAAAAAGCTTTACCTTCTCCTCGTAAAATCAAACACTTAATTTCTTCATTAGTAGAAATATCTTTCGTACAATCTATCAATTCATGGATCATCTGAAAATTCATAGCATTTAATTTTTCTGGCCTATTCAGAGACAGAATTGCAATTCTATCTATTATTTCAATCTTAATTGTAGAAAAATTAGTCATTTTTTTTTTATAGAATAATATTTTTCTATTATTATATATTCAGATAAACAAAATTATCCATGATTGATTCTAAAACAATAAAACTTATTGAAAACTCTATTGAAGAGATAGATGAAAAACGTGAAATTCCAGAAGAACTTCTCTCTGAATTAATAAACAAAAATTATTTCAGATTATTACTTCCGAAATCCTTAAATGGAGTTGAAATGGATTTTATTGAATATTTAGAAACTTTATCAGAAATTGCGTCAAAAGATGCTAGCGTGGCTTGGTGCATCAATCAAAGCAATGTCCTATCAACAAATGCAGCATTTATGGAAAAAGATTTAGCAAAAAAAATTTTTGATAACCCTAGTGCCATTATTACCAATGGGCCACCTATTGAGTATGATGTAAATGAAAATGAATCTGATACGCAGGTTTCAGGTAAATGGTCTTTTAGCAGTGGAATAAAACATGCGACATGGCTTTTAGCTATATTCTCTGATAAAAACAAACAAAATAAAAATATAATGATCCCCAAATCATTAGCTCAACTAGATGATGTTTGGGATGTCAACGGATTAAGAGGAACTGGTAGCTATAGTTTTTCTATACAAAATAAGGTGATCCCAAATGAAAATATTTTTTTTGACAGATTGAATCTTAATGAATCAGGGCCAATATATAAAATTCCTAGAGATCTAAAATTTGGTTCAGGTTTTTCTACTATTGCCTTATCTTTAGCAAACTCTTCAATAAATTATGCGCTAGATTTTGCGAAAAATAAAAAAGGTATATACTCTGAAAAACTTTCAGAAGAACAGGTTTTTTTGAGAGAAATAGGAATTACAAAAGGGCTTTATAAATCCTCTAAATCATTCTTAGATAATACTATTGAAAAAGCCTGGTTGGTAGTCAGTGATGGTGTTTTCTTAGAAGATGAAATAATTGCAGATCTTAGATTAGCGGCAACCCATGCTATTAGGACTTCTGAAGAAATAGTAAAAAAAATTTATAACTTATTGGGATCTTCTTCTATATTCAAATTCAATAAAATTCAGAGATATTTTCAAGATATGCTAGCTATCTCTCAACAAGTTCAAGGTAGGATGTATCATTTTGAAACAGTAGGTGAGTACTTCGTCAACTCTAAGCTTAAAAAAATTGTGTAAATTGATTTTTATGGCGATCCCGAGCAGATTCGAACTGCCGATCTCCTCCTTGACAGGGAGGCGTGTTAGGCCACTACACCACGGGACCACTCTTAGATAGATTTAATTTTAGCAGATGAATTACGAANTNANNGTTGNAAANGTTGNAAAAANNGTTGNAAAANNTTTTAGATNNCTAANTCTGACATCATGTATTTGAATAATTAGTCTGATTGATTCATAATGTCTTTATCAAATACATAATAAATTATGCCTTATATTCCTAAAAAAGAAGATATTCCAATCGTTGCTCCAACTCCAACACCTTTCACCAAAAATGACNTACCTGATTATTTNTCAATNGAANAAAATATTAATAAATGGAATGAAACTTCACTAGATGGGTTTGTTCTAGGTAGTTACGGAGGNGAAGAATTTCATCTATCTGAAGANGAAAAGATAGAAATTATAAAAGTNGTATCANANACAATGAGCAATAAAAAATTTATTATTGCTGGAATCGATACAGCTTCTCCTACTATTGCAATAAAGCTTGCTGAAAAATATGCCCATGCTGGAGCTAATATGATAAGAGTTAGAATTCCTAAAATTAACAAAGAAAAATCTAATGAAAATGTTGTAGATTTTTTCAAAACTATTTCAGATAGTTCCTCAATACCAATCATAGTTATTCATCAGCCTGCAAGTGATATGGATATCAATTTATCCCCTACGGAACTTAGTGAGATAACTCATTTAGATAATATTTACTCATATATNATGTCACACAACTTTAGATGGGAATCCATTGTTCAATCATATTTAAATCCTAAAGTACAACTTTGGGCATGCAATGGAAGCTTGTTATTACCTAGTGCTATGATAGGAGCAAATGGGGCTTGTATGTTTTTTGGAAATTGGGCTCCTGATTTATGTAGAAAAATAATAAAAAATGTAAAAGATAAAAAATTTGAAGAAGCTCAAAAAATTCAAAAATCAATAATTGATGCTGATTTTATAGGGTCTACCAAAGGAGTTGCTGCTTTAAAAAAAGGACTTAATTTACTTGGTTACTCAGCTACTAAACCTAGGCGTCCAACCAGAGAATTAAACTTAAAAGAAACAGAAGAATTAAAGAAATCGTTTATTAAGGCCGGAATAATTTAAAAAAGTAGATATTTGAATAATTAATTCATAGAACGTTTAAACTAACCCTTCTTCAGACTTAATTCTAACCTCATATAATCTATATATAAGTTTACCTGTTTCAATATTAAACTGACCTGACATAATGGCTTGAACTCTATTCAACCATTTATACTTTTTACTCCCTGTTTGAAAAGTTGGAGCAGCAGCAATAAGACCTTCATTTCTCGAACTTCTACCAGAATATTCTGTATATATTAATTCTCCATCATCTGTTTCAAGTGTAATTCTGACATCNAGNGAATCNAGTGAATCGTTATCNCTTGANGTCGCCCATTCNCCTGCTCCTATAGAAGATGATAATTTTGCTTTAATNTTTTCAGTATCTAATATAACTTCCTTTAGACCTACAAATAACCTTTTACCTTTAGGACCATCAATTTCATTCAACTCTCCAAAATNTACTTCCATTGTNCCTAATTCTATTAACTCTGCAGTNGCCATATTATNTCCTTTCTATTTATGCTTAAACTATTAAATTTTTAATCTAAGGTTTGAACCCAATTATATGCNACNGGACCAATAGANGAATCATCTAGAGCAGGGACTGTACTTATTTCACAAACATCTGCCCATTTCAAACTCCATTCAGTAATTAATGATGGATTATCTGTTTCTATAATTATCACTCCCCAAGTATCTCCAGCGGCATGATACCTTCCAATTAGCTTTAGTCCTTCAGGGAATTCTGCACCAGGATCTTGATTTACAAACCTCTTAACACACTCTTTCATGAATTCTGTTTTAACTTTATATTTTGAAATAAATAACATAAAAATACTCCTAATAATTTTTTCTTTTCTAAAGTTATAAACTAATTAGCAAAAAGCTAAGTGAAAGATTATTTTGCTTCATTTAAAATAATGAAAAATCAATTTTAAATTATTTTTTTATAATAATGAGCCCTATGCTAAGTAAATTGTCGCTAAGCTATATTTTTTATAATTTATTAAAAATTTATAAGCATAGGAAAAAAAATGTATAAAGGAAAAACACAGCTAACTAGAATTTGGAAGATAAAATCTCAAGATGTTGAAAAAATGAAAGAAAATGCAAATGCACACTCAAATTGGATGAAAGAAACACATCATAAAACAGGGGACAAAACTTTACATTTTCTAAATTGGGCTATGGAATATGAAACAAACGATGGTAAAAAGACTGGAAATATTATTTTTGTTTTAACAGAAGTATATGAAACTGAATCAGGTGTTGATGACCATATTAAACAAGCTCAAGATTCAAATTTTAGTTTCATCCCTCATCCTGAAGTACTAGGAAATGCCGAGAGTAGTGTGTTTTGTGACCGAGGGAAAATACTTAACTCTCTATGGTGAAATTATTGTTTTTTCAGATATTTAAAAATTTTAGATTTATTTAAATAATTAAGTCTGATTATCCTCCTGCCATTGCTGGTACTATATCTATAGAACTACCAGGCCCTACCTCGGTTTCTAATCCTTTTGAATGTCTAACGTCATCTCCATTTATATAAAAATTTATAAACTTATTTATCTCTCCTTCATCATTTATCAAACGCTTTTTTATTCCATTAAATTTTTCTTCTAGATTATTTATACATTCTTCTAAGGTTTTACCTTCAACTTCAATAGTTCTGTCTTTTGTGATTGTTCTTAAAGGCGTTGGTATGTTTATTAATACTGACATTTTATAACTCCTATACTTTTGATAATATTTCTTCTAAGTTATTTGCCTTAGAATCTATATCTAATGTTTCTAAATTTGAAACGACATCAGGAGTCTTCAAACCATTTCCTGTTATAAGGCATACTGTCTTTTCGTCAGAAGATAATTTGTTTTGCTTTGAAAGTTTAACTAAAGACGCGATAACTACCCCTCCTGCTGTTTCAGTAAAGATTCCTTCGGTTTCAGCCAATAATCTAATTCCTTGAATAATTTCATTTTCTGATACAGAAGTTCCTGTTCCGTTTGTTTTATTGACTAAATTCACTGAGTTTAATCCATCTGCTGGATTACCAATAGCGATAGATTTCGCAATCGTTTCAGGAATAACAGGTTCTATAAAATCATTATTGTTATCAATCGCATTTACTATGGGAGAACATCCTTCTGCTTGTGCTATGTGCATTTTAGTTTTTACATAATCTATAAAACCTAATTTTTCAAACTCAGATATCCCTTTCCATACTTTTGTAAACAGTGAACCTGAACCTCCAGGACAAATAATATTATCTGGAGCTTCCCATCCAAGTTGTTCTACAATCTCATATCCTAAAGTTTTGCTTCCCTCAGAGTAAAAAGGACGCATATTTATATTTGCAAAAGCCCAACTCTCTTTTTCATCGGCCAAAATTGTACAAATTCTATTAACATCGTCATAAGTACCATCAACTGTAACTATTTTGGGATTATAAACACCTGCAGAAATAATTTTTTCTTTTTCTAAATTTTTTGGTATAAAAACAACTGTTTCAAGACCGCCTTTTGCGCCATGAGCTGCAACAGAGCCAGCTAAATTACCTGTAGAAGCACAAGCAAGGGTAGTCATTTCAAATTCTTTAGCTTTATTAGAAGCAATAGAAACTACTCTATCTTTGAATGAAAAAGTTGGGTTGAGTGAATCATTTTTTATCCAAAGATTATCTAATCCAAGATATTGACCCAAGTTTTTTGCTCTTACAAGAGGTGTAAAACCAGATTGTAAATCTATTTCATAATTAGATTCTAATGGAAGTAAATCTATATATCTCCAAATTGATTTTGGGCCATTTAATATTTTTTCAATACTTATATTTTTTCTAATATATTCCCAATTATATTTCACCTCAAGAGGTCCAAAACACATATCACAAACATACTTTGGTGAGACCTCATATTCGAACTTACATATTTTACAAATCAAACAATTTACTTTCATTATTTACCTCTTAAATAAAAAAAACCCCCACTTGGGGGTTTCCTAATTTTTTATATGATAATCTGAACTACAAAACTAGACATCCCCCTTAGAGAATGACATCATCATCATGTTGTTGTTCAAAAAATTATTCATAAAAATGATACTAACATAAAAATTTAATTTAGAAAAACTTAATAATTGTTTCTTTCATAAGATATTTGAATAATTAGCTTATTAGTTTCTTTCATTCAATAATTTTTCAATAACAGAATCGTAGTGAAAACTGTAGTATGGGGTGTGGATTTCATCCAAGTCTACTGGAGCAGAAAGAGTATAAGTTTCTGCGTTTTTTAGATAATACTCTAGATAAGCATAAGTTAAATTATTTGCAATATTTTTATTTACATACAAGACATTAGTATAAAGAAATGGTAATTCCGCATAATTTTTTTCTAGAGTTTCCATTTTAGGTTCTAGGCATTTATCAAAAACTGGTTGAGTTGTTCCATCAGGCTTGTCGTTTGCCCAATGGGTTAGATCAAGTGCAATTACAGCTTCATTATAATTTTCAAATTTTATAAATCCTATTCCCCCTTGAACTTTAGAAACCGCGTTTATAGTCTCTGAGTCTGTTTCCATAGGCGAATATGCACGAAAAGCTTTAGTGCCATGCCATTTTGATTTAAATTTATTAGATAATTCATTACCTTCCTTTACTCCATACAAAGAGATTGGCATATTAGGAAAAGTAGGATGAACTTGTTGCCAATTAATATACTTGAAATCTTTTCTAAAAATATCAGAAATTTGATCTGAATATAAACACTCTGCCCAATTATTAGATTTATTAACAATTATAGATATTGCGAAGAATGTTATAGGTATCTCAATGTAATCAATGTTATTTTCTAAAAGTTGATTTTTTCTATCTGCAGAATTATCAGAATCATCTATAGGAAACCATTGTTCATCGATAGCAATATCAATTACTCCGTCCCTAAATGATTCAAATGCATCATCAACAAAATCTAGTTCTACTTTGGAATCACTATGTAAGTTATTAAAGTCTGATACCGATGAAGTTAGATAAGGAATACTGTCATTTTTTCCACCTATTTTAATTGTCAATCCATCAATTCCAAAATCTTTAGTTTTATCATTATTTTTTAATTCTGGGGTAGGGGTAGATGTTGGAATTTCAGGTGTTTTTCTTTCTTCTTCCTTTGGAGCACTCTTGGGTATATTTTCAATACTTTTTTCTATAACCGCAGCCTCATATTGAGTTCTTAGGTTTTTTAGACTCATTTCAAGCAGTAATTTCTCTTCTAAGAGTTTTTCAATTTGGCTACTTAGAGCTAGGTTCTCATCACTTAGATTTAAGTTTTCATTACTAATATCGTTTAACTGTAGCCTCATTGCTTCCAAGCTATTATTTAATACATCAAGATTTTCTATTTTAGAGGCTAGTTCTTGAGTAATCGATTCAATTATTCCATCTTTCTCAGAAGCTGATTCGCCTAGCTTAGATATTTCCTTATTGGCACTGTCTATAAGACTTGAAAGACCAGAATTTTCATTAGAAGTATTTACGTTTGAAATAGTTTCTCCTGAACATGCAAAAATTATAAAAACTAATAAAATTATAAATAATCGATTCATATATGCATTATATATAATTTATAAATAATGATAACTAAAGATCAAATTTACACTGCTCAAAAAAATTGGGGTGACGGAATAGTCAGAATTGGAACTTTAATGAATGATGAGTCTGCCTGCATCAAATTTACAAATTCCTTTTTGAATAGCACTTATGATTTTAAGAATGGTGAAGTTTTATTTAAACCAACAAAAGCCGCTGAAGAACAATTTAGGCCGAAATTTGAAATGGCATTATCATATTTTTTAGGAGGAAAAGACTCTTTTTGCAGTGAAGATGAAGGATTTGCATTAAAACCTTGGATTGAAGTTAAGTTTCAGAATTCAGGTTTTATTATTGAGGAAAAAAGAGCTCTTGCAATGGGTAATTATTTTTTTACTGATTCTAAAGGTAGCATTCTTAAAGTTGAGTACACTTTTGGATATAAGCTATCTAGAGATAAATTAGTAATAGACCTGCACCACTCTTCGTTACCTTATTCATAATTATGACTCAAAGACTTCATTATCTAGATTCTGTAAGAGCATTAGCAATGTATCTAGGAATACTTCTTCATGCTACACTTCCTTTGCTTCCTTGGCATGGAGATTATGAAATGAAGGAAGGGTATAGTCTTTTATTATTATTTATTCACGGATTTAGAATGCCACTTTTTATGATCATTAGTGGATTTTTTGCTGAAATGGTAATTCGTAGACATGGTTTAGCAAACTTTATAGACAAAAGATTAAGAAAAATAGGATTACCATACCTAGTTTTTGTCCCCTTAGTAACAATTTTATTTATATCTACATATATGATTGGTAATATTTTTGTAGATTGGGGCTCAATAAATGTAACAAAAGAGGCAAAAGAAACAAAACTTGAAGATGAATTTAATCACGGGCATCTTTGGTTTATGTATTTTTTACTCATTTTTACTTTTATCTATTCAGGCATTACTTATTTATCAAAAAAAATAAACATAAAAATAAATATCAATTATTGTTTAATGGCAATAATTCCAACAACTTTGTTTTTTTTAATTTTTCAACCTGAAGATGTTATTTCAAGACCAGCTACGGATGTTAGTTTTTTACCTAACTGGTCAATATTGGGTTATTATTTTGCGTTTTTTTTATTTGGAGCATTATTTTTTAGACTTAGGAACAACGGTCAAATTTTAATAGAAAAATTTTCTAAATTTCAAAGAGTTTTTTATTGGATTCCCATTGCTTCTTTTGTTATTTGTTTGATTATTTCAGAAAATAAAATCTACTTATTAGGAGAATTGTTTAATTTCATTTATACATGGAGTTCAATATTAGTAATTATTCTTATTTTTTATAAATTCGTAAATAGATTTAATTCAATAATAAGATATTTATCAGATGCATCCTATTACATATACATTATCCATGTTCCTCTAATAATATTATTCCAAGGTATGGTATCAAGCTTGGAAATTAATCATTTTTTAAAATTTATTTTGATTATAGTTTTTACAACAATCTTTTCATTAATTACCTATCATTATTTTGTTAGAAAAACTTTTATTGGCACGCTCTTAAACGGAAAAAAAGCTAAGGAGTAAAACACATTGTCTATAAACATAGAAAAAAAAGTTATAGGAAATACTAATTTGGAAGTCACTAAAATTGGAATGGGTGGTGCTCCTCTAGGAAGCCTTGACGAAAAGACTGCAAGAAAAACACTAGAAAAATCTTATGAATTAGGGATCAATTACTTTGATACAGCTCCGTTATATGGTGCTGGTAACAGTGAAAAACATTATGGTAGATTTTTACCTGAAATAGATAGAGAAAGTTTTGTAATTTCAAGTAAAGTGGGACGTTTAATATTATCTGAAGAAGAAGCAAAACATTATTATTCAAATGATATGGTTACTCCAGCGATAGAAACTAATCTAAAAGCATCTAGCTATAAAAATAATGTTGTATTTAATTTTTCAAGAGAAGGTGTACTAAGATCAATAGAAGAAAGTTTGGAAAGACTTAATATTGATAACTTAGATATAGTATATATTCATGATCCTGATGATAATTATGAAATTGCCTTAAATGAAACTTTACCAACATTATTAGAATTGAAATCTAAAGGGGTAATTAAAGCAATTGGAGCTGGTATGAATGAATGGGAAATGCTGTTAGATTTTGCTAAAAATGGAGAGTTTGATTGCTTTTTACTAGCAGGAAGATACACTCTATTAGACTATTCAGCGCTTGATCTATTGCTCCCAAAATGTGTTGAAAAAGATATTAGCGTAATCATAGGTGGACCATATAATAGCGGAATATTAGCTTCAGATTTAAATGAGGAATCTACTTATTTCTATCAGCCATCTCCAAAAGAAGTGATTAACAAAGCAAAAAAAATAAAAATCATTTGTGATAAATACAAAGTTCCCTTAAAATCTGCGGCTCTACAATTTGGGCTAAATCATAATTCAGTTGCTTCAACTATTCCAGGTCCAAGAAATCCTGAGGAAGTCATAAATAATCTAGAAATGCTTTCTTTTGAAATAGATCCAAACTTATGGGATGAACTAAGAGAAAATAACCTTATTCCTTAAGTTTTATGAGTTTAGATTGGTACAAAACAACATAAATTTGTAATAAATCCTCTATGTATAAAAAACAGAACCGAGGTAATTTTAGATAAATATATTTAGAAAAGAGGGAAAATGATTTCTAAAAAATTCGCATCAATCATGATGATTGTGGGACCAATATTGACATTAATTATGGCATTTACAGGTCCTTTAAATCCTAATGCTGGAGTTTCATGGTCAGACACACAAGCTGTTCTTGGATTACTAGCTACTGCAAACACAGATTGGGCTCAAATTAATTTCTTGCTTTTGAGCATAGGATTAATTATGCAAGTTCTAGGAATACGATACTTTGTTAATTCTATGAACTCTAATGATAGTGTAGTTAATTATTCTCTAACTGGTGGCATGGCAATGATTATGGGTGTAATTGTGGTATTTGGAGAAGGATTACTCTATGGAGCTGCTGCTAATGCTGCTGCCATAGCCGGAGGAGCTGGTATGGGAACTGCAGCCTCAATGTGGGCTGGAGGTCAAGCTTTTGGAGCAGGTGGAAGCATACTTTTGTTTACAGGTCTTGCACTTGTGAGCATCAGTGCTTATGTTACAAACACATTTAATAAAATAATTGCTATATTGCTAGCTGTTGTAACTATTGTAGGAGTAATTCTTTGTCTTATTGGAGAGTACACTAACGATCTGATGATTATCCCATACTTGGGAACTACTATTGGAATTGTAGCTCTTGGAATACTAACTATAAGATCTAAATAATCTTAAGTATTTGTGCATTCATAATTTTATGGATGCACAAATTATTAGTTATCTAAAACTGCAATTCTTAGACGTTTATTTATTTTACCCTTACTTTCATGGCCTGTTATTTTTATATAACCCACCTTGGAAGTACTAGAAACATGTGTACCTCCATCAGCTTGAAGGTCCAGTCCGTGAATATTTATAGTCCTTATAATTTTTAATGATTCAGGAAGTAAATTAACTTTAGTCCTTATAAGATCAGGGATTTGAAATGCTTCTTCTCTAGGCAAAAAATCAACAGTGATTTTTCTATCTTCTTTTACTTCAAAATTAATCTTTTCTTCTATCTCATCACGAAGTTCAGCAGATAATGATGGAAATTCAAAATCCATCCTTCCTTTTAAAGGTTCCATATTACCGCCAGTTACTGAAGCTTTATAATCTCTCCATACAACTCCGCATAATATATGTAAGGCTGTATGAGTTCTCATCAGTTTAAATCTTCTGTCCCAGTCAATCTTACATAAAACAGAATCTCCAACTGATAAATCTTCCAAATTATCAGAAAAATGGGCAATTTTTCCGTCCTTCCATGAAACTTTATCAATTTTTATATCTTCTTCACCCAAGGAAATAGAACCCAAGTCATTTGGTTGCCCTCCACCTCCTGGAAAAAAAATAGTCTTATCTAAAACTATATATTCTTGATTTATTTCAATTATTTTTGACTGTAGTTCTTTTATATAAGCATCTGAATTGTAAATTTGCTCTGTCATTTTTTATCAAATTGTTTATATTTATTAGAAACAATTTTAGAATTTTTATAAGAATTAAAGTAGCTAAATAATAGTAATATAACGATGAATTACAAAGAGAAAATTAAATTTCTTATACCAAGAGCCATCTTATTGATTATATTTTCTATAATTGCTGTTATATTAAGAAAAAATTTATAGGGAGAATGTATGGATAACAACGGAGTGCATTTTATGATGCCTACAATCTTTGACGATGAAGGTTCTATCGATATCAATTCAATGCAAGGTATATGTAAATTTGCTAAAAAATCTGGTTGTAAAGGCTTGGTTTTGTTAGGAGTTATGGGTGAAGCTCATAGATTATCCGAGAAAGAAAGGAACTTTCTTATTAGTGAAATTTCTCAACTTTCAAAAGAACTGGGATTAATACTTACAATTGGTGCTAGTGCCGAAAGTGGCTATCTTGCAACAACTTATGCTGTTGAAGCTTCAAACTCAGGTGCTGAGCAGGTAATGGTGGCTCCTCCAATTATGAAAAAACCTAACGAAAATATTCTTTTTAGATATTATGAAGATATAAATAAATCAATTGGTGATAATACGCACATAGTAATCCAAGACTTACCTGAACAATCTGGGGTTCATATGAGCCCTCAATTCATGGTTGATCTAGATAATAGCTTAGATAAAGTAAATTCAATTAAACTTGAAGACCCTCCTACACCCTCAAAAATCTCAAAAATAGACAAAATTAAGTCTAAAGATTTGAAAATTTTTGGAGGACTTGGAGGTTTATTTTTCCTCGAGGAACTTAATCGAGGTGCATCAGGTACTATGACAGGTTTTGCTTTCACTGAAATATTAGTTGAGATATATAACCTTTTCTCATCAGATAAGGTTACTGAAGCAAAAAATGTTTTTTATAAATGGTTACCTTTGATTCGTTACGAAAATACTGCAGGGATCTCTTTATCGATAAGAAAAGAGATCTTAAGAAGAAGAAAAATAACAAGTTTTTCTAATGTAAGGTATCCATCTCCAGCGATGGATGATGATGACAAAAAAGAACTTGATTTCATACTTAGAGACTACTTATAGAAAGGAATAATATGAGACATTTAAGTTTCAAAGGAGTTTTTCCTATATTACAAACTCCATTCACTGAAAAAAGAGAAATATCTTTTGAAGGAGTAAGAAAAGAAACAGAATGGTTGATAGAACAAGGCGTTGACGGAATAGGGATTGCTATTGCTAGCGAGATTTTCAAATTAAATGATGTAGAAAAATTTGAACTACTCAGTACAGTAGTTGATCAGTCTGCAGGTAGAGTTCCAATCATTATGAATACAGGGCAAGAAAGTACTGAGTACACCATATACATGTCAAAAAAAGCGCAGGAATTAGGTGCACAAGGGCTGATGATAAAACCTCCTGTTTTTGATAACGCTCCTCAAAAATACATAGAGGATCATTTCATAAACATTGCAAAAGCAGTTAATATTCCAATTTTTTTGCAGGATCAGGGAAACTCACCTATTTCAGGAGAATCAGCGGTAAGATTATCAGAAAATCATGAGAACATATCATATATAAAACTTGAAAGTGTTCCTACAATACCCAGATTTGACTATTGTAATGAAAACTCATCAAGAGATACTCTTATTCTTTTTGGAGGAGTTGGAGGGTCATTCTTCATTGAAGAGTTAAGAAGAGGATCTTCAGGAACAATGCCGAGCTCAGTAATGCCCGATATGTTCATCAAGGTCTGGACTCTATGGAATGAGAATAAAAAAGAAGAAGCACATAATATTTACAGCGCTCATTCAGAATTGATAAAAATACTAAATCAAGGATTAGGTATTGCAAGTTCTATAAATAAATATGTTTTATACAGAAGAGGTGTTTTTGAAAAATCTATGTCATTTTCAAGAGAACCAGGCTTAAAACCAACAGATCAACATTTGAGAGAAATAGATAGATTGATTGAAAAAAACAATCTGATTTAATTACTAAAAGAAACTTCTATATATTTTTTTAGATTATTCAGATAGTCCTCTTTGTAGTATTCATAACCTTTAGCGTGCTCACACTCTTCATAAACTAGGTATTTTGAACCCTCAGGAGAAAATTCATTTATTCTATCAGAATGAGATATTGGAATCCTATCATCATCTAAACAGTGATATAGCAAAATAGGATGTTGAAAATTACTTATAGATTTCAGGCCAGAAATAATGTCGTTAGTCTCAATATCATATAGAAAATCAATACTTCGTATGATTCCAAATTTTAATAATTTAGCAATAGACTCAGGAATAAATGTTCTTGAAGAAACTTCAGCTGCCATCAATTCTGGTAGGTCATAAAAAGGGCTATCTGCAATTATTCCTTTTATTGATGGATCCATAGATGAGTTGGATAGAACAATTGTTCCTCCATAGCTAATTCCGTATAACACCATCTCTTCTATTGAATAGCTATCTCTTAGATAGTCAATTGAAGCCTTAAGGTCTTTTCTTTCAACATAAGCCAACCCAAGATTGTTTCCTTCAGAATCTCCATGAGCCCTTAAATCGAAAGCAAAAATAGAATAATCCATCTCATAAACATCTTTAATTAAATCAAGCATATAACCATCAGATTTATTAGAATCAACTCCATGAATCATAATTACAGTCTGTGGATTTTCATTTTTTATAAACCACCCGGATAATTTAATATTATCTTCAGTAACAAATATATCTTCAGTGTAGTCTAGATCTACAGAAGAAGGATTGATTTCAGGAACTTTCCTTGTTGCCTTTATGGCTAAAGTTGTAATGTAAATAGATAGAAAAATATATATTAATGTAATTAAGAATATAATTGAGCTAACAGAAATATATAAATATTTTTTAGAAAAATTCAAAACTAAGTGTTGTAGTTACAACCAATTCCTCTAAAACCAATTTCAACTTTACCATCAGAATTAACTAAAACAGGAGTGATTCTGTCACCTCCAGAAAGTTTTTCAACTTCCTTCCACATTTCTGGTTGTTTTGAAACATCTATTTCTTCGAACTGGATTGATCTTTCTAATAGTTCTTCTCTCATCAAGTCGCAATATCCACAAGTTGGATGGCTATACATTATTGCTTTATTTTCTGATATATTTGACGAACTCAAAAGATACCTCTTAAAAAATTGTAATTAAATCTATTGATTATTCTTGTTATAAATCTTATCATACTAATATATTAAAAAAATTATTACCCGCTCAGCGAGCTGACCTAAATCGTTGAGAGGGTTTTTTGTTTTAAATCAACTGGAGAAATTAGATGGTAATAGCAGACAGAAACACCTCAAGTGTAGATGATAAAAAATGGTTCAACAGGATCGACAATGTAGTTGATGTTCCAAATCTTTTAGAAATTCAAACTGAATCGTTTGAATGGCTTAAGGGATCTGGAATAGTTGAGCTTACAGAGGAAATTTCTCCGATAGAAGACTTTTCTGGTGGCAGATTTGAAGTAAGACTTATCGATCATGAAATAAGAGAGCCAGAGTTTACAGAAGAAGAATGTAGAGAAAAGGAAATTACTTTTCAGGCTCCATTGTACATTACAGTTCAGCTTGTAATTAAAGAAACACAAGAAATTAAGGAGCAGGTGCTATTTTTTGGACATCTGCCTCTCATGACTAAGACTGGAACATTCATAATTAATGGAGCAGAGAGAGTTATTGTTTCTCAATTAGTAAGATCTCCAGGTGCTTACTTTACTACTGAAACTGATCCAGCAACAGGTAGGGAATTATGCTCTGCTAAGCTTATCCCATACAGAGGTGCTTGGATAGAATTAGAAACTTCAAACAAGGATATTATTTCTGTAAAAGTAGATAGAAAAAGAAAAGCAAATATAACAACCCTTCTTAGAGCAATCGGATGGAATACCGACCAAAAAATAATAAATGAATTCAAGAATGTTGACGTTGATTCAACCCATAAGTTTATAAAAGCAACTTTAGCTAGAGAAGGTAAAGATGTAACTCAAGACGAAGCTCTGATCGAATTTTATAAAAGACTTAGACCTGGAGAACCACCAAGTGTAGAAAATGCTAAAAATTTAATTGATGGCATGTTTTTTGATCCTAAAAAATATGATTTAGGTAAAGTTGGAAGACATAAACTTAGTGCAAAGTTATTGAACGCTAAAATCGATCAAAACTTAAATGCTGATGATAGAACTTTAACCAAAGAAGACATCATAGGAATCATCAGAAGACTTATACAAATAAATAACGGACAAGTTAGAAAAGACGATATAGATCATTTAGGAAATAGAAGAGTTAGAGGAGTAGGTGAATTAATTCAAAATCAAATCAGAGTTGGTTTAGTTAGAATGGAAAGGGTTGTTAAGGAGAGAATGTCAACTCAAATCGACCCAAGCAATACTACTCCAGCAGCATTGATAAACATTAGACCCATTGTTTCAGCGCTAAGAGAATTCTTTGGTGCATCACAATTGTCCCAGTTTATGGATCAAACTAACCCACTTGCAGAACTAACTCACAAAAGAAGGCTTTCAGCACTGGGTCCTGGAGGATTATCTAGAGATAGAGCTGGTTTTGACGTTAGAGACGTTCATCACTCCCATTACGGAAGAATTTGCCCTATTGAAACACCTGAAGGTCCTAACATTGGTCTTCTTGGTTCTTTATCAACATTTGGAAGAATTAATGAGTTTGGATTTATAGAAACTCCTTATAGAAAAGTTCTTAATGAATGTGAAAGTAAAGACGAAGATATTATAGGAAGAATCCCATTAGATGACATAAAAGATGATAAAGATAAGGTTATAGTAGAATCAGGAAAGGCTGTTAGTAAACAAGCATTTGAAGAAATATCTAAACTTTCTAAGCAAAAGATACCTGTAGTTCCATTCCCTTCCTCCAATGTTAAGGATGTCTCTTATATGACTGCTGATGTAGAAGAAGATTTTAGAATTGGTCAAGCAACTACCCAAGTTGATAATAAGGGTCAAATAGTTTCATCACAAGTTGAGGTAAGAGAAGAAGAAGGGTTTGCTCATGAAACACCTGAAAACATTGATTATATGGATGTTTCACCCATGCAAATAGTATCTGTTTCGACAGCCCTTATTCCTTTTCTTGAGCACGATGATGCTAACAGAGCATTAATGGGTTCAAATATGCAAAGACAGGCTGTTCCGTGTATTAGACCACAAGCGCCTTTAGTAGGAACTGGTATGGAAAGAAGAGTTGCAATTGATTCAGGTCAGGTAATTGAGTCTAGAACAGAAGGTGTAGTAAGCAGTGTTAATGCTGACAGAATAATTGTTACAGATCCCGATGGCAACGACCACGTACATGAAATGTATAAATACAGAAGATCTAACCAAGGTACCTGTATCAATCAAATTCCAGTTGTTAGAAAGGGACAGAAAGTAGAATTTAGGCAGCCTTTAGCAGATTCAACTTCAACTGATGGTGCAGAATTATCATTAGGTCAAAACCTAACAGTCGCATTTATGAGTTGGGAAGGTCTAAATTATGAAGATTCAATTGTTCTTAACGAAGACTTAGTAAGAAACGATCGATTTACTTCAGTGCATATAGAAAAACATGAAATAGAAGCCAGAGATACTAAGCTTGGTCCTGAAGAAATCACAAGAGATATTCCTAACGTAGGTGAAGAGGCTTTAGTTAGCCTTGATCAGGAAGGAATAGTAAGAATTGGAGCTAGAGTTAACCAAGGTGATATTTTAGTAGGTAAAATAACTCCAAAAGGTGAAACAGAGCTAACTGCCGAAGAAAAATTGCTTAGAGCAATTTTTGGTGAAAAAGCAAGAGATGTTAAAGATAGTTCATTGAGAGTTCCTCATGGTCAACATGGAAAAGTTATAGATGTAAAAATACTTACTAAAGAAAATGGAGATCAATTATTACCTGGGGTACAAAAAATTGTAAGAGTTTGGATTGCTCACACTAGAAAAATAACTCAGGGAGATAAAATGGCGGGAAGGCATGGAAACAAAGGAGTTGTTTCTAGAGTGCTTCCAAGAGAAGACATGCCATATCTTGAAGATGGAACTCCCATAGACATAATTCTTAATCCAATTGGTGTTCCAAGTAGAATGAACCTAGGTCAAATAATGGAAACTCATTTAGGCTGGGCTGCTAATATATTAGGATTCAAAGCAAGAACACCAGTTTTTGACGGCGCGAATGATGTAATAATCGAGGATCATTTAGCTAGAGCTTGGTTTGTTACTGTTTCAAATGCCATTGATAATAAAAAGGTAGAAAATAGTGAAATTGACTGGGATGTTGTTGATGAATGGTTAGAAGAAAGAGGGTATCAGAGAGATAAATTATGGAGCGATGCACCATCAAATCATGGTGTTGCGAGAGATGCATGTTTATCAATTTGGTTACAGGAAGTTGCCGGAGAAAAAATAGATAACCTAAAGCCAACACAACTAATGCAAAAAGCTTTAGAAATTTCAAGAGAGAAGAAAATGTCAGCTCCAATTTTTGGAAAGCAAAAGGTTTATGATGGAAAAACCGGAGTTGCATTTGAAAATCAAGTAACTGTTGGTAGTGTATATATGATGAAATTAATTCATCTAGTTGAAGATAAAATACATGCAAGATCAACTGGTCCTTACTCATTAATTACTCAACAGCCATTAGGTGGAAAAGCTCAGTTCGGTGGACAAAGATTCGGTGAAATGGAAGTCTGGGCACTAGAAGCTTATTCTGCAGCCTACACTCTTCAAGAAATGCTAACTATCAAATCAGATGATGTTGTTGGAAGAGTCAAAACCTACGAAGCAATAGTTAAGGGAGAACAAGTAATCCAACCTGGAGTCCCCGAATCTTTCCACGTTTTATTGAAAGAATTGCAAGGTTTAGGTCTTTCAATTGAATTGTTAAATAAGAGTCTAAGTGAAGAGCTTCCAACTAGATCTGGTTCTGCTTCGGGAGAAATAGATTGGAATGATATGCTGGATATTTCTGATTTTGATGAAGATTCTGATATAGAAATTGATGACGAATTATCAGATGAATCTGCTGAAGAAGAATCTGCAGACACTAACGATCAGGAAAATGAGATAGAAATTTCCCTTCCTGAAGATTCTAAGGAAGATTCAGATGAAGATACGGATGAAGAAATACAGGAAGAAAAATAATTTCTAAGCTAGATATAGAGCTTAAACAAGGAGAAAAAAATGACAACTAAATCATCATCAGACTTTAATTCTATAAGAATATCTCTGGCATCCCCAGAACAAATAAGAGCTTGGTCTTATGGAGAGGTCACAAAACCTGAAACAATCAACTACAGAACACTAAGACCTGAAAAGGATGGATTGTTTTGTGAAAAAATATTTGGTCCTACAAAAGATTGGGAATGTTACTGTGGAAAGTATAAAAAAATAAGATACAAAGGTGTTATTTGTGACAGATGTGGCGTGGAGGTAACTAGAGCTAAGGTACGTAGAGAAAGAATGGGACACATTAAACTTGCTGCCCCTGTTGCTCATATTTGGTTTTCAAAAAGTACACCTTCAAGACTAGGTTTACTACTTGATGTATCTCCTAAGAATCTAGAAAGGGTTCTATACTTTGCTCAATACATAGTTACATCTATAAACAATGATGAAAAATTAGATGCTATTAACTTTTTCAAACAAGATATGGAGCAAAAAATTGAAGATCTTAAGAAAAAATTAGATCAAATAATAGAATCTAAAGAATTTGAGAAAGAGCTAGAAATACTTGAAGTCAAGGTAAAAAAATCAGAACTTAAAGACCCTGAAAAACTTGAAACTATCTTAAAGTCAAAATACGAAGAACTAATTGAAGAAGAGCAAGAAATCACAGAAAACAGAATAGAAGAGCTAGAAGATCTTGATGTAATGCAACTTTTGACTGAAGCTAAGTATAGAGAATATAGAGATTTGTATGGTCCTGTTTTTGTAGCAGAAATGGGAGCAGAGGCTATTCTAAAAATTTTGAAGGAATTTGACCTTGAAAATGCTACAGAAACTTTAATTGATGAAATTAGACAAACATCAGGTCAAAGAAGAAAAAAAGCTATTAAGAGACTTAGAGTTATTGAAAGCTTTAAACAAAGTGGAAATAAGCCAGAATGGATGGTCTTAACAATATTACCTGTTTTGCCTCCAGAGTTACATCCTATGGTTCAGCTAGATGGTGGAAGATTCGCAACATCTGACCTTAATGATTTATATAGAAGAGTTATTAATAGAAATAATAGATTAAAACATCTTCTAGACCTGCAAGCTCCTGAAATTATTATTAGAAATGAAAAAAGGATGCTCCAAGAAGCAGTAGATGCACTTATTGATAATGGAAGAAGAGGAAGACCTATACTGGGATCTCATAATCATAAGTTAAAATCTCTTACAGATTTATTGAGAGGAAAACAAGGAAGGTTTAGGCAAAACTTATTAGGTAAAAGAGTTGATTACTCTGGACGATCAGTGATTATTTCAGGCCCTCAACTAAAACTTTATGAATGCGGATTACCTAAAAAGATGGCATTAGAATTATTTAAGCCATTCGTTATGAATTCTTTAGTAGTTAAGGGATATGCTCACAATATAAAGTCTGCTAAAAGGTTAGCAGAAAGATCTCAACCTGAAATTTGGGATATTTTAGAAGAGGTAATCAAAGACCACCCAGTGCTACTAAATAGAGCACCAACACTTCATAGGCTTGGAATTCAAGCATTCCAACCAGTTCTAGTAGAAGGTTCAGCTATTCAGCTTCATCCACTTGTATGTACAGCTTTCAATGCTGACTTTGATGGAGATCAAATGGCTGTCCATGTCCCTTTATCTAAAGAATCTGTTTTAGAAGCAAAAAAAATAATGCTTTCAACAAATAACATGTTAGCTCCTAGGTCTGGGGAACCGATTGTTGCTCCTAACTTAGATATGGTTCTAGGTATTTACTATCTTACTGGCATTGACAAAAAAGAAGAGAATGAAAAGATTCCAACATTTGATTCGAGAGAATCGGCAATTTTTGCTCATGAGGTTGAAAGTTTATCTTTGAGAGAACCAATAAACCTAAAAATAAATGATGAGTATGTTGAAACCACAGTCGGAAGATTGTTATGGCATGAAATTATTCCTGAACAATTAGGGTTTAGAAATCAACAGTTTACAAAATCTTCAATTGAGGATCTTGTTGCAGACTGTTATGGTCTTTTAGGAAAAGATGTAACTACAGTAGTGCTTGATGACATTAAGGATATAGGATTTAAGTATGCTACCGTTTCTGGAACTACAATTGCGATAAAGGATATTGTTACTCCACCTCAAAAACAATCATTGCTTTCTTCAGCTGACCAAAAGATAAGAAAATTAGATGAGCAATATATGGAAGGAATGATAACTCAAGCTGAAAGATACCAAAGTTCTATAAACGTTTGGGAAGATGTTTCGAAAAAAATGGAATCAGCAGTTTCAGATTCTCTTCCAAATTATGCTGGTATCTATTCAATGGCAGATTCAGGAGCAAAAGGAAACCTAGCACAGATTAAACAAATGGCTGGAATGAGAGGTTTAATGTCAGATCCTAAAGGTAGAATTATTGAATTACCTATAAGATCTTCTTTTGCAGAAGGGCTGAGTGTTATGGAGTACTTTATTTCAACTCACGGAGCTAGAAAAGGTCTAGCTGACACAGCTTTAAGAACGGCGGACTCGGGTTATTTGACTAGACGTTTAGCTGACGTTGCTCAAGACCTAATAATAAACACAGTTGATGATGAAAATGCTACAGGAATTAGAATCAAAGCAGATGATGATAATATGGGTTCTAGCCTAGCAGACAGAATTGTTAGTAGATTTCCTTCAATTCCAGTAACACATCCTGAAACAGGAGAAGTTATTGTAGATACTGATACTATTATTTCCCCTGCTTTAGCAAAAGAAATAGAAGCCTTGGGTATTGATGAAGTGTGGTGTTATTCGCCTCTTTCTTCTACTGCAAAAAAAGGAATCTCACAAAAATGTTATGGTGCATCTCTTGCTACTGGAGAGCCTTCAATGATGGGAGAAGCAGTAGGAATTATTGCAGCTCAATCTATAGGAGAACCAGGTACTCAATTAACTATGAGAACTTTCCATACAGGTGGTATTGCAGGATTAGATATTACATCAGGTTTACCAAGAGTTATTGAGCTTTTCGAAGCAAGAATTCCTAAAGGAGTATCAATTCTTTCTGAAATTTCAGGAAGTGTTAAGTTAGGTAATGTTGGAGATTTGAGAGTTGTTAGAATTTCTAACACTGAAAAAAATTCAGTAACAACTCAAATACCAGATACACATCGAGCAACTGTTAAAACAGGACAAAGAATAGGTGTAGGAGAGACTATTGTTTCTATGAAGAAATCATTAGTTTCAAAACTAAAAAAACAAGATGATTTTGAAGAAATTTCTAAAGATGTTGTTGCTCCTTATGAAGGAATAGTCAGTGTATCCAAAAATGAAATCACAATAACTTGGGAGGATGAAAACGAAAGAGAATATGCGATCCCAGCTGCTTCTGAATTATTAGTATCAGACGGCCAAAAAATTGAAGCTGGAGACCCTATAACATCTGGTCCTAAAAATCCACATGAAATTCTAAGGATCCAAGGAGTAGAAGAAGTTCAGACTTACTTAGTAAACGAAGTGCAAGCTGTTTATAGATCTCAGGGTGTACACATACATGATAAGCACATTGAAGTTATATTAAAACAAATGCTTAGAAAAGTTAGAATTGAAAATGCTGGAGATACAGGTTTGCTACCAGGTGAGCTTATCGATAAATTTGATTTTGAAGAACTCAACAGTAATATGCTGAATGAAAATAAAGAAACTGCAGAAGCTACACCTGTTCTTCTTGGAGTTACAAGAGCATCTCTTGTAACTGACTCTTTCTTGGCTGCAGCTAGTTTCCAAGAAACTGCTAGAGTATTAACTGAAGCAGCAGTAAATGGATCTGTAGATCAACTATCAGGATTAAAGGAAAACGTTATCATTGGTAGATTAATTCCTGCTAGAATGGATCAATCTCCTGAAGGATTAGAATTATTGGGAATTGATAAGGATACTAACACCTCAGAAGGAACTGGATTAACAGGAATGACTGAAGCACCTGCTACTTTTGAAGAAGCTTTAGCTGCTATTGCAGGTGACGAGGAAGGAAATGGTAATAACGACTCTGGATCAACTGAAGATTTATTAGATTTATTAAATCTAGAAACAGAAGAAAATGAATCAGAAGAAAATGAATCGGAAGAAAATGAATCTGAGGATATTGATTTAGAAAGTATGCTAAATATAGAAGAAGATCAAGATACTGAAGAAGAAAAAGAATAATAGTTTTTTGGGCGGTTAGCTCAGCTGGCTAGAGCGCGTCGTTGACATCGACGAGGTCACAGGTTCAAGTCCTGTATCGCCCACCAGTAAAAAATTAGGTATATTTGATTATTCTGGAATATGGTATTTTGTGATATCCATCATTTTATCCACCAAAATAATGTTGTTTACTGTATTACACTGCTAACTCAGACATCATGTATTTGAATAATTAGTCTGATTGTTACATAATTTATTAAAAAAATGAAAGGTAATTATTATGAAGATTCTTGGAACTTTTGAGGTTTCTAATGGATACGAACATTGGAAAAAAATTTTTTTATCTCATGAATCTAAAAGGAAAGAATGGGGAATAAACACTGTTTTTACAGGAATGGAAGCAAAAAATCACAGTATTGTTCATGTTTGTCTTGAAGTTGAGTCAATGGAAAAAGTTCAAGAATTTATGAAAAATCCTGATAATGCAGAAGTAATCAAAGAAGCTGGAGTAAAAATAGAAACTCAAGTAATGACGCCTATTATTGAATAATCAGTCTTATTTTTAGTAATTTTTTAATTCTTTCTTAACAAAATCTTCATAAGAAACACATAATTAATTTTTACAATAAAGAAGTGCATAAATGAATTTATAATTATTGTTGTAAAAAATTAAAGGAGATTTTGATATGTTTAAAATAACTATAGGGGTAGCAGTATTAATGGTATTTTCTGTGGCTGGCTCATATATAAGGTTTATGGAAGAATTAATGAGTTACTAATAATGCTTCTTACTAGAACTTAATACGTTTAAGTAACTAGACCCATGGTTGATTATGTCAAAGATTTTGGTTTTATATTTAGGAAAAGATAAAATGAAAGATGTTCAAGCGCCAAGTAACCTAAGGCATCTAGTACACGGAATAATTAGGAATGCTCAGGGGGAATACGAAAACTTAAAACCTGTACAAAGAAAAATAATAATTGAAAGATTAATTGTTTTCAGTGAAATGAACCCAAATAATTCTCCTGAATGGTTTGCTCTTTCAGAGGTGATAAAGTCAAAATTTTTCAATGATATTGATAATGTTCTGAAACGTCTTTTAAAAGAAGGAGATATTGAAGAAGTAGGCTCAGGAAAATATACCGCAGATAACCCATTAACACCAAAAAAAATTTTTGAGTAAAGAATTCCCTGCAACATTTCAAACATATATAATATTGTTATTGAGTAAAAAAACCTATCATAAGTTACTTCCTGAATAGTTGGTTTTGCTTAATCAGTTAAGAGTATTTTCTTTACATATAATTATACCGAGAGATAAGTGATGAATCCTACTATAAGAAAAATAATAATCAGAAGCATATTTTGGATAGTCTATACCTACGTTCTGTATATTTCAATAATTGATAATTGGTGGATTTGGGTTGCATTGATTTCCCCATTGTTGTTCTATATTTTTTATTACGAAGAATTACCTAAATCTATAAAAATAAAAAAGAAATAATAAAAAAATTATGTGCAGTGGAGTAAATAATGACTAAAAACCCTGTAGAAAACGTTACAACTTTAACATTTGATATTTTTGGAACTGTACTTGATCTCGCTGGTAGCCTTATTCCTCCACTAGATGATTTATTAAGAGAATGTGGTAACGCTGAAAATTTATATGGAGCTGATGTATGGGCTCAATGGAGGTTAAGACAGCGTATTGAACAATATCAGGACAATTTATATATGTTGGGTCATAGTGGTTACTTGGCTGTAAAAAGACGAGCCTTAATATATAGCTTAAAAAATTTAAAGGTTGAATTTACTTATAAACAAATAGATGACTTCATGGAGGCATATCAATATCTATCTCCATTCCCTGATGCAATTGAAGGATTGAACAGATTAAATGAAAAATATGATCTTGTGATGCTTTCAAATGGTGAGCAGAAATACTTAGAACATTTAGCTAAAAATAGAATTAATTTTGATTTTCATGCAATTATATCTGCAGAAACAATTGGACAATTTAAACCTCATCCTGCAGTATATCGTTTTGCAGCTAAAGAATTAAGCCTTGAGCCCGAACAGATAATGATGGTAGCAGCTCATTCTTTTGACACTTTGGGGGCAAGAATTAGTGGTTATCGAGGAGCCTATGTTAACAGATATGACCTACCTTACGATGAATCAGAATTTTACGAATTATATATGCCCGATTACACGACTAAAAACTTTCCTGAATTATGTGATTTGCTAGGTGTCTAAAAATTATCAAATGAAGATACCTCTATAAACAAGAGAGTTGCAATTAGTGTAAAATCTAAGAAGAAAAAATAATTTTATGATGATTATAAAAAAGATCATAACTGTAAATTTTATTTTATTATTTTTCCTATTTTCTGGGATTAATACTGAAAGTAATATATCTGCACAATCACCTCCATCTGGCGGTGACTTTTTATTTGAAGAATCTGAGTGTCGAAGTAACCCTGGAACAGGAGAAGTCTTCTGCGATGTTAGCTTAGATACCAGCTATCAGTTAATGACACAGACTGTAGCTCCAGCAGAATTTTATGAAGGTCAAGGCGTATGGTTTCAAGGATGCAAGAACCCTGAGGAAGATTATGAAAATTTTGATTCAGTTTACATAGAAAACCATTATGCATTAGAAGCTGGATCTGCGGGTATCTGGGGTCAGAAAGTTACTAACTTTTATAATATCGACCCAAAATCAAAGGTTACACATATTTTATTTAGAGGAAACGTGCGGCAAGAACCAGGTAGACAATATATTAGATGTAAATACCAATTTTTTACTGTAAATTCTCCTTTAGTTCAACCTGGAGGGCCATATTATAATGCCCAGTGGGAAGCAGATAAAGAGACTCAAAGAATGTACGAAGAAGCTGAAAAAATTAGAAGAGAGGCAGATAGAGCAAGGGCTGAAGAAGAATTACTAAGAGCTAAACAAGAAGCTGAACTTGAACTACAAAGACAAGAAGAAGAAAGAAAAAGATTAGAAAAAGAAAAGGAACAAACAGGAATACAGAATTTATTTGAGCAGGTTGGACAAGGACCTGTGGCCGATATTTTTGGGGATACTTTCAGTTGGCAACCACCTTCACCTGATGAAGTTCCTGTTGGTCCATTTATCAACTTTAAATTGATTTATAGTGATGACAGCTTAGAAAAGATGGACTGTATAGCTAAAGAAGTTGAGTTTGCAACTGGAATGAGCTACGAACAAGCATATATGGATTTTTCATTTACTATTGGTGTAAGGCCACTTGAAGAACCTGATTTTTATTACGATGCTGTAACAAATTGTATGCAATTAAATTTCAGTAAATTACTAAGTGGAATTTGGGAAAATATTGCAGCTTACCAATCTAGGCCTGACCTTAATATATTTTTAGATAAATGTGTGATCCCACATCTTTCAGATACTTTAAACCTCAGAAGAAGCATAATCGTTGATGATTTAAATTCTGTTAAAGAAGGAAAAAGATCTCTTTCTAGAGAAGAAATGTTAGGTGCATATGATTGTTTGTATCATCATTTAGAAAATATATGGCCTCTTCCTCCTGGGTCAAATGTAAATCATTATCCAAATGGACAAGAAATGCTTGCTGACTATATATTAGGGTCTCAAGAAATCCCAGGAGAATTTTGTATGGTTGATACAATATCAGATGCAAATCAAATTTATAGTCCTCAAGCTGAAAGTATTGTATTTGAACTTGTTGACTATGTAGTTGGAAGAACAGATGGTTGGTATTTTCTTGAAGTAGAACCTAATGCTAAAACAAGAAATGATGTCTTAAATATCGTAATTGGGTGTAACAATGATCTTGAATGGCTAAAAGACTATAATGCTTCATTTTATAGTAATGACCAAGGAGTAACATTAGAAGATGTTTTTGCAAGATTAGCAGAACCTGATTTTAGACAATGTATTCTTGAAGAATTTATCCAATTCCCTTCTAATATGACAAATAATGAGGCTGAAACTGTTTATGATACTATGCTTATGGGATTTATGGATCATGAAGATCCAACTGAGTATAGCAATAGACCATTAGGCGAA
>PBHA01000016.1 GCA_002719425.1 Chloroflexota bacterium
TATCTGATTTTGTACCTAAGAGATATGGAACAACTAACTTTTAAAAAATAGGAGATAAAAATGGAACTTAATGTATTAGCTCAGATTATTACAGGAATGGCGACATTGATTGTTGCTATAGTTCTGGTATTTCAATTAAGAAAACAAAACCAACAATTAGCAATCCAGCATAAAGATTTTACACAACAAATAAAGAATCAAATAATGGATAGAAGAACATCAACTATGATCTCAAATCATTCAAACGATAAATTAAAAAAAATCATGGATATTGGGAGATATGATTACTCTAAATTAAAGGATAGAATGGATAAAACTTTTTTTCATCAAATGATTGTAACTACTCTAGAATTACTACTATTGAAAAATAATTACTCAGAAGAAACTGGATATGAAAAGACTCTTCATCTAAAAGAGCTTCTTGGAAGTAGTCCAGGAACAAGACAAGCCTATAGAAATTCAACAATTAGACAACAACTTGATAACGAAGCTGTATTGATTTTAGACGAAATTGTAAAAGAAATTGACGAAGAAGTTGGTCTAGATGGTAAATTGGTAATTGAATCAACTTATCCGTATAAAAAATAAAATTACTAAACTTGAAAGAAAAGGTGAACTGTGAATTATTTTGCTGAGTCTATTAAAAGTGGAATCAAAGAATATTATGAAATATTAAGTAAATCTTTGGATGGACTGACTAATAATGAACTTATTTGGAGACCAAATATTCATTCGAATAATATTATTTTTCTGGTGTGGCATATGGCTTTAGTAGAAGATAATTTAGTTAATAAAATTCTATTAAGAAAAGAAAGAATCTGGATATCTAAAAATTATTATGAGAAATATCCTTCTCTAAAAAATGAAATAGGTTTTGGCTTTTCACAAAAACAAATAAATGAATTTCCAAATATGGAAATTAATTGGTTGTCTGATTATTCTGCTGTTATTAAGAATCAAACTATTGATTTATTAAATAAAATAACCGAGAAAGATCTATCAATAAAATATAATTTTTTTGGTAGACAGGTTACTGGTTTTTTTGTTTTAGGAAGATTAATGACTGAATTAAATCAGCATTTAGGACAAATTTCTTACATTAGAGGAATGATTAGAGGGCTAAATAAATGAGTGATGTCGCTTATGCATAGTAGTTACTTAGATTCTCTTATGTAAGAAATTTAATATAATTCACTCTCCTGATATAGCTTGAAGAAAGCTTTATTTCCTTGCTAATAATAAAGTTAGTAATGAATAACATTTGCAATATGCCTATTATGACTTAGTGCAATTTCTCCCATTTTTGAGATCTTTGGAATATCATCTAAGAAGAACTTATATTCACTTAAAGATTTAATGGGTAAACGCATAAAAACTAAATCAAAATCTCCGGTAATATTTACTGATAAATTCGGTTTTACACCTTCTTTTTTTGCTCTACCTTCTCTCAGCATATCAACAAGATCCCATCTTTTGCCTCTAGCAGCTTTCCAAACATTGGTTAATAAAAATTTAGGTTTATCATCCACAGTTATTCCTTCATATGGTTCAATGATTTCTTGCATCCAAAAATTTATCGGTCTAACTAGATGACCAAATACTTTATTTGCTTGGGTCAAAAAATCTTTATTTTGGTATAGTTTACCTAGTAATTCCTCGTGCTCTTCCATACTTTCATAAGGATGAATAGAGATTACTGGAGTCTCTGGCATTGAAGCTACATCAATAACAATATTAGGATCATTTCTATCAGCAACATCATTAATGATTTGCCTGATTTTTATAATTTCATCAATAAGTTGATTCTTTTCATTTGCTTTAGGAATATGAACTACTCTATTTACAACTTTTGGCATTTTTTTCCTTTCTTTAAATTTTATTAAATATAAAAATATATGAATTAAGATTTTGCTAATATATTTAGCTCAAAGTTCAATTAATCATGATGAAGTAATGTTTGATGTCTATCAAATCCAGTTACTAAATCCTTAACTTTTTTGATAAAATCAGGCGCTGTTTTATCATTGCCTTCATCTTCTAATTCATTGAAATTCTTAAGTAACCTAGTAACAAAAACACCTCCTATTAACGGTGAACTAAGTGTGATGGAAACGTTTGGTTTAATGCCATTAAAATTCTCAGCTTGATCAATACAAGCATCTATGACTTTCTGCCTTTCACCAACCTTACAATGCATAATCCATTGGTCATGAATTTGACAATCTCTTAAATAGTCAGATAAATTTCCATCTACTCCAGACATAGGTTTTATAACCTTAAATATTTTATTTGCATAACTTTCACATATTGAATTTAATTCATAAACTTTATCTATTACTTTTGTATCTGGTTTTGTAAAATTTAGCCATTCAGAAATTTCTTCAAGAGTTTCAAATCTTCGGAAATGACTAATAAATCCAGTAGGATTGGTAAACCCCTGAGTTACAGCCCCTTGTCCAGACCAACCCATTAATTTTCTTAATTCTATAGTTCCTTCTAATACTTCTTTTTGTTTACCTACTAAAGGTTTTCTAAATGTTCTAAATATATAAGCCATAAAATACTCCAATTGATTTTTTTTGAATTAATAATATAGCTATTAGCAAACTGCTAAAAATTTTTCTAAAGAGAATGTTCTTAAAAAGTAAAACTATGGTGTATGGTGATTATATATTGAGTATAAATTAAACTTTTTTATCCGATTGGAAGTTTGATTAAAAACCTATCTCAAAGTTAAAGGATTTGTTTAATTGATCCTTAACACTGCTAGCGTGTCCTTGTGCTTTTACGTTAACCCATTTTCTTATAAGTAAAGCATTCTTATCTATTAGAAAAGTAGATCGAACAACTCCCAATAATTTATTATCATCGTAAATTCTATCAATCACTTTTGGGAACTTTTTTAAGTATTCCAAATCATTTGGAAATAATTCATATTCTCCCCATATTCCATAATCTTTCATCATTTGTTGACTTGGGTCACAACATAGTTGAAATGGTAAATTATTTTCATTAGAAAAGTCAACATGGTCTTCATGATCATCTGGACTGATACCGTAAACATCGCAATCTAGTTCTTGTAGTTCATCATATACATCTCTAAATTCGCATGCTTCAATGGTACATCCTGACGAATTATCTAAAGGATAGAAATAAAGAACAGCAGGTTTGCCTATAATATCATTAAGTGTAAATTTATTATTATTCATATCTAATAGAGTAAAATTTGGAACTTTTGCTCCAACTTCTATTTCAGATTGATTTATTAATCTCAGTAATTCAGGCATTTTGTCAAAATTTGTTTTTTATTTATTTTCATTAATTTTTTCTGTTAATAAAGAAGTATCTTGGCCATTTTCACCAACTTTTTCTTCAATTTCAGTTATAAAAGTATCGATTTTTTTTACAAATTCTTCAGGTAAAGTGTATCTCATCATACTTTCTCTATAAAATTTTCTCCTTCCTGGAAATAAAGCTAGATTAACTTTTAATGCAAAGTCAGGATCAACTTGAAGCAGATCTGTGTATTGTTCAGCTATATTACTTAAATTCATTTCAGCTTGAAAAATTCTATAAAATCTTGTTCTTTCTTCCTGATTATTCAAGTCATTAAAATCATGACCTCCTCTATAATTTATTTCAGAAAGTTTAGGATTGTCAGCAAGGGCTATTGCCAAATTTTGTCTCTGTTCATTAATAGCTAAAACTAGTTCTCTTTTAGCATCCTTGTGCTGTTGTCTTAATTGATATACCAATGCAATAGCTACAAAAAATGTAGCAATACCTGTAATTATTTGAGCTATAGAAATAATAAGTTGTGTATCCATTTTTATACTCCTTAAAATAATTTTCAACTTTTTATAAAAATCATATGAAAAAGAATGATTCTGTATACCCCTCAACATCATTCTTAATAAGAAGTTCTTAGAATCTTCACAAAGAACACATAATCAAGTTCTAGAATTTTTAATGTACATCAAAATCAATTTGTGATTTTTCCTTTTTCTAAATTTGGGTTTTGGCACAAATAATTATTGGTGTATCTAGTTCCTTTTGGTTGGTATTTTTTTAAGCCAAAAACTCATATCAATCAAGAGGACATAAAAACTTTCTTCCATCACATTAATGTATATATGTATACTTATGTTTATATAATAAAACTATGTTTTTCGAAGTAAAAAAAATAAAAGACAGATGGTGGATAATAATGCCCTCTGGAGAAATATTTTTTTCAATCGGTCTTAATCATTTTGATCCTTCAACAATGAAATATAAGGAAAATATATCTATTTGGAAAAAAAATATAATTCTAATATTCATGAATGGTTGAAAAAATCAGTATCAAAAAACTTAAAAAATTGGGGTTTTAATACTGTTGGTTGGGTTCAAGATCTAACTATTAGAAGTTACCAACACTCAAGGAATTTTACAAGAGATGAATATAACTCTATTAATCTTCCCTACTGCCATATGTTGCCTTTTATTGAGTCACATCAGTGGGATAAACATTCTAATAACTATGACATACTGAGTCCAGACTGGGAAGAATGGTGTGATTATGTAGCCAGGACTCATGTTGCTGACTTATCGAATGATTCAAACCTTATTGGTTACTTTTACTCAGATACTCCAACATGGGTTCATACACGTCCAATAAATAAATGGAGGGGTCCTATTTTTGATCCTGATATGATGAACACAGATGCAGGAATAAAACAATTATCTAAGCTAGCAAATCGATATTATAAAACTACTTATAATGCAATCAGACGCTATGATAAAAATCACTTAATTCTTGGAGATAGATATGAAGCAACAGAAAGAATCCCTGATGAGATTATAAATGCTGCTCTCCCATATGTTGATATTTTATCTTTTCAAGATTTTAAAAATCCAATTAATAATATGAATTATTGGTACAAGAAAACAGGAAAACCAATACTATTAGCTGATTCTGCAAAAATGAAGTGGGATACTTTGCCTGGTGAAATTTCAAAAAATGATGGAGACTGGTATGCAATGATTCTTTCAAATCTTCAAAATAATCCAGGCTGTGTTGGATTTCATCTTTGTGGTAGTTATCAGAGAAATAGATCAAGGCGATATGGTCTTATAGATGAACAAGAGATTCCAGATAAAAAAAACATATCCATAATCACTAAAGCAAATAAAGCTAACAAAATATGGCTTGAAGAATTCGCTAAAACTAAAAATATATGAATTTATAATAAGAGTTTCATTACGAGTGTTAAAGTAACAACTTTGGTAAATTCATAAAATTTATTACTCAAGCCAGAGATATGGTTCAAAAAAATCATTGTCAACATTATATTTTTCATAAAATGACAAGTAAGATGAAACAATTGAGCTTAGAAAATTTGAAATACTATTTATCATATTTATATAAGTTTTTGACTATTCAATTTAATAATAAAATTCAATTATGTGTTTCTTATGAATATTTTGTTAAGAAAGAATGTAAAAAACTAGACTAGTTATTAGTATCAGCACATAGAAGGAAAATTAATATGGAATTTATATCTGCAATCAAAGATGGTTTTAAGTATTATGCAAATATTAAAACTAAAGCTTCAAGGACTAAACTATATTATTGGTTTTTATTCGCTCTAATATCACTCATTTTTTGTAACTTGATTGATATTGTTATTTTTGATTCTAATACTTATATCCAGTTTTTCGAGCTAAATAAACCAACAGGATGGTTTAGTAGAATATGGTTTTGGTCTATTATTACTCCCTCAATTACTATAATTATAAGAAGAATAAAGGATATGAATAAACCTTTCTTGAATCAAAAAGAATTCATTGATATTCCTATTATGATCCTAATTTTATTTTTTATGCTGTTAGTATTGGCTTACTAGATAAAAAATATTTTTCATTAGACTTAATAATTAGAAATGGAATTTGGAGTATAAAAATGGAACTAATAAAAACAGTAAAACTTGTATCAGGGGTAAAGAAATGTCAATTTTACTGATAACTGACACACAGCTTGGAATGGCATTAAAAAATGTCAAATATGGTAAATGGACCGAAAAGGCTCTTTCATGGAGCAGTGGTTTAGAACCATCTGAAAAAGAGTTACAAAACTTAAATAAATTTCTTCAGCTAACAAAGACGCATAATCCAGAATTTATTATACACACAGGTGATATTATAAACGAAATTGATAAAGTAACTGATATTTCAAACTATAAATCATTTGTAAATGAAATTGGATACAACATAAATCATGTACCTGGGAATCATGATGTAGGCAAAAATTCTGACAAATTATCAATAGAAGGATTAAATTTTTATAATAAACATTTTGGTAATGATTTTTATAATTTTCAATGGAATGATTTTGAGTTGTTTTTTTTGAATAGTTCAAAATTTATAAATTACGAAAATAAAGATTTATATAAACAACAAATTGACTTCATAAAAGAAACGCTGCAAGTATTTTCATCAAGCAAAAAAATTATAGTGTTTATGCATCACCCACCATTTATTAAAGAAAATGACATCTTAAGTTCTCATAAAGAACTTATTTATAGCAAAGATTTATCCTACTGGATTTTTGAAGACAAAATTAATAATGAATTCTTTGAATTATTTAAAGATCATAAACTTGAATATATTTTTACAGGTCATTTACATCTTAATTTAGAAACATCTTTTGAAAAGACAAAGATAATTACTACTTCTGCACTAGGATTACCTTTAGCTGAGGATCCTTCTGGTTATAGAGTTCTAGATTATAAAGATGGAAAATTAACTTACGATTTTTATCCACTATAAATAATTTTTTGGATTTCACTTGAGCTAGAACCTATGGATATTTTTATAAATGATCCCAATTTCCTGGGTTTAGCAAGCTTACATCATTAGATGATAATTCTTTGGGAATTGAGGGGATATTACCATCTTCAGCCTGAAGAATCTTTTGCAACTGATTTTTATTATCTACACCTACTAATACTTTTGTAATTTCAGGAATAGAAACCATATATCTAATGGTGGCCTCTAAAGCTGATAATTTATTATCAGCAAGCCATTCATACCAAAGATTCCACAAATCTTTCCATCTATCAAACTTTTTTGGTATAGTATTTTGATTCATTAATAGTAACCCTTGTAAAAAAGCCGAACGAGTGTGTATCTCTATTCCTTTCGAATAAATTTTTTTTAATAAACCGTTTTCAATTAAACGTCTATCTAAAATATTCATTGGTAATTGAATAATATCAATATCAAACCTATCAATAATCTTTATCAGTTGATCATCAATATAAGCAGAAACACCAATTTTATTAACTAATCCCTGGTTTTTTAGAATTTGAAGTTGATTGAAAATCAATTCGCCACCTGGTTTTAACAGGTCTTCACCATGATGAACTAAAAACGCATATAATGATTTTTGTTTTAATAATCTTAATGACTTATTTAAATCACTTATTACTAAACTCGCTATTTTTTTTGTAATAACTTCTTGATCAAAGCCCCTAGTTTTAGTAACAATATCAAAGTCTTTAGTGTTCGCATCTCCCAATACTTTTTCACTGGATCCATAAAGTTGAGCAGTATCAAGTAATTTTATATCATTATCTCGAGCGTAATTTATAATATTTATAACTTCGTTCGACTCAACCTTGATACCTGAATTTATACCATAATCGATACCAAACTGAACTGTTCCAAGGGCTATTTTTTTAGACATATCTCTTTCACTTCCTATGTAATATTTGATTTAGGAGTTATATCAGACCATTGAGTTTCTTTATCATATGCATATGCCAGTTGAAGCAATGAAATGTCATCATGAATTTCTCCTGTCAACATCATTCCGACTGGAATTCCTGCGTCACCAAAACCTGCTGGAATGCTTATAGAAGGATGTCCACTTATATTGAAAGGAGCAGTGAAACAAGCATTAACTCCTTTAGAATGTTCATTTGGTCTTCTGGATCTTTCAGCAGTTGCGAATGGAGCTGTAGGAGTAGCGATAGCCTTAAGGTCATTATCTTTCAATAAATTTGAAAAATAATTTCTAAATGCTCTTCCAACTTCTGCTGCATTTAGCATATCATTAGCTGATATGAAAGCACCTTGTAATAAATATACTCTAGTAATTTCTCCATAATCATTCCAATTTAAACTTAATGATTTTTGATGTCTTTGATACGATTCTGAATTTAGTACAATAAAATTTGCTGCTCTTGTTTCGGCCATTCCTCTAAGATCAATGTTTACTATTTCACAACCTAATGTTTCAAGTTTTTTTAAAAAGTTCTCAAAAGCTTCTATTATCTCAGGTTCATTTGGTGCTGAGTTTATAAAGTTATGTGGAACACCAATTTTCCATCCAGATATATCTACATCTATATTTTTTGCATATTCTGGCACAGAAGCGGGCCAACTCATATCATCTTCTGCTTCAAATCCAGACATGCTTTCTAGCAATATCGCTAAGTCTAAAGCTGTTCTACATAAAGGAGATATCTCACTATGTCCGTTGTGATCCATACCAAGTCTACTTACCAATCCGTGAGTTGGTTTTATACCATAAAGATTATGTGCTCCTGCTGGAAGTCTTACACTACCACCTCCATCTGTTCCTATAGAAGCGCTAACCATTCTAGCTGAAGCAGCTGCGCCTGAGCCACTACTTGATCCTACAGACATATGATTAGGATTCCATGGTGACCAAGGCGGAGGTTTAAGATCTAATTCAGAAGGTCGAGACCACCCAAATTCATTTAAGTTAGTCTTCCCTATAATTATTGCTCCAGCTTGACGTAGTCGTGAAACTACTGATGCATCATTTTTTGGGTTCCAGTCTCTTAACAAGCGTGAATTATTTGTAGTTTTTAAGTTTTTTGTAGGAATCGAATCTTTTATTCCTAAAATAGCACCAGATAAGGGGCCAAGATTTTCTTTTTTGTTGCGCAAATCATCTAGTTTTTTTGCCTGCTCTAAAGCTCCTTTAGTATCAATAGTAATAAATGAATTTAAATGAGGATTAAGTTCATTAATTACTCGTAAATGTGACCTAACATTATCTTCTGCGGTTAATTTTCCTTCACGAAATAATCTGACTTGATCACTTAAGCTTAATAGATTTGGAGATTCAGTCATTTTTATCACCATCGACAGTTGAAGACATTTTTAAGACATCAATTTCTTTGTCAAACGGTTGAACTAATTTAGCCATTAGTTCAACAGCATTATGAACTCCTATAAGCAAATTATTTAGCTCAGATATTTCATCATCAGAAATTGGCACAAGTTCTTTAGCTATTTTTGATATGTTTTCTTGGTTATATTTCATAATTCATATATTTTATATAACTTCTAATAAAAGACTAACAACAAACAATATAATAAATACTATAGCTAATATCCCAGCTATGTATTGAATTAATTTTCTCAATAGTATTTTTCCAATAAATTATTATACTCTTCATATATTATGAAATTTTTTTACATATAATATCTCTAAGTCTATGAAATATAACAAACTTGGCAACACAAATATAAAAGTTTCAGAATTTGCACTAGGATGTTGGCCATTTGCTGGTGGTTCAGTTTGGGGAAATCAGGATAAAAGTGATTCAATATCCACGGTTCATGCTGCTTTAGATAGTGGTATAAATTTTTTTGATACAGCTGAAGGATATGATGACGATTATCATTCTGAATCAATATTAGGTGAAGCTCTTAAGAAGAATAGAGAAAAAGCTGTTATAGCTACAAAAATAAGTCCACCAAATCTAACGCCAGGAAAAGTGGAAGAGGCTTGTGAAAATAGCTTAAAGAGGCTATCAACTGATTATATTGACTTATACCAAATCCACTGGCCTAATCATTCTACAGATGTTGAAGGATCAATGACTCAATTACAAAATCTAATAAAAAAAGGAAAGGTTAGGTCCATAGGCGTTTGTAATTTCGGAGTAAAAGATTTAAATGAGATACTAAAATTTGGAGAACTAACCACTAATCAACTACCATATAATCTTTTATGGAGAGCTATAGAGCAAGAAATACTTCCTGAATGTAAAAGGAATGATATAGGAATAATTTGCTATAGCCCTTTAGCTCAAGGACTACTGACAGGAAGATACAAAAATGCTGACGAAGTACCTGATGGTATATCAAGATCTAGGCTTTTTAACCATAAAAGACCTCTAGCTAAGCATAATGATGTGGGATGTGAAAAAGAACTTTTTTCTTGTATAGAAAAAATCAATAATATTGCTCAAGAATTAGGAGAGAGCTCTGCACTACTATCCTTATCTTGGGTAAGATATCAACCAAGTGTTACATCTCTATTAGTTGGAGCTAGAAATCCAGCAGAACTTAATTTGAATTTATCAGCATTTGATTATGAACTAGATAATAAATTAAAAAATCAGTTATCTAAGATGACTGAAAAAATAAAAGAATATTTAGGTAAAAATCCTGATATGTGGAATTCAAATAATAGAATGAGGTAAATATTTTATGAATACTCAAAAAATTGAAAAATTAGTTGAAAATTTCAGATACGAAAATAAAGTGCCAGGGATTTCTTTATCGTTAGTTCAAAACGATGAAATAGTTTATCAAAATGGATTTGGTTATAGAGATTTATTAAATAAAAAACCTGTTACACCTGAGTCTATTTGGCCAATAGCTTCATTAACAAAATCTTTTACTTGTATAGCAGCTATGCAGCTATACCAAGAAAAAAAATTAGATATATATAAGCCAATAAAAGAATATTTACCATATTTTTCTGTATCTGATAAAAAAGCGACTGAAGTTATTAATAGTGACCTTTTTCTGAAGCATTCAAGTGGACTAGGGAGAACTGGACATCAAGATAAGTATAGAGAGGAGATATATAATCCTTTAATTAATAGACCTCAATCAGAAAGAAAAACTAATTTATTATCTACAAGAAAAAAATTAGTTGAGAATTTATTTACAGCAACTCAGCAAAGTGAACCAGGTCAATTTTTTTCTTACTGTAACGAAGGTTATGCTACTGTTGGGCACTTAATTGAGGTTTTGTCAGAAACAAAATTAGAAGATTATTTCCAAAAAAATATTTTTGAAAATGTAGGAATGAAAAAAACTTATACTAATTTTGACTCTTGGAGAAATTCTAAAAATAGAACTTTCTTATATTCTAATCAAAACAATAGTCCTTTTTACACAGGTATTGATCATGGAAAATTCTCAGTTCTTGAATTAAATAAAGACTATAAAACTTTTTTATCCACGGGGGGTATATGTTCTACTGCTCATGACTTATCTTTATATCAAATACAAACGATGAATCTTTTTGACTCTAAGCTTGGTCTCCATTCAGATTATTTGAATAAAATTCAAAGTATTAATATGCAATTTGGTAATTCTGGATGGGGTTATGGCTATGGATACTGGGTTTCATATGCTGATGATATTAAAATAATCAAACACTCAGGTGGATTACCTGGAGTAAGCACTTTTTCAATGATGATACCTTCTGAAAAAACTGGAGTAATTGTACTAGCTAACAAAAATGAAGTTAAGGTAAATAATCTAGCAGAAGAAATCTTGAATGAAATTCGAGGAATACTCTACAGAGGTTCTATAAATGATCCACTTAAGTTTAAGATTGATAAAAATTTTTCTGAATATAATAATCTTGAAGAATACTTAGGAGAATTTGAATACAGACAAGGTATTTCTGAAGTAATAGTTGAAAATAACAGATTATGCATAAATGCTCCTAGTCGTTTAGAAGGTGTTCCAGAAAAATTAGTTATAGTCCCTGTAGCAAAAGATTCATTTATGAATTTGTTTGATGGCAGCTCAATATCATTTGTAAGAAATAAAAGTGGAAAAGTTTCACACTTTTTGAATGGTGGGTATAAATATATTAAGATTTGACATCAAACAAAAATTAAAAAGACCTTACCAAAAGATTGTTTGATTATTTTGAATAATTGAATTTAGAAATTTACCCTTATAATACCTTTTTTTAGTAGGTTCATAATAGCTAATCATGTCGTTATCAATAAGATCATTACGCATATGTTCATATAACAAAGTTAATGTTTTATAGCTGTCATGTAATATCTTCCTACTAAAGCTTGAATTATATTTTTTTTCATCAATAAATTTTAAGATCTGTTTTGAATAGAGTTGTCTCCAAATATTTATGGATGCCTCTAATTCATAAGGATTATTTAAAACCTCAGTAATTTTACTTGAGTATTCTGTTACCAAGGATAAATTGATCCGCATACTATTTTGCGTCATAATTGTCTTAGTTTTTCTTTTATTATAAGGTTGAGAATTCTTAATTTCTTTGAACCTGATTTTAACATTAGAAAAATTATTCATTTGTTACTAATTTTTTCATTATTAAAGCAATATGTTTTGAACCTAAAATTAAATCTTCTACAGTTATATTTTCATTTGGTGCATGTATTTTATGAGTTGGGTGATCTATACCGGCACTTACAACAGGCAAACCTAGCATTCCACCGAATTCATACATTGGTCCTGATCCTGGATTATTAGGAGATACAACAGGTTCCTTTTTATAAACTTGAAAAGCAGTCTCTTTGACTAAATTGACCAAGGGCGAACTAATATTGGTTCTGTAGGGAAATACTTTCCCAAAAGGTTCTATATCAATATCAGAAAATCCATTTTGAATTAAGTGATCTTTAATATTTTTGAAAATTTTATTAGGATTTTGATCGGGAACCAATCTAAAATCCATCTTACATTCTGCTACAGATGGCAAGACTGTTTTCATACCAGGACCGTTATATCCTGAATTAAATCCAGCAACATTTGCAGTAGGTTCTGCGTATAACTTAATTTTCATATCATCTATTGACTCATTGTTATACTCACTAAAATCAATACCAAATGTATCCTCCCATTCTTTAGAGTCATTTGGTAAAGAAAGTATTGCATTTCTCTCCTCATCAGATAGCGGTAATATATCACTATGAAAATCTTTTATTATAATATGCCCAAATTCATTTTTAAAGGAATTTATTGCTAGCGTCAATCTCTCTATAGCTGAGGGTAAAATTGGTGCATAAGAAGAATGTGCATCTACATTAAGTTTTTTTACCTTCATATTTATTGATAAAACTCCTTTTAATCCAAGATAGATAAAAGGATTATTAGACATATTTCTACCTCCTCCCTCCCAAATACATGCATCTGCTGATAGTAAATTTTTGTTCTTATCAATTATACTTAGTAAATTTCTGCTTCCGATCTCTTCTTCACCTTCCATAAAAAGCTTGATATTTACGGGTAAATCTTTTTCGATATCAAGAAAAGCCTTAATTGCAGCCAATCTTGCTGCAATATTTCCTTTATCATCAGACATTCCTCTTCCATACAATCTATCTCCTATTTTTTCAGGCTTAAATGGATCTGATTCCCATAGTTCTAAGGGATCTGGAGGTTGAACATCATAATGAGTATAAAACAATAACGTTTTATCACTATTCTTTGATTTTTTTTCAGCAAAAATTGAAGGGAAACCATTGTTGTCAGGTCTTAAGATTGTAGTTTTTAGACCGTATTCTTCAGCAATTTTACACATAAGATCCGGAGCTCTGTCAAAACCATTACTTTGCGCAGATACACTTGGCTGTGAAACCATTCTGAATAAATTATTAATTGTTTCATTAATATTATTTTCAATATGTTCAAATATTTCTTTCATAATTATTACTTTAAATCAGATTGGACTCTAGGATCAATTGGAAATAACCATCCTCTATTTTTTATAATAGCAATAGATAATTCTGGAGGAATAGCTACTATCATTTCTGGTTCTATTGAAAATCTACCTGTGAAACCTCCAATAGCACTTCTAGCATGCACACCAGAATATCCACCAAAATCTTCGCCATTTTCAAAATATTCTCCTAAACCACCAAATACTGATTGCCATCTTAATGAAAATCCATTCATAACTGCAGGGCCTGAATCGAAATCAACATCTGTTGAAACAACCATTCCTAAAGCCTTAACGGTGTATAGAACATCATTTAAGTCTCCTCCTTCATTTCCACACTTAAGAGCCCAATGTAAACGCCTTAGCATATTATCAGCAATTTTTTGGGCTGCTTTCTGTCCTTCCTTTACTCTTTCAGGATCATCATTCATCTGTTTTTCTCCTCCACCTTCACCAGATAAGTAAACAAGTCCAGACTCATGAAAAACAACCGAAGCTATTGGTAATCCAGATTTTGTAATATTTGTCACATTTTCTGAGTATGTCCCTAAATCAATACCTAAATTTTTGATCCTTTCGTACACATCAAAATTTCTTTTTAGCTTTTGAGGGATTATAGAATTATCATAAAATTTTCCCATTTTATCTCCAATTTATTTCTAATATCTATCTATAATATATACTTATAATGAGTTAGTTTACCAAAAAGAAAATAGTTCTTTTTCACAAATAAGTATGAATAATTTACATGGGTTCAGATCATTTTAAATCAGGATTAAATAAAGTAAAACTTGGACTTCATGATCAAGCAATTGAAGAGTTTGAAAAAGCTGCTTGGGAAGATCCAGAAAACTTTGAGATTCAGTATAATCTTGGGACAGCATTTTTGACTATAGGTGAATTTGAACAAGCTATCGTAAATTTTACAAAAGCATTAAAAATAAATCCAAAAAGTTCTGACGCACTAGGAAATAGAGCTGTGGCTTACACTGCTATAGGTGAAGAAGATAAATCTGAATTGGACAAAATAAAAGCAATAAAGATGGGTGCTCCTCCGGATGGAATTAATTCTATTTTAGATTATGTTAGAGATAAAAGAAAAAACTCAAATCCTTTTAAGAATTAAGTTTCCTTAGTAAATTCTAATATCAATTTTGATACTTTATCAGGATTCTCTTGTTGAACCCAATGTCCTGAATTTTCAACAAGGCTAATACCTTGAAATTTAGTCATTATTGAACTCATTTTTTTTATAGCACCAGGCCTTTGGTAAGTACCCCAGTCATTTATTCCAGAAATAAATAAGGAAGGAACATCTATAGTTCTGTCGCTAAAAAATGAAAGTTTTTGTAAATTTTTGTAATCTACGGTTGACCTATACCAATTCAATCCTCCTTGAAATGATGTTTTTCTATATTCTTTTTCATAAACTTCAATTTCATTTTCATCTAACCATTTGCAATTATTTATCATATGTTGTGATGGCATAAACTCGTCTACAGTTTCAGCCATATTCATATTTTTATTCATTATGTAATAAGTAGGCATTTTTGATAGTTCTTCTGAAGACCAAGAAGAAAGTTCAAAAGGCTTGTTATTTTTCCAATCAGCACTTTTATAGTGGTAGTATGCCCTAATAAATGACCTTAACCCTTGTTTAGATTCCATCATATCTTTGTTAGCTGATTTTGTCCGATAATACGATTGATAGTGTTTTCTTGGTTTAGACAATTTACTCAACTCTAAATCTATTTTATCTGTATCAGGCATATAAATATTTTCAGCTATTGTCATTGGACTGGGTGGACCTGTAAATGGACCACTCATAATTACTAGATTAGAAAAAATATCAGGTCTGATTAATGCTAACCAAGACGCAGGTCCAACTCCGGAGTCATGACCAACAACACACTTAACTTTTTTATAACCTAACCTTTGGATAAATACATATATATCTGTTGCTAAATTTATTAGTGAAAAATCATTTAAGTTATTTGTGTAAGATAAGTCTGCACCAATTGTACTACCAAAACCTCTTTGATCAGGGGCAACAACATGATAACCGACGTCAGACAAACTTGTCAGAATTTTTCTCCAGCTAAATGAGAGTTCAGGGAATCCATGTAAAAGAACTATCAACTCAGAATTTTCTTTTTTTTCACCTGATTCTAGATAATGAATATCAAGACCATTAATATTTTTTATAAGCTTAGATTTAATTTCTTTTGGAAGATTATCAGAAATGTGATTTGTGTTCATCATATTAGATTATTTCAATAGATAAATATTTAAGATTAATATTTATATTTCTGTATATTATATAAATAAGACTAATGAAAGATTAATTATATATGACAGAGTTTCCATCTAAAGAAATGTTTTTAAACCTTCTTAAAAGTAGAAAGATCAAACTATCTAAAGAAGATTTTGATCAATCTTATTTAAGTTTCATAAACTTTAGAAAAAACTATAAAGAAATGTTAAATGATGATTTTAAAGATTTTGAACCAAGACAAAGGATATTCGATTTAAGTGATGAGTAATGAGTAATGAACCTTTTTATAAAAGCATAAAAGAAATAAGAGATGTTTATCAAAACAAGGATGCATCTGTTACTGAAATTTCAAATTCATTTCTTGAAAGAATAAAAAATCTCAATCCGAAGATTAATGCATATCTTGAAGTTTTTGATAAAGAATCAATTTCTGATGCAAAAAAAACAGATGATTATATAAAAAACGGTAATAAAGATATTCTGACTGGAATTATAGTTGGATTGAAAGATTTAGTAGATGTAAAGGGTAAGATTACTTCTGCTGGATCAAAAATACTAGAAAAAAGTATTGCTAAATCAAATTCAAAAATAACAGATGATTTCTATAAACAAAAATCAATTATTATTGGTAAAACAAATCTTGTTGAATTCGCATTTGGTACATTAGGAATAAATTCCAATACTCCAACATGTAGAAATCCATGGGACTTAGAAAAAGTACCTGGAGGCTCTAGTTCTGGTTCAGCTGCTGCTGTTAGTGCTGGGTTATGTACATTTGCTATAGGAACTGATACTGGTGGTTCTGTACGTATGCCTGCTTCATTATGTGGAATTACAGGATTTAAGCCTTCATATGGCATTGTTTCAAGAAGAGGGGTATTAGACTTGAGCTGGTCTATGGATCATGTAGGACCTATGGCCAGATCAGCTGAAGACTGTCTAGAGGTAATGAGGGTTATTAGTGGTTTCGATCTAGCTGACAAATATTCACAAAATATTAATTCAGATTTTTCAAAAATTGATATTTCCAATAGAAGTGAAATAAGTATTGGAATTCCTAAAAACTACTTTTTTGATGACATTGATGCTGATATAAAAAAGACTATATTGAGCGCTGCAAACAAATTTGACAATCTTGGCTACAAAGTAGAAGAGATAGAAATCCCTTTCGTTGAAGAGGGAAGAAATATAAACGTTGGCGTACTACTACCAGAAGCAATTTCTATCCATAAAACATACCTAAAAAATTACGAAAAATATACTAAAACTGTCTTAAACAGATTATTAGGAGGATTAGGAGTTACAGCAGACGAATATCTTGCAGCTTCAAGAAAAATGTCCAAGTTCAACTTTGAAATGTCTAATTTAATGAAAAACTATGATATTTTACTAACACCAACTGTACCAGTAAAAACACCCAAAATAAAAGATTCTGAAAGTCCAAATACACCTGAGGCAAATTTGATGGGTAAGTTCACTGGAGTATTTAATCTTACCGGGCAACCATCAATTTCAGTACCAGCTGGGCTAAGCAAAGACAATATGCCAATAGGATTAATGCTTTCTGGAAGAATACTTAGAGATAACGATGTTCTCAATGTTGCAATAGATTGGCAAAAAGAAACTGAATTTCATAAATTAATACCAGATATTTAAGAAAGATAATTTCCTTGTTTTAATGCTGCTTTTATTTTTTTTATAATGTCTTGAGCAGATTCTGGGGTTATTTCTACAGTAATTCTTGAATCAATAGGGTTCATTTCATTTTTGAAACTAAGAGTGATTGAATGTTCACAATCAACATAAGTTGAATGGTCATAATAAATATCACACGAATCAATGGGAATCCAATTATTTGTTTTTTTCCCAGAACCTTTTACAACTGCTTTCTCTGAAATCATTGTGCACATAACTTAACTCCTTAATTTATTCTCAAGAAAATTGAAAATTTTTTCCCATGCATCTACAGACTGTTGTTGTCTATACAAGGGAGTATGATAGTACATAAAGCCATGTCCAGCTTCATCGTATCTATGAAATTCATATTCTTTATTATTATCTTTTAATTCTTGTTCATGAAGATTTACTTCTTCAGGAGTTGGAGAAACATCTTCATTTCCAAATAAACCCAATAATGGTGCTGACAAAGATTCTGTAAGCGTTATTGGTGATTCTGGCTGTTTTTCTGTTAATGTATCATCAGACATAACAACATTTCCTCCCCAGCATTCAATAATTGCATCAAAATCTGTAGTTTTACATCCTGCTAGAAAAGCGTGACGACCACCAGAACAAGTTCCAAAAATTCCTACCTTATTATTAGTTATAGGTAAACTTCTTAAGAAATCAGATGCTCCTAAAAAATCATTAATGGCTTGTTCATCTGATATGCCCCCATTTGATCTTACTTCAGCCGCAACATCATCTGGAGTTCCATTACCTTCTCTAAAATATAAATCAGGACAAATAGCTATATATCCGTGGTGGGCAAATTTTCTAGTAAATTCTTTATATAATTCGTCCCAACCAGGTAAATGATGTACAAGAACTATAGTTGGAAATGGCCCTTTTCCTAATGGTTTAGCAAGATATGCATTAATAAAATCCTCATTCCTTGACTTTATTGTTACTGTTTCTGCAAGCATACCCTCATAATCATGAGTATTGTAGATAGTCATATTCTAAAATCCTTAATATTTATTTTTTTGTAGAGAGATAAAAAAATCTAAGCGCAGGCAGGATCTTCTCCATCCCATCTATTAAAGCTAAATTGTTCTTCTTGGGCTAACTTATTTCTAGCATCTTCCCATAAATCATGCCAAATAGTTGGATCAAATAAAATATCTTCAGGGTTCTTTTTACTTCTTGCAACAAATCCAGGAAAAATATCTCTTCCAGTGGGTTCTCCTATAGGTTGATATCTCAAATCAAAACTCCATCTAATTTTGTCGCTTATATTTGGTAATGCTGAATGTACAGTTTTTTTTGTTAAGAATAACGCATCTCCTTTTTTCATAGGAATTGGCATAGCATCTTTAGACTGAAATAAAGTTGTAGGAATTTGTAATCCTCCAGCAGCTAAACCTTGTACGAGTTTACCTGTCTTTGGATTAAATCCTGGACAGTGGGTTAATACTTTTCCCACATGGCTACCAGGTACAACTTGTAAACAACCGTTTTCTTCTGATGCATCCATTAAAGGAAACCATACTGTAAGCATATTAGTATTATCAACTTCTTTAGTGGCTACTCCTGCATCTTGGTGCCATGGTGTAGCTCCAAATTTTACCATTCCATTTTCATCCCTAGGAGCTTCAGACTCGGGCACTTTGATTCTTACATGCTGAATTGGATTGGAAAATATTTCTTCACCAATAATTGTTTCTACAGCATCAAGTAAACTTTCACATCTTAGAGCATTAAATACTGCAGGCCCTGCCCAAAAAGGTGTATCAGCTTTTATACCGCTTTGAGGTAGAGAAAAATCAAAATATTGATTGTGAACTTCACCAGATTCTGCATAAATTTTTGTAACTCTCTCACCAAATTCTAAGTCTTCATATTTTGAACTAATTTTTCCTTCTGCATAAAGTTCATCAGCCAAATTGGCTAAAACGTTATGATATTCGTCAATAATAGGATCAATTATTTTTTCAGGATCTATAATATTTTCTACCTTTAAAAATCCAAATTCACTGAAATGATCTAATTGATCTTTAGTAAGTCTTCCCATTAAGTTATCCTTGCTTTTTTCAATATTATACATAAATTAGAAAAAATACTGAATCAAGATATTGTACTCATCAAATGAATTAAGTGATACTCCATGTCGGAACAACATCTAAATCAAATAAAGTTTCAATATTTTTTTTATCAATAATCTTACTTGAAGGGCCATAATTTAATACATATCCATTTTTTATCATCAAACAATTATTAGTAATTTGTTTTATGAACGTTAAGTCATGAGAAGCAATTATAGTTTTTGTTCCAAATTTTGTTATTTGTTTCATGATTTCAATTAGAACAATTTTATTGGATAAATCTAAATTTGAAGTTGGTTCATCAAGTAAAATATACTCGGGTTTTTGTGCTAAAGCACGGGCAATTCTGACTTTCTGCTTTTCACCCGAGGATAGGTTGTCAGTAGAATTATTTTGTAAAGCTGACAAATTGAGTAATTCTATTATTTCATCCACGATTTCTGAATCTTTTCTTGTTAAGAAACCAAATGTACCTAAGTAAGGATATCTACCCATTTCAATAGTTTCTCTAACTGTGAAACCATACGTTGGTTCATAATCTTGAGAAACAAATGCAAATATTTTTGAAAGACTTTTAGAATTTATTTTTTCTATATTCAAATTATTTATAAATAAATTTCCATCTAGGTGACTTAATAAACCACAAATTATCTTTATAAGAGTAGTTTTACCAGATCCATTTGGACCCAGAAGACCCGTTGATTGTGAATCAAATTCAAATGAAATACTTCTTAATATTTCATTGGAGTTATACTTAAAACTCAATTTGTCAGCTTTAATACTCATTTGAATTGTTCAAAACCTTCAATTGATTCTAGATCATACAAGATTTTTGCTAATTCCTCTGACCCTTTTAAGTTCCAATAAGATAATGTACCCCACCAGTTTGAATTAACCATAAAAACCTTTTCATTTTTTATCGCATTGATTGAACTGAGTGAATCATCAGAAAATAATTGATCATAAAAATCTTTTCCTCCCCACGCAACTGACTGAGTTATTAAAATTATTTCTGGATTCATAGAAATTAATAGCTCTTTATCAATTGTTGAGTTAGATTCAACACCATTTAATGCTGATAAGTTATCTCCCCCACCTAGGCTAATAACAGAATCTTCAGTTGATCCTATGCCTGCAGTCCAATAAGCATCCCACCATGAAAGTGTAATCAGTTTATTTTCTACTTTATTATCTTTTGATGTGATATTTTGTAATGCTTTTATATTACTATCTATTTGATCAGTTAAGATTTTTGCATTTGAAAGATTCCCTGTTATGTAACTCATTAACCAAACATCACTTTTTCTTCCTTCAATACTATTGTCTAATTGAGTCTGAATAACAATTATTCCCGCATCCTCCAATGCATCAATTAATTCAACTGAAGCATAAGGATCTGCAAATATTATTTCTGGATTAACAGAAATAATGGTTTCTGGATCAGAGGATATAGTAGGAAGATCTTTAGCTTTTGATTGAATATTGCTTCCATCATCTTGAGCAAAAGAAGTCGTTGCCACTATTTGATTTGTGTCCGATATTCCAAACAATATTTCATCATGCCCCAAAGAAATTGTAGCTACTCTTTCAGGTCTGGATTCAATTGTGTATTTTTTTTCATTTATTGTTACAGATCTAGGCCAAGAAACATTTGAAGGGTCGTCTATCACAGAAATTGTTTTTAGTTCATCTTCAAAAGTTTCTTCTGTTTCATAGTTGTAGTAACTATTTTCATAACTCTTATTTTTTTCAATTTGGTAATCTTCATCTTTTTCATCATCATGGTCTTCACTTTCGTATGATTCAACCTTATTGTCCTGATGATCAGAATCATGAGTTTCATAAACAGTCCTGTTATCCATTCCTGCTTGGCAAGCAATTAAGAAAATACTCAAAATTGCTAAAAATAATGAAAACTTAACTTTCATATTATTATCTCCTTTTTATTATGTTGTTTTTAAAAATCAGAAATATAAAAAATGGGCCTCCTACTAAACTCATTAGAACTCCCACTCTAAGGTCAGAGGAAGAGAAAAAAATTCTTGCTATGTAATCCATGAGGACCACAAAAAATCCTCCGAAAAAAGCAGAAAGAGGAAGAACATATCTATTGTCATTACCAATAATCAATCTAACTATATGTGGAACTACTAGTCCTACAAAAGCTAAAATACCACTTACCGAAACTGCGGCGGATGTTGCAAGTGTAGTAAAAAACAAACAGACTAATAAAGTTCTGTTCACGTTAATTCCTAATGAGGATGCATAATCGTCACTTAGCATTATCATATTGATCTCTTTTGATTTGAATAAAAGTATTAAGGATGAAAAAGAAATTAGTGGTATCGTGATTATTAAGTGCTCCCATCTAGTAGATTCAAAGCCACCAATCAACCAGTAAAAAATTGATCTCATTTGAAATGGATTTTCACTTAAATAGACACTCAAAGTTATTAAAGCATTCAACAAAGAGCCAATTGCGATACCTGATAATAAAAGAATAGAAGTAGATTTCCTATAAGTAAATATATAAACGGAATAGACTAGGATAGAAGCAATCAATCCTCCTATAAATGAAAATGTAGGAACTATGAATAAATTTACTGATTGAATTGCTAAAGAAAATGGAATAACTGCACCAAGAGCAGCACCGGCAGAAACTCCCAAAATAGATGGATCTGCTAAAGGATTTCTAAATAATCCTTGCATAACAGCACCTGATATTGATAGTGCAATTCCTACAAAAAAGGATAGTAAAATTCTAGGAAGTCTAATATCGAGAATTATAGATGTATAAATTTCATTATCAATTGAGTTAAGTAAAAACAAGGAAATAATATCAGAAGCAGGTATCTCTATAACACCAGATGACAAAGATAAAATAGCAATGAAAAAAGAAAAAGATATACTTAGTATCAGGTATAAGATTAATAAATTTATTTTTTCAGTCGTATATAAATATTTCATTTTTTCCCCTACTCTTTAAGACTAGGCAAATGAAATATTCACTAACCCTTTTTTCGCGAAGAGTATGATATTACCTATTAGGCAGGTCTCCTGACTTATGCTTGTTAGCAATTACAGTGGCGCGACCGTGATGGAATTTCACCATCTTCCCTATTCTCTCTGAATGAGCACCTAAAAGGTTATTACGAATATATTATAATTCTATAATGAGAAAAATTTATATACCTCTTTTAGCTATTTTTTTGATATTTGTTATTTCTTGTGCAGAAAAAATAAATATTTATGAAAACGGGGAATTAAAGGAAAAATTAAGTTGGGATACACTTTATGATGTATCAGTAAAAGTTAATAGGAATTCTGTTTGCTGGGTAGAAACAATTCCTGAAAACTTAGAATACTTCTCAGGAGCAATAATAGCTGATCAAACAACAGCTCATATAGGAAAAGGTGAGTTTATAAACAGACTTGATTACTTAAATTTCAGCATTGTTCTAAAAAAAGACTATAGCCTTACTTCAACTGTAGATTCGAAGATTTCAATAAATATAGACTGTAATAATGGTGAATATTTATTTAAAAATACCTATGATATAAATTAGTAATATTATAAAATTAGATTATGACTAGAAAAAAAAATTTTTATTCTGCGTTATCTGACTACAAAAGTCTAAATATGTATAAAGGTACTAGTAGCGAGGGTCCTATTATGATGAACAATGATGAAAGCTTAGAAAAATTACTAAAACTTGTTATACTTCCAGCAGTAACAATTGGCTCTCTAATCATGACAGCAGTACTTCTACTAGCTCTTTACCTGATTTTTTATGCTCTAGTCGAGTACAACCCAACAATATGGGATATGCTGGGTTCTAAAGCACTTTAATTTGAATAACTCAATAACAATTATGGGTGCTGGAAATACTGGTCTCTCAACAGCACTTAAACTGAAACTAGATGGTCATGAAGTTTGCTTATACGACCTAGATAAATTTTCTTCTGCTACTGAAGAGTTACACGAAGAGATTAGTTTAATTTATGATAACAATAGTCACTATTTAAGATTAGATCTAGTAACTAATAATATCAATGAAGCTTTAGATTTTTCAAAATATATTATTCTCTGTGTTCCTGCATATGCTCATAAAGAGTTTGCCAAAGAGTTATCAAATAAAGTGACTGAGGATCATATAGTAATATTGATGCCAGGAACTCTTGGTTCTCTAGAAATGAGAAATATTTTTGAAAAAAATAACTCTAAGATCCCCATAATTGGTGAAACTGATACATCTCCATTTGTGTGTAGAAGAACTGCAAACAAAGAAGCTACAATTTTAGGAATAGTTCCTTCATTGGGGATTGGTATTTTACCTAAATCCTCAACGAAAACCATAGTAAATGAACTCAAAGAGTTTTTCCCTACTCTTGTTGAATATAAAGATATAGTTGAATGTGGCTTTTCTTCCTTAAACCCAGTAATTCACCCTGCAGGAGTTTTATTAAATTCAGGAAGAATAGAAAAATCAAATGGAGAATTCTATTTTTATAATGAGGGCGTAACTCCTAGTGTCACAAATGTGATAAATGCTGTTGATAGTGAAAGAAAAAATATAGCTTCAATATTTGACCATAAATTACCTAATATAGCTGACTCATTTCATTCAGCAGGTTTTGGTATCAAGGGAAACTTAATGGAAACAATTTCCAGTAGCGATATGCTTACATCTTTGAAAGCACCTGGATTTGTTAACCATAGATGGTTAACTGAAGATATTTCCTATGGAATTTATACCTGGAGCTTGATTGGAGAAAAGTTTGAAGTCCCCACAGAAACTATGGGTAATATAATCAGCTTAGCATCTGTTTTGCTTGGTTTTAATTTAAAGGAAAACAGCAGATCTCTAGATGATTTAGGTATAAAAAATTTAAGTTTGGATGAAATTAAAGAAATTTTATAGTTACATTTTCTTTAATTCAAAATCAAGTCCTAACTCAGCCTTTATATTATCGAACCATTCGATTACTTTGTAGTGATAAGGAATACCGTTTTCTAGTCTGATTTGAGTCTCCTCAAATTCTGGGAGTCCTGCATACACAACTCTATCTTGTCCTTCAACAGGAGGTGTTTCAGCTAATCCTCTCAGAAAATCATCCATATCTTTCTTAAACTTATCTGCATCAATAAATCCATCAATCTTTATAGCTTGAACAAAATGTCCCATTTCACCATATGTGTTTGGAGGCATCAAGAATCCAGCACCCATACCGCTCAATATGTCACAAAATACTTCTGCTACTGCTGCATAACCATAACCTTTATGAGATCCGTTTTCTCTTGTTCCTCCAAATGGAAGCATCATATAATCTTCTCTGTTATCAGGAAGATCAACTTCATTTAGAACAGGATTCCCATTAGAATCAGTTATCCATGCTGGATCCATTTTAGCTCCTACTCTTTTAGCTAATGAAAGTTTATTTCCAGCAACTTGAGTAGTAGCTATATCAAATACAAAGGGAGGTTCTTTATCAGCAGGAACAGCGTATGCCCATGGATTAGTTGCAAATCTTTTCTCAGCTCCATGTGTTGGTACAGAACTTAGTGAATTTCCAGCTGTCATCGTAAGACCTATCATATCGTGTTCTAATGCCATCATTGAGTGATAAGCTAACATTCCTATATGTCTTGAGTTATGCACTGCTACTGAACCTGAACCATATTTTTCTGCTTTTTCTATTGCTATTTCCATAGCCTTAGGTAGTACGTGTAATCCTAATCCATCATCTCCATCAATATTTGCTGTAGTAGGAGTTTCTCTTGTAATTTTAAAATTAGGCTTTGGATTAATTCCCAAATCCCTAGAACCTTCACCATATCTTTCAACATATATTGGAAGCATATTTGAAACTCCATGGCTTTCACATCCTCTAAGATCACTTACCATTAAGACTTCAGCTGATAATTGTGAATCATCTTCTGATAAACCCATCTTCATAAAAATTTCTTTTGTAGCAGCAGTCATAGACTCAGAATCTATTAATACTTGGTCTTCTTTTGGTACTAAAAATCTTTCTAGCATAATTTATCCCTCTCCTAAGGTATATAAGATATAATTTTTTATATTACACCTTAATTTTCAATAAATATAATATATTTAAGTAAGTATTAATAATTTATTTATTTAATATGCCCCCGTAGCTCAGTGGCTAGAGCAGGGCCCTCTTAAGGCCAAGGTCCTAGGTTCGAATCCTAGTGGGGGTACCATAAATCTTTAATGGGAGCTGAATATGAATCAAAATGAATTAGATAATCTAGCTGAAAAAAATGAATCAGATCATCATTCAAAAAGAGCGGAAGAACTCATTAAACAAAATGCTCAAAAAGGATTGTTTATTCTTCAATACTTCACATGTAAGAACTGTGAAGACATATCAGAAGAAGGAAAAAAAGTTGATGTTTTGTCAAAAGTTATAGAAAGCTCAAATTCTAAGCTTTCTGGTTTTTCTGTTGGTTGGACAGAATTAGGATTACAAGTATGGTGTGAAACATGTGACAGTAATGTTATAAATTTTGATTTTAAGGGTCAAAAGGTAGGGTTGGTTCGTTAAATATATGACAATCAACAATACATAGACTAAATTATTCTAATAATCTATCTTGATAATTCTTAATGCTCAAAGTTTTATCTATAATTTTTTGTAGTTTAGGAGAGATTACATCTATAGTATGTTCTTCGCACTCTAGCTCATTACTTTGATTCAATCTAACTCTGTAATTTAGATTAAGATTATTGTCAGTATCCTTATAATCTAATCTCTGATGAGCACCTCGGCTCTCTTTTCTATTTATAGCAGAAAGTATTGTTGCTTCTGCAGAAAGTAACGAAGCTTCTAGATCAAGAATAAGAACTAGATCTTCATATCCTTCAGAATCTGGTCTTACATCAACCTCAGGGATAATATTTTTAATTGATTCTATTTTTTTCATTCCTTCTTTCAATTTTGATTCATCTCGGACCACTCCACAATGTTCCCACATTATGTCTCTTATTTGTCTTTGCAAAGGTCTAGCAACTTCATTTCCATTCTTTATTAGAGAATTTAGTTTATCGTGAGCATTTTTTACTGCTTTCTTAGATCTGATTTGGTAAGTAATTTCTCTAGATCTATCAGATGCTGCAGCACCAGCTCTTTTACCAAAAATTAGTATTTCAGCAAGAGAATTACCACCTAATCTATTAGCTCCATGAAGCCCACCTGTTATTTCACCTGCAGCATATAAACCTTCAATATTTGTAGAATGAGTAATTGGTTCAACAACTATTCCTCCCATAGAATAATGAGCTGTTGGTGATACTTCCATTGGGGATTTAGAAATATCTATCATCAAAGTATCTAAAAATTGTCGATACATTCTTGGTAATTTTTTTACAATATGACTCTTGTCTTCGTGACTAATATCTAGTAAAACTCCACCATTTTCGGTACCTCTTCCTTCAATTATTTCCGTATAGTTAGCCATTGCTACCTTGTCTCTAGATGATAATTCCATTCTTTCAGAATCATATCTTTTCATAAATCTTTCACCATTTTTATTAAAAAGTCGGCCACCTTCTCCACGAACTGCTTCAGTAACTAACGTTCCTGCAATATCCTCTGGGAGAACCATTCCTGTAGGATGAAATTGTACCATTTCCATATCAGTGAGAGTACATCCTGCCCTAATTCCTAGATAAAATCCATCTCCAGTATTTTCGTTTCTTCTAGAAGAGCTTTTTCTCCAAATTCTAGTATGCCCACCCGCTGCAAGAATTATTGAGTCTGCTACGAAAACAGTCCTTTCTCCATTTGTTATGTCAAAAGCCATTGCTCCAAAACAAGTTCCATTTTCAATCAATAGTTCAGATACGTACTGGTAGTCATATATTGGTATTTGGAGTTCATTTACTTTATTTAATAATGCAAATAATATTGATCTTCCAGTGTAATCACCTGAATAGCAGGTACGTCTGTATGTATGAGCTCCAAAAAATCGTTGATCAAATTTCCCATCTGGCAATTTTTGAAAATTAGCACCCCAATCATCTATTTCCTGAACAAGATTAGTAGATTCTTTCGCCATGATTTCTACTGTTTTAGCTTCTGCAATTCCATATCCTTCAATTATAGTGTCAGCAAAATGCTGTTCCCATGAATCGTCTGTATCAACATTTCCAAATGCAGCGTTAATTCCACCAGATGCAAGAACTGTATGGACATCTTCTTTTTTTCTTTTACCAATTATAGCAACCATCATTCCTGCCTGTTTTGCTTCAATTGCAGCTCTTAAGCCTGCACCTCCACTACCAATAACAAGAACGTTTGATATATGAGAGTTGTGTTTATTGGTTAACATATTTTATTTTTTCTGTTTTTTGGTAAATCAAGATCAAGTAGATAATAAATTTTATTATCCAAAACTAATGTTAGTAGCAATAATATTGTTCTAATAAATATTATTGCTACTAATAATTTTCATTGGAAAAATGAATAAATTTAACTCGTCAGATTCCAACCAGAAACAGCTTTAGCTTCAACAAATTCCATCAGACCATGGTGACCACCTTCTCTACCATTGCCAGACTGCTTACTGCCTCCGAAAGGACTTCCTGGAGCTCTTCCTGCTCCATTTACTTCTACCATTCCTGACTTTAATCTTCTAGCCATTCTTTGTGTTCGATTCTTATCTCCACTCTGAACATAGTGAGTCAATCCATAAGTGGTATCGTTTGCTATTTCTATAGCTTCATCTTCGCTGCTAAAAGGAATAATCGAAATCACTGGACCAAATATTTCCTCCCTTGCGATTCTCATTTCATTATTCACATCGGCAAAAATTGTAGGTTTTACATAATAACCTTTATTAAGATTATCTGGTAACCCAACACCACCTGAAATTAAGTTGGCTCCTTCGTCTATTCCAGACTGTATCAAGTCTTGAACTTTATCAAATTGAACTTTAGAAACTACAGGGCCAATATGATCTCCATCTTTTTGAGGATTATCAACTGTTGTAGAATCTGCAACCTCTTTTGCTTTTTTAAGAGCTAATTCATAAGATGACTTTTCAACTAACATTCTTGTTGGAGCATTGCATGATTGCCCTGAATTTAAGAATACTTTTTTGGCACCACGTTCAACGGCAGCTTCTACGTCACAATCAGAAAAAATAAGATTTGCTCCTTTTCCACCTAATTCTAGAGCTACTTTCTTTATTGTATTTGCTGAACCTTTACTTACTGCAATTCCTGCTCTTGTTGAACCTGTAAAACTCATCATATCAATATCTTGATGAGCACTCATAGCTTCACCTACTGTAGGGCCATCTCCATTTACGAGATTAAAAACACCTGGAGGGCAACCAACTTCGTCCATCATTTCTGCAAATAGCATTGAAGACATTGGTGCGACTTCAGAGGGTTTTAAAATCATAGTACATCCAGTTAAAATAGCTGGAATAACTTTTAGAGTAACTTGATTCATGGGCCAATTCCAAGGAGTTATCAAACCACAAACTCCAACAGGTCCAAAAAGCATTTGTTCATCAGGAGTGTCAGATCTCAAGGGTTGTTCAAACTTAAATTCTTTCATTGCCTCTAAAAAGTCTTTGGTGTGTCTTAATCCAGCATTAACTTGAGCATTACTAGCCATTTTAATTGGTGCACCCATTTCCATTGAAATAGCTTCTGCCATTTCAGAAGATCTTTTCTCATACATATCCAGAAACTTAGAAATTAAAGAAATTCTCTCTTGTGGATCTGAAAATTCCCAAAATTCAAATGCATTTTTCGCAGAATTTACTGCCAAATCTAAATCTTCTTTTGTACCTAGAGAAATAGTTGCATAAGCTTCTTCATTTGATGGATTAATTACAGAAAATGTATTTTCTTTTATAGGCTTAACCCATTTTCCATTTATATAAAAATTTGTCTTTTCAATCATAATAAAACCTTTCTTTTATAGTTTATTTTTAATCTATTAAATTAAACCCTATAAGATATTACATATTCTTGACTAATTAAGTAAACAATTTTTTTCATATAAATTATCTATTTACATTATTGTCAGAAAAGTGGGAATAAGTAAGAGGTATTTATATTTTTTCATTTGTAGTATAAATCAAGTAAAAAGCTAGGTTCGGGGGTACCAGAATTTGTACCCAAAACCTGTATTAACTACCTTAACTAAAATGTGCTATAACTTAATAGTTATTTTCTCTAGCAATAAAGAAAACTGCAAAATTACTAAACTATAGCACTTAAACTAGTATATCTAATAAAAAAAATGCCCACACTCAAATCATCAAAATGTGGACATCTTTTATACATAGCTACTATTTGATAGCACTCATATAACAGCTACCTTCAATAGTATATCCTAATTATTCTCAGAAAATTTCTTGAAGAGATGAAGGGGATCTTTGATTTTTACCGCGTTACAATATTTTTACAAATTTGAAACAATCATTAAACATAATATTAACTCCTTTGAAATATCAATTACCTAATATAAGAGAAGAATGATTTGCTAATAGTAAATAATTCTTACTTTTATCTGCTTATGGCCCTCTTCTCCCTCTAGAGGGCCATAAGCAAAAGGAAGGTAATGATGTTAAAAATATATGAAGATCTTTACGAAATCTCGTTTAATGATAAAACACTGGACTTAACTCCAAAAGAATATGAATTATTGAAAATCTTGATAAAAGAATCAAATAAATTATTAAGTAAATCTGAACTAAGAGAATTACTTTGGCCAAAAAAGGATTTGAAATCAAGAGTTGTAGATACTTATATTTCTAGAATAAGGAAAAAATTAAAAATCTTTGGACATCCAGGTATTATGGTTCAAAGTAAAAGGGGCTACAGATTAATTAATATTTCTTAAGCTTTAAACCCATCGTGATTTAAGTTGTATGTTTGAATATTTGATTATAAAGTTTCGAATAGAATTTTTAATTAATCAAATTGAATAATAAAACAGATAATAAAAACTTAAGTTACTTTTCCTCTTTAGCATATCCTGATTTCCTAAGAATGTGGTTAGCAGGACTTTTTGCAGGTTCTTCGCATTGGGCATTAATTGTTGTTCGAGGTTGGGTTGTGTATCAAATTTCAGATAGTAGCATGTATGTCGGGTTAGTAACTTTTGCTGCAATGATTCCAATGGTATTAGTAAATCCCTTTATTGGATATCTAGCTGATAAATTCCAAAGAAGAAGAATTCTTCAGTTGATGTTTTTTATTAATTTTGTTCATAACTTAGGATTAGCAATTCTATATTTTTTTGATCTTATTCTAGCTTGGCATTTAGTTATACTTGCATTTATACAAGGTTCAGCTCGAGCAGCTCAAATGCCTTCAGGTCAAGCTCTTGTTCCAAACATAGTACCTAAAGAAAATTTACTTAACGCAGTAGCTTTAAATATGTCGACTGTTCATGCAACTAGATTATTAGGACCTTTAGCAGTCGCCCCATTTTTGAGCTATATAGGTAGTAGCGAAAATTCAATAAATGGAACAGATCTTGCTTTTTCTATATGTACTGGTTTTTATGCCTTAAGTTTTATTTCTTCACTAATGATAAAAAATAAATCTACTGGTAAAGTTAGTACTGAATCCTTTTTTGTTGGTTTTGCTGAAGGAATAAAATACGTACATTCAAATAAGCCTATTCTTATAATAATAGCTTTGACTACACTGCATTGTATGCTGACAATGTCTTTTGAATCTGTTTTGCCCTATTTTTCTGTTAATAAATTAGGAGGAGAAGGATTAGCAGTAAGTTTTCTGATGATGTGTGTTGGAGTAGGCGCATTAAAAGCTTCTTTATTTCTAGCAGGAACTAATAATGAAAAATTAAAAGGTAAGCTATTCTATTATTTTGCTATTTTGAGTGGAATAGCACCAGTAGCATTAGGTCTATCAACCAATCTTTATATATCTTTATTTTCTACCGTTTTTATGGGTATAGGGCAAGCAGGATATATGATTATTTCACACACTATAATTCAAATGATGTCACCTGATTATATAAGAGGGAGGATAGCCGGAGTATATGCGATGTATATTGGAGGAAGCATGGCCTTATTCAATTTCTTAAATGGTCTATCAGCTGATTTTATTGATCCTGGTTACTCATTAGCAATTCAGGGTATAATTTTTACTTTGATAGTAATCATTTATAGAAATCAAAAAGTCTTAAGAAATATTTATTCTGGCAACACAAAAGAAATAAGTTCATATAGTAATATTTAAACTAAGAATATAAAAAAATTTTAGTCTAGTTTTCTCATGAAAAAAAAACCAAAAATTTGGAACAATCTATTAGATAAGATTGATAATAATTTCTTAAAAGATTTGCTTAGTGATGTTGATCAAGTAGAATCAGGAAATATGTTCGCGACTGATCTTCGCATTGTCTTCAAATCTATAGATTCATTTAACCTATTTAATCTATCTATAAAGAATGAATCTTCAAGAACAATGATAGAGAAAGCTTTTTCTGAAACGTTTGGAGACGAAATTTCAATAATAATTGATCCTCCAGATGATAAATAGTTCCATTAAGAAGAATTCACATTGACTAACATTTTATTTATGAAATAATTTCAGATAATTAGGTATAACTAATAATAAATCAAGGAGATAAAATGTTTTTGGGAGCGGCATCTATGATTGGAACCACTGGAGCTGGATACAGTGGAAATATTCCACATGAATTTGATGTATTAACATACACTAATGAGGATCTAAAGGAAGTTGCTGACATAGGTTATACAGTACATAATATTGTAATTTCAAACCCAACTGTTTACTCAGACGAAATGATCAATGAAATCAGATCTAGATTTGAAAAAAATTCTGTACTAATTGGAAATTCAAGAGGAACTTATGGTGGTGGATTAGTTAGTTCAGACGAAAAAACAAGAAAAAATACCATAACTTTTGTTGAGCAAATGTGTGGCTTATCAGCAAAATTAGGATGTCCAAGTACATATCTTAGACCAGGTAGCCTAAACGAAAATGGTGCATGGTTGCCTCATCCTGAAAATCATACTGAAAAGGTATTTGATAGATTAGTTGACTCTACCAAACAAATTTGTAAAGTAGCTGAATCTGAAGGGATGTTATTAATACTAGAAGGTGGTTACGTATCCCCTGTTTATTCAGCAAAAAAAGCCAAAGATTTCTTTGAGGCTGTTGGTTCAAAGAGCCTCAAATTTAATCAAGATCCTGTTAACTTTTTATCGTCATTAGAAGAAGCTTACAACACACGTGACTTTTTAGAAGATTTTTTCACTTTATTAGGTGAATATACAATTAGTGCAGATCTAAAGGACTTTAGAGTAATCGATTCTTTACTATTTCAACTAGAAGAAGAATATCTTGGTCATGGAATGATGGATCAAGTGTATTTCCTTAAAAGAATGCAGGAAATTTGTCCTGATGCTCAAATTTTAGTCGAACATATACCAAGAGAAAAATTTAAGCCTTCATATGCTGAAGTAATGAAATTTTCAAAAGAAGCTGGAATAGAATGGGAAAAGGTAAAGTAGATCAAATTCCAAGTTTTTTTCGTAATCTCACAAAGTTCTTTAAGTAATAGTGGTAAATAAATCCTTTAATTTTTGGTTTTCCGATTTTTTTCCTTAAGTCGTTTTCCCAGTTAGTAGCTGGGCATGTTAGTTCTTTAGAAAAAATAAGATATAGAGTCCAACTAAATAAAGGGAAAGTTATATACCACTCGGCATTAATGATGTAAAAGGGTATGGAAAAAAAAGTAACTATCAAAAAAATATGATGACTTAGAACAAGTAAATAAAATAATAATTTATTCGAAATTTTTTCACCCTTTCAATTTTATTCTATGTTTAACGTACAAGAAAAATATTTTTTTATCCTTAATATTCAAATGAAAAAAATTATTTTGAGAACCTAAATATTCTACTTCCTAGTCTATCTGTCACATAAAATTTATCCTTATGGTAATGAATATTACTGGGTTTCCATGATTCCATATGATAAATCTCAGTCATTTCTCCTTCATTATTTAAGACAGCAATAGCTCCAATTCCAGGTAGCGTTTGATAAATATTTCCATCGTCATCTACAGTAATTCCATCTGGACTTCCAGGATCTGCAAATCTTCTTAACATTTGTGGTTCAATAGTTTCTTCTGCATCTAGATTTTCCATCATCACTAGTCTATTAGCCCTAGTCTCAGATATAAGTATTTTGTTATCTGAATTTGCTATTCCACTCGGGAAAGCTAAATCAGCTAAAAATAGTTCAGGTTTGTTATTTTTCAATAATTTATAAACAGGGCTAATACAGGGATTAGGAAATGGGTTTCTAATTGGATCTGTAAAAATTATCTCATCATTGTTTGTGATTATTAAGTCTGAAGGACCATTAAGCTCTATATCATCATACTGATTACATATCTGAGAAATACTTCCATTACCTAAGCTTATTCTTAGTATAGCTTTACGGGTGGCATCAGCTACTATAAGTGAACTATTTTTCTTTGAAAAAGCTATTCCTAATGGTCTGCCTTTTGTATTTGCATGAACTTTAATATCTTTTCTTGACAAAACAAAAATGTCCCCTGTTGATGCTGAAGAAACATAAATATTATCTTTATCATCTAGTGTAATACCTTCAGGATGAGGAATAGTTGATGAAATCTCTTCAAGATCTTTTGGTAAATTTGGTTGAAGTTGACTTAAAATTTTAATCTCCTTTTATTCATCTAAATCTTGATCGTTCCATAATGAGCCTCTTTTAGCTAAGGCATAATCAGCTAAAATCAATTCAATTTTTTCTGGAGTTAGGTTATCTCTATCTTCCTTCGTAGATTTTTTTATCTTTTTATCTTCAGATTTTTCTTGAATAGTAAGAGTTGGTTGATCTTCACCCCAATATATAGTTTGATGAGGAAATGGAATTTCAATCCCCTCTATGTCAAATCTAGCTTTTATACGTCTAATCAACTCTGATCTTAAGTTCCATTGTTTCATCGGTTTACAATCACCCAGCATTCTAATCGTTATACAAGAATCATCAAATGATTGAATTCTCAAGACTTGTGGAGCCTTAATAATATTAAGACCAAATACTGGATCGGCTGATATTTCATTACCTATCTGATTTAAGATTATTATCACTCTTTCTAAATTTTCTTTATATGCAACCCCAATATCTAAAACTACTCTTGAATAATTTTTAGTTCTGTTTGCTGAGACGGATATTTCTCCATTTGGAACCACATGAACTGTTCCTTCTAGATCCCTTAATATAGTTCTTCTTAAATTAATATCTTCAACTAAACCTGATGTACCAGCTATGGTTACAACATCTCCAGTTCTATACTGGTTTTCAGCTATTACAAAAATTCCGCTTATCAAATCTCTAACCAAATGTTGAGCCCCAAAACCCACTGCAATACCAACAACACCAAAACCTGCAAGGACTGGTCCAACTGGAATTGATAATTTAGAAAGAATCATGAAAACACCTGAAAGAATTACAACAATTTGGGCTCCACCTGTAAAAACCCGAGAAAGAGTAGTTGCTCTTTTTTCAGATTCTTCGTGCTCCCCATACTCAGATCTACTCATTACAAATGTAGTTACTAATCTTGGAAAAATTCTATCAATAAGTCTTACAATTCCCCAAATTGCTAAAATCATGATTAAGATAACTAATCCTTGAGAAAAAAGCCATGAAAATATATCTAAAGATTTTTGTTGAAAATAAGAAGATATAGGTGATACATTTATCCCAACTATTGAAAGTAAACCAATAGTCATTATAGAAAGCAAAACAATAAGTACTGTACTATCAAAAGCTTTAGTATCAAGTAATGAAACAAATGTACCAACATCTCTAGTCTCATCTCTATTTTTTAATCTATTTGCTAGTGATGAAATTTTCGGACGTAAATATCTATGAAATATAAACCAAGTTATGAAGACTAATAGTATTAGTAAAATAGCCCATATACCTTCACTCAAGAACCATTTACCAAGGCTATCATAACCAAGGAAATTCAAAACTGAATTTAGAAAGTTTTCCATAATAAAATCAAATATGTTTTTATTATCTAGAAATTAATAAATACTATTCTAGCTAAATTAAAAACGAATATTAGGAAAATCTAATAAAGAAATATCTGCCCTAATATATTGAGAAGGTTTTAGATTACCAATGGAAAATGGACCATAATTAGTTCTAAATAGTTCTAAAACATTATAATTAAAAAACTTAAAGACTCTTCTAATTTCTCTATTTTTTCCTTCAGTCAAAGAACATTCGTATATAGAGATGTTTTTTTTAGATTTTTTTGTATAAATTTTTATTGGTTTATAAAAAAAATTTCTAATTCTAAGTCCTTTTCGAATAAGATTAAGTTGGTCCCCTGACAATCTACCGTTTATAACAACATGATATTTTCTATTTATATTATTTTTTGGTAATTCTAAAAACCTTGATATATCTCCATTATTAGTTAAAAGTAACAGACCTGATGAATCTTTATCTAATCTTCCAACAGAAAAAAAACCCTGCAAATGATTTGGGAGATCATCAAATATTGTAGTTCTTTGTTTTTCATCATTTTTAGAAACAATTAAACCTTTAGGTTTGTGATATAGATAAATTTCATTTTTAGTATTAAATAATATTTTTTGACCATCAACTAGAACTTGAGAATTATAAGATACATTGAGTGCTGGTGTGTAAATAATTTCTCCGTCAACTGATACTTTACCTTGGAAAATTAATTCTTCTGCATCTCTTCTTGAACAATAACCTGAGTTAGCTATAAATTTTGCTATTCTCAGAGTAGCGTTAATGTTAGTATTATTCATGTTACTATTTTACTTTAAATGGATATTCTAGAACTTATTTTTACAAATATTTCTTTGCAAGTTTATACTGTTGTTGCTACAGTAATATTCACAATTTTATACTACCTAATCGTAATATTCTTGATAAAGTTTTATTCATCCGAAGAAGAATCAGAGCAATACAAAAGAAATAAAGGAATTCACATTATAATTAAGATTTTTGTTCTGTTATTTTCTTTAATTGCTGCAATAGTAACTCAGGGTGTAATAGCAGAACTTTACTTCTTTAGAGATTATGAATGTTCATTAAGATCATATAGCTGCATTGGGTAAGTAAAATAATCTTGAAAAATTTATTATTAATCTCCTAAATTTTCTATTAAAGTGTAATAATAAGGATATCTGGAGAATTTATGGATAACTTAGGTAAAAAAATTTACGAATATATCAAAAAAAGATACATAATAGGATTATTATTATTATTTCCACTAGCAGTTACCTACTTTGTAGTTTCATATGCGTTTACTAGTTTAGATTCTATACTTCAACCAGTTTTCAGATGGATTTTTGGAACAAATATTCCAGGAGCAAGCTTTATAACTTTATTCGTACTTGTATTTTTAGTTGGAGCATTATCATCAAATAAAATTGTAAAAAGTTCTCTTAAGATTTTTGAAATAATCATAGGTAAGTTACCTCTGATTAACGGTGTTTATACGACCTCAAAACAAGTTTCTACTGCATTTACAGGTGGAGGAAAAAATGGAGGTTTTAGCCAGGTTGTGGCTATTGAATATCCAAAAGAAAATACATGGACTATTGGTTTCTTAACAAATACCATTAATTTTGATGGTGAAGAGCATGGATTTGTTTACATGCCATCAACTCCAGTACCAAATACAGGTTGGTTGTCTATAGTTCCAACGCATAAAATAAAATACTTAGATCTTACAGCCGAAAAGGCTATGAGAATAATCGTTGCAGGCGGATTAGGTACAGGAGATTCATTAAATTCAAACAATAATTAATGATGTTTAGTAGCGAAGAAGAATTTCTAGAATTTTTAAAAAATAATGCTAAAAATACTGAAAACACACCCTCAGATTGGCTAGGCATTGGTGATGATGCAGCAGTAATCAAGATGGATGAAACTGACCTTATTTTCTGTACTGATGCTATGGTAGAAGATACTCATTTTAAATTGAACCAAGATTTTTTTAATGTTGGCTGGAAATCTATAGTATCAAATCAAAGTGATATAGCTGCAATGGGTGGATTTCCTATAGCATTTACAGTTACTCTTGGAATTAATAAAAATATTGAAAAAGAAAAAATAGATAGACTTTATGAAGGAATAAATCATGCTTGTCAAAATTTTGGAGGAACTCTAATTGGTGGGGATACTGTAAGTAGTAAAACAAATTTTATATCCGTGGCAGCAATTGGCAAAAATTTTATAAGTGGAAAAAATATGACTAGGGATAATGCAAAACCAGGCGATATTGTTGCAGTAACTGGTCAAATAGGAAACTCAATAGCAGGATTTGAAATATCAGAAAAAGACATTAATACTTCTAATAAATTTACTGAAAAGTTTTTTCATCCAATACCAAGAATAAAAGAAAGTAAATTAGCAATAGAAAATGGAATTGTTTGTTCAATGGATTTATCAGATGGTCTCATAAAAGATTTATACAGAATATGTAAAGCCTCAAACGTAAAAATTGAGATTGATTTTGAAGACATTAATTATGATCAAGATCTAGATAATATGTATAAAGGAAATATAGAAAATAAAATTCTGTCTTCAGGTGAAGAATATGAATTGATACTAATTGGTCCTACTAGTAAAATAAAAAATCTTGAGGGCAAAATAGATATAAAAATAATAGGTAGAGTGAGTGAAAGCAATAAACCCATTCTAGAATTTTATAAAAACAAAAAATCAATAAATTTATCGTCAGAAGGATTTGATCATTTTGGAAAGTAAATTCAAACATTTATCAATAGACAATGAATTCCTTGAAAAAACCATATTCTCCAACTCAATGGATGATACAAAAGATTTGGGAATAAAAATAGGAAAAAACATTCAAAAAGAAGACATAATTTTATTGGCTGGAGACTTAGGTGCAGGTAAAACTGAGTTAGTAAGAAGTATTGTTGAAGGCTCTGGAAGTGAAAGTTTTGTTAGAAGTCCTACATTTGTTTTGATAAATAACTATGAAGGCCCAACAAAAATCACTCATTGTGACTTTTATAGAATGGATGAAAATTTAGATGAAGAAGAATTAGGTATTGAGGAATATTATGAAGATACTGCAACTCTAATTGAATGGCCAGAAAGAGTTATTAATAATCTTCCTGAGGATTGCCTAATTATAAAAATATTTTTTACAGATGTTGATAATCAAAGAGAATTCAAGTTTTATACTACAGGTGATAAATCAAAATCTTTATTGAAAGGAATATAATGAGTCATTTATTAATTGATACATCAACAAAAAACTGCTCATTGTTTTTATCTATAGAAGATAAACTTGTTTATTCTAAATCTTGGATAAGTGAGAATAATCATAGCGAAGAACTAAATAGTTATTTTACAGAAATTAAGGATATATTTGAAAATGTTGATTATCTAGGTGTGTTAACTGGACCTGGAGGATTCAATTCAATAAGAATTGGGATATCTTTTGCACTAGCATTATCAATTTCAAGAAGTATAAATATGTTAGCGATTCCCACACATCTTGTACAAGCTATAGATTCAGTTGATAACGGAAAACCAATAACATCTGTTATACAATGTGGAAAAAATATGACTAGTTGGGCTAAATTCAATGGAGGTAAATTTCTTCATGACAATTTTGGAATAACTAAAGATGAAATTTATGAAGGAGAAAAATATTGTGGGGAAACAAATGATTTAGGTAAAGACATACCTAGACCATACGAAAAAATTGTAAAAACAGCAAATTTATTAATTGAAAAATTTGGATATACTAAACCTGAAGATGTTTTGCCAATTTATGCAAAAGAACCTTCTATAAGTATCCCAAAAGAACCTTATAAAAAATTTAAGTAATAAAAGGAGAAAAATTTGGAAACAACTTTAATATTGATTAAACCAGATGGAGTTCAAAGATCCTTGTCAGGTGAGATATTATCTAGATTAGAAAAATCTGGGCTAAAAATAAGTGGTTTGAAATTACTTCATGTTGATGAAAAACTTGCTAAACAACATTATGCTGAACATGATGGAAAACCATTTTTTAATGACTTAGTAGAATATATATGCTCAGCTCCGATAATAGCATTAGCCCTAACTGGACCAAATGCTGTTCAAAAATCAAGAAGTCTTATTGGAAAAACAAATCCACTTGAATCTGAACCTGGAACTATCAGAGGAGATTTTGGACTAGAAATATCTAGAAATCTAATTCATGGTTCAGCATCAATTGATGATGCTAAAAGAGAAGTAAATATTTTCTTTGATAAGGATGAAATAATTGATTATTCTAAAGCTACAGATTCTTGGGTTATCGAATAATTATAAGATTCTAAGAATTTCTGACGATTTAGACCACAAACTTTCTAAATCATAATTTTCTCTTTGATCTTCAAGAAATAAATGAATAACTAGTCCCGGGAAATCAAGTAATAACCAGCCACTATTTGTATAGCCTTCTTTGTGGTTCATCTTGATTTTATTTTTTTTCAAAAATCTAGAAATTTCTGAGCTTGATGATTGTAGATGTTGTTGAGTCATGCCCGTAGCAATTATAAAATATTGAAAAAAATCAGACTGTTTTGAAACATCTAGTATTACTACATTAGAAAGTAGTTGATCGCTCATGATTTGAGCTGTATCTGTTACTACTTGTGAAAATTCTTTTATGTTTATAACAAAATCCTTTGATATAATTTCTTTGTTATCTATATTTAATTTTAGTTTAAATCTGATTATTTTTTAATCCTATAAAGAAAGAAAATGAAAAAAAACAAATCAAGAGTTTTAGTTGCAATGAGTGGTGGTGTTGATTCTTCTGTCGCAGCCATTTTACTTCATGAGCAAGGTTACGAAGTCGTTGGTGTAACTATGAGGTTATTCGATAACCCATTCAAAAATTCAAATGTTCTAAATAAGACTTGTTGTTCATTAGATGATGTTAATGATGCTAGAAAAACATGTAGCGTCATAGGAGCAAGGCATTACTATACCAATATGGTTGATGACTTTAAGAATAAAGTTATGAATAAGTTTGTAAGTGAGTACCAAAAAGGGAGAACGCCGCACCCCTGTCTTTCTTGCAATCATAGCCTTAAGTTTGACTCTTTATTTAACAAAGCAGATGAACTTGGAGCTGAGTATATTGCAACGGGTCATCATGCAAAAATAACAGAAAAAGAAGGGAAATTTAATGTTGAGAAAGCATTTGATAATAATAAAGATCAATCTTATGTTTTGTTCACATTAAATCAGGAAAAATTAAAGAGACTTCTTTTTCCTGTAGGAAATTATTCAAAGGAAGATATAAGAAGTATCGCAAAGAAATACAATCTTTCTCATGCTGATAAACCTGATTCCCAAGATATTTGTTTTATACCAAATGGAAACTACAGAGAATTTCTAAAGAATAAAATTAAACCTATTAAGGGATTTATCTATAATGAAGATGGAGAAAAACTGAAAGAACATTCAGGAATTCATAATTTCACTATTGGGCAAAGAAAAGGTATTGAAATAGGGGGATTAAACAAAAAAGTATATGTAAAGAGTATAAATAGCTCAACAGGAGAAGTAATAATTTCTGATAACGAAAAGTTATTTGAAAAAGAACTAGTTGCAGATGAAGTAAATTGGACTAAAGGCTTTGAGCCGTCAGACAACATGAAAGTTAAAGCTAAAATCAGATATAACGCAATAGAGCAAGAAGCTAAATTAAAAATCATTTCTGAAAATAAAATTTCTGTAATATTTGATAAACCTGTACGAGCAATTACTCCAGGTCAACCTGTTGTTTTATATAAAAATGACAAAGTACTTGGAGGTGGAATAATAAAAAGCTCCTCTCTCATAAAAACTAAGGCTAATGTCTAATCTAGAAATAGAGACCAATTTATGGGCCAAAAATGTAAAGAATATTTGTGGCATTGATGAAGTTGGAAGAGGTTGCCTAGCTGGACCAGTATATTCAGCAGCTGTTGTATTAGATCAAAATACAAATTTTGAATCAAAAGATTTTAACCAAATTAATGATTCAAAAAAGCTTTCTGAAAAGAAAAGAGAAAAATTATTCGATTACATAATAGATATATCTAAATTTGGAATAGGAATATGTACGGTAGAAGAGATTGATCATTTAGGAATTCAAGAAGCAGTAAAATTATCAATGATAAGAGCTGTAGAATCTTTAGAAATACAGCCCAATCATCTTTTGATAGATAATATGAAATTAGATTTAGATATTCCTCAAACCAGTATTATCAAAGGAGATCAAATCTCAAAAAGTATTTCATCAGCATCTATTATTGCTAAAGTTTCTAGAGACAATCTCATGAAAAATCAAATATCAAATGATTACCCAATCTATAAATTTGAAAAAAACAAAGGTTATGGGACTAAAGAACATATGGATGCTATAAGAACTTTTGGAATAACAAGGCAACATAGAAAGTCTTTTGAGCCTATAAAAAGTATGATAGAAAATAATCATGAAGCAAATTAAAGGCATATACGTAATAATCGATCCAAATTTTATTAATTCAGAAGACCCAATTGATATGACAAAGAAAGTTTTGGATGGAGGAGCAAAGGTAATTCAACTTAGAAATAAAGATGACAACACAACTCTTACAGTTGAATGGGCAAAAAAAATTTCAGAACTGTGTAATGAGTATGAAGCAGTTTCAATAATAAATGATAGAGTTGATATTGCATGTGTTTCAGGTGTAGATGGAGTTCATTTAGGTCAAAATGACATTAGTCCCAATGATGTAGAAAAAATCACAGAAAAGCAATTATTAATAGGGACATCAAATGCACTAAAAGAAGAAATAGAAATTTCAGCAAAAAATAAATCAACATATATTGCTATTGGGAGTATTTTCCCAACAACAACTAAAACAAACACAAGACCTGCTAGTCTCCAACTCTTAAGAGACGCAAAAATGATTTCTTCTAAGCCTTTAGTCGCAATTGGAGGAATAAATCAACAGAATATAGAGAGTGTAATAGAAACAGGTGTTGATTCAGTTTGCATTGCTACTGCTATAACTTTAGCCAAAGATCCTGAAAAAACTACTAAAAGTTTATCTAATTACTTCAATATTTAATAGGGATATTGTAAATTTATACAGTATTAAATTTTTGACTAGGGGGAAAAAAATATGTCTGAGATTGTTTATGGAGTAATTGCTTCAATACTTTCTTTATTAGTAGCTGGAATTCTTTTTTTAAGGGTACAAAGAATAAAGGTTGATAATGAAGAAGTTCTAAACATAGGTAATCTTATTAAAGAAGGAGCAATGGCATTCTTAAAACGAGAATACACTGTTCTTTCTATATTTGTTCTAGCTGTTTTTGTAATACTGGTAGTCTTTATTGATTTAGATCTACTTGGAATTATTGGAACAAGCCAAGGCAATATAAATATGTCAATATCATATCTTATTGGAGCAGTAGGTTCTGCACTAGCTGGATATTTTGGTATGGCTGCTGCTGTAAGAGGAAATTCTAGAACAACAGAAGCTTCTCAAAAAAGCTTAAATAATGGATTAAGGGTTGCATTCAGTACAGGTGCAGTCCCTGGTTTTGCTGTTGTTGGAATAGGTTTACTAGGAGTCTCTGTACTATATCTAATATTTGAAAGCGCAACTGTAATAGCTGGATTTGGTTTTGGTGCCAGTAGTGTAGGTTTATTTGCAAGGGTTGCAGGTGGAGTTTATACAAAAGCTGCTGATGTAGGTGCAGACTTAGTAGGAAAAGTTGAAGCTGGATTACCTGAAGATGACCCAAGAAACCCAGCAACAATTGCTGATAATGTTGGAGATATGGTTGGAGATACTGCAGGTATGAGTGCTGATTTATTTGAATCATATGCCGGATCACTAATTGCAACTATTGCACTAGCCGTAGCAGCAACAAAAAGCATGACAAGTGATTTAGTTGTTCTTCCAATAATAGTCTCTAGTATCGGTGTTTTAGCATCTGTAATTGGTACTTTTTTAGTAAGGACCAAAGAAGGTGCATCTATGAACAACTTATTATGGAGTTTTAGAATAGGAATTTTTGGGGCTACTATACTTGGAGTTATTGGAGCTGGATTATATATTTCAGCCAAAGATATGGACTTCAACCTATTATGGGTAATATTATTTGGTAACTTACTAGGTATCATAGTTGGAACTGCAACTGAATATTTTACATCTTACGAATACAAGCCTGTAAAATGGATGGCTTCTCAAGCTGAGACAGGAGCTGCATCAGTAATTATTGCTGGAATAGCAGTAGGACTATATTCAACTGTAATTCCTGCTATAACTATTGCAGCTGGAATACTAATTTCATTTACACTTGCTGGTGGAACAATTCAAGAACCAATTATGGGACTATATGGTATAGCATTAGCATCTGTTGGAATGCTAAGTACTTTAGCAATAACTTTATCAACAGACAGTTTCGGTCCTGTAAGCGACAATGCTGGTGGAATTGCAGAACAGGCAGGTCTTGACCCTAAAGTAAGAGAAAGAACTGATGCTTTAGACAGTTTAGGTAACACAACTGCAGCAACTGGAAAAGGGATTTCAGTTACAAGTGCAGTACTTACATCTCTAGCACTTCTAGCGACATATGCAACAGTTGCTGGTATCACTGAGCTAAACTTACTTAATCCAAAAATCTTAGTAGGAGCAATAATTGGAGGATTATTACCATTTGTTTTTGCTGGATTAACTATGGCTGCAGTAGGAAGAGCTGCTGGAGCAATGATTGAAGAAGTTAGAAGACAGTTTAGAGAAATAAAAGGTCTAAAAGAAGGTAAAAAAGGTGTAAAACCTGATGTTGCAAAAGCTGTGGAGATTTCTACTAATGGAGCCTTGAAAGAAATGATTATTCCAGGAACATTAGCGATTCTTGCGCCAATAGTAGTTGGTATATTACCTTTCTTAGGCCCTGAGGCATTAGGAAGTATGCTAGCTGGATCAATAATTTCAGGATTTTTATTAGCTTTATTCTTAAATAACTTTGGTGGAGCAGCTGATAATGCAAAAAAATATATTGAGCTAGGAAACCATGGAGGAAAAGGATCAGAAGCACATGAAGCTGGTGTGATTGGAGATACTGTAGGAGATCCAACTAAGGATACCAGTGGGCCAGCACTTAACATTTTGTTAAAACTTATGGCTATGGTTTCAATTGTATTTGGACCTTTGTTCTTAGGTATAAGCGGATAAATTAATTTATTTTATATTCTCTTCTAAGGAATGAATCCCCTTTCTTGGGAGAGAATATAATTATTTTCTAGCATCAAATAAACTTTGTGCTAAATACTCAACTAGTCCCCTATCAATCAAGTCCAACTTCCAATCATTTGGAATTGATTCGTATCCATAAAAAGCACCTCCTAGTTGTCCAAAAATCGCAGCCGTCGTATCTGCGTCGTCTCCTAAATTTACAGCCATCAATGCTCCTTCTGCAAAAGATGAACTTTTATCAAAAGCCCATAATGCTGCCTCAATTGATTCAGATATATTTAGTGTTCCTTTTATTTCAGATCGATCTTTTTCTTTGAAAGATCCTAGTGCAACATCATTAATAGATCTTTCAAGAGGATTATTATTCCATAATGAAGGATCATAATTCAAAATAGACTCTTTATCATTTCCTCTTACTGCCTTCACTATCATTGATCCATAAAGCCTACAAGAATCTATGCAAATAGGATTATCATGAGTAGATTTTGAGCTTTCTCCAGACATCAATATAGCTTCTTTTATGTCTTCACTAAAAAACAAAGGGACAGGACATAATCTCATTAGAGCTCCGTTTGTAGGTTGGTCTTTTACAGGTTTAGGAGATCCATATTTTTTATAATCAGTTATAGCTAATCTAGCAGTGGGGCCACATCCATAACCCCATTCCTTACAACTCAAATATCCCTCATACAACCATTTAGAAAAGCGTTCAAGATGATCAGATATATCAAGAGATTTCTTTGAAATTAAACTATCAGCTATACAAAGAGCCTGAGAAGTATCATCTGTCCAAAAACTACCGTCCATCATTCCTGTAACTCGATCAAAAGTCCCTCTTGATTTACCTTCAACAAGACTACCTAGTTGATCTCCAATAGCTAATCCTACAAAAGATCCTTTCCATCTAGAAAGTAAGTTGATTTCTCTTTTAGTAATATCACTCATATTTAAATTGGTTATATATCAAGATTATTATAAGATAATCATCTATTATTAGAGAAATTGAATTTATAGAGATTTGGAATAAATTATGGAAAAAGACAAGTTGTATATTTTAGGAGCTGGTACTCCTACTCCAACTGAATCAAGATTTGGATCAGCGTATGTTGCCGATATAGATGGTGAAAAAATCATGTTTGATTGTGGTCCTGCTGCAACTCATAAACTTGTTAAAAGTGGGTTATTTCCTACTGAAATAGATAATTTATTTTTCACCCATCACCACTTCGATCACGATATAGATTATCCTTGTTTTTTATTATGCAGATGGGATCAAAGCATTGGAAAAGAAAATACATTAAATGTTTTTGGACCAACTCTTACA
>PBHA01000017.1 GCA_002719425.1 Chloroflexota bacterium
ATACTGGTACCCCGTATAGGACTCGAACCTATGACCTTATCCTTAAAAGGGATCTGCTCTACCAACTGAGCTAACGGGGCAAATTAAGAATCAGCATTTCTAATTTTAACATTTTACCAATTAATGCCAAGCTTATGATTGCATACTTTTAAATAATAATTAGCATTATTTATTATGAATAGTAATATTACACTAAGCCCGTCTAACTTAACATTCTTATGGCATTCATGTAAAAGATGCTTTTACAATCATTATGTTTACAAAAACCGAAGACCTATGACAATGCCTCTTGTTGGAAAAATGGCAACTTTGTCAGAAGATTGGTTTATAGATAAAAAGACAACAGAGGTTGAACCAAGTTTATCTCCAGGATTAATAGTCTCATCCCAAAAATCTCTAAAAACAGTTATTGAAACTGATGAGCAGTTATCTAGGAAATATACAATTTCAGGAAAAATTGATTTACTTATTGAATTTGATGATGGAACATTCGGTATTTTTGATTGTAAAAATACTTCTGGGGATTCTGATAAGAGCTGGATGTATCATACTCAGCTAGCAGCCTATAAATATTGTTTTGAACGTATGGGATTAGGAGAAGTTTCTCAAATAGGTTTGATTTATCAAATTATTGATGGTTTTAATAAGTCAGAAGATGGAACGTCTAATTTCACTACTCAGCAAAAGTTTGTAAATGTAACTCCTAAGATGGATCAGTTCGAAAAATTATTATCTTCTGTTATTCAGTGCTTAGAATCTGAAACAACTCCAAACTCGAGTCCAAATTGCTCTTTCTGTAAATTCGCTGAGAATTATAATGAGAATCTTAATCTATATTCTGAAGATTTCTGACAGATTTCTTAAATATTAAGACATAAATAATAAATGCTATACAAATTATAGGTCCCAGACCTACACCAACTCTTATATTTATAAATTCTCCTACTCCTCCTACCCATAAACCACCTAATACACCTAGGCTTATATGAATAGCTAATATTCCCATAACTCTTCCTCTTATATGCTCTGGAACTAGGCTTTGAATAACAGCATAAGTAGAAAGCATATAAAATCCATTAGCAAAATGTCCAATAATTGCTAATGGAAAAATTAATAATATTTCTGTTCCTGGAACTTTTTCTGGAATAAATCCTACTCCAACTAAAGAAACTAAAATTATAAAAAAACTAAAAAATGAAGCAGAAAATAATATTTTTTTCCCAAGGTTTGTTTTTATATTAACCTTTCCAGCTGTTAATAATCCTGATAATGCTCCTAATCCTGCAGAAGAAAACATAATACCTAATTCTCTTGGAGTTCCGTCAAATAAGTCTATAAATGCTGGGAGGGCTTGTATATATCCAAAAATAAAGAAATTAGTAAGATAGGTAAGAAGTATCATTATAAAGAAAATTTCATTCCTTAATATAAAACTAAATCCTTCAAAAAAGAAATTCATGTTATTTGAATTTTCTTGATTACTTTTAGCATCAGGAAGAAAGAATGTGGAACAACACATTACTAAATATCCAACTGCTGATAGAAATATTCCAATAAAAGATCCGTAATAAGAAATTAGAAATCCACCAATCGTTGGAACAACTACACTTGAACCAGCCATCGTTGCACCATTTAGAGACACTCCCGATCTAAGATATTTTTCAGGAATTATTTTTGGGAAATAAGAGTTTCTTGCAGGAAAATCAATACCTAATAAAATCCCTAATAAAATTGAACATATATATATGTGAAAAGGTTCAACCTTATCCGAATAATCAAGATAACTTAAGATTAGGAGTATTATTGCTGTTGATAAAGATAATAAAGTTAAAATTCTTCTAACATTATATTTATCAGAAATCACACCACCTAAAAAGTTAAAAAACATAATAGGAATCGCAGTTGCTGCAGCAACAATACCTAAACTTAGAGCAGATCCTGTAAGCCTATAGATTAATAGAGAAATTGCTACTATTATCAATCTATGACCAAACATAGCAAATAATGAACCAAACCAATAAGTTCTAAAGTCCTTAATTACTAAGGCTGAAAAAGGATTCATATTTATTTTTTTCTAAGCTTTGTAGCCTCTTTTAGAAACAGGTGTAGTTTTTACGTCAATTAAAACTGTTTTACCTGAAATATTTAAACCTTTTGCAGTTTCTAGTGCTGGAGCTAATTCTGATAATTTGTTTACTTCAATTCCATGTGCACCAAATGATCTAGCAAAGTCTGCATAGTTTCCAGTCATAGTTCCAACCCCAGATTTTTCTCTAGCAGTAGGGAAGTCTGAAGGTCCTCCGACTGGATATGTTGCCATCACACCGTTATTAAAAATAAGTGTTGTAATTCCAATTTTTTGTCTAGTAGCTGTTTCAAAATCCATACCTGACATTCCAAAAGCACCATCACCCATAACGTTCATACAAAATTTATCAGGATGAGCCATTTTAGCTCCAATAATCAACGGAAGCCCAAATCCAAGATGAGTTGTTTTACCCCATCCAATATAGCTGCGAGGTGTTGTTGCCTTTATAAAAGCGACCATTTGTTCTCTCGGAGCACCAGCATCATGAGTAATAATACTATTTTCAAGATCTAATACATTATTTATTTCTTGTACCACTCTATAGGGGCTTAATGGTTCTTCATCGCTATTAAAAAATGGCTCAAATTCCTCTTCAAATTCTTTTTTATATTTTGCAATTTCATTTCTAATGTTAGAATCATCCATCCTTGATGTTCCGTAAAGTTCTCTTAGATCTTCAATAAGTAAATTTATAGTTTCTTTTGTATCTCCAATTAGTGGTATTTCAACGGGTTGATCCTTATTTATGTCATCTGGATTATCTACATTTTGAATAATTCTCTTCCCTGGTGGTATGTCCTGAGCATAAGGAGTTGCAGTCAAGCTAGTTCCCAAAGCAAGGATAGTATCCGAACTTTGTAAAAATTCTTTTGCTGCAAGGGTGGTAGTTTGAGATCCAGCACCTAAAGAGAGATCATGTCTTTCATCAAATGCAGATTTTCCTGGCATACTTGTATATACAGGAACTGAAAGAAGTTCAGCAAGTTCTTGTAATTCATTAGTAGCCTCAGCCATTAACACTCCCTGACCTGCCCAAATCATTAAGTTTTTAGAATCATGGATTAAGGTTGCGGCATCCTGAATAGCTTCTAAAGAAGGTCTATATGTGTATCTTTTTGGAGAGTGATATGAGTTTATAATTCCTTCAGGAACTTCATTGCCACATACATCTTTAGTCATCTCTACAACAACTGGACCAGGTTTTCCATTTCTTAAGTGATGAAAAGCTCTTCTCATAATAGTAGGAATATCTTCAACTCTTAATATGGACTCTGCATATTTTGACATTGGCTCGTACATCTTACTAGCCCAGAAATTAGGTTTTGTTTGAATACTACTTATAGGGTATCCTGCAGGCATTACAAGGACTGGAATATTATCAGCATATGCTTGGCTTAAGGCTCCCATAGAGTTTTCAGCACCAGCAGCATCTTGCATTACAAATACTCCAAATTTTTTTCTATCATTAGTTCTGGAATATCCATCGGCAGCCATTAGTGCTCCTCTTTCATGCCTAAATGCAACTATTCTAATATCTTCTTTTGCTGCAGCTTCTATTAGCGGATTGCTTGGATAACATGCTATCCATTCAACACCTTCAGCTTTAAGTGTTTTTGCTATTAACTCAAATCCATTCATTTTATTATTACTCCAATTTTATTTTCTATTTTTATTTTTATCATCATCACAAGTTTCCATCAATCATTAATTCAATTAGTCTGGGTTTTTTTGAATTAATAGCTTTTGAAACTTCATTTTCAATATCTTTTGGATCTGTTATTCTAACAGCTTCGACACCCATAGATTTTGCAATCTCAGTATGATTTAAAACCATAGGGAAGTCCATATAGGGATATTCTCCTGAGGTCTCTTCCTCTTCTCTTATTTTTTTTCGGTAGTAATCAATATTTACTTTTAAGATCCTGTATGACTGATTATTCAAGATAATAAAAACGCAAGGAATGTTATCATTTGCTGCCGTCCAATAGCCCTGAACAGTCATCATAGCAGATCCATCTCCAATAATACCTATCACATTTTTATCAGGTGCAGCACATTGAGCACCTAAAGTTGCTCCGACTCCATATCCAATTGCTCCTCCTCTGCCAGAAAACATTTCTTTAGAGCTCTCAAATTTTATATATTGCATCACTGCAGCTTTGTGACTTATCGCATCATTTACTATTATTGAATCCTTTGGTATTGCTTTTGATAATTCGAACATTGCTCTCTCAGGAGACATTAATTTATTATCCCAATTAGCTTCTGCAGCCTTACTTGCTACATCGTCATTTTCTTTCTTTATAGCTGCAATTCTGCTTTTTCTTTCATCAACATTACTGATTTTTGAAAAATCTACAGTCTCAACTATTTGATTTAAGATTACTTTTAAGTTTCCTATTCCTGTTATTTTTGAAGGTTGCCTATTACCTAAACTGTTTGGTTTTGAATCCAAAAAAATCATTTCGGTTTTATCAGAAATTAGTACATCTCCCTCATAAAACCAATCTGAAAACAACTCAGCTCCTGCTGTAATAACCAAGTCAGAATTATTAATTAATGATCTTTGATTTTCATTTCGTATTGTATGAAAACCTACCATTTGTTCATGGTTTGTAGGGAAAGGAACATTCGATCCTTCGATAAAAACCATCATTCCTACTTTTTCTGCAAGATCTACAGCTTCTTTTAGTGCATAATCTTCTGCAATTCTGTCACCAACTATCAGTACTGGATATGAAGATTTTTCTATTTGATTTGCAATGTTTTTTATTGTTTCATTATCTAATCCACCATAGGTAGGAGAAGTTGAAGGATAAATATCCATGTCAGCCGCACCATCCAATGCGTTTGAAGTAAATCCTACAAAAACAGGTCCTTTTGGGTGGGTGTTTGCTTCAATAAATGCTTTTCTCATAAGAGCAGGAACTTGATCTGGCAATACTGCTTCTGCTGTCCATTTTGTAAAAGGTCTTGCCATTTCTAATAAGTCTCTATTTCTTAAATTCCTTTTATCGTAAGTAGCTGAAGTTACTACCATTGGAGTTCCTGTCACATATGCATCATTCATAAGACTAAATCCATTTAGAAGACCTGAGTCAATATGAAGACTCAAGAAAGATGCTTTATTATTTACCCTTGCGTCTCCATCTGCCATTCCAGTAGCTACACCTTCTTGTAAAGTTAGTAAATATCTTAATTCTTTATGCCTAACTATTTCTTCCATAATTGGTCCTTCACTAGTGCCTGGATTACCATAGACATTAGTAATACCTTCCGCTTTTAGGCATTCCATTAGTGCTGCCTTACCTGTCATTTTCATAATATTCACCGTAATTTTTTTTATTTTTTATAAATTGTTTTTTAGTTTACATTGATCTATTTTATAATCTATAAAAATTGAGTATAAATAAAACAATATTCATTCATAATAATTGATTAATTACTTTAAAGACTGTAAAAATTAATCAATCTACTCATGGAGGACTTAATGAAAATAACTGATATTGTAATCAATTTAACTCAAGGCGCAGAGACTAAAGATGCTCAGCAATTTGTTGGTAAACCATCTAGAACAATTGTAAAAATAGAAACGGATGAAGGAATTTTTGGAATAGCTGAAGGACCAAGAAATTATTATCTATTTAAGGCTTATCTAGATGAAATGATCAAACCTTTGCTAGTTGGTCTGGATCCAAGAAACCCTAAGATGATATGGGAAATGCTTTCTCATGGAACAGGTCCCGGCTTAGCAACAAAAATAAACCCACAGGTTGTTGGAGCAATTGATGTTGCTTTATGGGATCTTAGTGGTAAAGCTGCTGGTCTTCCTGTTTATCAGCTTTTAGGAGGTGCTGCTAGAACAAAAGTACAACTTTACTGGAGTAGAGGTAGTGGTTGGAGAAAAACTCCTGATCAGATGCTTGATGATGTAAAATTGGGATTTGATAAAGGATATAAAGCCTTTAAAATCAGAATGGATTGGAGATCATTTAGACAAGATCAAGATCCTAAAAAAGACTTTAGTTTATTCAAAAAAGTTAGAGAATTTTTACCTGAAGATTGTGATCTAAGTTTTGATGCTAATTGTGGTTATTCTGTCCCTACAGCTATTGAACAAGGTAAAAAGTTTCAAGACCTAGGAATAGCTCATTTTGAGGAACCTTTACCTGAATATGATTACCCTGGATTAAGACAAGTTGTTGATGCTTTAGAATGTTCAGTATCCACAGGAGAACAGGAACCGACTCCACATAGATTTAGAGATTTAGTAGATATAGGGAATCCTGATATTTTACAACCAGATATCTTGAACGTAGGTGGGATAACAGGGTTATTAAAAGTATATGAACTCGCTATGAATAAAAACAAAATAATAATGCCACATTGCCCTCAAGCAGGAATAAACTTAATTGGAAGTCTTCACGCGTATGTGACAGTTACTAATGCTGTAAGGCCGCATGAATTTTCAGAAGAATTTACTGGTCCTGTTGAAAATGTAGCAAAATTATTTAAAGAGCCTATAATTCCTGAAAATGGTTCAATTACATTATCAGATAGACCAGGATTAGGATTAGAATACGATGAAAAAGAATTAAAAAAAGTAATTACAATTTAGGAGTAAAAATGAAAGATCTAAAAAAAATGATTTCAAGCGGCGAACAAGTAATCGGTGGTGCAGTAATGTATGGTGCTGGCAAAGAAGATATTGAGAAACTTCTAGATTATTATGATTACGACTTTATTAGTGTAGATGGTCAACATTCACCAACAAATGAAGATTATTTAATGAGAATTTGTGAAGCTGCTCATGAATTAGATAAACCTATACATTATAGAATTGATCATAGAAGGCATGCTTATCTTATAGGAAACTTTTTGGATCATGGTCCCACTATTATAGAAGTTCCACAATCTGAAGAGCTTGATTTAGTTAGAGAAGCTAGGGATTATTTTTATTATAGACCTGAAGGACAAAGAAGTTGGGGTGGACCAGGAAGACCTCCTGAAGGATTAAAAGAAGTAAATCAACATACTTATCCTGCCTGGTGGAACAAAACAGGAGTATTAATGATTCAAGTAGAAACACTTAATGCAATTAATAATATTCCTAACTTTTCATTGGAAGGAGTAGATTGTTTTTCTTGGGGCCCTGCTGATTTGAGTATAGATAGAACAGCTCATCCAGAGCATCCATTTGCACAGACAGACGATACTGCAATAGAACATGCAGTAAAGCTGGCTACTGAAAACGGAAAACAACTTTGTATTAGATCATATGACAGAACGCTAAGAAATAGATATTTTGATATGGGGGCTACTATTCTTATGGAAGTTCAATCTCTTGACGGACAGTTAGATAAGAATCTTCCATTTGGATAATGAAAAAACCTAAAAATATTTTTTTTGGTTGGTGGATTGTCTTAAGTGCGGCACTTCAGAATGGGTTAGGCGGAAGTATCCATTGGCAGGGTTTTACAGTGTTATTTATTCCAATCTCTCAAACTTTTGGGATTACCTCTGCTCAAACTTCAATGCTGTTCGCTTTAGCTAGAGCTGAAAATGGATTATTAGGACCAATAACAGGATGGTTAATGGATAAATTTGGTCCTATGCCCTTGGCAGTTATTGGTACAGCAATGGCTGGTACGGGCTATATTTTACTCTCAAGAACCGAAAATTATACTCAATTTTTATTGATATATGTAATCATAATTTCAATTGGAGCTACTACAAGTTTTATGCAAACTGCATTCGTTGCTTTAAATAATTGGTTCATAAAAAAACGAGGTTTAGTTATGAGCATAAATTCTGCAGCATTTCGACTAGGTTCTGCTGTTTTAGTTCCAACTTTTTCTTATATAGTCTATGAATGGGGATGGCAAAATGCTGTATTAATATTAGGAATATTTTTATTAGTTTTTATAACCCCTTTAGGTTTTTTTTATAGAAGATCACCTGAATCTATGGGCTTAAGACCAGATGGAGATTTAGCTGAAAAAAAATCAAATAAATCTGTTAATGATTCTAGGTATTATTCTTCAGGATATACTTGGAAAGAAGCAATAAAAACTTCTGCTTTTTGGTTTTTAACTATTGCAACTACTCTTAGGCTTTCAATTCATGGAGCTATTTTTGTTCATATGATTCCTATACTTGTTTGGAAGGGTATTTCAGCTTCTACAGCTGCATGGTATGTAGGATTTTTAGCTTTAGTAGGAGTTCCTGTTATTTTAATTTTGGGTAGACTAAGCGATAAACTCGGAAGACCTAAAATGTTAGCTGTTTGCTATTCAGCCTCAGGATTATCATTATTCCTTGTAAATATCTCAGATAACTCAGTATATTTATTATTATCCTTAATGTTGTTAGTTGGATCAGAAGCTGGTTCTGGTTTAAATTGGTCTTTGGTCGGAGATTTATTTGGGAGAAAGAATTATGGAGTTATTAGAGGTTTGTTAGGACCCTTTTATAACGCTGCATTAGTTGTAACCCCAGTTTCTGCTGGGTATATTTACGATGTTACAAAGTCTTATGAAATAGTTTTATATACTGGTGCTATAATTTTTTTAATATCTTCTATTTCATTTCTATACATTGGAAATCTAGCAAAAAAACTTAAAACATATGAAATTTAGTAGTTATTTAAATACTCAAAAATTAATTTTATAAACTATAATAGACTTTTAGTTAATATAAGAAAGTAGTGAATTGACAGCTTTACCTAAAAAGAAACATACAAGAGCTAGAAGAGGGAACAAAAGATCTCATAAAGGACTCTCAGCGATTAACGGTCATAGATATAATCAGGTTAAACAGGAGTTACAAGGAACAAACGTTCAGAATACCACATCTAGTACAGAATCTACTGAAGAAGCAACTCAGTCTTAATTAAGATCTCTAACTTCCTTTATCATACCTTCTATTGAATCCTTAGCATCTCCAAAAAGCATATTTGTCTTATCTAAGAAAAATAATTCATTCTGAACTCCAGAAAAGCCAGACGCCATAGAACGCTTAAGAACTATAACTGACTTTGCTTTATCGACATTCAATATAGGCATTCCATATATAGGAGAGCTTTTATCTGTTCTTGCATTAGGGTTTGTGACATCATTTGCACCAACAACAACAGCAACATCAGTTCTATCAAATTCACTATTTATTTCATCAAGATCTTTTAGTTCGTCATAGGGCACATTTGCTTCAGCCAATAACACATTCATATGTCCAGGCATTCTACCTGCAACAGGATGAATTGCATATTTTACAGTAACTCCTTTTTCTTTTAAGAGTCCTGATAATTCATTGATTTGATGTTGAGCTTGAGCTACTGCCAATCCATAACCTGGAACAAAAATTACACTTTCAGCATAACCTAAAATCATTGCTGCATCTTCAGAGGATAACGAAGTTACCGGTCTTGTTTCTTCTACTCCAGATGAGCTAGAACCATCTTCTGCTCCAAATCCTCCTAACATAACATTAAGTAGTGATCTATTCATTGCTTTTGTCATAATCCTTGTAAGAATCAAACCTGAAGCTCCCACCAATGAACCTGATATTATTAGTACTGGATTACCTAGAACAAATCCAGCTCCAGCTCCAGCAATACCAGAATATGAGTTTAGTAGGGCTACTACTACAGGCATATCGGCCCCTCCAATAGGAATAACGATTAATATACCAAGAATCAAAGAAACAGCAACTAATGCATATAAATAATTACGGTCATACATATCCGGTATACAAATTAAAATTGCTAATACTAATACAAATACTATAAGAATAATATTAATAAAATTTCTGAGAGGAATTAAGATAGGTTTTGTAGTTAATACTTCTTGTAATTTTCCAAATGCAATAAATGATCCTGTAAAAGTTACAGAACCTATTATTGTTGCAAAACATACGGAAGCTAGTACGAATATTGTTTGAGATGATCCACTTTGAAACATTAATTCGTACATTGCCACTATCGCACTTGCAGCACCTCCAAAAGCATTGAATATAGCAACAAGTTGAGGCATTGCAGTCATTTGAACATATCTAGATAATAGAATACCTATAGAGGATCCTATAATTAGTCCCAGTATTATCCATTCAAAATTAGTTTCAGTATATTTTAGTATTGTAACAACAATTGCTATTAACATAGCAATTGAAGAAAGCCTATTGCCATTTCTTGCAGTAGCTGGAGATGCTAATCTTTTTATTCCTAGAATAAACATAGATGCAGAAATCAGGTAAAGAATATTTTCTATATTTGATGATATATCTAACAAATAGCTCCCCTTATTTTTTACTCTTTTTGAACATTGCTAACATTCTATCTGTAACTAAAAATCCTCCAACAACGTTGATAGTTGCTAAAATTACACCAACAACAGAAAAAATTGTTGCTAGAGTGCTGTGAGTATTTGAAGCAATTATTATAGCTCCAACAATAACTACTCCTGATATAGCATTTGAACCAGACATCAAAGGAGTATGCAGAGTAGGAGGTACTTTTGTAATTATCTCATAACCAATGAACAACGCTAGTATGAATATAATTATTAGTGATATAAGTTCCATTTATTCCTCTATTCTCTTTTCACCATTATTGAAAACTAACATGGCGTCAATTATTTCATCTTCAAGATCAATTTTTAAAGATTTTTCAGTTATTATAATCTCCAGTAGACCAAAAATATTTTTGGAGTAAACTATTGAAGCATCATATGCCATTTCTGAGGATAAATTTTTAGGCCCATGAACAATTGTTCCATTTATATCAATTGATTCGCCTAGAACAGTTGATTCGCAATTTCCTCCTGAAGGAGCAGATATGTCAATTATCACACTACCTGGTTTCATTTGCTTAACTGTTGATTCTTCAATTAAGATTGGTGCTTTTCTCCCAGGAATAGCAGCTGTTGAGATTACTGCATCCGCTTTTAAAATATACTCTTTCAGAAATTCTAATTGTGACTTTTGATTATCCTTGGTTTGCTCTTTTGCGTATCCACCTTCGGTCTCAGAATCTGCAGGAGCTTCATCAGAAATAAATTTTGCTCCTAATGATTCTATTTGTTCCCCAGCTGCTAACCTTATGTCATATCCTGTAACCTCAGCTCCTAATCTTTTTGTAGTTGCAATCGCTTGAAGACCAGCTACACCTGCTCCTAAAACAAGTATTGAAGATGGTGGAATAGTACCTGCAGCAGTCATCATTAGAGGGAGATATTTCTTAAGAGAAGTAGCTGCTAAAAGACCTGCTCTATAGCCCGCTATCGAAGCCTGAGATGATAATGCGTCAAGTTTTTGAGCTCTTGCTATTCTTGGGACAAATTCCATTGCGAAAAGAGATAAAGAATATTTTTTACAAATCTCAGAAATTTCTGGATTGGTTCTAACATCTGTAAGACTTATTATAAAGCTATTTTCCAAGAATTTAGTATTTTTTTTATAAAAAGCATTTATCGATGAAACAAGATTGACATTTTTAGAGAAATTATTGACTATTTTTGCTCCTGATTCGATGTATTCTTCATCAGAATATCCTGCTCTTATTCCAGCACTTTTTTCTACTTCTACTTCGATCCCAAGATTAATAATAGACTTAACATCCTTTGGAACTATAGAAACTCTATTTTCCGAAGGATCTTCTTCCTTTTTTACACCTAAAAATACGCTATTAGCCAAAAATTACCTCTGATAATTAATAAAAGAAAAAATTTATTATATATAGACATTATATCCATAAATTAATTTCAATATACTATTTACTAATTGATAAACTAAGGAGTAATTTTAATGTATCTAATTAGAAGGACCTATAAAACAAAACCATACGAAGCAGTCAACGTAGCCAAATTGGTTAAAGAACAAGCAGACATGTACACTTCCATAGGACATAGAAGTGAATGTAGAGTTTATTATAACAATGGAACAAATCCAGGTGACCTAAATAGAGTTTATTTAGAATGGACTGCAGAAGTTTTTGATAATCCTAGTAGAGATGGAAATGAAATACCAAAGGAAATAATGGAGCTTGGAGCTAAATATAGACCTCTTTTAGATACAGAAAATGGAGCTTCTAATTGGATAGAATTTTGGACAATTCTAGATTAGCCACCTCTTGGATAAGTTTCATCTGAATGAAGGTCTCTAATTACTGATTTTACTTCATTAAAATAACGAGTTTTTTCTTCTATAAGTTCAAAAGTTTCTTCAGAATCCTCTTGATCATATAAATCCATAATTTCGAGGTGTAATTTTTCAGCTAAATCACTTAATTCTGTTACCGTTAGTTTATCTAGATCTTCAGACATATTACTCATTTGAAAAAGTTTTTGTCAAATTATTTTTTTGTATTTTTTCCTGAGCCTGATTGATTTTGTTAGAAATAGTTTTTATAGCCTCTTGATCATTTATCTGTTTTGTACTCCAAGCAATAAGGACATCTATAAAGAAGTCTCCATTCAAAACAAAATTTTCTATATTTAAGTCCGAGTGAGTGTTAATATTTTTTTCATTGTGTGGATATTCTAGAATACATTTGTTGTTAGACTCATTTTCTAAATTCATTAGACCAATAAGTGTTTCATCAAAGATCTGATCACCGCTTCTTCTTATCCCCCAAAATTTAGGTTTAATATCTTTATTTATTAGAGTTTCTATACCCGAAATAATTATTTCTTTCTCTTCATGGTTTTTATTGTTTTCTAATCTAGCATTAAAATCTATATCAATAACTAGACCTTTGTTATATGAGTTACAAATTTCAATTAGGCTTAATAATCTATCTACAGCCAATTCTTCTGCTAGCTTACTTCTGTTTTTTTCAAAATATATTTTTACGCTCAATAAGTTTGGATCAAATATATTAATGATTTCAAGAGCATCCTTAGCACTAGGAATGGCTAGCCCACCTCTATTTATATGTTCAACAGCTACTGCAGTTTTTACGTTGAGGCCTTTGGATTGGAACAATAAACTTTCACAAAGATTTGGTTCTGCCCAAATATAATAGTCATTATTTGAATATGATAATTTTAAAGATTCTAGTATTAGACCTGCAGCTTTATTTGCCTGAAGTATTTCAAAAGCAGATTTTGGACGATTTTGTTCAAGGTTGCAAGATAGAACATTAGTCCTATTATCTAATGCAATAAAAAAATTACTTTGTTTATTATCAATCATTTTTTACTTAAGATTCTTATAATTTCATCGAAAGTTGTTTCAAAATAAAATGAGTTTCTTTTATTTTTTTTCATTTCTAAATGATCAGAAAATCCCTGATTTTTTACAAACGTATTTAGAGTGTACAATGAATTTGGTATGTTAAGGTCTTCGTTACCGTGTAAATATATTACAAAATTGTTGATATTCTTAAAACTTCCTTTTAGTAATTGACCAGTTGAATGAAGATAACTTGGCCCAAAAAAAATTAATACTTTTTTATTTTTTCCATAAAATGATTTAATTTGTTCTACTAGTTTTTCACTCATAATATTATCAAGATTAGAAGAAAAAATAAGAAATGACATTAAATCAGAATTACTATCTCTTAACAACTGGTAAGGATTTTTTTCTGAATATTTATCAAAGATTTTCTTATTATCATTTAATTGCTCTAATAAATTTTTAGTTCTAATTTTGGTTGATTCTACATTAGGTTGATCAAAAGGTTGAACATTAATCATTGAACAAAAAATAGAAATCGAATACATTAATTTTTGAAAAGTAAAGAAAATTTTTTCATTATACTCAATAGATATTTCAACTGAATTTTCAGATATCTTGTTTTTGTTAGTAAACTTTATCATCGAAGAAATATTTGAAGATTTTATTGGCAATAATCCTTTTTCTTCCTTCCCAGCAGATTCAGAAATCAATTGTTCTAGCCAGTCATAAACAAAATCCTTTTGATTTTTTGGTGTTATAGATACTATTTCTTTATTATTTATATAATTTGTGTATAGCATTGCAGCAATACGAATTGCAGGATTGTTTTTATCATTGATTCTGCATTCTTTATTAGCTTTATTTATTTCATTTGCGATTGCTTCTAAACTAAATCCTGCCAAATAAAAAGGTAATACACCTAGGTGAGTACTTATGCTATATCTTCCCCCTATATTTCTTGGAGTTTTTAGATGCCTTGAATATTCTATTTCTTTTATTTCATCAGTTATGTAAAATTTATCTTTTTTATTTTCAGCTATAAGATTTTCCAACAATTTTGTTTCGATTGTTTCATTTGATTTTGAGCAAACAAATACAACAGTAGAAGACTTCTTTGCATCTTCCCTTAATTTTTTTATTTTACTGATATCAAAACTGTCAATATAAGAGATTTGTTTTGGGTTAATGTAAGATGCTATTCTTGCCATACTAATAGCCCCTCCCATACCTATAAAAATATATCTTTTAAATTTCTTCAGACTTTTATATTCTTGAGTTTCTTTATAATTTAAGTCTTTAGTCCACCCTAATGGAATTTCCTGATAATTACTAAAATCTCCTAGAGGAAAAGATTCTTTTTTAGGTGAAACTAATTTACTAATTATATTTTGATCAAGTATTTGATCTAAATATTTTTCAAAACTCATTTTTTTATTAATTTAGAAACTTTTTGGTCAATTGTATCTAAAACAGATTTGTATGAATCTTGAAAAAGATTAATTCCATTTTTCAAAAGTGATTCTGTAACTTTTTGAAAATCAAAATAATCTTTAGATTCTCTATAAAGTTTATTAAAATTTTTAGATAAATTAGATTCCGAAGTAAAATTTAAATCTGATTTTAATAAATAATCAATTGTTTCAAGTGGTAGTGTGTTAACTGTATTTTCAAAAGGGAGGTTTATTGAGTAGTAATCTTGCTCTAAGTCTTTTGCTTTAACACTTGTTGATGCCCAAAGTAATTTTTGAAAATTATCGCCCATACTATTCTTTATTTCTAGGAATAAAGAATAAGCTTTATAAGCGTTTATTATGGCCATTTTATGGAATAATTTATTATTATTATCAATTATCTGATCAACCGCTGTATCAATTCTACTTATAAAAAATGAGGCAACAGATTTAGAGTTTACATTTTTATTTTTAGATTCCACGAAAGCTTCTAGAGTTTTTTTGTAACTATCAAAAGAAAATAATAAGGTTACGTTAACATTGATTCCTTCTTCTAATAATTGTTTAGTTGCCATTATTCCTTCTTTTGTTCCGGGAATTTTTATCATTAAGTTTTTTCTATCTACTTTCTCCCATAGTCTCTTGGCTTCAATAATTGTTTTTTCAAAATCATTAGCTAGAAAAGGATCTACTTCTAAGGAAACAAATCCATCCATATGGTTATTTTTTTCGAAAACTTCATCTAACAAATCCGCTGCATTTCTTATGTCATCAGTTGCAATATTTTCAAAAATATCTTTAGAATTATTATTATTTTTTGATAACTCTACTATTTTTTTGTCATATGAATCACTTGAACCTATTGCCTTTTCAAATATGGAAGGGTTACTTGTTACTCCTGTTATACCTTTATTTATTAAATTCTTGAGATCTCCAGTTTCAATCATCTGTTTACTTAATGAATCTAACCAGATAGATTGTCCCTTGTTGGATAATTTATTTATATTTGTCATTTTATGAGAGGTTTTCTTTCTCTATTTGATCTAATTTTTCTTTTCTTCTCACGAATCTTTCCTCTGATACGAATCGTGAATTTATAAATTCTGAGACTATTTCTTTTGCTAATGCATCTCCAACAATCCTACCTCCAAGACAAATAACATTCATATCATCGTGTTCTACTCCTTGAGCAGCTGAGTAAGTATCATGACAAATAGCAGCTCTAACATCCTTAAATTTATTAGCTACTACAGAGGCTCCTACACCTGAACCACAAAGTACTATGCCTTTTTCATATGCTTTACTGCTTATAGCTTCGGCTACTAACTTGGTTGTGTCAGGATAATCATCGGAAGGGTCCATTTCTTTTTCACCTAGATCTTCAATGTCAAATCCTAGAGATTTGACATGTTCAATAATAATATTCTTTAAATCGAATCCACCGTGATCTGCACTTATACAAATTTTCATTAAATCTAACTTATAATTAATTTTGCTTTTTCAAATATTCTATCACTAGAAAATCCAAATGAATCAATTAGTTCTTTTCCTGGACCAGACGCTCCATAAGATTCGATAGAGATAATATTTGTGCTACTGTTCGTAAATTTTTGCCAGCCTAATCCTACCCCTGCTTCAACTGAAATTATATGTTCAGTATCAGATGGTATTATCTCATTTTGAAATTGATTAGATTGTTCTTCAAAAAGATCCCAACATGGCATTGAAACAACTCTAATCTTATGAGAATCACCAAATTTTTTTGCAGCCTGAATTGTTTCTGAGACCTCTGATCCTGTGGATATAAAAATAACATCAGGTTTTTCACTTGAGTTTTGGTAACAAATGTATGCTCCTTTTGAAAATTGATCAAAATCTAATTTGTTTTCAGTCAGTGCTTCTAAATCAGGTAAAGCTTGCCTAGATAGTACGATAGCTGTAGGTTTATCAACAGTTTTTATTGCACTAACCCAAGACATTAATGTTTCTTTCTTATCTGCTGGCCTAAAAACATTTAGGTTAGGAATAGTTCTTAAGCTCATCAATTGTGAAATTGGTTGATGTGTTGGGCCATCCTCTCCAAGTCCTATTGAGTCATGAGTAAAAATAAATATAGTATTCAATTTGGAAAGAGCACTTAGCCTTATTGAAGCTCTCATATAATCAGCAAAAACTAGAAATGTTCCTCCAAAAACTCTAAAATTACCATGAGCTGATATTCCATTCATCACACCACCCATACCATGTTCTCTTACTCCAAACTTTATATTTCTTCCAGTTGGAATATTTTTTGAAAAATTTTCTGAGTTCTTAATCTCTGTATTTGTTGAGCCTGTCAAATCTGCGGATCCTCCAATTAAATTAGGAATATAATCAGTCAAAAGATTTATTGAAACACCTGATGAAGCTCTCGTTGCCTCAGGTTCATTAATCTCTGAGGCTTTTTTTAAGATTTCTTTGTCCCAATCTGAGCTTAGTTTATTATTAAGGATTTTATCGAGTTCATCATATTTTTTTGAATTACTATTTTTATAACTTTCACATAGTTGTGTCCATTTTTCTTCTTCTAAAATTCCTGATTCTACGCATTCAAGCATGTGTTTTTTTACATCTTCAGGTATCTCAAATTCAGAGTAGTTCCAATTCAAATTTTCTTTTGCTAGTTTTGTTTCATCTTGACCAAGTGGTTCACCATGAGCTGATTCACTTCCTGCTTTATTAGGAGATCCATATCCAATTGTTGTATTTGCAATTATGAGACTTGGTTGGTTTATATTATTCTTTGCATTTAAGATTGTTTCCTCTAATAAGTTTATGTCTAACCCATCAATATTTTCAAAGACTTCCCAACCATAAGCTTTGAACCTTTGAGAAACATTTTCTGTAAATGCTAGCTCGTTGCTTCCATCAATAGAAATACCATTAGAATCATAAACGTATACAATTTTTCCTAAACCTAATGTTCCAGCTAATGAAGCCGCTTCAGAAGCAATCCCTTCTTGTAAATCTCCATCTCCAACTATTCCATAAATATTATGATTTATAACATTATCATACTTTGAAGAAAGTAATTTTTCAGATATAGCCATTCCTACACCATTGGCGAAACCTTGTCCCAATGGACCTGTTGTTACTTCAATTCCTAGATTCACATCTCTTTCAGGATGACCTGGAGTTTTAGATCCAAGTTGTCTGAATTTTTTTAAGTCTTCTATTGAAAAATCATATCCTGTTAGACATAAAACGGAGTAAAGCAGAGCAGAGGCATGTCCAATGGATAATATAAATCTATCTCTATTTTGAAAATTAGGATTTTTAGGATTATGGGTCATTATTTTTTTGAATAATGTGTATGCAATTGGAGCTGCACCCATTGGTGCCCCTGGATGTCCAGAATTTGCTTTGTTTACCTGATCAACGGATAGGAATCTGAGAGTATTAATTGTTTTTTCTTCAATATTCATTGATTTATATCGGTTCATTCCCACTTGTTTCCATTTTTATTTTATACATAGATTTATCTGAAGCTATATATAATTCACTAAAATTTTCACCTCCAAAGCATAGATTTGCAGTTCTTTGCTCAGGAATTTGAATTTTAGCAATCAATTTACCTTTTGGAGAAAAAATTTGTACCCCGTCCCAAGCAGATGATAATAGATTACCATTACAATCTACTTTTATTCCATCAGGTTTGCCTGGTCTTGGTGTTGCAAAAATCCTTTTGTTGCTTATCTTATTGTTTTCAACATCGAAAGCAAATATATTTCCAGTTTCACCAGTATCTGTAATGTAGATAATTTTTTCATCGGGGGAAAAAGCTATACCATTCGGGGCATCTATTTCGCTTGTAAGCAATTCTACCTCACCATTTTTATTAACTAAATAGACACCATTAAAAATAGTCTCAGATCTTGCTTCGTGTCCTTCATGATTGCTCAAAATTCCGTATTGTGGATCAGTAAACCATATTGTACCGTCAGATTTGCAAACAAGATCGTTTGGAGAATTATAACGCATTCCGTCATATTTATTTGTGATTATATCTACATTCCCATCTTTATCTGTTCTGCTAACTGCTCTTCTACCATGTTCTGCTGTAATCATAAAACCGTCTAAGTCAACACTGTTTCCATTAGAAAAATTTGATGGATATCTGTAAACCCCTGTTGAATTATCAGATAAATGGTAATACAGCATCCTATTATAGGGAATATCTGACCAGACTATTATATTTTTTTCTTTAAGAAATATGGGCCCTTCTGCCCATAAGCATCCCTCATAAATTTTAGATATCTTTATATCTTTAGGAAAAAGATGATTTGCATCATCAAAAATAATTTCTACACCTTTTATTAATTCATTAGGTTCTCTAAATATTTTTACCATTATCTTTTTTTTGCTAATCTTTTTTTTCTAATATCAGATGAGACCAATGAGATCTGCTCAACTAAATTATTATTTGATAATCTTGAAGCTATTTTTTCTGTAAAAATAGAATCTGATGATAATGATTCTGTTTTTGAATTATAGGATTTGATTTTGTCGTAAAATACGCTGGAATTTATAACAGTATGTTTTAAGTTATCCTGCCTGTATGTGATCAAATTGTAAATTATTTCGTCTGACCATTTAGTATTATTATGTCCCCATAAATCATCAAGAAAAAGGTAATCTACTTCTTTACATAAATCATACACATATCCTTTCCCTTGATTAGATCTGACATAATCTCTTACATTATCAATTAGTTCGGATGAAGAAATATAAAAAATATTTTTATTTTTTTTATAAATTTCGTTTGCGATTGCAGCAGTCAGATAGCTTTTCCCTGAACCTGTACCTCCATGAATGTATAACCATGTAGGGTTAGGATTTTCTACAAATTCTTTAGACTTAAGTAGCGCCATTTCAATTGAATCAAATGTAATCTTTTCTTCACGAGTTAGTTCTTTATTTTGCTTCCTTGGTTGCTTTCTTAATTTAGCATTATCAAATACTTTTGGAATACCATTGCTTTGATGTGTTGAATCTTTAGAGTCTAAATGTATTGATTGAACAAGATTTGGATCTGAAAATCTAGATTTAGTTCTTTCATCAAAATCTGACAAGTTTTTATTAATTATTACTACTGTTGGTAATTTTCTTGTATATCTATAAGTGAAAAGATGATCTATTTTTTCCTCAATCCACTCCGAGTATTTTTGGTTTCCATAGTCATCAATAATAATGAATGGATAATCAATAATTTCATTGAAATTTTCTTCTTCTGAATTAGCTGATGAATTAGTTATAATATCTATTATTTCTTGGATAGATTTGTAAATAACGGTATTTTCATTTTTTATACAACTTATTGCAATTCCTACTGCTAGATGAGTTTTCCCTGTTCCCGGTTCTCCGCTAATTAACAACCATCCCATTGGATTTTTTGAATAATCTTCTGCAATTCTTAAATTTTTTCTAAGATTTTTAGGATCTGCTTTTCCTACTCTGCCATCTATTTGAAATTTTCTTAGATCATACTCCAAAAGCTGACTTAAACCAGCATGCATCAGCTTGATATTAGTTTCAGCTTCATCTGTATTATTTTGTTGACAAGAAGAACATGGTACAGTTTGTTTATTGACAATTATCCATCTTGCTGAATCACAAGTTTTACATTCAACATAATCTGATTGGTTTGCAAATTCGTCATAATAATTTGCTGAAAATTTTCTCTTATTTAAAATTTCTTTTAAGCTTTCCAAAATTAGTTCTCTTGCGTGGTAAGTTGATTATTTCTTACAGAATCTATCGATACAAATCTTCCAATTGAATCATCAACGGCTAAAGGGATCGTATCAGTAGGTCCATTTCTATGTTTTGCAACTATAATTTCAGCTTGGCCTTCAGGATAAGGCACTCCAGGGTTATTCTTTAGCCAATCTTCTTTAGTTATAAATTTTTCTTCTCTATGAATGAACATTACTACATCTGCGTCTTGCTCAATTGATCCAGATTCTCTCAAATCTGAAAGTAGAGGTCTATGTGATTGTCTATGCTCAATAGCTCTTGAGAGTTGAGAGATTGCAAGAACAGGTACTTTTAGATCTCTAGCCATCGCTTTTACTTGTCTAGAAATTTCAGAAACCTCCTGAGCTCTGTTAGTTTCTCTTGATCCCTTATTATTACTCAATAATTGCATATAGTCTAAAATAATAAAGTCTAATCCATATTCAAGTTGTAACCTTCTGGCCTTCCCACGCATCTCAGCAACACTTTGAATTGGTGAATCATCAATAAAAATTGAAAGATCAGAAAGTTTACCAATGGCATCAATTAGTCTATTTTCCTGTGAAGTGCTAAGTCTCATCATTCTTAACGAATGCATATTTATCCTCGCTTGCGTTGCAAGCATTCTTGTCGCGATTTGTTCTCTTCCCATTTCCAAAGAATAAATTGCAACTTTATGATCATTCATAGCCGAGTTTATTGCAAGGTTTAATGCGAACATTGATTTACCAACAGAAGGTCTAGCTGCTAAAACAAGCATATCAGATCTTTGCAGTCCTCCAAGAAGTTCATCTAACATCTTAAATCCTGAGCCTATTGGAGCATTTTCACCATCATTTATTTCACTAGATGAAGTTTCTAGAAAAGGTGTTAATGTTTCTCTGAGAGGAACAAAATCTCTACTAGGTTGATCATTTCTAATTCCATAGATTATATCTTCTGCCTTGGATAATGAAGTTTCTACATCTGGATCATTTTCAAATCCAATATCTGAAATGTTTTCAGCAGCATTGATAAGAGTTCTCATAGTTGCAGTTCTTCTAACTAGATTTGCGTAATGTTTTATATGAATAGAAGTTGGTACTACATCTACAACTTTTGCTAAGTAAGCTCTTCCACCAACTTCTTCAAGTTTTTCTTGTGTTTCTAGTTCATGTGCAATAGTTATCTGATTAATTGGCTCCTGACGATTAAATAAATCTCTGGCAATCTCAAAAATAATTTTATTTGGTTCTAGATAAAAATGTTCTGGTTCAAGAAATGATGCAATTTTTGTAAAAGACATTCCATCAAGTAAAAGAGACCCAATTACCGATTCTTCTGCAGATATATCATGAGGAAATAATTTATCAGATAACACCATTAAGATTCCAAAATTTTTCTAATTATTGGAATTATTATCTTCATTTTCTTCATTTTCAGAAGAGCTTTTAGGAGTGTTTTCTACGTTATTAGAATTTTCATCAGAAATTTCTTCTGATTGAGATTCTTTTTCTTCTAGTTTCTTTAATTTTTCTTGTTCTATTTTATGTTCTTCAATCACTTTTGCCGACTCTTCATCAGGAATAACATTGAGGGTTAAATTAAGGGATACTTCTTCAACAAATTTAGTGAATACCTTAAACTTTCCTAAGACTCGAATTGGTTCTGTTATATTAAAGAATCTTCGATTCATCGGTTTACTTATTTTTTCTTCCAATGCTTCAGCAATTATTGCAGGAGTTATTGAACCGTATAGCCTTCCAGTTGGGCCAGTTCTAACTTCTAAATCAAGCTCCATTCCTTCTAAGCTATCCGCAACAATTTGCCAATCTTTTGTTTCTTGTATCCTTCTTTCTTCAGCTTCAGCTCTAAGTTTTGTTGTTCTTTGAAGTGCTTCTTCTGTAGCTAAAACTGCAAGCCCTTGAGGAATAAGGTAATTTCTAGCAAACCCTGGTTTTACATTCTTTACGTCTCCAGCCCTTGCTGTTGGTAATAAATCTTTCAAAAATAAGATATTCATTTTTAGTTAGTGCTCCTATGAAAAATTTTTCTAAATTTGACAATTCTAATTTATAGAATCATATTTTTTTTATGCTAGTATCTATAATCATAACAAAAAACATGGAGTAAAATATGCAATTTGA
>PBHA01000018.1 GCA_002719425.1 Chloroflexota bacterium
TAAGCACAAAGATGATGACGACGACCATGATGGACACGATCATGATAAGCACAAAGATGATGATGACGACCATGATGGACACGATCATGGAATTTATGACCCGCATTTTTGGTTTGACCCTATGAGAGTTGCGCTAGCAGTAGAAGTCATTAAGGATGAACTAATAAAATCTGATTCTGCTAACCAAAATAGTTACGAAGATTCAGCTAATAATTTTGTAGATCAATTGAAAGCTCTTGATGAAGAAGTATCAGTAATGATTAGTACCATACCTGCCGAAAACAGAAAAATTATTACTACCCACGAAGCTCTAGGTTACTTAGAAACTCGTTATGGTTTTGAGGTGCTAACAACTGTAATTCCTAGCTTGAATTCTGAAGATGGAATAACTCCACAAAGCTTAAAGAATACTATAGATGTTATAGAAAAAAATCATATCGAGGTAATGTTCTTAGAAGCGGAAACATCTTCTCAGTATAGTGATACAATTGAGCAGGAAACTGGAATAAGGCTAGTTTCAGGTCTTTGGGTTGAAACTCTTCAAGAAAATCAATCCTATGAAGAATGGTTAGAAAATAATATTAATATAATAGTAAGCAACTTACCTTTGGAAGTTAATGATGCCGACGATCATGATCATGACCACGATGATAATCATGATGACGAGGATGATGATGACCATAAAGGGCATAATCATAAATAAAAAACAAATAATTTCCTTTACAATGTAGTGATAGATGTAAAGTTTGTAGCTCTTAATATAATCTCAATAAGAACCACAAATTTGAAAGAGGGTAAAATTTGGTAAATAATACTATAGTATCTAGTTCCTGTTGTGTAGAGATAGGAGAAACTTTAATCTTAGATGATGTAAGTTTCTCTGTTAACAAAAATAGTCTAATAGCTGTAGTTGGTCCAAATGGTGGAGGAAAAACAACTCTGTTTAACGCTATAACAGGCCTTATTCCTATTACTAATGGATCTATTGAAATTAATGGTGAAGACGTAAGAAAAGGTAATGGAAATATAGGATATGTCCCGCAAAACGAAAGCCTAAATTGGAACTTTCCCCTAACTGCCAGACAAGTTGTAAGTTTAGGTATTACAAGAAATACTCCAAAACTACCTTTTATAAATAATAAAAATGATAACTTGATCGAAGAGTGCCTTAATGATGTTGGCCTGTATAAACAAATAGATGATCGTGTAGATGAGATGTCAGGAGGACAAAAACAGAGAGTTTTATTAGCTAAAATCCTAGCACAAGGTGCAAATATTTTACTACTTGATGAAGCTTTTAGTGGAGTCGATTTAGGATCCCAAATAAGCTTAATTGAAGTATTGAAAAAGCTTAAGGATTTAGGAAAAACTATCATGATTGCTACTCACGATATAAATAATATTGCTGATAGGTTTGATGAGGTTTTATGCCTCAATAGGCATTGTTGTGCGTATGGTGACCCACTAAAAGTTTTTACCCAAGAAGTTCTTTCTGAGTTATATGGGAATCATTCTAAAATGTTTGAAAATCACAAAATAGGAAATCACGGTAAAACAAATGTTTGACACCTTGCTTGAACCATTTTCATATTCGTTTATGATTCGCTCTTTTCTTATTTCAATTTTTGTTGGAATTTCACTTCCGATGATTGGATCTTTCGTAATTAATAGAAACCTTGGGTTTATGGGAGATGCTATTGCGCATGCAAGTCTTCCTGTTTTAGTAATAGGAGCTGTTTTAGGAGCAAGTGTTTTTTTATCAGCAATACCTGCAGCTATAATAATAGCAATAACTCTTAGTTTTATTATCTCTAGGTCTACAGTAGGTGAAGATACTGCTATTGGAATAGTATTTTCTACATTTTTTGCTGTGGGAATTATACTTCTAAAGAGATACAACCTTGCAACTACTTTAAACATAGAAGATATTTTATTTGGACAGATATTAGGTGTATCTAGAGCAGATGTTATAAGCACAATTGTTTTATCGGTTATCACAATTCTAACTATAATGATTTTTTACAAACAAATTTTATATCTTAGTTTTGACCCTATTGGAGCTCAAGTAACAGGATTAAGAGTTAAGTTATATGACAATATATTTTTAGTAATCTTATCATTAGCTGTAATTGGGGCTTTACAGTCTGTGGGAATTATACTTGTTCTAAGCATGTTAATTACTCCTGCTGCTGCTGCAAAATTGATAATGAAAAACTTCAAAACTGCAATACTATTAAGTTCAATATTTGGTGTTATAGCCTCAGTATCTGGACTATATTTTTCTTTCTACTTAAACCTACCATCAGGCCCAGCAATGGCACTATCATCATCAGCAATATTTACCATATGCTGGATTTTCAGAAGAAGCGTTAGGCTCATATAAAAAGCCTAATAAGGAGTCATTCCTGCAAAAGTTATACCAGCAGATGCTATGATCTCGTCTTCCTGAGGAGTACCACCACTTACTCCTACAGCTCCAATTATTACACCATCTTTATAAACGGGTAATCCGCCTTGACCAGGTATCATTCTACCCCCAAGCATAGCCATTAATCCTTGATGAATTGGATTCGGCCCTCCTTCAGCTAATTTACCACTGGATTGCATAAAAGCAGCAGAAGCTGCTGCTTTTCCTTGGCTTATGAATATACTTCTCCAAGGAGCTTCATCCTCACGAACAAATAAAATCAAATCTCCACGAGGATCAACTATACTAATACAAAAGTTAGCAGATAACTCTTTTGATTTTTTTTGAGCTCCCTCAATTATTTTTTGAGCTGTACTTAAATCTATCACTTATTTTTCCTTCCTTTATTTTTCTGATTATTATATATAATTTAATTTGTACTAAAATTTTGGGGCTGTAGCTCAGCTGGGAGAGCGCATCGCTGGCAGCGATGAGGTCAGGGGTTCGATCCCCCTCAGCTCCACCAAATCTTTAGCCTAACTTTACCCTACTCTCCAACTAGATTTTTACTAAATATGTTCATAAATTCTAAAAATTTCCTAACATTTCAAATTCTTACACTTTAGAATATTATTCTATAAATTCTTTTTTTTCTAAAACATTAATAAAAAAAGAGGGATTGAGGAAAATACCCATGTTCCCCAACCCCTTGTACTTAAGGCTCATATTTCACGGAAGCATATTGCAAAACAATTAGCCTAAATACGATAAATAAAAGTGTTTATCCAATCTGCTTTTCAACCTCTGCTACGTCTTTATCACTCAAGATTCTAAAAACTTTTGACGAAGGATCTTCTGCAGCAACACCTTGGACTGCTTTTCTACCATTTTTCATTGTCACTATTTGTGGATTTGCAATATCCACTACTTTTTTTAATTTAACGCTGTAAGCTGTTAACTTCATATTATACTCCATTTTGATACTATATATCATTAAAAATCACCCTTAAATCATTACATTTTAAATTTGTAGTGTCAAGGTAATTATTAGTTAATTTTATGATACTATATATCTTTAATGTTTTAATCTGAAAGAAGGTTATAAATTCTAACTTATCGAAAATGAAATAAATCTAGTATTTTAGGTATAATATTAGTATCTAAACAACAAAGATAAAATGTTTTTACTCAATATAATTCTACTTCCAATAAAATTACTGATTGTTCTTCCAATTAAGATTCTAATTAAAGCGATTATTCCTGGTAAATAAATATGATTAATAAAGAGGACTTAAAATATCCTTTAATTATACTTTTTTGCATATTTATATTAGTGATTTTTCATGTTTGGTTTTCTTCATTTGTAGATGAAGATGATTGGCGTAGACCAACTCCGATACCAGATAGACTTGAAAATCCTTACTATTGGCCCCCAAATGTTAATTACTTAGGAACACCAATTCCAGAAAATCAAGAAATGGATCCATTCAGAAAACAAGTTATTGAAGATTATAAAAAATTCATGGAAATGAGAAGAGATGTGTATAGAGAATGGAAAAAATCAAAATTTAAGCCCTCTAATATCACAGTAGATAAGTAGAAATCAGAATATACAGTTATGCTTAACTAAAAGAAAATATCAGGATGATAAGAAAAGGATTATACATATTTTGTGTGGTTTTTATAGTTTGGTTTTTTATTTATAATGTTCTACATTATGAACTATATGATTTTGCCAAAAATGAAAAAGGTGAAATCAAAGGTTGGTCTTTTGAAACGGAAGAATATAGATCAAGAAAATAATAAAACGCATATTATAACTGAAACTGAAACATGTGAAATATGTTCTTCAGAAACATTAAAATTACACTGTAAAATAATATGTAATAATTGTGGGTTTATTCGAGATTGCTCAGATCCATAGAGTATATAACGCTATGCGATTTCTCCGATGGGAAATACTCCATCTGTCCATGTAGGTTCGCTGGCAAGAAATTCCATCATCTTCTCAAATGCTTTATTTTGCTCTGCACTTTCAGCATTTTTTATATGATGCTCCTTAGATTCAAAGATAGCAACACCTATTAAATCTTTAGAAGAATCATCTGGTGACATTAAAAACCACGCCACCATACCTTCTGGATTATCAGAGTTTGACTTCATTTCTCTGATAAGACTTTCTTTTTGTCCAGCTTTAACATTCAAGTTAAATATAGTTCCGTACATTACATCTCCTTATTCTTGATTTACGATAATATACTTATAATACATTTTGAAGAAAGAAATATTAAATTTATGAAAAAAATAATAATAACAAAAAAAAATAAACTTGAGGAAGAAATAAATTCAGGAGCAATGATAAGGTTGGCTGGTGTTTCAGAAGGATTAAGTAATGCTAAAAATATACATATGGCTATCGCAAGTATTCCAAAAGACAGATGCTCCACTACTCATTACCACACTAATTGTGAATCAGCTATTTATGTCTTATCAGGAGAAGGATTATTTCTTCATGGTGAAAACTTAGAAATTGAAGAGAGTATCAGTGAAGGTGATTTTATTTTCGTTCCAGATGGGGCAATGCACCAACCTGTCAACACAGGGGATCTGGAATTAAAATTAATTGTAGCAAGAAATACTCCCATAGAAATTGTTGAAGAAGTTCCAGATTTAGGCAGAAAAGACTGTTAGAATCGAAGTTTTTTTTTATACTATAATAAAAAAACTCTCGAGACTTTATAAAAATGAAAAAAATATTACCAACAATACTAGAATCAGGAAAAGATTCAGATGTAGCAATCTCTATACCAAATAAGGAAAAAATCAGTTATAAAAAACTGAAATACTTGGTAGACGAATTATCAAAAAAACTAACCTCATTTGGAACCCAAAATGAGAGACCAATAATAATAGTACTTAAAAATAATGCTGAATTCATGATTAGTTTTTTAGCTGTTACAAAAACTAATTCAATCGCAGCTCCACTTAACCCAGATTTTACAGAAGAGGAATTTAATTTTTATCTTGATGATATAAACCCTTCAATGATAATAACTACAGAAAATCACCCTGTAATCTCTCAAGCAAATGCAAAAGAAATACCAGTATCTACTGTTTTATTTGGAAACGGTAAAATCGATATTAAATTTCATTCTGATGATTACATAAAAAAAGATTTTTCAGAACCAAACGAAAATAACTCTTGTTTATTTCTTCATACTTCAGGTACGACAAGTAGACCAAAAGGAGTCCCTTTAAAACATAAAAACTTGCTTAAATCTTTGGATAACATCATAAATACATACAATCTTTCTCAAGATGATATAGCTTTGGTTGTGATGCCACTATTTCATGTACATGGATTAATTGGTGTGGCATTGTCGACTCTAGCCAGCGGGGGACAAATAGTAATTCCTGAAAAATTCTCGGCTAGTAATTTTTGGGGATTACAAGAAGAGTATAAGGCTACTTGGTATTCTGCAGTTCCAACCATACATCAAATTTTATTAATTAGAGCAGATGAGGATAATGCTCCACAAAAATCGTTTAGATTTATACGATCTTGTTCTGCAGCTCTAGCACCATCAGTCTTAGAAGATTTAGAAAAACGTTTTGGAGCGCCAGTACTAGAAGCATATGGAATGACAGAGGCGTCTCATCAAATGAGTTCAAATCCAATGCCTCCTGAGAAAAGAAAGGCTGGTAGCGTAGGTAAACCTACTGGGGTAAAAATTAACATTATGTCTATGGAAAGTAACGGAGAAATGTTAGAAACTAATAAAATTGGTGAGGTAGTAATTAAAGGCGAGAACGTAACGAGCGGTTATCATAATAATGAGGATGCAAATAAAGATTCATACGTCAGCGGATGGTTTAGGACAGGCGATCAAGGATTTATAGATGAAGATGGATACTTAAATCTAACTGGAAGAATTAAAGAATTGATAAATAGGGGTGGTGAAAAGATATCCCCGCTTGAAGTTGATGCTGTTTTGTTAAATCATCCAAGTGTTAATGAAGCTGTATGCTTTGCATTTCCTGATGAAAAATATGGTGAAGTTGTGCATGCAGCATTGGTAACTAATTCTGAAGTAACTCAAGATGAGATACAAAAATTTTGCTCAAATTCAATTGCAAGTTTCAAAATTCCTGAAAAAATTCATTTTGCAGAGGAACTACCTAGGACGGCTACTGGAAAAATACAAAGAAGAAACGTGGCAAAATTTTTTGCAGAATAAATCAAAATTAATTTGGAGCAATTATGAATATAAGTATGAAAAATAAAAAGGTTATCATAACTGGCGGATCAACAGGAATAGGAAGGGAAGTAGTTAAGGTTTTTGCAAAAAATCAAGCAAAGGTAGCTATCTTTGACGTGAATAATGAGGAAGGGATTAACCTTACAAATGAATTAACTAAAGAAGGATTTGATATAAGATATTGGAACGTGGATGTAAGAGATTCAAACCAAGTTTCAGGTGGTGTTCTTGCAGCTACTCAATGGCTTGAAGGTATAGATATATTAATCAACCTAGCAGGTGTTCTACAGGGAGCGTCATTAGAACTAGACGAGTTTCCTGATGAAGTTTGGGATTCAGTAATAAGTATCAATCTTACTGGAAGTTACTTAATGACAAAACATATAGCTTCTATAATGCAAAAACAAAAAAGGGGTACGATTATCCTTACAAGCTCAGGAGCTGGGGTTTTAGGAAGTTCATCTTCATTCGCTTATGGATCTTCAAAAGGTGGAGTACATGGATTGACCCTTGTGTTAGCAGATAAGCTCGCAAAATATGGAGTTAGAGTTCATGATATTTTGCCTGGTTCGGTTGATACTCCATTAAAAAATTCACAGATTGAAACAACCAGAGATATAACAGGTGATGAAGAATTATACTTAGATACAAAAAAAATTCTGGCCGATCCCACTGGCGTTGCCAATATAATTTATTTTATGTGCTCTGACGAAGCTTCCTTACTAAGAGGGTCAATAAGAACCGCATGAGTATAAATTTATCTCAGTATAAGGGTGTTGTTTTTGATCTAGATGATACATTAATTGATAGGAAATCAGCTTATAATCAATTTATTGAAATTATGCATGATAATTTTGAAATATTTAAACATTTTTCAAAAATTAAAGCCCAAGAATATTTTTGGAACTTGAGTCCCAACAATTCATTTAATATTCAAAAAGCACTTGAAAAAATAAAAAGTGATTTCAATGAATTTAATATGAATTATGAAGAATTCTATGAATTTTATTACGATAATATGTCTAGATTGGTAAAACCGTTTAATGGTGTAGCAAAATTTTTAGATGAATTAAAAACAAAAAATATAAAATTGGGCATTGTTACAAATGGAGGTATGCACCAATATAAAAAACTAAAAAATACTGGTTTAGAAAACAAACATGACTTTGTAATTGCCTCAGAAATATTTGGATATGAAAAGCCTCATAAAAAAATATTTATAGAAACGTTGAGACAATTAAATTTATCTCCGAAAGAAGTTGAAAATGTCGTCTTTATAGGCGACAATCCTTATACAGATATAATTGGAGCTCAATCTGTAGGATTCAAAACTATATGGATAAGTATGGGTAGAGAATACCCTAAAGATTTAAGACCTCCAGATTATATGATAAGCAATTTTAAAGAATTAAGAGTTTAGAAAGATGTATTTATGAAACCTCAGGATATAAAAGATAAATTAAAACAAGGTGGAAAAGTTTTTGGAACGATGATCAATTTTATCGAAGGAGTAAGATGGGTCTCTGCATTTTCTTCAAAAGCATTAGATTATGTAATAATTGATGCAGAGCATGGATCATACTCAAGAGGAGAAATAGCAAGAATGGTTACTGCTGGCCAGTCTGTTGGTCTAACTGTAATTGTTAGAGTAGCAGACCCAGACCCTACTCTCGTAGCTATTGCTTTAGACGCTAAAGCGGATGGAGTTCTTGTACCTTACTGTGAAGACCCTGAAACTATACAAAGATGTGCATGGAAAACATACCTTCATCCACTCAAAGGTAAAGCATTTGAGGATGTATTAACCTCAGAAAAATTTCCAAGTAAAAAAACCAAAGACTATCTTCATAAAAAGAATGGTCATAAAATTTTCATAGTTGGTATTGAAAGCATTACTGCAGTAAACAATTTAGATAACTTAATAGAAAAAGGTCCTATTGATGGTGTATTTGTTGGCCCAAATGATTTATCAACATCTATGGGTATACCTGACGAGTTAGAAAATTCAGAATACATTGATGCACTCACAAAAATCATCAATATATCAGAATCTCATAACATTCCAGTGATGGTTCATGGATTTACACCTGAAAGAACATTAAAAACTATGGAACTAGGTGCAAGATTTGTTTTACATAGTTCGGATGGAGGAATGATAACTCAGTCCATTGATAGAGAATTTAGTACAATCCGAGACGAGAACTTAGGTGTAACTGAAAACGAAGCAATATAGATAAATAACTAATTAAGTTGAAACCTAGCAAAAGCTTCAGCGTACTTAGTATTACATATATTTCCTATATCCTCTCTTCTTCTGGCCATAAATTCTTTAGCTCTTTCAGGATCAGAGATTTGACTTGTATGTGCTAGAAGAGCATTTATAGCTGTGTTTAAATCAGATTGTTCAATAGGATTAAAAAACCAATTTTGGTTACTACCTGAACTCATATTGAACATATTTATCCAGACTTCCTTGACTTTGTGGGGTTCATAACCTTCTTCTAAAAGTTCTGGAAATGTAAGATGATCTCTTGCACTTGGAAATACAGCAGATAAAGCAGCTTCTCCAGCAGCAAAATGATCTGGATGTCCTAGGTATGAACCATTTACTAGATCTCTATTTGGATTAGTTGTAATTAATACTGAAGGTTTATATTTTCGGATTTCTCTAGAAATATCTCTTCGAACATCTAAGGTAGGTTCAAGATATCCATCGGGATAACCAAGAAATTCAATTGCTTTTAATCCAAGTATTTTTCCTGCATCTCTTTGTTCTTTTTCTCTAATTTTGGCTAATTCTTGACTAGAAATAGACCTGTCTTCGGTTCCTTTTGAACCATCGGTACAAAGAACATATACTACGTCCCATCCTAATCTAGTCCATTTAGCTACAGAGGCTGAGCAACCCCATTCTGCATCATCAGGATGAGCAGTTACAACCATAGCAGTTTTTTCAAGATTTTCACTCAAATATAACCTCCAAAAAATTAGTTACCATATAATAATAATTACATAAAAATAATAAAAACAGAGCTTATGATGTCATATTTAACTTTTGGAGAGGGACAAGACCTGATTTTAGGTCATGGAATGGCTCAAAATAAAAATTTATGGTTAGAAAATGGTTGGGTAAAAGAACTTTCAAAAATTAGGAGAGTTCATATTTTTGACTTTCCTGGTCATGGAGACAATCTAGATTCTGATGAATCTAATTTGTCTGTTCAAGAGATGGCAAATTATATATTAGAAATCGGTAATGATATAAATTGTGAAAGTTTTGATTATATAGGTTTTTCTATGGGTGCAAGAGCTGGTTTTGAGCTAGCGTCCTACAATAATAATCTTAAAAAAATAATCTCATTAGGGATGCACCCTGGAGCTCCATATCTAGAAGCAAAAAGATTTAATAAGCGTGCCGCTGCAATGAAAAATCTAGGAGAAAAAACTGGAGAAAAAAAATATATTATATATAGTAAAATTTTTGAAAAAGCTCTTGATTGGGAAGGAGCCATACATAAAATTAATTGGGAAAATGAAAAACATAAAATAATCATTGGTGAAAAGGATGACAATTACAAGCTCACCAAATCTATAATGAAAGAAAAAAATAATAAAGTTTTACACACCTTAAAGGGAGTTAATCATAAAAATACATTCAATGAACCTAAGCATTCAATGAGTGCTATAATTAATTTTTTACAGGACAGCAGATGAACAATAAACCAAAAGTTTCAATAATAATGGGAAGTAAAAGTGATTTAGATACTATGAGACTTGCTTCTGAGGTATTAAGAGAATTAGAAGTAAATCATGAAATTAAGATTATTTCTGCTCATAGAACCCCTGATCTAATGTACGAATTCGCTAAAAATGCACAAAATCGGGGAATTGAAATTATAATTGCAGGTGCAGGTGGAGCAGCTCATCTACCAGGAATGGTTGCTGCTATAACTGAACTTCCAGTAATAGGTGTTCCTATAAAATCTTCAAATCTAAATGGAATTGACTCTTTACTATCAATAGTACAAATGCCAAAAGGTGTTCCTGTAGCGACTGTTGCTATTGGAGACCATGGCGCTGAAAATGCAGCTCTCATTTCTGCCAAAATCTTAGCACTCAATGATAAAAAAGTATCAAATAATCTAAAAAAACGAATTTCTAATACGAGTAATTCAGTCAAGAAGGATAGCGATATAGGCGAATGGCCATAGTTATAAAATAATGAAAAAAAATACTATAGGTATTCTTGGAGGAGGACAATTATGTCAGATGCTCGCAGAATACCTAACTAAAAATAATAAAATTGTGTATTTTATAGATCCTTCAGATAGCCCACCTGCAAGCCATACACTCGCAAAACATATAAAAAAAGCTTATGATGACACAGTAGCGTTAGATGAACTAATTAATAAATGCAACGTAATAACTTACGAATTTGAAAATATTCCTTTAGAAACCCTTGAATACCTAGAAAAAAAAATAGAAATACTTCCCAGTAAATTTGTACTTTCTATATCTCAAAACAGATTAAATGAAAAAAGAAATTTTATTAAATGTGGAATCAGAACTCCAAAATTCGTACCTTACAATAACAAAATAGACCTAGAAGAACAATTAATTTCAGCAAAAATAAATTTACCTGTAATTATAAAAACAAACAGATTAGGTTATGATGGAAAAGGTCAGTTTCGCGTAAATAATAAAAATGAAATCAATCATCTAATGAACCAACTAGATGAAAATATTGACTATATAGTTGAGGAGAAAATCAGCTTTAAAAAGGAAATTTCTATTGTTATTGGAAGAAATAAAGAAAAGGAGATTTTTTTCTTTGATCCAATTGAAAATATCCATAAAAACGGAATTCTAGATACTTCAATTTTTCCTGCAAGAATAGATGAATCAACTAAGAATAAAGCAATAGATTTATCAAAAAGATTCGTCAAAGAAATAGATCTAATAGGAATCATCGCGATAGAAATGTTTATAGATGAGGATAATGAAATTCTCTTCAATGAAATAGCTCCTAGGCCTCATAATTCAGGACATCTTACAAGAGAGTCTCACCTACTCTCTCAGTTTGGTCTGTTAGGAAAAATTATTTGTGATGAAAAACTAGAAAATCCTGAGCCAATAAATACAGCATTAATGAAGAATATTTTAGGAGAATTTTTTCTCAAAAAAGATCATGAAAAAATAATTTCAAAATTGAAGAGTTCTTCAAATTATTTTATTAAATTGTACAACAAGGATGAAGCAAAGATTGGTAGAAAAATGGGACATATAACCGTAATAACAAATGATATAGAAAATACAATTATTAAAATTAATCAATTAATAGATTAGAATTATGAAAATTCAATATTTATAAATGAGGAACTTATGGAAAAAGAACTAAAAGGTAAGGTTGCTATAGTTACAGGAGCTGGAAGATTAAGAGGTATAGGAAGAGCAGCTGCGGTTGCTTTAGCAAGACTTGGAGCTGATGTAGTAGTTACAGGAACAGGAAGAAAACCAGAAAATTATCCTGAAGATGAGAAGGCAGTAGGATGGAGAGATGTAGAAAGTGTTGCAGACCTAATAAGAGAAGAAGGCTCAAGAGCATTGCCTCTTGTAGCTAATGTCACTGATGAGAATGATGTAAAAAATATGATAGAAAAAACCATCAAGGAATTCGGGAGAATAGATATTTTAATTAATAATGCTGCTTATGCTAGAGCTGAAGATAGAGTTCCAATACTTGATTTAGATGAAAGTGTTTTTCAAAGAGTTGTAGATATTAAGCTAACTGGAACTTTTTTATGCACAAAAGGCGTAGTTGAACATATGATCAAGCAGGGTGATGGAGGAAAAATAGTTAATATCTCTTCTACTGCAGGAAAAAAAGGACAAGAAAACTTCTTAGCTTATAATGCAGGTAATTTTGGAGTAGTAGGAATGACTCAATCCTTAGCTAGAGAGCTTGGTAAATATAATATAAACGTAAATGCAGTTTGTCCTGGAGCTGTTGATACTTCTAGAATGGATGTAGTAAGAGATAATTGGGATCAAATGGCAGCTGCGACTCCTATAGGACGTAATGGTACAGATAAGGAGGTTGGAGATTTTTGTGCTTATTTATGTACTGAGGCTGCTTCTTGGATTCATGGGCAATCCATTAATCAAAATGGTGGTTCAGTAATGGAGCATTAAAAAAAATATAAAACTGAGGAAAATCATGGAAAAAGAGCTAAAAGGTAAGGTTGCTATAGTTACAGGAGCTGGAAGACTGAGAGGTATTGGTAGGGCTACTGCTGTGGCATTGGGTTCTCTAGGAGCTAATGTTGTTGTAACAGGAACAGGAAGGGATCCAGAGACATACCCTGAAGATGAAAAAGCCGTTGAATGGAAAGATATCGAGTCTACAGCAGAGCAAATTCGAGAAAAAGGCTCTAAAGCAAAGACTTTAGTTATGGATATTTCTAAAGAAGACGATGTTGATAATTTAATCAAGCAAACATTAGATGAATTTGGAAGAATAGATATTCTCGTAAATAATGCTGCACCGCCTTATGGAGAAGATAGGGTCCCTGTAATCGAAGTAGACAATGAAGTGTTTAAGAAAGTTTTCATGGTTAAGATCTATGGTTCTTATTTATGTTCCAAAGCAGTTGCAAAAATTATGATTGATCAAGGAGATGGAGGAAGGATTATCAATCTGTCTTCGTCTGCAGGAAAAGAAGGTAATGCTAGAATGGCTGCTTATAATGCTGCAAATTTTGGTTTAGAAGGTTTTTCTCAATCTTTAGCTAAAGAACTAGCTAAAGAACAAATTACAGTTAACTGTGTATGCCCTGGACAGACAGAAACTGCAAGATTAGATCCTCTAGGAAGAGGAGCCATGTGGAAGAGTAAGATTGAAAATATACCTATGGGACGAGTAGGTACAGACGAAGAGGTTGCAGACTTAATTTCATTTCTTGCATCAGATAAGGCAAAGTTTATTACAGGGCAAGCAATTAATATCAATGGGGGATCAATAACTGCTAGATAGCTCAAAAAATACATTTCAAAACTGGTTTGTTATGATCAAGTTACTGCAAGATTATTTGACAGGCTCTCAAAATATTTTAAAATAGAAAATGTGTAATTATTTATACTATGATTTATGAAGTTGGTAATTAATAAAAATTAGTAATAAATAATAATAAAATAAATAAATAGGAAGGAATGATTAAGTGGCACTTAAATTACAACCATTAGGAGACAGAATTATCATCGAACCAAATGAGGAAGATGACTCAAAGAGTTCTGGAGGTATTATTATTCCTGATACTGCAAAAGAAAAACCTCAAAAAGGTAAAGTTGTTGCTGCTGGAGCAGGGAGAGTTAATGACGACGGAAAAACTATTCCTCTATCAGTAAAAAATGGTGATGAAGTTATTTATTCTAAATATGCAGGAACGGAATATTCAGAAGGTGGAAAAGAATATCTAATAGTTAGAGAAAGTGATATTTTAGCTATTGTTGGATAGACAACTTATAAAATTCTAAAAAAAAAAATTAGTAAACGGAGAGAGAAAATGCCGGCAAAAGATTTAAAATTTGGAGCAGATGCAAGATCTAGACTAAAAAGTGGTATAGATATTCTTGCAGATACAGTAAAAGTAACACTTGGACCAAGGGGTAGAAACATAATTGTAGATAAAAAGTTTGGTCCTCCTCAAGTTAATTCAGATGGTGTAACAATAGCTAAAGAAATTGACTTAGAAGATTCATTTGAGAATATGGGAGCTCAGCTTCTAAAAGAAGCATCAAAAAATACAAATGATGATGCTGGTGATGGAACAACTACGAGTACAGTTTTAGCTCAAGCTATAATTGCAGAGGGATTTAAAGTTGTTGCTGCTGGAGCTGACCCTATGGCTATCAAGAGAGGAATAGATAAAGCTATTCAAAGTGTCAGAGATTCAATTGCTGACCAATCTACGCCTGTTTCAGGAAAAGAACAAATAGCAAACGTAGCAAAACTTTCTTCTCATGACGATGAAATGGGTAATCTTATAGCAGATGTAATGGATAAAGTAGGAAAAGATGGTGTAATCACAGTAGATGAATCAAAAACTCTTGACTATGAAACAGATTTTGTAGAAGGTATGCAAATTGATAGAGGATTTCTATCTCCCTATTTTGTAACTTCTCCAGATACTCAAGAAGCTGTTTTAGAAAATCCATATATCTTAATTACTGATGGAAAAATTTCTGCAGTATCAGACCTTGTCCCTGTTCTAGAAAAAGTATTACAAGCTAAAAAACCTATGTTAGTAATTGCTGAAGATGTAGAAGGAGAGGCTCTGGCAACACTAGTTGTAAACAAGCTTAGAGGAACTATAAACGTAGCTGCTATAAAGGCTCCAGGATTTGGAGACAGAAGAAAAGCTATGTTACAAGACATTGCAATACTAACAGGAGGAAATGTTGTTTCCGAAGAAGTTGGTAGAAAACTAGATTCTGCTACATTAGAAGACTTAGGAAAATGTGCAAGAGTTGTAGTAAAAAAAGATGACACAACTTTTGTTGATGGAGAAGGTGCCAAAGCTGAAATTGAAGGAAGAATGAAAGAAATAGGTAGCCAAATTGAAGAAACAACATCAGACTATGATAGAGAAAAGCTTCAAGAAAGATTAGCTAAACTATCAGGAGGTGTAGCCATACTAAGAGTTGGGGCTGCCACTGAGATAGAAATGAAAGAAAAGAAACAAAGAGTAGAAGATGCTCTTTCAGCAACAAGAGCTGCTGTTGAATCTGGTATTGTACCTGGAGGAGGAACAGTTCTTATCAAGGCTTCAAATGCCCTTGATAAGTTAAAGCTAAAAGATCCTGATGAAAATACTGGAGTTGAAATAATTAAAAAAGCTTTGTTAGAACCCATACGAGTTATTGCTGAAAATTCAGGTTTTGAAGGTGCTGTTATACTTGAAAAAATTTCTACAAGTAAGCAGGAAAACTACGGATTCGATGCTCAATCTGATAAGTATGGAAACATGATAACAATGGGTATTGTTGATCCTGCAAAAGTTACAAGAGCTGCTGTTGAAAACGCTGCTTCTGTTGCTGGGATGATTCTTACTACAGAAGCTTTAATAACAGATGTTCCTGAGCCGGAAGCTCCTATGCCTGGAGGAATGCCAGGAGGGGGAATGGGTGGTATGGATATGGGAATGTAAACTACTAAACTCAGTAAATAGAAAAAAAGAGTCACTATTAGGTGACTCTTTTTTTTAACTATTCATACTATCGTATAACTTAGTCAAAGACTCAATCCAAGCTTTCTGAACATCTGGTTCCCAAGAAGGATCAAAGTCTGGATACTTATCAAGGATAATTTTGACTAAATTTAGATTTTTTTCAGTTGGATTTTTTTTTGTTGGAATATTTGAATTATTTGATTTTATAGATGTTTTAGATTTTTCATTAGATGAAGAGTTATGCCTTCTTGCTAAAATATGAGAGGATAGCTGTATTTCAGAAAATTTGGCCGCTTGAATAAAAAAAGACTCACATTTTATTAAAACACCTTCTTTAGTTCCAAACTTTCTAAAAGCTTCTCTCAATTGAGACCTAGTAGCATTTTCAAGATCTAAATCAAAAATATGCTGATAAAAACTAAATAATAACTTTCTCATAATTTTTTTCTGTAAAGAAGAATCTCTTGAAACCAAATTCTTAAAATCTTCAGTCGGTATACCTTTTGAATCTATTAGTTCAAAAAATTTAATAGCAGTCATTAATTGTGTACCATTGGAACCAGAGAATCTATTAAGCCATACACTTCTATCAATTCTACTGGGCATACCTTCAGATAAAAATTCCAAAAAAGTTTGGAATGTTTTGAATGCAACATATGGGGGAATATTATTTTTTACAATTTTCATGTATTTCAGTTCAAGCTAACAATGTACTAATCATTATATTAAAAAAATTCTAAACAAAAAGGGTTTTAAGAATGGTTATTTCCCAGCTAGGACAATTTTTGAAATTAGAATTTAGAATCTAGAAAATTAAGTTATAAAGAAAAAACTTGGGGCAAATAATGAAAATAGAAATAAACTTAATTAAAATCCAACCTGGTCATCCTGCTTTCCAGCATGAACCCGTAAAAAATTTATTAAATAAAAGAAACTCATCTCAACAAAAACCTATTGTACTCAAAGATAAGAATGGATATTTGTTATACAGCGGAGAGAAAGTCCTAAGGAACGCAAAAAAAAATAACAAATCTAAAATAGACTGCAACGTTAAAGAAAAAATTGAGGATTTACCTTCAATTAATTTATCTGAAATTTATTTTTCAGGATTAAAGCCTCCAACTGAAGTTGCTAAAGAATTTATAAGTTTTAGGAAAAAAAATAATATTTCTCAACAAGAATTGAGTAGAAGAACGGGTATAACTCCGGGAACAATACATCACTATGAGTCTTTAATAAAAAAATTAAACCCACAGTTACTAAAAGCTTTAGATAACGGGAATCTTACTTTTAAAGAAGCAAGATGTATAGCGGATATTGATGATTTTGAACTGCAGTATGAAATTTCTAAACCCTTTATATCAGGTGAAATTTCAAGTGTTTATGTAGAAAAAATCATAGGAAATATAAAGAAAAATCCTAAAACACCTATCGAAAAGATATTTAAGTCTGTAGTCAATGGAAACGAAATTAAGCCAGTGGTTAAAAAACAAAATGAAATTATAAATAATGAGTTAAAAGAATTGTCAATAGAAGAAAAGATTCTTCATTTTGCGATCGAACTAGATTCTGTAAAAGGGGAAGAAATACCAGAATATAGAAGACTAAGAGTAATATCGACTTTAAAAATACTAGACTCAAAGATAAAATCAACATTAAATCATATGAACGGTAGTTTTGCTGAAAAAACAAAAGTTTATATAAATAGTAAATAAAGAGGGAATTATGCTAGAAAGATTTCATGTATCAGATGAAGATGCAGTAAGAGTCAACCATAAAAAAATGCACTCTGTTACAAAACAAATTTTTATGAAGATGGGTTTGTCAAACGAAAATGCTGAAATTTCGGCTGATGTATTGATATATGCAGATCTTAATGGAGTTGATACACATGGAGTATCAAATATGCTTAGATCATATGTAAGGATGTATCAGCTAGAAAAAATAAACCCAAGACCAGATATCAAAATTATAAAAGAATCAATTTCTACAGCTGCTTTGGACGGAGATAAAGGCCTTGGATTACATACAGCTCCATATGCAATGAGGTTGGCAATAAATAAAGCAAAGGAAAGTGGGGTAGGAATTGTTACTCTTAATAATGCTGGACATCTAGGAGCCGCAGGCTTTCATGCTAAGTTAGCAGTTGATGAGGATATGATTGGTGTGTGTATGAGTGGAGGCGGTGGTTTTGCTATGCTTCCTACTTTTGGAGCTGAACCTCGATTTGGAACACAACCTATTGCATGGGCAGCACCAGCTGAGAATGAAGCTTATTTTATGTTTGATGCCGCAATGACTCAAATAGCTGGAAACAAAATCAAGTTACTAGAGAGATTAGAAACTCCTGTAGCTTCAAATTGGCTTGCAAACGAAGATGGCTCTCCTATAAACGTTGAGAAACTGCTCACTAAAGATGATTTTCATGAGGATGGTAGATTAAAAAATCTTCATATGCTTCCTTTAGGAGGAGAAAGGGAAAATGGTTCACATAAGGGTTATGGCTTTGCAGCAATTGTTGACATAATGTGTTCAATGCTAGGAGGTGCACAAGCAGGATTCTTGGGAGGGAGCGGACATTACTTTGCTGCATATAATATAGATTCTTTTAGTGATAAAACTACTTTCAAGAAAAATATGGATGATTTCTTAAGAGGTTTGAAGGAAACTCCACCTGCTCCTGGTCATGATCGAGTTTTGTATCCTGGATTGGCAGAGTTTGAATCTAGAAACGATAGAAGTAAGAACGGAATTCCTTACCATCCTGAGGTAATTGAATGGTTTGAATCAATATCATCCGAACTAGAAATCAAGTTAGATTGGTAATACTAGAAGTGAATAGCTTCGTTGTTAGTACTAGCTGCAGCTTCTTTTATAACTTCTGATAAAGTTGGGTGTGCATGAGTAAGTCTGTGCAATTCTTCATTTGTACCTTCAAGATATTTGAGCATCCCTATTTCCCCAATCATTTCAGTTGCTTCTGCACCTATTATATGAGCGCCTAATATCTCACCTGTATCTGAATCAGAGATGATTTTAGCAAATCCATTATAGTTATTAATAGCTATAGATTTACCTGCAACTTGAAAAGGAACTTTTCCGACTGAATATTTAATATTTTGCTCTTTTGCCTGATCTTCTGTAATTCCTATGCTAGCAATTTGTGGTGAACAATAAGTGCATCTAGGCATATTTGAATAATCACTTATTCCCTGAACTTCTAATCCCTTAATTGTTTCTGCAGCTACAATTCCTTGATCAAAAGCAACATGAGCTAGAGGAAGCTTTCCAGTAACATCTCCTATTGCATAAATTCCATTCACGTTAGTTCTCATAAAATCATCGACAACAATAAAACCATTATTATCAATTTCAACACCAGCATTGCTTAGTCCTAATTGATCACTATTAGGTTGTATTCCAACTCCAAGCATAACTTTTTCAAAATCTTTGGAGAATGATTCTCCATTTGAATCATAATCTAAAGTTACTGATTTACTATTTTTTGTTACATTCTTAATTTTAGAAGATGTAAAAGATTGAATCCCTTGTTTCTTAAATTGCCTTTCTAACTCTTTAGAAATATCAGAATCTTCTTTTGGAACCAATCTATCCATAATTTCAAAAAGAGAAACTTCTACACCATATGCATTGAGGAAGTAAGCAAATTCGCAACCAATAGCTGAAGCTCCAATTATGGCAATAGAATTTGGTTTAGATTTTAATTCTAAGGCTTCTCTAGAAGTAATTATAAGTTCCTTATCTATTTCTAGATTTGGCAAAGATCTGGGTCTTGCTCCTGTTGCAATTATTATATTGCTTGCAGTGTAAACATCCTGACCAACTTCAACTTTTGATGAAGATTGTAATTGAGCTTCTCCACTAATAAGATCAATATTGTTTTTTTTGATTAAATATCCTATGCCTTGAGTTAATTTCGACGAAACCTCTCTTGATCTTTCTATAGCCTTAGAAATATCTGCCTTAAATTCTTTAAAAGAAAAACCCCACTCTTCAGGGTTTTTCAACTCATTTAAAAGTTCAGCATTCTTGAGGAGAGACTTGGAAGGAATACAACCCCAATTCAAGCAAACACCACCTAAACCACCTATGCCTGAACCATCATCTTTTTCTATCAAAGCAACTTTTAAGCCAAGTTGAGATGCTCTAATTGCAGAATGATAACCTCCCGGCCCAGCCCCGATAACTATTAAATCAAAATTTTCTGACATAAACAATCTTCCTCAAATATTTTAATATTAAAATTATTCTACTCTAAAGAAATTATAAAGCTTCTGTATAACAACCCCAAAAATCAATCCAAATATAAAAAAAAGAAAAGTAACAATAATGACTAGAAAAATTATAGGGGTTGGATTAGCTGGACAGGTTGTGGAAGTTGGACATATATAAATATAGCTTATCAATGAGTAGATAATGGAAAAAATAAATCCCAAAATTGTAAATAAAATTGAAGAATAATAAATTGTTTTTGGAAGTTTTTTAAATTTGATCATTTTTTTCTGATTAAAGAAGAATAATTATTATATAAATATACCATTATAAAAAATTTTTATGAGTAAAATAACCAAACCCTTTTCAGGCCTCGCATTAGTAATAGGCTTATCTCTTGGACATGGAATTAAACATTTTGGTCAAGGTGCCCTAACTGTGATTGGTCCTTTATTGAAAGCTTCTATGGGGCTGTCAGAAGTTTCATATGCATTAATATTTTCTTCAATGAATGTTTCTAGTGGGTTATCAAACATACCTGCTGGAATATTATCGGACATGTACAGAAAAAAAATAGCTTGGTTTCTTGCTATTTCTATGTTTACAATTTCTATTGGATATCTTCTGATAGGAATAACTAAAATCTATCTCCTAATATTAATTGGGGTTATTCTTATTGGATTTGGAACTAGTTTTTGGCACGCTCCAGCTTTCGGTACTCTTGCAGCGAGATATCCAGAGAGGAAGGGGTTTGCTCTATCTATGCATCTTACAGGTGCACAAATAGGTAATACGATTGGACCTCCAATAATTGGTGGATTGATTTCAGGAATTACCCTTGGTTCAATTATCAAGTTTTCAGGCTTTGGGTGGGAAAATGTTTCTATTATGATAGTTATTCCTATGATCATAACAGGGGTTCTTGTATTAACTATGTTTAAGTCTGCGGGTTCAGAATCTACCTCAAACTGGTCTTTTCAGGAGTACAGGGATAGGACTAAATCGTTATTATCAGACAAAATAATTCTTGGGTTGATTGTTTTAGGGGCAATGAGAGCTAGCATCCATACTTCTTTTCAATTATGGCTTGCAGTCTACCTAAAAGAAGAACTTGATTACTCTGCTTGGGTGATTGGTTGGCATATTGCACTTATTACAGCGGCTGGAATAATATCAACCCCAATAATGGGAATTTTGTCAGATAGATTTGGAAGAAAACCGGTTATACAAATTTCTATGACATTGATGGCAATCTACTTATTTTTATTCCTAATTTTTGATGAAGGATTAGGCCTTATAATTTTAATTGGATTATTGGGTATGTTTTTTTTCTCAGTAATGCCCATAGTGACTGCAGCAACAATGGATAGGGTTCCAAGAGGAAGTGAAGGAAGTGGAACGGCTCTAAATTTCATAGGTATGTCACTGATAGGGTTTATGGCTCCAGTTATATCCGGAATAATTTATAAAAATTATAATTTTGAAGGAATTGCAATTTTTTCTGGCATAATTGCAATTTCAGGAATTTTATTATGTACATTCCTACCTATGAAGAAAATTAATTAACATTCGAAAGAAATTTTTCAGAATTAATTAAAGATTGAGTAATTGTTTGTATATATTTCTTTGTCACTTCTTTTACTTTTTTTAAGTTTTGATCCTTAAAATTAATATTTTTTACAACATCCCAATTATTTTTAGATAAAAATCTCATAGCTTTAATTGAATTTTTATCAACAGATATATAATTGTCCGTTTCCGTAGAATATTTTTTATCTACTAACCCTCCATTTACTGATGAAAAAAGATGATCTCCTTCATCGAGTATATTCCCACTAATTTGACAATTATATAAATCTGGTAAAAATCCTGATAACGAAAGTAGATTAATTTCGAACCATCTCATGAGTAATTCGTTTTTTTTCTGAAAAATTTGATCAAGAGTATAAGACAGAAGAGAGTATAATTCATTATCAGGATTATTCTCTACAGAAAATTTTTCTGTTAGTTCCAAAAAATAAAAACCTATGGAAATTAAAGAAAGGTCATTTTTTATTTCAGTATAATTTTCAATCATTTCAACCTGTGAAAGATTACTTAAATTTTCTCCTATAGATATGTATGCATTAACCTTTGAAAGAATATCCAGATGTCCTCCCATTCTAGATTTTGGCTTCCGAATACCCTTTGCAACTACACGAATAATACCGTTATTTGTGGTTAAAATTGTAAATATTCTGTCTGCATCACCAAAATCAAAGGATTTGAGCACTATTGCCTCTGTTTGAATAAATTTTTTTCTTTTTCTATAGGCTTTCATTTATATTAATTCTAGAACCTAAAGCATGTGAAATTGTGGTTTCATCAGCATATTCTATATCTGAACCAGAGGGCATACCTCGAGCCAGTCTAGTTACTCTTATATCTTTTTTTATTTCTGATATTTGCTGATTTATATACATTGCAGTTGCTTCTCCTTCAAGGTTTAAGTTTGTTGCTACAACAACTTCTACAATTGAATCATCTTTTTGAATCCTATTGAGTAGCTCTGTTATTCGAATCTCTTCAGGACCAATTCCATTTGCAGGAGATAAAGATCCGTGCAAAACATGAAACATACCTCTGTATGCACCAGATTTTTCTAAAACATAAACATCCATAGCTTCCTCAACAACACAAATTATGGATTTATCTCGATTTTGATTTGTACAAACATCACAAGTTGTTTTTTCAGAAATATTTTGACAAACCTCACAGTAAATAATTTTACTTTTGATGCCTAAAAGTGATTCGGATATGCTTTTTACCTGTTCTTCAGGCATTTTCAGTGTTGCAAAAGCTAATCTTTGAGCAGTTTTAGGGCCTATAGAAGGAAGAAGCCTAAATGAGTCTATCAGGTCATTTAATGCTTCTGGTATAAATGGTGATCTATCTAATGGAACCATATTATAAACCAGGGATATTTAACCCACCTGTAACCTCAGACATTATTTTTTTTGAAGATTTTTCAGCTTCTTTTATACCTTCATTCAAAGCTTTAGTAAGATTTTTTTCTAAATCTTTAGAAGAAACTTGACTCAAAAAATCTTCATTTATTTTTATCGATTTTACGTTAGAAGTACCCTGTATAGTAATTTCAATATTGCCATCCTTAGAAGTTGCAACCGTCTGTAGTTTATCAATTTTTTTCTTCAAGCCATTCATCTGTTTCATTAGACTGCCAGCTTGTTTTAATTTATCCATATTAAACATATATTATCCTTCCTTTTCTTCCTCAACTTTGGCTCCCATGGCTAAAGCAGATTTTACAATTTCATTATCTAATAAGTTAGTTTTAATATTATTTTTTTGCTCTTCATCAGGTTCTTCTAAAACTAATTTTATTCCTTCTCCATAAGTTTCTGTAACAGATTTTCTTACTGCCTCACGAACTAGATCAATTTGCCATTCTGCCTGAAAATGATCATGTAAAGATTTGCTCTTAAATTTTAAAACCAACTTATCATCAATTCTTTTTGGGATCTCAACATTTCGAAGAAGTGCCCCTAAAACCATCTTTCCAAACTTAGCTCTGCGTAAATCAAATAGTACCTTCTCCCAATCTAACTTCTCTTTGGAATCATTTTGAGGCTGTGGAGTAGTAGTAATGGGATTATTCCCAGATTGAGCCACGGGTTTAGGCTGTGATTTAGTTGAATCTATATTTTGATTATTAGCATTTTGCTTAGGGCTGCCTTCATTTCTATCAACTATGGGGTCTTTTTTCTGGATTGATGGATTTGATTGGGGCTCTATTTGAATTTCAATTTCTTTTTTTATGTCTAGTTCAATTTTTTCTTCAAACATATATGTCAAATGAATTAGAGATGAATCAAGCAAAGAATCAAAATGCTCCGTTCGGATTGAGATCATTTCAATAAACTTTTCAAGAATCAATATAAGCTTTTGGGGTTCAGTTGATTGAAATGTATTGGCAGCATTGGTAACAAAGTCAGAAGAATAACCCTGAATATCATTGACTCCATTAGATGTAAAAACTCCTATTCTCAAAACATCAACAATAGAATTTGATAAAGACTTAAAATCTATTCCTCTTAATCTCAACTCTTGTAATTTTTCTAGCAAAGATTGTTTTTCATTATTAAGAATCAAGGATAGTAATTCCAAAGATAAATTTTCATCAATAATTCCAAACAACTCTCTAGCATTATCTATAGTTATTTCATCAAATGCTGTAGAAAGTTGTTCAAGTAAGTTACAAGCATCCCTTAAAGAGCCTGATGCATTATCAGCTATGAACCAGAGTATTTCCTCCTTACAGTTTATTTCTTCATTTTCAGAAATTGATTTTAATCTCTTTACTACCTCAGAGTTTGAAACATTTCTGAAATCAAACCTTTGACATCTTGAAATAATTGTTTCAGGAAGTTTTTGATATTCAGTAGTTGCTAGTATCATAATTACCTGGGGAGGAGGCTCTTCTAGGGTCTTCAGCAATGCGTTGAAGGCCTCATTGGTCAACATATGCACCTCATCTATGATGTATACCTTATATTTTCCAACTGATGGCATAAACTGAACATTATCTAGCAAAGATCTGATATCATCAATTCTTCTATTAGATGCAGCATCTATTTCAATCAAATCTAAAAATTTACCAGAATCAATTTCTTCTGAAATATTGGAGTCTAAATTAGGTTCCCCGTTATTATCTACTCCTAAGTTTAGAGCTTTTGCCAGTATTCTTGCAGTTGAAGTTTTTCCTACGCCTCTAGGTCCAGTAAATAAATATGCATGTGCATTTTTATCCTTAAGTAAAGAGTTTTTAAGAGTGGTTGTTATATGATCTTGACCCATTACATCAGAAAAATTTTTTGGTCTCCATTTTTGATATAAAACTTCTCTTTTAAAACTCATAATTTACTCTGAAATAACCTTATTTAAAATTTTCTCAGTTTTGGAGAACATAATTTTTTCCTCCAAAATTTCTTCATGATTATATCCTAAAAGATGAAGTGCTCCATGAATAGCCATTGTGGATAATTCTTTTGCAAAAGTTAGACCATTTTGTTTAGCCTGAGAATGTATTTTTGGAATAGAGAGGTATATCTCTCCTATACCTTTTTCTGATTTTTCACCTGGAAATAAATTTTCTGATTGTTCGAAAGATCCATCCTTCCATCCTTCATAAAAATTAAAAGATAAAACATCTGTTTCATAGTTATTGTTTAAGAATTTGTGATTAAGTTCTTTTATTTCAGAGTTATCAACAAGATAAATATCAATCCTATATGTTTCATCAATTTTTTCATGTTTTTTTGTTTGAATGACAGAATTTAAAATTAAATCAAAATATGCTTTCCAGTCTTTATCTGACTGACAAGAAACCATTATTTGATCTTGAAATTTAGAATCTATCAATTATCTAGCACTTATTCTCATTAATATATTTTCTCTCAATACTCTTAATCTTGAATAAAAAGGTGCATATTCGGAATCAAGATCAACTATATCTGAAGTGTTTGCTAAGCAAAAATTTATTTTTTCGCTTAAATCGTTTTGTGAAAAATTTTCAATTTCGACAGAAGTTTTTATCTCGAAAAGTAATGGTATTACATTTTCTGCGAAAATATTATTTATTTTTTGCTTTTTACTCAAAACACCCTTAATTTGTATATCTTCAACTAGTTTGTCAATTTCATTTACAAGATCTTTAGTTAATATTTTTGGCTTTTTTTTCATCTAAATTATGAAGGGTAATTTGATTTTTTAAAAGTTATAAGAATATTATATTCTAAACATCAAATAGTTTTAATTTGAGTATCGAAATACTGAAGATATAACGATAGAATTAAATTTAAGTATAAGAAAGATATTTTGGCTAAATCAAGTAAAATTTCAATAAAAGGTGCAAGAGAGCATAACCTCAAGAATATCAACTTAGAAATTCCAAGAGAAAAATTTGTAGTTATAACTGGAGTCTCGGGATCAGGTAAAAGTAGTCTTGCATTTGATACTCTTTACGCTGAAGGGCAAAGAAGATATGTTGAGTCTTTATCAGCATATGCAAGGCAGTTCTTAGGAAGGATGGAAAAACCAGATGTTGATCAAATAGATGGCCTTTCTCCCTCAATTTCTATTGATCAAAAGGGAGTTTCAAGAAACCCTAGGTCAACTGTTGGAACAGTCACAGAAATATACGATTACTTTAGACTTCTATATTCAAGGATAGGAATCCCTCATTGCTACAGTTGTGGAAAACGAATTGAAAAACAAGATGTGCAAAAAATTGTTGAAAATATATGTGAGTATGAAGATGGGACGCGATTTATGATTCTTTCTCCTATTATTCGTCATATGAAAGGCCAGCATCTAAATGTAATAGAAAAAATAAAGTCAGAAGGATTTTCTAGACTAAGAGTTGATGGAGATATTTTTGATATTGATGAAGAAATAAAACTGGAAAAAAATAAATGGCATAACATTGAAATTGTAATTGATCGACTGATCATTGATTCAAATATAGATAGAAAAAGAGTTTCATCATCAGTTGAAACTGGTTTAAAGTATGGAAACGGTGTCATATACATAGATCAAATAGATGGAGAAGAAATAATTTACTCTGAAGATCTTGCATGCACAGATTGCAATATTTCATTATCTGAACTAGAACCAAGAAGCTTTTCTTTCAATACACCATTTGGAGCATGCTCCAAATGTACAGGCCTAGGTTTTTCATTGGAAGTTGACCCAAACTTAATAATTAGAGACCCTAATCTGTCCATAAATGAAAAAGGAATGGAGATTGTAGAGGATGCAAGAATTGTCCTAAGCTGGCAAAAAAATAATTTTTTCTCTATATTAGAAGAGTTGAAAATAGATAAAAATTTACCTATAAAAAAAATAAATAAGTCTATCCTTAATTTACTTTTATATGGAATTATCGATTCTGAGTTTCCTAAAGAAAATAATATCGATGAACTTGAATTTTTAATTCGATATTATGATGGATTAATTCCTTCAATTGAAAAAAGATATCTAAACTCAGATTCTGAAAAGATAAAGGAAGAAATACTAAAATTTATGTCTGAGAGCCCATGCTCTGATTGTAAGGGGCAAAGATTAAAACCAGAATCTTTATCTGTATTTGTTCTTGGCAAGAACATAATGGAGGCTACAGGTATGTCTATTTTGGATTGCTACAACTGGATAAATATAGAGGAGGCTCACCCTTCCCCTCTTAGCTTAAGCGAACAAAAAATTTCTGAAGAAATATTTAAGGAAATAAATTCAAGGCTTTCGTTTCTAATCGAAGTCGGGTTAGGTTATATTAGTCTCGACAGAATGTCCTCAACCTTATCAGGTGGAGAAGGGCAAAGAATACGATTGGCAACTCAAATAGGAGCTGGTTTAACTGGAGTTATGTATGTTTGTGATGAACCTTCAATTGGCTTACATCCAATAGATAATGAAAAGCTGATTAAGACTCTTATCAACCTAAAAGATATTGGCAATACAGTTATAGTTGTTGAACATGATGAGTATGTGATGAAATCTGCTGATCAAATAATTGATATGGGGCCTGGGGCGGGTTCATATGGAGGCAACGTGATTGCTCAAGGGTCTCCCTCAGAAATAATGAAAAATAAAGAATCTATAACAGGAAGTTATCTTTCTGGAAAAAAAGAAATTTCAGTTCCAAAAAAAAGGAAGAAAAGTAAAGAGCGTATAGAAATCATCGGAGCTACAGAAAATAATCTCAAGAATATAGATGTTAATATCCCTCTAAATAATTTTGTTTGCGTTGCAGGTGTATCAGGTTCAGGTAAAAGCACACTTATTAATGACATTCTGTCTAAAGCATTACTAAAAAAGATAACAAAAAAATCTGTTAAAGAAGGAAAATATACTGAAATTAAAGGAATTGAAAATATAGACAAAATAATTGTAATTGATCAATCGCCTATAGGAAGAACCCCAAGATCTAACCCAGCAACTTATACAGGATTATTCACACCAATTAGAGAACTATTTTCAAAAATGCCTGAGGCTATGAGTAGAGGTTATAAAGCTGGAAGATTTTCTTTCAACGTAAAGGGAGGTAGATGTGAGGAGTGCTCAGGAGCAGGATATAAAGAAATTGAAATGCAATTTTTACCTGATGTTACGATTCCATGCGAAATTTGCAAAGGTAAAAGGTATAACAACGATGCATTAGAAATAAAGTTTAAGGGAGAATCAATTTCAGATATTTTAGACAAGACAGTAGAAGATGCTATAGAAATATTTGAAAATATTCCAAATGTAAAGAAAAAGCTTGAAACTCTAAATAATGTTGGCTTAGGTTACATAAAATTAGGACAACCCGCAACAACTCTTTCGGGAGGCGAAGCTCAAAGAATAAAACTTTCTACAGAACTTGCTAAAAGATCAACAGGTAACACTTTTTATATACTTGATGAACCTACAACTGGCCTTTCATTTGAAGATTGTTCAAAGTTACTTAATGTCCTGCATGCATTAGTAGAAAACGGAAATTCAGTTGTTGTTATTGAGCATCATTTAGATATGATAAAAAATGCAGACTGGATAATTGAATTAGGACCTGAGGCAGGAGACAAAGGAGGGCAAATTATATCTGAAGGAACACCAGAGTTTATAGCATCAACAAAAACTCCGACTGGAATTTTTTTAGAGCAGCTCAATAACATAATAAAAGATAAAAATGCAGAAGGAAGATTGATAAAAACTAAAAAAATTAAAAAAAATAACGAAAAAATTATTAAAAATGAATTTCTTCCAGAACGACCTAAATCACTCAAAATAAAGAGAAGAAAATATACTCTTAGTAGATGGAGAAGAAGAAGGTTGTCTAGGGTCAATTGAATAAATCAATAAAAGACTTGACTACGTCAACAGCTCTGTAATTATCTAAGAATCTCCATACATGAAGAATATACTCTTGGAACATTTTTAATCCAAAAGCAAAAAACAAAACCAAAACTATATTTTTTCTACTATGAGCTTTTTTAAATTTATTCAAAAAAGCTATACCTATAAACCAAAATTCAAATACATTAGGAAATAAAAATAAAATAAATCTTTCTTCATAAATTTCAAACAAGATAAAACCTATAATCCTAAAAATAAACAAAGCAATACTAATGTTTCTAACGCTAGAGGACCATCTAAGGGTAATTAATAAAAAAAACGAAATATAAAATAAGTCTAAAAATTTATCCAGAACTTGATAATTCCTTACTCCTCCCAAAGAAATTAGATTCATCATAAAAAGATCTGAGAAATCAATAAGAATAACTAATAAACCTCCAAAAAAATTAAACTTAAACACTATCAGAGAGGCAAAAATTCTAACAAAAGATATTATTATTTCTTCAACTGTCATATATAAATAATCTTATTAATTAGTAACAATAATATATCAATAATCAAGTTCTCTAAATATTGAAAAAATGAAAAGCTTGTAACTGGTAAAATATTTTTTATGAAAAATAAAAAGAAATATGTAATATCAATAGACCAAGGGAGTACATCCACAAGATGTGTAATTTACGATGATGAATTAAATTCTATTGCAAGCAGCCAATATAAATTAGATGAGATATACCCAAAAGAAGGGTGGGTGGAGCTTGATCCTAACCAAATAATAGAAAGTGTCTTATATACAATCAAAGATGTTGTATCAAAATCAGAAATTGATAAAGAAAAAATAATTTCAATAGGAATAACAAACCAAAGAGAGACTATAGTTTTTTGGGATAAATTAAATTTAAAACCGATAACAAATGCCATAAGCTGGCAATGCCTGAGAGGAAAAGAAATATGCGATAAGCTAAAGGGTAGTAAATTTGAAGAATTACTAGTTGATTCAACAGGATTAAAGCTAGATCCATATTTTTCTTTTTCAAAAATTGTATGGGCTATAGAGAACAATAAAACAATATATAAATTGTTAGCTCAAAATAAGTTGAATTTTGGAACTATTGATTCATGGTTATTAGCTAATATTATTGAAGGAAGTCCTCACAAAATAGAAGTTACAAATGCATCAAGAACAGGACTATATAATACAAAATTAGAAGATTGGGATGCTGAATTATTATCTATTTTGGGTATTAATAGATCGTTTCTTCCCAAAATATTTAGTTCAAATGAAACTTTTGGAAACATAAAAAAAGAAATTATAGGCAAATCATTACCTGTAAATGCTATTCTTGGGGATCAGCAATCTTCTTTATACGGACACAAAGAAAAAGAAGGGTTTGAAATAAAATGTACTTTTGGTACTGGCGGGTTTCTACTCATAGACACAGGAAATAAAAGAATTAAAAATAATGAAAATTTCCTTTCAACTCTAGCTTTCAAAAAAAATAAAAGTACAAATTATGCGCTAGAAGGTAGTATTCTTTCAGCTGGTTCAACTATTGAATGGCTAAAGAAAATAGGTATTATAGAAAATTTTGAAAATATTGAAAAAGAAATTGAATCAAGTAAATGGAATCAAATTATGGTCATACCAGCAATAAATGGACTAGGAGCTCCTTTTTGGAATGGTAATATTCGAGCTAGTTTAGAAAATCTTAGTTCGAATACTACAAGAGGAGATATAATTAGAGCTACATTTGAATCGATAGCATTTTCCACAAAAGCAATTATTGAAAGTATAGAAAAAACTATAGGACTTAATATAAGTGAAATAAAAATAGATGGAGGAATTTCTAAAAGTAACTTCTTTTCTCAATTTTTAGCAGACTTAATTGATAAAAAAATAAAAGTTGCAATAAACAGTGAAACTACCTCACTAGGAGTAGCAAAATTATCCTTAGAAGCATCAAAAATAATAAAAAATAATAAGAATGGCTACGTAGATTTCAATCCAAAAACTAATAATTTAGAACTATATAATAATAAGTATAAAAATTGGAAAAAATTAATTCTAAAAAAGATTAAGGAGAATTAAATGTATTTAGGAACTCAGGTTGCACCAAGAGATGCAAGCGATTTAGAAGTATGGGCACAACTAGGAGTTAATAATATTTGTGCAGATCCTTTTTATGAAGATGAAAATGGGAAATACATTTCAATAAACCCCCATGATTGGACTGTAGAAATATTAGAAAAACATATAGAAATATTGAGTAATTATGGACTTAATCTTGATATGGTGCAGATACCTCTTTCATCTAGACCTCTTGAAGAATCTCAAAGTCCAAATATCATGCTAGGAAAATCTCCTGAAAGAGATAAAGAAATAGAATCAATTCAAAATCTAATTTCATTATGTTCAAAAGTAGGAATTCCTGCAGTTAAGTATAATATGAACATTATCGGAATACCAAGATCTGAGAGCGAAAAAGGAAGAGGCGGTTCAATAAACTCTACTTTTAGATGGGAAAAAATAAATCAAAACGATCCACCAGGAATAGCTGGAGTTCTAGATGTTGATACAAATTGGGAAAGAATAGATTATTTTCTTGAAAGAGTAGTGCCAGTTGCTGAAGAATATAAAGTTAGATTAGCTTGTCATCCTCACGATCCATATACTCCGGATGGATACAAAGGAGTCTCCAGAGTTCTTGCTACTGTTGAAGGATTGAAAAAATTTATTTCAATGCATGAAAATCCTTATCATGGGTTAAATTTCTGTCAAGGAACAGTGACAGAGATGCTAGATGATCCTGGAAAAGAAATATTTGATGTTATCAAATATTTTGGCGAAAAAGAGAAAATATTTAATGTTCATTTTAGAAATATCTTAGGTAAAAAATTAGATTTTATGGAAGTTTTTCCAGACGAAGGCTCAATTGATATGATCAAGGCATTGAAAGCATATCAAGAAGTAAACTACAAATATATGCTAATGCCAGATCATGTTCCTAGCATATCAGGTCCTAACAAAAGTGGAGTTGCGTTTTCGTATTGTTACGGATATATAACTGCAGGGCTACAATCAATTAAGGAACCAAGAGAAATACCTTGGGTAAGAAAAAAATAATATCTTAATTATAGTTAGCTTTTACTAAGGAGCTGGTTGAATAAGCTCTATTCTTATTCCACCTGGAGCTCCAATAAAGCCAATCTTTCTTCCATCTGGCTGAGGTAGAGGTCCTTCTTTATGAACAGCCCCTAATGATACAAGACGTTCAATATCTGCTTCAATGTCATCAGTGTCAAAACCAAAGTGTTCAAGACCGTAATGAGCATCATCATCAGCAGGACCTAAAGTTTCATTAGTCCTTTCACTAGAGATGTTTATAGCCAAACCTCCTTCAGTTTGAGTTATTATAAAAGTGTCTCCGACAGGCCTTACAGTTTCAGAAATAATCTTTACATTAAAGGCTTTTACAAACCATTCAGCTGTAACTTTTGGATCTTTTGACTTTATATGAATATGATTTACGTTATATGGCATTATATGCTTCCTATGCTTTTAATTTATTTTCTTGGTTTACAGATTTTATAACATCTAGTACAAAGGGACCTTCTTTTTGAAGGGTTATTTCAATTTTATTTTTTTTATAGATCTCTAACTCTCTCTCTCCATCTAGGGCGATTGTTCCTGAATAATCAGATAAATAAAATTTCTTATCATAGGAAAAAAGTTCCCAATTCTTAATATTAATTTCTGTGATTAGACCTGGTGCGATCGGAGCATAAATCTTATCACCTTTTTTCCCAAACTCGATTTTAAGAGCATGATTTTGAGGAATTTCAGTAAGTTTAGAACCTATTGATGATAAACCAATAGAAATAGGATTTGATTGCGTCAGAAATAGTTGATCAAGCACATTTGGGTCCCATATAGCTTTTGAACCAACAAAATTTTGATTACTAATGGCAAGATCAATTAACGCCAAGTCTTCATATTTATCATCTATGGAGAAAGTAATAATTGGTTTTTGAAAAATTAATTCTTTATGATTAGAAGTATTTAGAGACTTTACATAAAATCCAGCTGCGAGACCAGCTACTGTAGGGTCTATCATTATAGGGAAAGCATTATTTGTTCCTGTTGAAATAGGAATAATAGGCACATTTCCAACTTCTTTTGCTACTAATCTGTTGGTTCCGTCTCCACCAAGAACTAAAACACAGGCACAGTCCATGTCTTTAACAAGCCTTGAGGCATAAAGTGTTTGTTGTGGACCATCAAAGTGTTTTGTATCTAAAAAATTCACCTCAATACTATCCTTTAATTCATCTATGCAAGGTCTAAATAATCCTGATTTGTCAGGCATAAAATATATTTTTTTTACGCCTTTATAGGCTAATCCTTTAACAAATCTTGTTATTATATTAGCCTTTTCTTGATTAGAGATAACTCTTCCAGAAGCAACCAGTCTTCTTATGTCTTTTCCTGCAGATGGGTTTGCAATTATTGCTACTCCCTTCAACTTATATACTTTCTATGTTGCTAATCAATGAATCTAAGAAATTTGAAGCAGGTACACCATCTAATGCTCTATGATCAAAAGTTAATGACAAGAATATAAAATTACTTTCAAGAAGGTTTCTATCTTCATCCAAAGAAAGATCTTTAGTAATCTTTCCAACTCCAAGAATAGCAACCTCGGGGGGATTTATAATCGGATTGAAATACTCAACATTATATGATGAAAGATTTGAAATAGTAAAACTGGATCCATTTATTTCATCTGGTAAAATTTTATTAGCTTTGATCTTTTTTGAAAATTCTCTTATTTCCTTACTTATATCTAAATAATTTTTATCTTGAGAGTTTTTGATTACTGGAACAATTAACCCATCAGATACTGCCATAGCTACACCCAGATTTATATTTTTCCAAATTTTCATTTCATTATTTTCGTAGTGAGAATTTAATTTAGGGTGTTTTTGCAATGTATCTGAGACTATTTTTACTAAAAGGTCATTAATTTGTGGTCTGATTTTATGAGGCCTCCATTCGGAGATTAATTTTTTTTGATAATTCAATAAATTATCCACACAAGCTTTAGAATTTAGTGTTACAAGAGGGTTACTAGCGCTCGAGTACATTCTTTCTGCAATTATTTGTCTTACATTGTTATTCACCAAAGAATCGCCTAAAATGAGTGAAGGATTAGAAACACTACTCTCTACTTGGCTTGATTCGGAAGCTTTTTTAACATCATCCTCGGTTATTCGTCCTGAAGGACCTGTTCCAACAATATTAGATATATCAACATTTAATTTTTTTGCTAAATTTCTGGCTCTTGGGGATGCTACAGATTTACTATTTGAATTATTTATTTTAATCTTCTTTGAGGGTGGTTCTTTTATTTTTTCAACTTCAGTTTCTTTTATTTCAATATCTGAAATATTTTCACCTTCAAGTAAAATCATTCCTAAAACTGTGCCAACTGGAACTAATTTTCCCTCTTCTACATCAATTCTTCCCAAAATCCCATCTGCAGGAGCTTCAACAGCTGCATTCACTTTTGTAGATTCGATTTCAACTAGTTCATCTCCTTTGTTTATTTGATCTCCTTGGTTTTTTAGCCACTTTACAACTGTACCGTCATTCATAGCCATTCCCCATTGTGGCAGATTTATTTCTCTTGGCATTTTTCCCCCTTATTCCATGGTCTTCTTTACTGCTGTTATAACTTTTTCTTGATTAGGATAGACCAATTTTTCCAGTGAAGGAGTATAAGGTATATGAACCTGTTCTGAGGCTACTTTCATTATAGGAGACTGCAAAAACCAAAAACCTTCCTGTGCTACTATTGAGGAAATCTCAGAAGCTGCAGAACATACCTTATGAGCAGGGTCTACAACAATCAGTCTTCCTGTTTTTTCTACCGAATTTAATATAGCTTCCTTATCTAATGGAACCAAAGTTCTAGGGTTGATAACCTCTGCAGAAATTCCCTCTTTTTCAAGTTCAATTGCAGCAGCCAATGATAAATTAACTGATCCAGCAATTCCTACAATAGTACAATCTGTTCCTTCTTTTACTATTTCAGCCTTTCCAAAAGGAATACTTTCATCAGTCACTTCTCCTCTAGTTCCATATAAGTTTGCATCCTCAAAAATAATTACAGGATCATCATCTCTGACTGCTGTTTTGAGCAAGCCTTTGGCATCAGAAGAGTTTGCAGGAACTGCAATCTTAATACCAGGCATGTTCATAAACATAGGATATGGTCGATCTGAATGATGAGCTGCAGAGCCACTTCCATACATCATAGAAGCTCTGTAAACAACAGGAAGTGTTGCTTGACCACCAAACATATATCTCATTTTTGCTGCTTGTGAAATTAATTGATCCATTGCTACCCACATAAAACTAGTTACAGTTTCAACAATAGGTCTCATTCCAACTAGAGATGCTCCGATAGCTGCTCCAAAAAAACCATTTTCAGAAAGAGGCGTATCTAGAACCCTATCTTCACCAAATTCTTTTAGAAGATTAGCAGTTGCTCCATATACGGATAGTCTTATGTCTTCTCCCATAATAAAAACATTTTCATCTCTTCTCATTTCCTCAGCAATAGCCTCATTTATGGCTTCTGCAAAAATCTTTTCAGACATAGTTACTCCTTATCTTTAGGGATTTTGTATTGGATTTGCCCACATGTCTTCGAACAAGTCTTCCGGTTCAGGGAATTTACTGTTTCTGGCAAACTCTACAGCTTCTTCTATTTGTTTTTTTGAATCAGATTCAATTTTATTTGTCTCTTCTATAGACAAAATACCTCTATCAATAAGCTTTTGCGTATGAATTGATATAGGATCTCTTTCTCTCCATTTAGAAATCTCTTCTGATGTTCTATACTCTCCTCTTCGAACTCTTCCTAAACCCAATGAGTGCTCTTCAAATCTGTATGTTAGACCTTCAATAAGAGTTGGCCCTTCTCCATTTCTAGCTCGCTTTACAGCTTCACTTGTTGCCTCATACATAGCTTCAACATTTTGTCCATCAACTAAAATTCCAGGCATATTGTATGCTTGTGCTCTGTCAGAAACATTTTCTACTGCTACAGAATTTTGATAAGAAGTAGTAATTGCGAACTGATTATTTTCACAAACAAATATGACAGGTAATTTCCAAATCGAAGCTAAATTCATTGATTCATGACATGCTCCTTGGTTTGACGCTCCATCTCCAAAAAAAACTACTGAAACAAAGTTGTTTTTAGAGATTTTTGAAGCAAGCCCAGCGCCTGTAGCTACAGGTACTGAAGAGGCAACTATTCCTGATTCCCCCAAAATACCCACAGAGAAATCTGCTAGATGCATGGAACCACCTTTTCCTTTACAATAACCATCAACTCTTCCGTAAAGCTCGGCCATGGCTTTCTTCACACTTCCACCTTTGGCTAAGGGGTGGCCGTGAGATCTGTGATTTCCTGCAATATAATCAGAATCTTTTAAAGCTAAACATACCCCTACGGCAACCGCTTCTTCACCAATATAAGGATGAGCAGCACCAACAAATTCTCCTGCTTCATGAACTTCCATAACTTTTTCTTCAAAATTTCTAATAGTCCACATTCTTTCAAGCATTAGCTTTTGTATATCTTTGGTTATTTCCATATATTTATCCTAAAATTTTTTTCTCTTGGGAAACATCTTCATGTTGGGAAATAATATTGTCAAGTTTTTATAGTTTCTTTTTACTTTAGATATAAACAAGTTTGATTTTTTCTCAAAAGAAAGAATATTTCCTTGACTCTTTATAATCAAACTAAAATCGTATAGTATTTACATATTCAAGAGTCAAGAATCTCTATACATATTATTGCGCGCGCGCGCGGGAGGCCAAAATGGCTAAAAAAACAACAAAAAACAATCATAAAGGATCTGAAGATTATAGTGCATCCGATATAACAGTAATGGAAGGATTAGAAGCTGTTAGAAAAAGACCTGGAATGTACATCGGTACAACTGGTCTAGAAGGTGTTCAACATCTAATTCATGAGATCGTAGATAATGGTGTTGACGAAGCAATGGCAGGATTTGCAACAAAGATTCAAGTCATATTAAACAAAGACAAATCCGTTACAGTATTAGATGACGGAAGAGGGATTCCCGTTGATGTTCACGAAAAAACAGGTATGTCTGCTGTTGAAACAGTAATGACAACTCTTCATGCAGGAGGAAAATTTGGTGGTAAAGGATATCAAGTTTCAGGAGGGCTTCATGGGGTAGGAGCTTCAGTAGTAAACGCTTTGTCAAAATGGTTAAAGGTAGAAGTAAGAAGAGATAAAAAAGTGTGGAACCAGTCTTATTCCAAAGGAATCGCTGATGGCCCTTTAGAAAGTAGACCACAAACAGAAGAAGATCTTCAAGGAACAGGAACTTCAGTAACTTGGATGCCAGATGAAGAAATTTTTCCAGAAATAGATTATTCTTATGAAGCTATTACTACTAGATTTAGAGAAATGGCCTACTTAAACCAAGGATTAAATATTCACTTTATATCTAATTATCATGAACAGTTATGGCCACATAACCAAATCTCATTTAAGTTCGAAGGAGGAGTTCAAAGTTTTGTTAGAAACTTAAATAAGAGCAGATCAGCTATCCATGAAAATATAATGTATGCTAATGAGGTTGTTGATGACATAGTTGTAGAAACAGCTATTCAATATAATGAATCTTTCATTGATAATACATTATCTTTCACAAACTGTATAAGAACTGCAGATGGAGGCACACATGTAACTGGATTTAGGTCAGCATTAACAAGAGTAATAAATGATTATGGAAAAAAACAAGGTTTTTTTAAAGAAGATATCCAATCTTTATCAGGAGAAGATGTTAGAGAAGGTCTAATGTGTGTTGTTTCTGTAAAAGTAAAAGACCCTCAGTTTGAAGGACAAACAAAAGGAAGATTAGGTAACCCAGAAGTAAAAGGAGCAGTAGAACAAACAATAGGAAAGAGACTTAGTGAATTTGTTGAAGATAATCCGGAAGATGCAAAGAGAATTTTAAATAAATCTATGACATCAGCAAGAGCAAGAGAAGCCGCAAAAAAGGCAAGAGACTTAATTATAAGAAAAAATGCACTAGATGGAGGATCCTTACCTGGAAAACTTGCAGATTGTTCAGAAAAAGATCCTTCTAAATCAGAACTATATATTGTTGAGGGAGATTCTGCTGGAGGATCAGCAAAACAAGGAAGAGACAGAAATTTCCAAGCTATTTTACCCTTAAGAGGCAAAATCTTGAATGTTGAAAAAGCTCGACCAGAAAAAATGCTAAACCATGAGGAAATAGTTGCCTTAATAACCGCGATAGGGACTGGACTTGGAGAAGACTTTAATCATGAAAAATTACGTTATCACCGCGTAATAATAATGACAGATGCTGACGTAGATGGAGCCCATATAAGAACATTACTTCTTACATTCTTTTTTAGAAATATGCCTGAACTTATTGGTAATGGAAATCTATATATAGCACAACCCCCATTGTATAAAGTTTCAAGGGGAAGAACCAGTAAATGGATTTACTCTGACGGAGACTTAAATAAATGGATTTCTGAAAAAATTTATAACAATTTTTCCATAATTCATTCTGAAAATAAAAAAGAAATAAAGGGAGCTGGAATAGGAAAATTTATCTCAGATGTTAAATCTTTTACTGAATCTAAAGAAATTGCAAAAATCTTAAATATTGAAGAAGAAGAATTTTTCAATCTTGCTTCAAAAAGTAACGATTACATTTTAGATACACCTAAAACTATTGAAGAAAATATTCAGCCGGATTTATTCGAAGCCACAGTAAATGAAGAAGAGGTAACAGAAGAGGTCATTCAAGAGGTTAAAGAAAAAATATCTCCTAACAACCATCCTTCGATAATTAAAGCTCAGAATATTTATCCTGAAGTTAAACCTTATCTTGAAGGAAGTTTCTCTATAAAGAAGAATGATGAAATCATAGAGAGCAATCTCTCCTGGGATGCAGTAATCCCAAGTTTAGAAAATAATGCTGATAAATCAGGATTTAATATTCAAAGGTATAAAGGTTTAGGTGAAATGAACCCAGATCAACTATGGGACACGACCATGGATCCTGAAAATAGAGTCATGCTGAGAGTTAGTGCAGAAGATGCATTGTCTGCTGACGATATATTTAGAACACTCATGGGAGACGATGTTGAACCCAGAAGAGATTTTATCAAAACTAATGCACTAGAGGTAAAAAATCTAGATATCTAATTTTTTTACTTTTTTCTCACTTTTATTAAAATAATGAGTTTTAGAAGTTTTATTATTATTTTTTTCAGAAACTTGATTCATAGCTTCAATTCCGTGGTTGCCTAAAGCAAGCATACTCCCAACAGAAACGTAAAGAACATCTGCCGCTTCTCTACTAAGTAAGGTTACTGATCTGTTTTTTTCACTCTTATGATATTCAGCTATCAACTCTCTTAATTCTTCTTGAAGTAAAGGTTCTCTTTCAGCTAATAGTTCATATGGACTATTAATAGAGTCTAATAAATTCCATCTAGCGTGAAAGTCATAAACACTTGAAGCTATAGACCTTACTGCATCAATAAATTCTTGCTTGGAAATTTTTTCACTCAAATAAACTCTCCTTCGGAGTTAATTTGAAAAATTGATTCATATTTTATACCTTGATCTTCTATCTTTTCTCTTCCTCCCATTTTTCTATCCAAAACACTCAATACAAGTTTAATTTGGCATCCAAAATCAATCACAGCTTCCATAGACTGGATTAATGAGCCACCAGTAGAAATAGTATCATCCAACACTATTACTGATGCTCCTGGCTCAATATTACCTTCGATTTTTTTTTGAGTCCCATGATCTTTTTTATCAGATCTGACAAAAAAACCTCTTAAGGGAATTTTATTATCATAAGATAGAGCAACAACAGCTCCTATAATCGGCACAGCGGCTACAGCAGGGCCTCCAACAAATTCTATATTATTTTTATTTGCTTTCTCTATAACCCAGTCAGCAATTATCTTCGAGGAAATAGGGTCCATAGACAAAAGCCTTCCGTCAAAATAAAAATTAGATTTTAGTCCACTAGACAACGTAAAGTCCCCATAAACTAATGCTTTGAGACTCAAAGCCCTATTGTAAAGCTGTTTTTTCTTTTCACTATTCATTTTTATATAAATTATTATCGGTTATATATTTAACTATTTCTATTGGAGTGTCATTAACAATTGGCTTATTTGAAAATATTTTATTTCTTATCAACGTTGAACTCAAATCCGAAATATCATCAAAGAAAATTATATTATCAACTTCCTTTGCTTCGAAATTTGAATCAGATCTTTTTATAACTAAAAAGTTATAATCTCTAAGAAGTTCATCACCTTTTTTCCACATATTAATTTCCTTATAAGAGTCTAGACCTAATACAATAGTATCTATTTTAGGATAATGAGGTTTTTCGTTCAAAAAATTAATAGTATCGTATGTATAACTTGGAGAATCTCTATGAACTTCAAAATCAATAAGTTCTATTTTTGAAAAGTTTTTCAAAGCAATCGAACACATTTCATATCTTTGCAATGGTGTCGCGAGAGGTTTTGATTGTTTCATATAAGGGTTGCCTGCAGGGACAATACAAAATCTTTCAGGATTTATTTTTTTATTAATTCTTTTGATTATTTCAATGTGACCAAAATGAATTGGATCAAAAGTACCTCCAAAAAAGAGCGATTTAATTTTTTTAATCTTGCCATGAAAATTCATAATTTGAAATTATTAATTTATCTCCTTTTTTTATTCCCAAATCAATTAATTCTTTAGCAAGATTAGAGTTTTTGATTCTATACTGAAACTGAACTAAAGCTTTCCAGTTATTTAAGTCTGAACCTTCTGCCAATTGGACAAATGTTTTATCTAAAACTTCATAATTTTCTTTGATTTTTTTTACTTTTAATTTTATTCCTTCATCTAAGGATATTGTAGGAACAAAATCTGAATGAGAAAAATATTCAAATTTATTTTTATTTGAATGAACATATTCAATAATATCCTTTTCATCGGTATTATTCGTAAAAAAGATTGGAACATTAAAAGTTTTATTAAGAGAGCTAGAAATTGATTTTTTTTCTGTTTCTGAAAATTTTTCTGATTTAGTTAAAACAACTATAGTTTTTTCGAGTAAAAGTTTTCTATCAAAATCAGAAAAGTTTTCGATAATATTTTCGAAGGAACCTTTAATGTCCTGATTTGAATCTATCATGAAACAAAATAATTTAGCAGAATGAATGTGTTTTATATATTTCATGCCTAAACCTTTTTTATTTTCTATTCCTGGTAGCTCAACGACTGTGATATTCGAATATTTATACTTGGATACAGCTATGAATGGAACTTTCGTGGTAAAGGGATAATCTTTTATCTCTGGCTTAGCATTAGAAATATTTCTAATGAAAGTAGATTTTCCGGTATTTGGTGATCCTAATAATAATAAATCAGAAGAAATTCTCAAATCCAGTTCCAGAGTATGCACAGGTGTTAATTGCCCTCCTTCAGCAAGCAAAGGTTCCTTATTTTGGGAAGAAACAAATGAAGTATTGCCTCTTCCTCCAACTCCACCTGAGAATAAAATTATTTCTTCGTCTTTTTCTAAAAGGGCTACCAAAAGTTTTTTTTCATGGCCATTAATTTCCCATACCAAACAACCAAAAGGAAGGTCAATTATCAGGTCTTTTCCCTTTTGACCCGATTTGTTTTGTTTGGAACCGTCAAAACCATTTTCAGCCGAAAACTTATTTTTATAAGAGTATTTTCTCAGGTCTGACAAATTCGGGTTAGATCTAATAATAATATTACCCCCGTTTCCTCCGTTTCCTCCATCAGGACCACCTCTAGAGTTATTTGAATCTTTATTAAAACTAACAGATCCTTTTCCACCGTCACCTGATTTAACTTTAATTATTAAACTATCTATCATATATATATTTTAATAGTATTTAATAATATTGTTGAAATTGTTTATATCAAGATAACTTATAATTGAATTTATTTTTTATATTTTTGTCAAAAAATGTTGATAGAAATAAATAATTGTTTAGGAAATTAATTATTTAATATACTTTTCTCAATTTCCGCTTTTAATTGAACATTTTTTGACAGTTCTTTTTTTATTTTGTTGACAGAATATATTATTGTTGAATGATTTCTGTTTCCAAGTAATTTTCCTGCTTGAGATGTTGAAAAGTTTGATTTTTCTATAAGCAAATATGCTGCGAACTGTCTTGCATAGTTTGTTTTTTTATCATTTTTTCTACTTTTTAAGTCATTTTCATCAATTCCAAACATATATTTTATTAGAGAAAATATTTTCTCTATAGAAATAGTTATATCTTTTATATTTTCTAACTTATAGTCTGAGATAACATTAGCCACCATTTCTTGAGAAATACTTTTATTTAATAATTCTGAATGTGCTAGAAGTGACTTAATTATCCCCTCTATTTCACTGAATGAATTGAATTTTTTTGAGGAAATATAGTCCACAATGCTTTCTTCAAATTCTGAGGTTGATTGTTTGATTTTATTTATAATATATTTTTTAGATGTCTCTTTATCTGGACTTTGAATTTTTACGATTAGACCAGACTTGAGTATTGAGGTTAACCTTGATGACATATTAACTTTTGTAGGATGATTGTATGAAGTTACAATAACCTGTTTTTCAGATAACTGTAATTGATTAATTATATGAATAAGTGATTCTACAGTTTGTTTTTTTCCAGAAAAAAAATCAATATCGTCAATTATGAATACATCACAATTCCTATATTTTTTCATTTCTTCTAAATTATTGTTCTTTATAGACTTAACAAAATCGTTAGTGAAATGTTCACCAGTAACGGAAACTATATTTAAACCTTTTATTTTTAATGTTTTGGCTATTGCTTGTATTAAGTGTGTTTTTCCTAAGCCCCATTCTCCATAAATGTAGAGAGGATTGTATAAACTACCAGGAGTTTCACATACTTTTTTAGCTGCAGCATAGGCAAGAAAGTTTGAAGTTCCTGTTATGAAGTTATTGAAATTAAATCGTGGATTTATCCAAGATCCTTTAATATTTCCTGATTTTTTATTCTGAGAATTTTCTACTTCATTTGTTGATAGAACATATTTTGGTTTAAGGTTTTTTCCGGAAGTTTGCGCTAAAGCGTCATTGATAGATTCTTCAAGCCTTTGTGTGAGCATTTCAATTGCAAAAATACTTTCAACAGAGATTATTATTTCTTCGTCTTCTATTGCAAGAGCTTTAGTGTTTCTTAACCAGGTCTTATATGTACTTTCATCTACTACTAATTCAAGATAACCTAAGGCACCTGACCAAATATTTTTTGCATTTATATTTTCCAGAACAAACTCCTAAAAAATTTAAAAAAATTTAAATATAAATAAGTTTTTTATATAGCGATTCTTTTGCGACGAAGAACTTTTAACAAGCTTCTAAAATTAAGATAGAAGCTTCAAATACCGCATTTAAAAAAAATAGCATATCAAAATATTAATAAAAGTCTGAAATAATGAAATAACTTTCAATTTCTACTAAATTAATAGAAAATCAATAATTTTTTTTTTGTTGTAAGATTGAATATAAATATTTGATACATAAACGCTTATAATTCTATTAAATAATTTAATTTTATGAACATAATATTTTTTGGATCTCAAGATGAATCTATTGAATTATTAGCTGAAATATCTAATAATCATAATATTTTGGCTATAATCTCTAAGCCTTTGCCCAAAAATTCAAAAAGAAGAAAATTTATTAATCCCAAACTTTATGAATATTCTCAAAAAAATAATATTCTATTCTTATGTCCCAATAAATTAGACTCTACTTTTGAAGAAACAATTAAGTCTCTTGATCCTGATTTATCAATTGTTATGTCTTATGGAAAGATTCTTAAAAAAAACCTAATAAATATTCCTAGATACGGAACAATAAATATCCATCCATCTTTATTGCCTGTATATAGAGGCCCGTCACCTATTCAAAATACAATATTAAATCAAGATAAAAAAACTGGCTTCACTGTTATACAAATGGATGAGGGTGTAGATACTGGAGACATCTTATACAAAAGCAAAAAATATGATCTTAATTTGGATGAAACTTATACTGAATTATTAAGATTTTTATTTAATGAATCTTCAAAAATAATAAATAATTTATTAAGTAAAATTGATAATAAGGAGCTATGCACCCAAAAACAAAATAACAAATTAGCCACCTATACAAGTTTAATTGAAAAAAAATCAGGAGAAATTAATTGGGATGTTGAAGCATCTAGTATATATGCAAAATTTAGAGCTTTTAGCGAATGGCCAAAGATTTACTCATTTTTCAATCAAAAAAGATTTATAATCCATGACCTGCTTGTTTCAGACTATAAATCAACTAATCCAGGAAATTTGGAAAAAATAGATGGAAAAATTTGTGTTCACACATCTACTCAAAATATAATTTTAAGTCAAATTCAATTTGACGGAAAAAAAATTATAGATGCCTCCGCGCATTTCAGTAATTTTGATTTATCTAAAATAAACTTAAGGACTAACTAATTTCTAATTGATATCCTTAAATAATAGTAAAAAAAAAATGAACAAAGAAACAAAACAAAAACATAAACCATCATCAAATGGAAGATTCGGTAATTTTGGCGGAAAATTTGTCCCTGAAACTTTAATGTCTTCATTAAAAGAAATTGAAATTGCATTTGATGAAATATCTAAAGATCAATCTTTTTGGGATGAATTGATTCTTCTTCAGAAAGATTTTGTTGGTCGACCGACTCCAATTTATTTTGCAAAAAATTTATCTGAAAAATTAAATCAAAATATTTGGATAAAAAGAGAAGATTTGGCACATACAGGAGCGCATAAAATTAATAATGCATTAGGACAAGGGCTTCTTGCTAAAAAACTTGGAAAGAAAAGAATAATTGCTGAAACTGGAGCGGGTCAACACGGTGTAGCAACTGCAACGGCATGTGCTATGCTCAACTTAGAATGTATTGTTTATATGGGTGAGGAAGACATAAAAAGGCAATCTCCAAACGTTTATAGAATGGAAATGTTAGGTGCTAAAGTTGAGTCCGTAAAATCAGGTTCAAGGACTTTAAAAGATGCTGTAAATGAAGCAATAAGAGATTGGGTTACTAATGTTGAAAACACATACTATATTATTGGAAGTGCGGTTGGACCTCATCCTTATCCTTATATAGTACGAGAATTTCAATCTGTAATAGGATTAGAATCAAGAAGTCAGATATTAGAGAAAACAGGAAATCTTCCTGACTACGTAGTTGCTTGTGTTGGAGGGGGTTCTAATGCTATTGGAATTTTTTCAGGATTTATTAATGACTCTTCTGTAGAGTTAATAGGAATTGAAGCTAGTGGAGAAGGAATAGAAACAAAAAAACATGCAGCAACTTTGACTAAAGGCACTCCTGGAATTCTCCATGGTTCACTAAGTTATGTGCTTCAGGATGAGTATGGTCAAATTCAAGAAGCTCATTCAATTTCTGCTGGTTTAGACTATCCAGGAGTAGGTCCAGAACACTCATATCTTAAAGATATTGAAAGAGCTAAGTATTTTTCTGCAACCGACGAAATGGCTCTTGATGGATTCAAATTATTATCAGTAGAAGAAGGAATTATTCCTGCGCTTGAACCCGCTCATGCTTTAGGTTATTTAGTTGATTGGACTAAAGAAATCCCACCCAATCAAAATATTCTTTTCTTGCTTTCAGGAAGAGGAGACAAAGATATGGAAACGGTTTCGAAAAAAATAGATTCTAGATAAAATTTCAGTATAATTATACGAAAAATCATATTCAGGAAAAAGAAAAATGGATCACAAAGGACCTCTTCAAGATATTGTTGTTGTAGAATTTGGGAATTTTGTAGCTGGACCAACTTCAGGTCAACTACTAACAGATTTGGGCGCTACTGTTATCAAAATAGAACCTCCAATGGGAGAACCATGGAGACATTCTTCTTCAAGTTCTCCATTAGCAGAGAGTAGGCTTTTCATAGCTCTTAATAGAGGTAAAAAAAGTGTTTGTATCAACTTAAAAACAGAAGAAGGACAAAAAGTCTGTCATGATATTGTATCTAAGGCTGATGCGGTTATCTCTAATAATAGGAAATCAACATCAGAAAAATTAAAGTATGACTGGAAATCTCTCTCACAAGTCAATCCTAAATTAGTCTATGTTGAGTCTACAGCTTATGGTCCAAAAGGAGAAAAGGCAGCAGAACCTGGGTTTGATTTAATTATGCAAGCTTATACAGGAATAATGTCTACAGAGAATAAAGTTTATCATGGAGCTCCAAGTGCAGTTAGATCTTCTTCCTATATAGATTATTCAACCGGTTATGCTATGGCTCTGGGTGTTGTTTCAGGAGTACTGCAAGCTAGAACAACAGGCAAGGGAGTTCTTTTGCAAACAAGTCTTCTTGCTCAAGCATTATCGATGCAAGCAATGCAGGTAACAAAAGTTGAAAATGATCTTAGTCCTGCCCAGAACTGGATTGATGGCAAAAAAGACTCTATGTTTGAAAATAAAATAGCTTATGAGGATATTCAAAAAGATTATTCTATTCAGGGAGGCGCACCACAAATAGCTCAATATTATAGAGCTTATAAAACAAAAAATGGCGCACTGGCTCTCGGATGTTTAGCTATGCATGCAAGAAAAAGAGTAGCCTCATTATTTAATTTAGAAGATGTAAGATTCAATCCAAAAAATAAATTTTCTTCTCAAGAACTCTTAAGAATAGGTAAAGATTTTGAAAAAAAGATGGAAGAAAAATTTTCAGAAAAAAATACTGATGAATGGATTTCATACTTAAGGTCACACGATATACCTTGTGAGCCAATGCAATTTACTGAAGAACTTGTTGATAACAAACAGGCTATTGATAACAAATATGTTATTGAATTAAATCACGGTACAGGGTCTAAAGTAAGATCAAGTGGTCCTATTTTTGATGTATCTACTGGTAACGCTGATTTGAACTCCGCTCCTCTTTTAGGAGAAAACACTGAAGATGTTTTATTGTCTATTGGTTATAACAAAGAAAAAATAAATAATTTATTTCAAAATAAATTTATCGGAAAAAATATTTAATAATTTTCTAAAATTCTTTTTGAAAAAATAGATAACTTCATTTTCGGCCTTTGTGATTTGTGCCTATATCTTATGCATTCTCTTTCTTTTATCTTTTTTGGGTATGTAGAAGTTACATGACAATCAAAAAAGTACCCACAATGAATCGGAACACATAAAATTTTTTTATTAATTTTTGGGCCACCTTGCTTAGGGTTTGAGATCTTCATAACAAATATTGAACGTTAATTTAATTTTAAGGATATATTTATTTATATCCAATTATTTGTCCTATTTCTTTACTGAAATATATGAACCAATAACAACAAGAATAGTAGCAAAGACAAGCTCTATTCCTGGGGTTTCATTTAATATTATCCAGGCTAAAAAAACGCCAAAAACAGGTTGTGAAAGGGAGATTATTGTTACTTTAGAAGGAAGATAGTTTTTTAGAAGCCATGTTTGACCAATAAATCCAAATCCAGCTATGATTATTCCCTGATAAAAAAGAGCTAAAGCCAAGCTAATTGAATAAATATAATTTTCAGTTTCTAATATTGTAGAGAAAATAAAAAAAGAGATAATTCCAATTATTGCCTGAGATAGGAGAATATTTATTTGACTTATACCTTGAGCTATTTGGGAAATATAAATTTGTCTTGCACCTAGTAGCATTGCAGATGTAAGCATAAGTATATCTCCAAAAAAGTAATCGCTTTTTGAATCTCTTAATGATTCCCAAAATAAAATGAGTATACCTCCATAAGCAATAACCATACCCAAAATTTTTAATTTTGTAAGCTTATCATTTGGCACAAAAATATGAGAAAAAATAGAAGACCAAAGTGGAAAAGTAGTTATCATTATTACTCCATGTCCTCCAGATGTAAAGTTTTGACCAACATTCATAAATCCTAGTTGGATTGAAAATAAAGCTCCAACTCCTAATAAAGGAAAAATTTCTCTTTTTTTGATTTGAAATTTTTCTTTGTTATATATTGCCCATAAAATAGCAACTATTCCACCAAGTATAAACCTCATCCAGCCTAATCTTAATGGAGGAGCATCTTCAAGCCCTATTTTTATTGAAATGGGGTTTCCTGACCAAAGTATTGATAAAAAAAAGGCTAAAATAACCCCTTTTTTATCTGGGCTGACTCTTTTTTCTTTAGATTGTTTCAATAAGAATAGTAAAGTTTAAATATTATCTGTTTTATTTTTCAAATCATAATTGTATATTTGTATAAATACATGATTAAAAGAGGTTTTTTTATCAAAATGACAAAGATAGTAACTTTTGGAGAAATTTTATTAAGACTAACAACCCTAAATAAAGAAAGATTTACTCAATCAAAAAACTTTGAGATTACATATGCTGGATCTGAAGCAAATGTTGCTGTATCTTTATCTCATTTTGGAATGAAAGCATATTATCTTTCTTCTGTTCCTGATAATCCTATTGGCCAGAGCTGTATAAATACAGTTAGACAATTTGGTGTAAATACAGACTATATGGTAAAAAATGGAGAAAGGCTAGCAGTTTATTATTTAGAAAATGGAGCATCAATGAGACCTTCAAATATTGTGTATGATAGAACCGGTTCGTCTTTTTCTAAGATTACCCCTGATTTTTTTGATTGGGATTCTATTTTCCAAGATTGTGACCTTTTTCACTACTCAGGAATAACTCCATCATTATCCAAAACAACAAAAATATTAACAGAATATGCTGTAAAAGAGGCAAAAGAAAGAAAAGTCAAAGTTTCATGTGATTTAAATTATAGATCGAACTTATGGTCTCCTGAAGAAGCTCAAAAAACTATGATTCCTTTAATGGAATATACAGATATTTTAATTGGTGGAAAGAAAGATCCTGAAATTATGCTTGGAGAATACGTTGATAACGAAGAAGATGAGTCCTATAAAAAACTTCTTGTATCCTTAGCAAAAAAATACAACTTTTCTAATGTTGCACTCTCTATGAGAGAAAGCTTTTCAGCTGACCATAATGACTGGTCGGGTTTATTCTATGATAAAAAAAATGTTTATTCATCAAAAAAATATGAAATACAAATAGTAGACAGAGTTGGTGCAGGCGATGCATTTACTGCAGGTGTTATATATGGATTGTTCAATAAACTTTCTTCTCAGGAGATCGTTGAATTTTCAATAGCAGCTTCTGCTCTAGCTCATACCTTCCATGGAGATTTTAATCTTGCAACTATTGATGAAATTCTAGCAGTTGCTTCTGGAGATGTTACTGGAAGAATTCGGAGATAGTTTTTTTAGTTTTTATAATTAAACCTTTATAGTATTATTTAAGTATGAAAAGTTTTTTTTATTTATTCGTTTTTCTTTATTTTTTATTAGTTTATTTTTCAGATGAAAGTACTTTGATTTTTGCTCAAGGAGAAGGATATTCTAGGTATAAAATTTTTCATCAAGAAGAAATTTCAAATTATAATGTCGAGATTTCAATTTCTCCTACTAATCCTGTAGTTGGACAGCAGATTTTTTCAATTTATATTTCAGATATTTATTCAAAAAAACCAGTAGAAGACCTTGTAGTGAATGTTTATGCTACTCCTCTATTTGATGATAAGAAAAAAACAGCCCCAGCTCTTTCTTCTCCATCCATGAAGGGTTATTATCAGGCTATTTTTCGTATGGAAAAAGCAGGAAATTGGATTATGGACTTTGAAATTGATGATGGAGTTATTCTCAATAATATTACAGAACAAATAGAAATTTTTGAGAGAAATAGAACTCTTAATAGTGGGGATTTTTCCTATGGTTTCATTGCTATGCAGGTGATTTTTATAGGTGGATTAAGTTATGTTATTTATGCAGCAAGAAGAAGAAGAAGAAAGTTAAATAGCTAAATTTATTCTTGCCATAATTTACCTTTTTTGTTGATTATTTCTAAATTTAAGCTTGCTCCAACCCCATTTCCATTAGGCAAAACAAATTTTCCATCATTAATTTTTTCGTATGGCAAAAGAAGTTCATGCCTCCAATCTACCTCATCAACTGCATGTTCTAAAGGAAGCTTGGAATTTATAGATGAAGTTATTTGTGCGGATGTTAATAAAGACACTGGCCCTGAAGGGCAATGCATTGAAATTTTGTTAGAGTCTTCTAATCTTTGATCTAAGTTAATTATTTCTGTAGGGCCACCACAAAATTTAACGTCTGGCATGACTATATCTATAATCTCTTCTTCTATCAGACCCATAAAAGTCTTTGTTCCATAAACCATCTCTGCTCCTGCAGTAGGAATAATTGAGTATGAGTTTATTTTTTTCATATCCTCTTTATTTTTTTCAGGATCCACTGGTTCCTCAAACCACTTAACATTTCTATCTTTAAGTTCATCGTGTAAAAAATAGCTTGAATTCAGATCAAATCTTGAATGACAATCAACAAAAAGATTTGTATCTTTTTCTAGATTTTCACTAATAGCAGAAATTCTTTCTAAACCTATTTTAGCTTCCTCAGGTATTATATCTTTTCTATTAAATGGACTATTACACTCATCAAATGGGGCACACTTAATTGTGTTAAATCCCTTTTTTTCAAATTCTTTGGCTTTTCTATTGAAAGCATCAGGGCTTCTGTCTACAGGTCCATTATCATCTGGAAGCATAGACCTGTTTATATTAGCATATAGCCTAATAATCTCTTTTTTTTGCTTCAGGCTTTTATTTTTTATTGCTAGATATTCACTAAGGCTTACTTGCAATCTTTTTGAGTATAGATCTAAAAAAGCAGATCTAATTCCACTTATTGCAGTTGCATAGTTTAAGTCTGTATTTGCAAATTCTTCTTGTGGAATCATTTCAATTAAATTTTCTTCTGAACTTATTTTTTCATCCCTTAATTTGTTTGAAAGTTTAGCTATTATTTTAGACACGGAAGATTGTAGTTGAGTGTCTGTAATCTCTGAAATTCCAGAAAGACCATCATCAGAAATGAATTCCATAAATTTCCACTCTGTTTTTGCTCTTACGTGTACTGAATAAAAGTTTAAGTATTTGATTCTAACCCATTCATTGTTCATACTTAGAACCCTTTTTCTAGATCACATATGTGTAAAAGGGTTTCTTTATTTAGGTACTTTTTCAGATTTTCTATAAAGATCTGTCTTCTACCTTCATACATTTCAGGGGACAATGCTGATGCATGTTGTGAGATCATAACATTGTTTAAATCCCACAAAGGTGAATTTTTCGGAAGAGGTTCTGTTTCTGTAGCATCTATCGCAGCTCCTGCTAAATGGTTAGATTTAATAGCTACTGATAAATCATGCTCATTTATTATACCCCCTCTGGATATTATTACTACATAGCTATTTTTTTTCATTTTTAATAAGTTTTCTAGCTTAATGAAATTTTTAGTATCCTTAATCAATGGGGAAGCAATAATCAGCCAGTTTGATATCTCTAAAATATTATTTAAGTCTCTCGGATGATTAATACTTTCATGAAAACCTGGTGCTTGATCTGTAATAGGATCTATTGCATAAATATTCATGTCAAATGCCTTCAATTTTTTTGCAATTGACTTTCCAAGTTCCCCATATCCATAAATGCATACATTTGAACCTTTTAGTTCAACTATTCTTGAGTTCCATTGATCTACATCCCATTTCTTAATCTTTTGATCTTCAAATAATTGGTTAAATGAATGAGCTAGACCTACCATTGATCCAACAACGTGTTCTGCCATTGGAGTTACATGAGCTAATGGAGCATTGGTTATTATAGTTTTTTTTTGTAATTCTTTGGAATTATTTATAATTTTATCTATACCTGTTCCAGGACAAGCTATCCATTCAAGATTTTCTCCTTTGGCAATTATTTCTTTAGATGGAAATCCAAAGTATACAGTTGAATTTTTTATATGTTTTAGCTGCTCGTCTTCTGTAAAAGCTTTAACAATATTGGCACTAGGAAAGAGATCTTGAAGTTGTTCTGGAAAATTTACGCCTAAATGATCACTACCAATAATTATTTTCACTTTTTAGCCCAAATCAGTACAGGATTTCTTGCCGCTTGTGCTTCATCTAGTCTTTCAACAGGAAGGTTTACGGGTGCATCAATAATTTCTTTAGGATTACTTTTGGATAATTCACTTATCATTATCATAGTGTCAATAAATTTATCTATAGTCTCTTTAGATTCGCTTTCTGTTGGTTCTATCATCAACGCTTCGTCAACAATCAGAGGAAAATACATTGTTGGAGCGTGAAATCCTTCATCTAGTAGCTTTTTTGCTATATCGATAGCTTTTACACCGTCTTCCTTTTGTTGAGAAGCAGATAATACAGTTTCATGCATACAGTATCTAGAAGATGTCAGTTTATAGTCATTTTTGAGTTTTTCTTGGATATAATTTGCATTTATTATTGCACTTTCTGAAATTTCTTTCAAACCTGCTTTTCCTAATGATCTTATGTAAGCGTAAGCTCTTACCAGTATTCCAAATGAACCAAAAAATCCATTAAGTCTTCCAACTGTATTTTCAGGCTTATATTGTTTGTACTCATTTCCTTCTTTTTTTACATGAGGATATGGTAAGAAGTTTTCTAAATATTTTGCAACCATTACTGGGCCTGATCCGGGTCCGCCTCCTCCGTGGGGTGTAGAAAAAGTTTTATGAAGGTTTGAGTGACAAATATCAATTCCAAGATCACCAAATTTAGTAACTCCTAATAATGCATTTAGGTTTGCACCGTCTGCATAAACTAATCCTCCGTTATCGTGAATTACTTTAGTTATTTCTAAGATATTAGGTTCAAAAAGACCTAAAGTTGAGGGCAATGTTAACATAAGTACACAAACTTTTTCACTTACTTTATCTTTTAAGTCATCTAAGTCAATATCACCTTCGTTTGTAGTTTTAATAGTTACTGCTTGAAGTCCAGCCATTGATGCTGAAGCAGGATTGGTACCATGAGCAGAATCTGGAATTAAGGCGATATTTCTATTACTTTGATTGTTATTTTTATGATATTCTCTAGCAATTAGTAAGCCTGCATATTCTCCTTGAGCTCCTGCTAAAGGTGCAAGAGAAACTCCAGGTAAACCAGTTATTTCACCTAATTCTTCCTGAAGTTCAAACATCAATCTTAGATTTCCTTGAACCTTTTCGTCTGTTTGATTTGGATGAGAAGCGGCGAAGCCAGGCATTGAAGCTATCTGTTCATTAATCTTAGGGTTATATTTCATTGTGCATGACCCAAGAGGATAAAAATTTGTGTCTATAGAATAATTTAAGGAAGATAAATTTGTAAAATATCTAATCAGATCTAGTTGTCCTACTTCGGGCAAACTTATATCCTTTCGCAAAAACTTTGAGTTTGGAAGTTTACTCTTCTCAACACCAACCTCAGGAAGCTTGATAGCTTTTCTTCCTGATTTCGATTGATCCATTAAGAGAGGTATTTCTTTATTAATCACTTTCTCCTCCAAGCAGCTTTATTGTTTTGTTTATAATTTCAGGTGAATTTAATTCTGTAACTGCAAAAAGCATTTTTTTACTTTCTTTATCTGAAATATCTATTCCACCCTCAATATTATTTTCTTGTAAAAGAGTAATGATTTTAGAAAGATCTTTTTCTGACTCGATAACAAATTCATTGAAGAAATTATTTGATAATAATTTCAATCCCTCAATTTTGTTTAGTTTTTCAGCAAAATAATGAGCTCTATGATAGCAAGTTTCTGCTATTGATTTGATTCCATCAGGACCTATTGTTGCTAAATATACAGCTACCATAAGACCAATAAGCTGAGTACTAGTACAAATATTAGATGTAGCACTTTCTCTCCTAATGTGTTGTTCTCTTGTTTGAAGAGTTAATGCGTAAGAAATTTTATTGTTTTTATCTACAGTTTGACCAATAATCCTACCTGGAAGTTGTCTAATAAATTCTTTTTTGCATGTCAAAATACCTATAAAAGGTCCCCCAAATGATACTGGAACACCTAGTGGTTGACCTTCTGCGGTTGAGATGTCTACGTTTAGTTGACCAGGAGGCTTTAGCATACCGAGAGAAATTGGATATGTATGTTGGATTATGAGTCCATTTCTGTTGTGAATTTCTTCTGCTAGTTTTTCAACATCTTCTATTTCACCAATATAATTTGGAGATTGAACTAGGAGGCATCCATATTCTATGTCATCATCTAAGTTCACATCGTTATATCTATATAAATTTATATCTTGCCATTTCGAATATGACCTTAATACATCTAATGTTTTTTCCGATACACTTTCATGAATTATTACTTTATTGTTTCTTTTTATTCTGCAAGCCATCAATGCAGCCTCAGCTAATGCAGTTGGACCGTCATACATTCCTGCATTACAGACCTCCATATCAAATAGTTGAGCTATCATAGATTGAAACTCGAACCCTACTTGCAAAGTTCCCTGACTTGCTTCAGGTTGATATGGTGTATAAGAGGTAAGAAATTCACCTCTTTGAATCATGGCTTTGACTGTTGAGGGTATGTAGTGATTATATGCCCCACCTCCCATAAAACTAGTTATAATTTTTGAAGAAAAGTTATTGTTTGATATAAGTTGAAAATACTCATTTAATTCTTGCTCTGATAAAGCTTCCTTTAGATTAAGATCCGGCTGAAGGTGTTTTTCAGGAACATCACTTAGTAATTCTTCAAAGGAGTTCACCCCAATAGTGTTGAGCATTTTTTTCTTATCGTCTTCAGTACTTGGAATATATGGAGAATTTGTCATTAAATTATCTTTTCATATTCAGTAGATCCTAGCAATTTTTCTAAATCATTACTATTTTCAACTTCTAGTTTTATGATCCAACCTTTTTCATAGCAATCTTCGTTTACATACTCTGGATTATTAGTTAGTTCTTCGTTTATTTCTACTACCTTGCCAGAAATAGGAACAAAAAGGTCAGACACAGCTTTAACTGATTCAATCTCACCAAATTTTTCAAATTGCTTTAAGTCTTTACCTAATGAATCTACATCAATATAAACTATGTCTCCTAAAGATTCTGCGGCATGCATAGTTATACCAATTATAGCTACGTTATCTTCAATTTTAACCCATTCATGATCTTCTGAATATTTGAGATTGTCTGGAACTGTACTCATTTTTTTCTCCTATAAAAAGGAAGCTTTACTATGTTTGCTTCAAGAAATTTTTCTCTTACCTTAATTTTAACTGTTTTTTTATTATTATCGAATTTTTTATCAAGTTTTCCTATAGCTATAGCACTTTTAATTCTAGGAGAATGAGTACCAGAAGTGATTTTTCCTACAATATTGTCGTTTATATATATCTCATTTCCTTCTCTCGCTATACCTCTGTCATTAATTACTAATCCAACTAATGTATATTTACCCTCTTTAATTTTGTCTCCATGTATATAGTCATAGTTAATGTAATTTTTACTGTTAGTTTCGAGTAATCTACCTAAACCTATATCGTATGGATTTGATTCTTTTCTGATTTCGTGCCCATATAGATGTAGACCAGCTTCCACCCTCAATAAATCTCTAGCGCCAAGTCCACAAGGCTTTATAGACAACTTATTTAAATGTTCCCAAATAGCATCTGCATCACTATTCTGAAATATTATTTCAACTCCATCTTCTCCTGTATATCCAGTTCTAGCAACAAAAACAGAAGCTCCTTCAAGATGAATTTCTTTGTGTCTATATCTACCCAAATTTACTAAACTATTATTTGTTATGCTGTTAATTTTTTCTAATGCATTGGGACCTTGAATAGCCAACATTCCTGTTTTTTCTGTAATATTTTCGATCACGGAATCATTATTTATGCTTTTTATCCACCTTAAATCTTCCTCTGTATTAGAAGCATTAATTACCAGTAAAAATTTCTCTTCAGATATTTGATAAATAATCAGATCGTCAAGAATTTCTTGTTTGTCATTTATTAATAAAGTATATTTTGCAATAGATGCTTGCAATGATTCAATATCTATTGGCAGTATTCTTTCGATTAGTTTTCTCGAATTTTTTCCAGAAACTTCTACTCTTCCCATATGAGAAACATCGAACATGCCTGCATCTTCTCTAACAAAAGTTGATTCTTTGATGATTCCTTCTGGATAGTTAATTGGCATCTCCCATCCTGCAAAATCAACAAGCTTAGCATTATGTTCCTTATGTTTTCCTAAAAATACAGTGTGTTTCATTTAATTAAATTCCTCTTGTATTATGATATTTTGTTTATAAACTCCAGGCAATTCAAATCTTTGTGGGAACTCTTCAATAACTGGAAAATTATCGTATATTTTTTTTTCTATTTGTAGTCGATCTAGACTAAAATTATTATTATTTGTTGTATCAAGTCTTACAAAATAGTTTCCCATTCCATTGGGCTTAATAAGTTGGTTTATTGCATACCTATTTTTATTGATTTTTTCAGACCCAATTTTGGATTTAGATAAAGCGACTAAACATTCTCCTAAACCTAGACTATACAAAAATTGTCTCTGGCTGGTAATAAATTTATTTATTAAGCCTATTTCATTAAAGTCGTAACTAATATCTTCCATGTCTACTTGAAACGTGATGTCAGACTTCCCAGGAGAAAAAAAATAATCGTTATAAAAGTTATGATTATTAATTACACTCATTAATGATTTTTTCTTTCCGTTGTAAAATAGATCTTTTTCAATCATTCCATAATCAATTGTTAGTACATAACCTTCAGAAATAATTGAATTGAATTTTTCTTTTATTTGATAGTTTTTACACATTATTTCTGACTCAGCATTAATGATTTTTTCATTCACTTTACTCAGTCTTTTTTCTATACAACAATCTGAAGGTAAATCTAATACTTCAATAAATTTATCATTTTTCAATTCAACATATTTCTCATAAATTTTTCCTTCCTGAATTGAAGCAAGATGATGCGGTATTGCGTCAAAAAGTTCGTTTGACAAAATAATGCTTTTTGATTTCTTAAAGTTTTTATAATTTTTTACTTCATAAATATAGTTAGATTCATTTCTATCAATTGCTTTGTATGTATAGTTTTTTTGTCCAAATAAATCTAAAGCCTTTGTAATATCGTATGCTAAAGTACCATTACCTGCTCCAAATTCATAAATCATAATTTTTTCATCAGTAGTAAAGCTTTTGATAAGATTGTCTAATAAAAAAGCTATTAGATACCCAAATAGGGGGTGAGTTAGAGGAGATGTTGCATAATCCTTAAAATAAGAATTTTCCTCGTTTCTTGTAAATGAATAATAGCCTTTTTTCCCATATAGACATAAATCAATAAATTCTTTTGAAGAAATTCTTCCTCTTTTGGATATTAAATCTTTTAAATAAGTTTCAAAATTAATTTAATTTAGTCCCTTTGATCTATGGGTATATATTCTTTAGCTCTTTCACCTGTGTATTGTAGTAAAGGCCTTATAAGTATATTGTGACGCATTTGTTCTAATATCTGAATAGTCCAACCAGGAATTCTACCCACTGCAAAGATAGGAACGAATAAGTCTTGAGGAATGCCTATCAAATAATAAACTGCACCTGCAAAGAAATCCACATTAGCATGAATCCCTCTTCTTGCATAAGGAGTCATAGCTTCTTGAACGGCTAGTAAGATATCGTACCAAGCTGTTTCGCCCATTTCTTCACTAAGATTCTTAACTCCTTCTTTTAGATGTTTTGCCCTTGGGTCTGCTGCCTTGTACACTCTATGTCCAAATCCCATAACTCTTTGTCTATTAGCCAATAAAGTTTTGACATGATTTGCAGCATTATCCGGAGTTCCAACATCCTTGGCTAATTCCATCACACCCTCCGCAGCTCCTCCATGTGAAGGTCCAGATAGTGCGGCTATACCCGCGGTTATGGCTCCAAAGAAATCAGCATTAGTTCCGGTTACTACTCTAGTTGTAAACGCTGAAGCATTACATCCATGATCTGCATGAACAACAAAATCTGTATCCATTAATTTTGCTGTATCTTCACTAGGTTCTTTACCTTCAAGCATATATAAGAAATTAGCAGCGTGAGATAAAGTTTCTGAGGGAGCAATAGGGTCTAATCCTTTTCTCATTCTGTTATGGGCCATAACGATGATTGGAACCTGAGAAGTAAGCCTTATGCCTTTCCTAATAATTGCTTCTTCTGAGAAATCATCTCTGTCCTCATCAAATGAGCTGAGAGTCGATATAGCAGTTCTTAAGACATCCATAGGATGAGAATCTTTAACGATATCTATCACATCATAAATCTCATTTGGAAGTACTCTTGAATCTTTTAGTGATTTATCAAAATCATTTAGTTGTTTTTGATTAGGTAAATCTCCGTACATTAGCAAGTATGAAGTTTCTTCAAAATTAGAATTTTCAGCAAGGTCATGAATGTTAAAACCACTATATTCTAATACACCTTCTTTTCCATCAATAAAGGTTGTATTAGTTCTGTCTAAATAAACACCTTGTAAACCTCTATTTAATGATACTTCTTTTTCAGCCATTTCATTCCTCTTTGAACAAAACTATGTAGTTTTCAATATGATTCTATAATCTTATTTGGTTATATGATACCGAATAATAGGTAAAAAAAAAAATTATTTTATAACGAAATTAATTTTTCTATAAGTTCATCTTTGCTGAGGCTACCTAAATCTCCTAGAGATCTAGTTCTTACAGATACCGTTTTAGAATCTATTTCCTTGTCTCCTACTATGATCATTACTGGTATTTTTTTCATTTCGCTATTTCTAATTTTTTGACCAAGTCTTTCATTTGTATCATCTAAATAAGCCCTGTATCCAAGACTAGTTAGTTCATTCATTAAATCTTCAGAGTAACTAAGATGTTTGTCAGAAATTGGTATTATGTTAACCTGATTTGGTACTAACCAAAAAGGAAGATCTCCACCAGAATGTTCCAGAAGAATACCTATAAATCTTTCAATCGAACCAAGCATAGCTCTATGAATAACTACTGGTCTTTCCTTTTCTCCATCAGAGTTTATAAAATCTAATTTAAATCTTTCAGGCAGAGAAAAATCCATTTGGGCTGTTCCTAACTGCCATTCTCTACCCATCACATCGGGAATAAAAATATCTATTTTTGGCCCATAAAAAGCGCCTTCTCCTTCAACTTCTTCAAAATTTGAATCAAATTCACTAATAACAGTTCTTAGTTGTTCTTCAGCTATATCCCACATTTCATCACTTCCGGCTCTTTTTTCAGGTCTTAGTGAGAGTGTCATCCTTGGCTTATCAAACCCAAAGGCTGAATAACTTTCTCGTAACATTTCAAGGAAGTTATTTATTTCAACACCAGCGTCTTTAGCAGAGCAGAAAATATGAGCATCATCTTGAGAAAAAGATCTCACTCTGGTTAAACCATGTGTAACTCCAGACCTTTCGTATCTATGAAGTCTTCCAAAATCAGCTAATCTTAGGGGTAAATCTCTATAAGACCTGAGTGTAGATTTATAAATAACAGCATGTGCTGGACAGTTCATTGGTTTGACACCAACTTCGTTTTCATCTATTTCCATCATATACATATTGTCTAAGTAAAAATCATAATGCCCTGAGGTTTTCCAAAGGTCTGTTGAAAAAAGTTGTGGAGTTATAACTTCCTGATAGCCATATTTGTCATATAAATTTCTAACAAATTCTATCAATTTGTTATAGATAAATGCTCCGTTTGGTAAGAAAAAAGGATTTGCAGGGCTAATTGGATCTAAAAAAAACAGGTCTAAGGATGTTCCCAATTTTCTGTGGTCGCTTTCAATAGCTTTTTGTCTCTTTTCTAGATAATCTTTTTGTAGCTCTTCACTTTCCCACGCTGTTCCGTATATTCTTTGAAGCATTTTATTATTTTCATCACCTCTCCAATATGCACCAGCTGTAGATAAAAGTTTTAGAGCTTTTATTTCTCCTGTTTTTTCTGTGTGCCCACCTCTACATAAATCCTTAAACTTACCATCAGAATGACTATACTCAGTGATTATTTCTTCTTCAGACATTGAGTTTATTATTTCTATTTTGTAAGGGTTATCTTTATATTTCTCTAAAGCCTCAGTCCTAGAAAGTTCATTACGTTCGAATTTAGAGTTTCTTTTAACAGATCTTTTCATTTCTCTTTCAATTGCAACAAGATCTTGTGGAGAGAATGTAATATCTATATCAAAATCATAATAAAATCCATCTGTGATTGGTGGTCCTAAGGTGATTTTGGCACTTGGGTATAACTTTAATACAGCTTCAGCTAACAGGTGAGCTGCTGAATGCCTTAAGTTGTTTCTATATTCTTCTAGATTTTCTTTATCCATATCCACATTATATTATTTTTTATTCGTATCTAGGGACATTATATTTTTTCAAAATTAAATCTAGTTCTTTTATTAGTTTGTCTGAAGGTTTTTTTGATGGTGGTCTAGGTGGCCCAGATTTTAAGCCTATTAGTTCCATTGCCACCTTAATAAATGGGCCTTCTCCTCCAGTTTCTTGTACAACTTTTCCTACCCATTTCATCCAATCAGACTTAAATCCTGCTAGTAGAGTTTTAGCTCTTTCGAAGTCCTTTTCTTTCAAGGATTCCCAAATCATGTTTGGGTATTCAGGCCAGAAGCTACTAAGATGAGTAATAAATCCAGATGCTCCATAAATATTACTTAAAATATGATTTCCTGAGTTATCTATCATGTTTACTTCACTTGAGTACCTTTCTAGACCATCTCTAAAAAGTTTTATATCTGCGTGGCTCCATTTAATTGAATTAATATTTGGTATTTCTACCAAATGATCTAGTAATTCAAAATCCATTACAAATCCATCCCACCATGTATGATAAATCATTATGTTTACATCTGATTCATCAGCTACTCTTTCAAATAAATCAATTACATCCTGTTTGGTTGGCATGTAATAGTAAGTTGGTCCAAGCTGACATCCATATATTCCGCTCCCTGAAGCTTCTTTAGCCATTTTTATAATTTCCCTCCAGTCAGTATGCTGGATTGAAGTTAAAACAGGGATTTTCCCATCGACTGATTCAACAGCTACTTTCATCAGTTTTATTCTTTCTTCAACATTTAGCACAGGATGCTCTCCTCCGGCTCCTCCTATAAGCAATGTTGAATTCCCATTTTTTAGGCCCTTGCTTGTCATAAATTTTAAGTTTGATTCGAAAGCCTTGTAGTCTATTGAAAAGTCATCATTAAATGGTGTTGCAACAGCTACCATTGGACCTACTATTAATTTATCAACTGGCATTATATCTCCTTTTCACTGAATTATTTATATATAAGAATTCAAGTCTTAAATATAAGTTTCATTACATTTATTACTTAGAATTTCGGAACAGTCACAATCTATACATTTGCATGGATTACACTTACAAAAATCATTTTTACAGAGTTCTATTTCCATAGCTTATATTCTAATCTTTTTCGATGATAAAAAAACATTATTTTGATTTTACTTTTAGAAGAATAGTCATAATCAACAAAACTAATAAAAATAAAACTCCTGGTATTATTACAGAAGTATTAATCTCGGAGAAAAAAATTAAATAAATAGTGACTACTATTAGGCTTATAAAACTGACAAATAAATTTATTTTGTAAAAATTCATAATTTTTTTTCTATTTCTTCTACTATATATTTTGCATCTTCTGAAACCCCTATAAATTGAGCTGATTTTGATGAATACATCCATTGTAGTCCCATAAAATAAAGACCAGCGTATTTTGTTATTCCTCTATTTTGTATTGGGTGATTGTTCTCATCAGTTATATCTAGATCAATCCAATCAAAATTATACCTGAAACCGGTTGCCCAGATTATACTTGTTTTGTTCTTTGAAATATCTAATTTTGTTATAGACTGTAAACTTGTTTTTTTTATTCTTGGGTCAGCTAGAATTTCTTCTTTTGGAGCGACTAATTTTTTATTTTTTATATATTTATCTACATTTTTAGCCCAGTTAAGGGCATATTCATCTGAAAATTTTATATTTTTGTATAAATCATTATTCATATATACAAAATTATCCTTACAATCTTTTATTGACCCACATAAACTTAATCCTTTTTCATATAAATTTAGCAAGTTTATATCATGACCCCCTCTACTTCCCGAGGTATGAGAGCTACAAGACCATCTCTCCTCAAAAGGTACATCTTTTACAGTTTTATCAAAAGATCCCATTTTATAATTCCACCACGAAGAGTCCTTTCCTCTGTATCGCCGAGGCCTTCTGCCACATTTACTTACTGCTAGCCAAACTCTTTTTCCAGAGTCAAGCAAATCTTCTGCTATCTGTGCTCCCGATTGCCCAGATCCAACTACTATTACGTCACCATCAGGTAATTCATTTGAATTTTTATATTTTGAGGAATGTATTTGGAAACTATTTCTATCTAACATTTTGTGCATTTCTGGAATATGAGCATTCCCGAAAGCACCACTTGCTATAACAATATTTTTAGAAGAAATTTTTCTTTTTGATGTGGTTATAATGTAATTATTTTCATCCTTAGAAATATTTTCTACATTTTCGTTTACATAAATTTTTGAACCTATAAAATTTCCAAAATCCTTTATGTAACTTACCACTTCAGATTTATTGAGAAAGCCATCTGGATTTTTTGAAGGAAAATGATCAGAATAAAATCCAAATTCAGGTATTTTCATTGCCCAGTTGGGGTTAACTAGATAAAAATTGTCCCATCTTTCATTATTCCAAGTGTTTGCAATCTCACCTCTTTCAATAACTATATGATCAATTTTTTTCTTTTTAAGATAGTAGCTAGTACATAATCCTGCTATGCCTGCTCCAATTACAACAACGTTAATATAAGGATGTTTTTTGTTATTTTCCATTTTTAGACTAGTGGGTAAAAAATTTTGTGTTTTTATAATATTCGAAACGCTTTTTCATTATTTCTACGGCCTGATCATAATTATCAATTAGGATTGCATTTCTTTTATTTTGGATTGCAGCCTCTCCTGTTGTCCCTGCACCTGCAAAAAAATCTAAGATTTTATCATTTTTGTTTGAATGAACTTTGATAATTCTATTTAATACTCCCATAGGTTTTTGAGTAGGGTATCCTGTTTTCTCTTTACTATTTGGACTGACTATTGTGTGCCACCAAGAATCTGTTGGTGTTTTTCCTTTTGCAGCTTTTTCAGGACCAACTAAGCTAGGAGCAAGATATGGTATCCTATCAATTTCATCATAATTGAAAGTATAATTATTGGGATTTATTGCATACCATAGTATGTTATCGTGTTTTGTTGACCATTTACTTTTACTTCTTGCCCCATAATCATAGGACCAAATTATTTCATTTATGAAGGACTCACGCCCAAATATTTCGTCACACATTACTTTTGCGTAGTGTATTTCTCTGTAGTCAAGATGTAAAAAGAAGCTCCCATTAGATTTCAAAATTCTTTTTGCCTCAATTATTCGCTCTCTTAGAAATTCTATATAATCATCAAAAATATCCTTATAGCTTTGCTTTCCAAGTATTTCTGTTTTGTAAGTTTGTCCTTTGAAGCCAACCCTGTCACCATCTTCAGATCTAGTAGTCTTAATTCTAGTTCTCGATTGAACTTTTCCTGTATTAAATGGAGGGTCAATATAAATTAAATCAATAGATTTATCATCGAATTTTTTTAGTATTTTTAAGTTGTCACCTAGGTGAATTTCAAGATTTGTATCGTTCATAAGATTAATGTATTACATTGAAATAATAGCACAATGTAATTTTATATTTTCTCTATAGAATTTTACAGAGAAACATTCCTAATAATGAACCTGTTAGTATTGCTAACAAATATGAAAAAAGTAGATTTATAAATGAATTTTGAGTTTCTTTTTTTATCATTTCTAAAATTATTCGTTTCTTTTATTCTTTTGTCTTATTTTTTCAGAATAAATTGTAAGAACTAAAGTAATTATTCCTATTAAAACACCCCAAAAAAGCCCAAGATTTAACCAAAGGCCAAAAAAACTACCAATGACAAGAGCGTAAACTATTGATAAGAGATAAATTTTATTAATCATTACTTTATTAATAATTTTATAAATTAGAGAAATTTTCAAGGGCTTTATTCCTTGAGTCTTTGAGATCAATGATTGGATGAGGATAATTTTGACCTAAAAAAATATTAGCCTTTTCAAGCTCTTGAGTTGAAGCTTCCCATGGACTGTAAAGATATTTGATATCTAAGTCTTTTAGTTCTGGCACATGCTTTTTAATATATTCCCCTTGGGGATCAAATTTGACACCTTGAGTTACTGGATTAAAAATTCTAAAATATGGAGCTGCATCTGCACCAGTTCCAGCAACCCACTGCCAACTTGCTGTATTTGAGGCTAAATCAGCATCAACTAAACAGTCCCAAAACCATCTTTCTCCTGATTTCCAATGTAAAAGTAAGTTTTTTACTAAAAATGAACCAACGATCATTCTTACCCTATTGTGCATATAACCTGTGTTCCATAACTCTCGCATGCCTGCATCAATAATTGGGTATCCGGTTTCTCCTTTTTTCCATCTTTCTAAATTTTGTAAATTATTATCCCATTCAAAGTTATCAAATTTACTTTGAAGATTTTCATTTATGATATGAGGAAAATGGAATAGAAGGTAATAAGAAAACTCTCTCCAGGCCAGTTCACTTTGAAAATGACTTACATCTTTTTCTGAATATATATCCTTATATTTGTTTGACTCATACCAAACTTTATTAGGGGATATTTCACCGAAATGCAGATGTGGTGAAAGTTGAGAAACATTTTGTTTAATAGGGAAGTTTCTCCCATTTTTATAACCATCTAAACCATCACTCAAAAATAATTGTAATTTTTCTAAAGCTCCCTCTTCACCAACATTCCAATGATTATCAAAGTTTTCGTACCAGTTAAATTTATCTAATAAGCCTAAAGAATTTATGCTCTTTGAATTATTTTCATCTTTTATTAGATGATTTAAATTTGCATTTTCTCTCGGCAGTCTTGGCTCTGAATGAACGAGACACCCCTTTCTGTAAAATGGTGTAAAAACTTTATATGGTGTTTTGTCTGATTTTAAGATTTCAGTTGGTTCCCATAATAAAGATGAGTTATATGAGTAAACTTTTATATTTTTATCAGTCAGATATTTTTTAATCTTCTTGTCTCTCTCTATACTCCATGGTTCATAACTCCTGTTCCAAAAGACAGCATTTAATTCGAGTTTTTTTTCAATATCTTTGAATATTTGTATAGGATCTCCTTTATAAAAAGATATCTTATTATCAAATTTAGAATTTAATTTTTTTAATGAATTATGTAGCCACCACCTGCTAGCACCTCCCAAATTATTCTCTTCTGAATTTACATTATCAAGTATGAAGATAGGTATAACATTGTTGAATTCACTAGATTTTAACAGAGCAAGATTATCTGAAATTCTAAGATCATTTCTAATCCAATAAATGGAAATATCATTATTTGTAGACATACATATAATTTTATATATTAGAAATAAAAAAAATCGTTTAATAAAAAAAAGTTATATAAATTTGACTAACTTAGCTAAAATCAAACTCTCTTCCTACTTTATTCGGTAACTCGACAGGTGTTTTGTCCTCTGTTTCAATCATCCAATTAAGAAGAAGGTTTTTCATCTCATTAATTACAGAAGAATATTTACTTTTGGCAGCTAGATTTTTTAGTTCCCAAGGATCGTTAGTTAGATCATATAATTCATCAATATCTCCTGAATTATCAGTAATATATTTCCATTTATCCGTTCTGACCATTTTTCTTCTTCCTTCTGCTTCTCTAGCCCAAAGTGTTTGTAGTAGAGTTTTATATCCAAAAGGTTTCTTAAATTTTTCTAAATCTTTTAATCTAAAGCTTGGTCCTCCTGCTCCATATTCTGAAAAAGCTATATTTTTTGAAGGATTTTTTGTTATTTTTGGCAGTAAACTTCCATGCATCGATCTCATATCTTTATCTGACAAGAAATTTTTGTCATCTTTTTTTTCTGATTTCCATGCTTTTCCTATATCTGAAAAATTTCCAAGCCCTTGAAGGTAAAAAATAGTTGGAATTATATCAATGGTACTTACCACTTTTTCTTCAACTTCTCCAATAGGGAATTGACCTTTATTCCAAGATATAATTAAGGGTACTTTTACTAAACAATCGTAGAAAACACCTCCTTTTACAAACATTCCGTGTTCGCCCATGAAATCTCCATGGTCAGATGTAAAGACTATTATCGTATCCTCTTTTAAATTTAATTCTTCTAATTTATCAATTATCTTTTTTATCTCATCATCTATAAACTTACACATTGCTTGATAGATACTTATTTGAGATCGGATTTCATCTTCTGGTTCATCTTTATGTCCCATTATCTCGTATAGAATTTTGTTTCTTTCAGGGGATGATTCGTCATCAAATTCTCCTCTTTTTTGAGGAGGCAGTTTTACGTTTTCTTTTGGGAACATTTCTACGTATCTTTTAGGGGCTTCATAGGGTTCATGGGGGTCAGGAAATGAGACCCAAAGAGCAAATGGATTATTTTCTCTTGAAAAAGATCCTTGAGCGTGCTTCTCTAAGAATTCAATACTTTGATTTGCAATCAGTGAAGTTGAAAATGTACTCTCATCATTATTTGAAGAAGAATAACATATCTTTTTTTTCGTTTTAGACATTTCTAATCTGTTTTTATTAGCTTCATTAATTATATTTTCATCTTTAATCCAATCCATTCCTGTATTGCCAACATTTGCTCCTACATAATCACCCTTAGGCAAGCCTTGGTGACTAATTTCTAACCTTACATCAAAAAGATCAAGATCTGATTGATTGACATAGCAATGGTTTTTCCCGATCAACCCAGTTGTATAGCCTGCTTTTTTCCATACTTTGAAAGCATGAAATTCACCTTCAGGAAGAAGGGTTTCGTTTCTTCTACAACCTGTATTATGAGGATATTTTCCTGTCATGATTGATGTTCTTGCAGGAACACATAAAGGTGAAGGTGTTATTGCATTTTCAAATTTTATTCCTTCTTCAGCTAGTTTTTCAATTTGAGGGCACTCTACCCCAATTTCAGAATAAATTCTTAATATTGATGCTTTCATTTGATCAGCCATTATAAATAGTATGTTTGGACGTTTTGACATAATTAATACCTTAAAATTCAGTAATTGTTGATTCTATAAAACGTTCTCCATTTGGATCGTCATTTATATAGTAAGCAGTTATCAGTTTGCCATCATCCCTCAAAACTGATCTTGTATATCCAATATCATGATTACCGCTACTTTTACGCAAGCAAATAGGTTTACTCCAATGATTACCTTCATTTTCAGAGATCACCGCATAAATACCGTAAGGGGTCTTCCGTGAACCATAAGTAATTACAAGTCTACCGTCATCTAATTGAACAAGAGAACCAGGATTCCCCCCTTTTCCTGTTGAATCAACGGGTCTGCTCAAGTATTTCCAAGATAAGCCATTATTCTTAGATATGAAAAGATCAATCCAGCAATTTTCTACCTTAGAACCCTTGCTTCTAATAGCTGTTAAAATATTTCCGTTTTTTAGTTGGATGCTTGAAGGCATAATGTCGTAACCTTCAGGAAATTCATTTATCCAAGATAAGAATTCTAATGTTTTTCCTCCATCTTTTGTTATACATGAAAAAACTCTACCTTCTTTACCATTAGTTTTTGTTGCAGTAAGCATTATTATCGCCGTTTTATTATCTTGAATAAGCCAATCTGTTCTAGCTGCTATACCTGACTGATTAAACATAGGTATTTTATACGGTCCATTCCAATTTTTGCATCTATCTTTTGATATGTAATACCAAGATTCTGCTCCTTTAGAAAGACCTGTTTTTCCACACATAACAGCAAAATCTTTATTGTTAAAATCAAAGCTTTTAGGTTCTTCAAAACAAATTTCTTCTAGAGAATCTATTACATCTTGATTCATATGCTCGTAAGCTCCTAAACCTACTCCATAAGGAATAGGACATTTAGATACAGACCAGGTTATTCCATTATCAAGACTTCTTGCTTGCATTGTTACTAGTGGCTTAGACCTATCTCGTGCATGAAACCCACCTTCAATATTAGGATATCCTGAAGTAAAAATTAGCACGATTTCATTTTCCCATTTCCAGATTCCATAATTTGCAGGCCAACCAGCATATCTATCAATATTTCTATAAATTTCTTGATTTAAATTAGAAATATATTTTTTCATCGCCTAGGCTAATTCTTTTTCTAGCTATTCTAATATTAATTAGATTGTATATTTTTACTAACTTTTTCTTGATTCTATAAAGCTCTTAATAAATATTATCAGAGCAAAAGAACACGTAGAAATCATAATTATCAGCCTTATAAGACCTAAGCCTCCTTCATCTAATGATTTAGGAAGCCTTGTGCCTACAAGAGCAATTAATATAAGGATTGTTAGCAAAACAGCTATGTGAGCAAATATCAAATTTAGTTTTTGATTTTTTCTTGAAAGAAAATAACAAATGAAAATAAGTACACCGAATATTGATGGGATTAAAGCTGTAACTGAAGACACATCAATAAATCCCCAAATCCCCATAAGAATCAAGGAAATTGAGTTAGTAAAATTTGCTGTTTTTGTATTCATAAAAACCTCTTTTCTATAATTATCCTAAAAATACGTCTGTTTCATCCTCAGATTCAAAAACGTTATTTAGAAAATTTAATTTATCTTTTCGTGATTTATAATTTTCTAAGTTTTTATCTGTAATTACTTTTTTTTCTGAATAGATTTTTCTTTTAAAAATTTTCATATGATAATTATTTACCTCTAATCATTTGAAGTGTTGAAAAGAAAAGGGTTATCATAATACCGACAATAGCTAACCCTGTAGGAGTTGCTAGATCTCCTATAGGTAGAGCAGCTGTATTTATTCCGGGTATAAGCTTTCTTAGTCTATCACCTTCATAAATAAATAAATCTTCAACTCTACA
>PBHA01000019.1 GCA_002719425.1 Chloroflexota bacterium
AAAAGCTCTTCTGAAAATGAAGAAAATGAAGATAATAATTCCAATAATTAGAAAAATTTTGGAATCTTAATGGTGTTATCTGATAAATTATTTCCTCATGATATATCTGCAGAAGAATCGGTAATTGGGTCTCTTTTACTTGATGGAATGTCTTTTACAAAAATTGCATCATTTCTTGAACCAGAACATTTTTATCTAGAACCAAATAAAATTATTTTTGAGATTGCCAGAGATTTATTTAATCGTCAGGAGCCAATTAATCAGATAACTATTGCACATGAACTAGAAACACAAGAAAAACTTGAAGAAGTTGGTGGAAGAGCTTACTTAGCAAAAGTTGTAGATGTAGTACCAACTTCTATTCATATAAAACATTACGCAAATCTAGTTAGAAGAACTGCAACTATGAGAACTCTTATCAATGCTGCTGAAAACATTTCAGATATTGGATTTGAAAATGATCCAGATGTAGAAACTTCATTATCCAAGGCAGAAGATATAATCTATGGAATTAGAAATGATCAACCTAGTAGAGATTTTGTTCCTCTCAGAGAAACATTAACACCTTTTCTAGAAACTTCATCTAGTGAAATAAATGATGGTGAAAATGCTCCAATAGGCTCAGGATTTAAGATGTTAGATGAACTTCTTGGAGGACTGCAAAGATCTGATATGCTTGTTTTAGCAGCTAGACCTTCTGTTGGTAAATCAATGTTCGCATTAAACCTTGCAATAAACTCGGCCATGAATGATCATAAAGTTGCAATTTATTCTTTGGAAATGGGAAGAGAACAAATCGCTACAAGAATGCTTGCAACGCAAGCGAGGATAAATATGCATTCGTTAAGAATGATGAGACTTAGCACTTCACAGGAAAATAGACTAATTGATGCCATTGGTAAACTTTCTGATCTTTCAATTTTTATTGATGATTCACCAATTCAAAGTGTTGCTGAGATGCGTGGGAAGGCCAGAAGGTTACAACTTGAATATGGATTAGATTTTATTATTTTAGACTATATGCAATTATTGAGTAATAATAAGGGATCAAGAGAAACAAACAGAGCTCAGGAGGTTTCTGAAATTTCTAGACAAGTAAAAGCGATGGCTAGAGATCTAAAAGTACCTGTTCTTGCAATCTCTCAACTCTCAAGAGCTATTGAGCATAGACAATCACATAGACCTCTACTTTCAGATTTGAGAGAATCTGGATCAATTGAGCAAGACGCAGATGTAGTAATGTTCATTCATAGAGAAGAAAAATTTATAACTAAAGAAGATTGGCTAAAGAATAACCCTGGAGTGCCTTATCCTGAAGGCCAAGCAGAAATTATAGTTGCAAAACATAGAAATGGACCTACTGATACGATCCCTTTAGCCGTTGATGATTCAATTGGAAGATTTGTATCGATAGATTCTGTAAGAAATAATCAACTTACCACGCAAGAGAACTAATTTTGGAAAGCTTAAAAGAAATTTTAAATAAGAGAAAATTTTCAGCAAATTATTATGACGAATTTGCAAACCAATCAGATTATGTTGAATGTAAAACTTGTGATTCAGCAAGATGGATAATTGTCAATAAACAAACTGTACCATGTTCTTCTTGTCAACAAAATAATACAGATGAAGCTGAAACTAATATCAAGCTGATGCATGCTGGTTTAAGTCAGCTTTTGGAGTATGATCTAAGAAAATTTCAAATAGATGGCAGAGTAGGAAAAGCAGATCCTAAAAATCTTAGAAAAAATTTAAGAATTGCAGAAGATTATTCAAAAAATCCAATGGGATGGTTGTTAATTAGCGGAGAACCGGGAACAGGGAAAACTCATCTAGCAGTAGGAATTGCAATAAGTTGTATAAAAAATGAAAATACCGTTATTTACAAATCTATCCAAGAAATAATAGATATTATAACTAATTCATCAGCTAATTCAGAAGAAGAAAATTTCAATGAAATTATTGATTATCCATTCATTATTATTGATGACTATGGAAACCAAAAATACTCGGAGTGGATTGAGGAAAAAATAGATCATCTTTTCACTTATAGATATACAAGAAAATTACCAACAGTAGTAATAATTAATAAAAACTTGTCAGATTTTGATGAAAGAACTAAATCTAGATTTTCAGATCCAAATCTTGTTCAATCAATACATTTAGACTCTAAAGATTCAACACATCAAAGCAATGGTATTCCAAAAGTATTTGATAATGCTAAATTAAGAAAGCAACCAAGGAAGCAAAATAAAGAACTAACTCGTGAAGAAAAGATTACATTTGATTCAATTGAAATGGCGCTACTTAAGTCTAAAGAATTTGTAGAAAATCCTAACCCTACATGGTTATACATTCATGGAGGTACAGGTTCAGGGAAAAGCTATCTGACTGCTGCAATCGCAAACGAAATTTATAAAAAAAATAAAAATATTTTTTATATTTCTTCATCCGAACTAATTGATAATGTAAGAGATTATGTCAGATCTAATCAAGGGAAAGGATATGTGTATGATTTATGTAAAGAAGTAGATTACCTTTTTCTTGATGATTTATGGGGACATAATAATACTAAATGGTCAGACGAAATAATTTACAATTTGATCACATACAGGCAGGATAACTTAAAACATACTGTTATAAATTCCAGCGTATTTTACGACAAAATCAAATCCTATAATTCAAAAACAGAATCATTATCATCAGATTCTATTTTTACAGAAAAAATAGCTTCAAGATTATCAAATAATAATTTAGTTGAGCAGATCTCATTGGTCTCATCTGATATTAGAAAAAAAAGATTAGCAAAAAAAAGATAATGGTAAAAATATTTAGAGAACCTAATGAATTAATAAAAGGTGTAGAAATTATTTTTGATGATGCAAATCATCTTTTTCCTAAAGATATAAAGATATCTAAAATTTATGAGGGATGCTTATGGGCAGAAGGGCCCATATTTCTTAAAGAAAAAAATATAATAGTCTGGTCAGATATTCCCTATAATAGGATGCTGTATTACCATTTATCTGATAATTCAACAGGGGTTTACAGATATCCATCAAATTTTTCTAATGGAAACAGTGTTGACTTAGACGGTTTTATGATTACAGCAGAACATGGTAGAAGAGCAGTTAGCAGAACAGATAAAGATGGGAATGTAGATATAATCACAAATAAATATGACGGAATGCGTTATAATTCTCCAAACGATCTTGTTTGCAAATCTGACGGTACAATATGGTTTACTGATCCACAATACGGAATTTTGAGCAATCATGAAGGACACGAAGCAAGATCTGAGACTATTTTTAATGGTGTCTATTTAGTTAATAAAAATGGTGAGGTAGAATTGCTTACAAGCGAAATAGATGCCCCGAATGGTATAGCTTTTTCCCCCGATGAAAAAATTATCTACATTACAGATACTGGTGAAACTGGAAATATATTTGCTTTCGATGTTGAAAACAATAAGATAAGCAACAAAAGGATTTTTGCAACACCAAGACCAGGCAAACCTGATGGAATAAAAGTAGATTGTAATGGTAATCTATTATCATCTGCTTGGGACGGGGTACAAATTTTTTCTCCAAAAGGTAAATTGATTGCTAAAATTCAAATTCCTGAGCAAAGAACTGCAAATCTATGCTTTGGAGGTGAAAATTTTAGTGAATTATATATAGCTTCAGATAAATCTATGTATAAAATAAAAATGGAAACAAGTGGGAATGAACCGATATAAATCAATGAATATTGAAGAAAAAACAATTAATACTCTCAGATTCCTATCCGTTGATCAGGTAAACAAAGCAAATTCTGGACATCCAGGGGCACCAATGGGTGCAGCTCCAATTGCATACACATTATTCAAAAAAATAATGACCCATAATCCTAAAAATCCTAATTTTCAAAATAGAGATAGATTTATATTATCCATTGGACATGCCTCTGCTCTGCTTTACTCCGTTTTATGTCTAACAGGATATGATTTTTCAATAGAAGACTTAAAAAAATTCAGACAACTTGGATCTAAAACTCCAGGTCATCCTGAAAGAGATGTGAATCTAGGAATTGAAGTAACAACAGGTCCATTGGGACAAGGTTTCGCCAATGGTGTAGGAATGGCTATATCTGAAAAATTACTTTCTTCAAAGTATGATAATGTTATAAATCATAATATTTATGGAATAGTTGGAGATGGAGATTTACAAGAAGGGATTGCTTCTGAAGCGGCTTCATTAGCTGGAACATTAGGTTTAGGAAAAATTGTATACGTTTATGATTCTAATGGTATTTCTATTGATGGAAGCAACGAGCTAGCATTTACAGAAAATGTTTCTCAAAGGTTCAAAGCTTATGGTTGGGAAGTCTTTGAAAATATTGATGGGTTAGACATAAACTTATTAGAGGAAACAATCTTAAATGCAAAGAATAATATAAACCAACCAAGTCTCATAATTGCAAATACAACAATTGGATATGGATCTCCTAATAAAGCAGGAAGTGAATCAGCTCATGGTGAACCACTTGGTCAAGATGAAACAAAACTAGCAAAAGAAAATTTGAATTGGAACTACTCTGAATTTGAGATACCTGAAGATGTAAAAAAACACATGCTTGAATGCGTAGAATCAGGAATTTTAGAAGAAGAAAAATGGACACAACTATGTGAAAGTTATAAAAATAGTAATTCAAAAAAATATGATGAACTCGATAAAATCCTTAATAATAAACTAAGCTCAGATTGGGACAAAGAAATCTTAAAAAAAGCCTCAGAGATTAATGAACCTGAGGCAACGAGAGCTTCATCAGGTGTTTCAATAAATCTTTTGACTGATTATATTCCTAATTTAATTGGAGGATCCGCAGATTTGACAGGCTCAACAAATACAGAGATTAAGAACTCAGAAAATTTTTCAAAAAATATTCCAACTGGAAGAAATATAAAGTTTGGAGTAAGAGAACATGGTATGGGTGGTGTGATGAATGGAATATCAGCTCATGGTAATTTTAGAGTTTTTGGAGGAACATTTCTAGTTTTTGCTGATTATATGAGAGCTTCAATAAGGCTAAGTGCTCTTTCCAAATTGAATACTATATTTATTTTTACTCATGACTCAATAGGACTTGGAGAGGATGGCCCAACACATCAACCAATTTCACAATTGATGAGCTTAAGAACTATTCCTAACCTAAATGTTTTTAGGCCAGCAGATAAGAAAGAAACATTAATGTCTTGGGTTAGTGCAATAAAAACTGTTGATAAACCTACAGCTATCGTACTATCTAGGCAAGCTTTACCTGATTTAGAAGCACTGACTGAAAACAAATTAGATTTTGATCAATTTTCAAAAGGAGCATACATTTGTTACCAAAACTCAAGTGAAAAACCTGATGTTATTTTTATATCCACAGGATCAGAGGTCTCAGAAACAATTCAGGCTGCAAAAAAATTTGGTGATTCTCATAAGATTAGAGTTGTTTCAATGCCATGTTGGGATCTTTTTGAAGAACAATCTAATCAATTTCAAAATGAGATAATACCGTCTGATACTGAACATATAATTTCAGTTGAAGCAGGGGTAGGATTAGGCTGGCAAAAATTTACGAACAGTAGCACAAATATTATCTCTATCGAATCTTATGGAGCGTCTGGTCCAGGAAAAGAACTAATTGATTCATTTGGATTTTCTAGTGATAGAATATTTGAAAAAGCAAAATTAATTATAAGTTAGATTTAATGAAAATTTGTATAAGTGCAGATCACGGTGGATTCGATTTAAAGAATATTATTATTGAACATGTCAAATCTCTAGGATTTGACATTGAAGATCTAGGTGAAAAAGAAATGGACCCTTCCGATGATTATCCTGACACAACCAAGTTAGTAGCCGAAGCTATAAGCAGTAAAGCATATGAAAAAGGCATAGTACTTTGTGGTTCAGGTGTAGGAGCCTCTGTAGTAGCTAATAAATTTAAGGATGTTAGAGCTGCTATTTGTCATGATACTTACTCAGCTGCTCAAGGAGTAGAACACGATGATATGAATGTTATTTGTCTTGGAGGTAGGATTGTTGGAGATGCATTAGCAAAAGAAATAGTCTCAGAATTTATAAATTCACGATTCGTATCAGAGGAAAGATTCGTGAGAAGAAAAGAAAAATTAGATCAAATAGAGAAAGAAAACCTCTCATAAAATGACAAATATAAATAAATTATCCAACAAGGGACAATCTATCTGGTTAGATTCATTAAGTAAACAGATGATTGAAACTGGAGATCTCAAGAATTTAATAAATAAAGGTATAACAGGAGTAACAAGTAACCCTTCCATATTTGAAAAGGCAATAGGTTCAAGTGATTCATATGACAAAAAAATAGTAGAGTTATCAAAAAATAATAATAATTCTAAAGATATTTTTGAAAATATTGCAACTGATGACATAAGAAATGCAGCGGATTTGTTAGATGAAGTTTTCGAAAAAAATAACCATATGGATGGATTTGTTTCCTTAGAAGTAGATCCTTTTCTAGCTAATGATTTTGAAAAAACAATTATTGAAGCCAAGAGACTATGGGAGAAAGTAGATAGAAAAAACTTAATGATAAAAATTCCCGGAACAAAAGAAGGAATAATGGCAACTAAACAATTATTAGAAGAAGGAATCAATGTTAACGTAACCTTATTATTTTCTTTTGATAGTTACAAAAAAACTCTAGAAGCTTTCGTGGAATCTAAAAATAAAAATGTAAACTCTAAATCTGTTGCCTCATTTTTTATAAGTAGAATTGATACAGCGGTTGATCAGATAATTGATAATAATAATAAATTATTCCATAAAATGGCCATAATAAACGCTTATAAAGCTTATTCTTTATTCCTAGAAATAAAGAATAGTATGGGCGATAATTTTCAAAAATTACTTTGGGCATCAACAAGTGTTAAAGCAAAAGACTTAGAGCAAGATTACTACTCAATAAACCTCCCTTTTGAAAATACAGTTAACACACTACCACTTGAAACAATTGATTATTTATTAAAATCAGATTTAAATTTTACTTCGGAATCTAATTTATCTAAAAATTTTAATAAACTTTATAGGGAATCTAAAGATTATTTTGATTTTCAAAAAGTTACAGAATCACTTTTGAAAAATGGAATTAATCTTTTTCAAGATTCATACAAATCTGTTTTAGATACAATTGACCAAAAAGTTTCTAAATTAATAAAAAAATGAGTTTTGAAAAATATTTAGATCAAATACTTGATCAAAATATAATTAGTAAATTAGTTTCACCTAAAAAAGAATCTTTTCCTTTAGGAGATTTTAGTAATTGTCAGGAAATTCCATTAGGGTGGACTAAAGACTTAAATTATAAAGAAACTCAAGAATATAAAAGTCTGAAGAAATTTAAAAGATATATTTTTATAGGTATGGGAGGGGCTATTAGTATGGCAAGAATAGCATCTTACATTAACCCAAAACAAATCTCTTATATTGACAGTTTTGATATCAGTAAAATAAAAAAATTAAGGGAAGATGCAAAGAAGTCTTCTACTGTTGTATTTGTTTGCTCAAAATCAAATGAAACAATCGAAACAAAATTGTTGGAAAATCTTATAGCTGAAAATAAAAAAGATAAATTTTACATAACTGATGAAATAAAAGAAATAGAATATTCAAGGCATCTAAAAACTCCAAGAAATATAGGGGGAAGATATAGCATAAGTACTCACCTAGGTGTATTACCTTTTTATTTGGCAGGATTTAGTTTAGAAGCAATCGCAAATGAAATAAATAAAGCTAATAAAGAATGCAGAATCAATGATAAAAACAATCCTGCAATTCGTATTGCTGCAATGCTATACACAAATTATATAAATAATAAAGAAATAGTATCTATAACACCAAAAAATCAAAAGGATTTTGTTTATGACTGGCTAGAACAATTGATTTCTGAATCTGCTGGGAAGGAAGAAAAAGGATTATTGCCAATAAAATCTTCAAATATTTCTTCGATGATAAAGTTTACTAACAAAAACAAGATATCTGAAAATTCAGTTGAAATATCTATTGAGTATAATGAAAAAATTTTCTTTACTTTTCAAAAATTAATGTATTCGATTTCTATTTTTTGTTCAATGATTAATGTTCAACCTTTTGATCAACCTAATGTAGAATCAACCAAAATTAGAACTAAAAATTTATTAGAGCAATTAAATGATAATAAGAAAATCTTTGATAAATATTCAGAAAAAAATCCTTACCAGTTGTTAAGAGATAGTAATTCTGATTTAATGTCATTTCTTATTTTTTCTTCTAATCTTGATAATATTATGAGTGAAAAACTAGTAGAACAAATTAAATCATTTTATGGAAAAAATAAAAAAGTATTAATTTTTTTTGGGCCAAGTTATCTTCATTCAACTGGTCAATTACTAAAAGGAAGTTTTAAGAATATCAACAATTTTGTAATATATTTACACGGTAACGAAGACCTTAACATACCAAATTCATTGTACACTCTAAATACGTTTGTAAAAAATCAGGGATTTTCTGATCATTTAGAAATGAAAAAAAATAAAAGAAACTCATTTTATTTTGAAACAACTTTCGATGAAATTATAAGAATCTTAAGTAAAAAATGATTGATAATAAACAAAGTAATTTTTTTATTGCATTAGATAATAGGACTAATGTTCTATCTTGCAACCTTGAACAAAATCGTCCAAAATCTGCTTTTGAAATACTTCAGGCAAATAAAGCTGCAGGTCTAATACTAGAATCTTTAAAATTATCATATTCAAATAATGACTATTATATTTGGGCAGAACCAAATCTTTGTGAAAGTTTATTGTTCCAATCCAAAGGCCTCAACGTAAAAACTGCAGTAGCTGTTGAACATATAAATAGAGGTGGGCTAGCCATTCCTAGTGCTAAGGATGCTCTTGAAATCATTAATATATTTGATCCAAACTTATTGAGCGTAAAAATATATTTTGAAAAAAACAGAAGTAAGCTAGCAGAAGAATTGGCTGTAGATAGATTATTAAGCCTAATTGAAATTTGTAACTCATATAACAAAGGTCTAGTTATTGATATAGATTTTAATGCTAGATTAGAAAACAATAAAAACCATGAAGAGAAAGAAATAATTATTTCGGGTATAGAAACTCTAATAAATAAAGATATTAAACCTAAATTTTGGGGGATAAGAAGAAGCGGTGATCAGATCTTTGATGAAACACTTATTGGTCTAATGAATTTAGAAAATGAGTCTAACAACAAATGTATTCTAGAATATCCACACAATGAAAAAAATATTAACACTCACTCGGACTTAAATATAGAAAATTTTGTTTTGAATGGAGACTTCTTTATAGATGTCCTTATTGCTTGGAGTACAAAACAGATAAATGATCAAGAGGCTATAAAAACTATTTCTAACAAAATCAATCAGGCTCAGGAAAAAATACAAAAAAGTAATTTGACAAAAACTTTTTCAAATGAGTAATATGTCTGAAGATCTAGATAAACTAACGGTAACAGAATTAAGTGATTTAGCTGAAAAATTACACCTCGAAATTATGGATTTATATGATCAAGAGGATTCTGAAGAAACTTTTGAACTTATAGAAGAAAAAACTCGATATTTTAATGAAGTAAAATCACTAATTAGAGACCTTCATTCAGATGAAACTTATCCAAGAGGTGGCTAATCTAGAATTGTCCAAAATTCTATCCAATTAGAAGCTCCATTTTCTGTATCTAAAAGAGGTCTATATTTAGCTCCAAGCTCCATTATTTCCTTTGGTATTTCATTTCCTTCTCTACTAGGATTATCAAAAACTTCTGCAGTCCATTCTAAATAAACTCTATTTGGGTCACCTGGATTTGTTCCATTGTTATAATAAACTCTACATTCACTTCTATGTCCTATGGAAGTGTACATGTCTGCTTGTTCTTTAACCAATTTGGCTACGTTGACTGCTTCGTATGGTTTTGTTTTATAGGTCCTTCTAATTAGATACATTAAAATTACTCCTTAGTTTATCAATTAGTAAATAGTATATTGAAATTAATTTATGGATATAATGTCTATATATAATAAATTTTTTCTTTTATTAATTATCAGAGGTAATTTTTGGCTAATAGCGTATTTTTAGGTGTAAAAAAGGAAGAAGATCCTTCGGAAAATAGAGTTTCTATAGTTCCAAAGGATGTTAAGTCTATTATTAATCTTGGGATCGAAGTAGAAGTAGAAAAAAGTGCTGGAATAAGAGCAGGATATTCTGATGAAGAATACATCGAATCAGGAGCAAAAATAGTCAATAATTTCTCTAAAAATGTCAATCTTGTTTCATCGATAAATGCTTTTTATAAAAAAAATACTAAATTCTTGGAAAATAGCTTTATAATAAGTCTTACAGATGTTAGAACCAATCCAGAAATTTCTGAGATTTGTAAAAAATATTCTTTATCTCTTTTCGCAATGGAATTTGTCCCAAGAATAGCAAGAGCTCAAAAACTTGACGCATTATCATCTCAGGCTTCGATAGCGGGCTATAGAGCAGGTCTTTTAGCAGCTACTTCTCTTAAGAAATATCTCCCTCTAATGATGACTGCTGCAGGTACTATTCCACCATCTTCAATACTTGTTTTAGGAGCAGGTGTAGCTGGTCTTCAAGCGATTGCAACTACAAAAAGATTAGGAGCTGAGGTTACAGGATATGACATAAGGTTAGCAGCTGGGGAACAAATAGAATCATTAGGAGCAAAATTTATTTCTGATGAAGCTCCTGCAGATTCTGAGACCGAAGGTGGATACGCAAAAGAGCAAACCAAGGATAATCAAAAGTCACAATTAGAATTTCTGAAAGAGTATATTTTAAAAGCGGATGCAGTAATCTCAACAGCTGCTATTCCTGGGAGAAAAGCACCAATCTTAATTGAAGAATCAACAGTTAAGCAAATGAAACCAGGTAGTGTGATAATTGACATATCTGCTCCTTCAGGAGGAAATTGCGAATCAACTGTTCTAGGCGAATCAATTGATATAAATGGAACAATTGTTCATGGGCCTAAAAATTTATCCTCAGAAATGCCATATGATGCTTCAATAGTTTACTCGAAAAATATTTTTGGTCTACTGGAGATTATAATAAGTGAAAAATCTTTAAAAATTGATCTTGAAGATGAAATAATTGACGCCATGTTAGTTTTCAATAATGGTGAAAAGAGAATAGAGGAATAAATGGAACTTATATCACTAATAATTATATTCATACTAGCGTTGTTCATTGGTTATGAGATAATTACAAAAGTACCTCCTACTCTGCATACTCCTTTGATGTCTGGTTCAAATGCTATATCAGGAGTAGTTATTGTTGGAGCTATAATAATTGCTTCAAATACTCACAGCACTCTAGCAACAATTTTTTCTGTTGTTGGTGTAATTTTAGCAACTATCAACGTTGTTGGAGGATTTTTAGTTACAGATAGAATGTTAGCAATGTTCAAAAAGAGTAAAAAATAAGGGGAGCTATTTGTTAGATATATCATCAAATATAGAAAATATTCTTTACCTGATTTCTGCATCTATGTTTATTCTAGGAATAAAAAGATTAGCATCTCCAGCTACTGCAAGAAATGGCAATAGGCTTTCTTCAGTTGCTATGTTAATAGCAATTGTTGTTACAATACTAAAATATACTGAAACTAATTTTGAATGGATAATACTGGGACTAATTATAGGATCCTCTATAGGTATTCTATTATCTAGATATGTTCAAATGACTGCAATGCCTCAACTTGTTGCTATATTCAATGCTTTTGGAGGTGCTGCAAGTGCGATAGTGGCAATGTACGAATTAATGTTTCAAAGTGGATCATCTCAAACAATATTCGTACTAGCTTCCGTATGTTTTGCAACAATAATAGGTTCTGTAACTTTTACAGGATCATTTATTGCATTTGGAAAATTACAAGAAGTATTAACTACAAAACCTATCTTAATTCCTCTCAGAAATTTTATTAATATTATTCTTATAGTATTTGTATTAGTATTAGCAATTTTAATTTGTATACCGGATATGTATGACCGTAATTATTTATATGCATTAGTTGCTGTTTCTTTGATTCTTGGTATATTAATCGTTATTCCTATTGGAGGGGCCGATATGCCTGTAGTAGTAGCCCTACTAAACTCATATTCTGGTATTGCTGGAGCTGGAGCTGGATTTGTTCTAGGTAATCCAGTACTAATAATATCAGGTTCATTGGTGGGAGCTTCAGGTTTGATTCTTACAAGGATTATGACAAAAGCAATGAATAGATCACTACTTAATGTTATGTTAGGAGGATTTGGAGCAGAAGATGGTTCTAGCTCATCTGGAGTAGAAGAAACAAGACCGGTAACTTCGTTATCCTCTGAAGATGCAGCAATGATTTTAGGTTATGCTGAAAGTGTAATTTTTGTTCCAGGTTATGGATTGGCAGTAGCTCAAGCTCAACATCAAATCAATGAATTATCAGGACTCTTAAAAGAAAAAGGAGTTACTGTAAAATATGCAATTCATCCTGTTGCAGGTAGAATGCCTGGACATATGAATGTGTTATTGGCTGAAGCAAATGTGCCCTATGACGAACTAAAAGATCTTGATGAAATAAATAGTGAATTTGATAGAACTGATGTTGCTGTTGTTGTTGGTGCAAATGATGTCACAAACCCTAATGCAAGAACAGATAAAAGCTCTCCTATATATGGAATGCCTATATTGAATGTCGATAAAGCAAAGTCAGTTATAGTTCTTAAGCGTTCTATGGCGTCTGGCTTTTCTGGAGTTCAGAATGAATTATTTTTCTTGGATAAGACAAATATGCTTTTTGGAGATGCAAAGGATTCAATTGAAGGTATGATAAAAGAAGTTAGAGATCTTAATTAAGACTGAGTTGCTTCTTCAGTAGATTCTGTACTAGATGTGGTATTCTGAACGTTTGTTCCTTGTAACTCCTGTTTAACCTGATTATATCTATGACCGTTAATCGCTGAGAGTCCTTTATGAGATCTTTTGTTCCCTCTTCTAGCTCTTGTATGTTTCTTTTTAGGTAAAGCTGTCAATTCACTACTTTCTTATATTAACTAAAAGTCTATTATAGTTTATAAAATTAATTTTTGAGTATTTAAATAACTACTAAATTTCATATGTTTTAAGTTTTTTTGCTAGATTTCCAATGTATAGAAATGAAATAGAAGATATTAAAAAAATTATAGCACCAGTATATAAAACTATTTCATAAGACTTTGTAACATCGTAAATATACCCAGCAGAAACAGGGGTTACAACTAATGCAGCGTTATAAAAGGGTCCTAACAAACCTCTAATAACTCCATAATTCTTTCTCCCAAATAAATCTCCGACCAAAGACCAATTTAAACCAGAACCAGCTTCTGATCCAACTAACAACATTAAGGATAATAATAAATATACTGAGTTATCTGAGATATTTACAAGGAATAATGATAATCCTGAGGCTGAATAGCAAACAGCTAACATTTTAGGTCTTCCGAGTTTATCGCTTAGTCTACCCAAAATTAAAATAACAGGAACTCCTACTAAAGCTAAAAATCCTACATACCATGCAGCTGTAGAAGCTGAAATACCCTTCCAAACAAGTATAGGAATCATATGAACAAAAATAGCTCCATGAATTGAAAGCCTAAGAGTAGTTGCAATAGTTAAAAACCAAAAAGCAGAAGTTTTTATTGCTTCTTTCCAAGTATATCCTGAAGAATAATACCTAGAATCATTAACAGATTTATTTGATTTTTTTTCATCTAAATCTCCATCTGGTCTTAAGCCCATAGATTCAGGTGATCTTCTATAAAAAAAACCTAAAGGGGTTATAAAAACTAATAAAAATATTCCTAATATTAATACAGCATTTTGCCATCCCCATTCATAGACTATATAAGAAAAAGTTGGAACTAAAACAGCAGAACCTAGTCGAAATGCTGCAGAATTTATGCTCATAACTAAACCTCGTTTTTTTATGAACCAATTATTTAAAGCAACGAATGCAGTTTGCATAAAACTTGTAGTAGCTCCAATTGAAATTATGATTACATATATCAATAAAAATTGAGTATAATTTTCGGTTCTTGAGAGTAAAATATAGCCCGTACCAGCCATTGCTGTACCAATAACTGCCAAGGGCATAGGACCAAATTTATCCATTAACCATCCTGTTATTGGTCCTAATAATCCATTTTCAGCTCTAGCTAAAGCGAACAGCATTGAAGTTTGAGCAGAGGTAATCCCAAAAGTTTGAGAGATTGGAATAAATAACACTGTAAAACCCTGCCAATGGATACTTCCGCCTAACCCATTTTGAAGTGCCGCACTTAAGACAATCCACCAACCAAAAAAAATATTTTTAGGTTTTTTCATTATCCAAATGGAAGATTCTTATCTAACTGTCCGTCAAGAGATTGAACTTCCATAAGAATAGTAGCCCCCATATCAAAATATCTATTTCTTAGCGTTCTGTCATATGATCTAATACAAAGTTGTTTTCCGTTTTCAGTAGCCAGCTTTACTGCATGTTCTATTGCAGTATCGTCTGTCTGTGCAAATGGATGCTCTGGATGAGCTGTTCTATCTATACTCAAATCAGCAGGGCCCCAAGAAAAACAATCTACTCCTTCCAATGAAAAGTTAGGAATATTATTAATTGCATTAAGTGTTTCTACTTGAATCATTAATACTCCTGTTTTGTTCCACCAGGCAGGATAAGTATGTTGATTTACTTCTTTTAATCCTTCAGGAGGTCTTCCTGGTCCACCCCAACTTCTTTGTCCTTCAGGTCTATAATAAAAATAATCCCTAGCTTCTCTAACTAAATCAAGCTCTTCAGATTGTGGAACTTCTATAATAGTGGGACCATGATCCAAAAAGTTTCCTATAAGATAAGCATGCCTTCTATGATCAATTCTATAATGTATAGGTTTATCTAATTCATGAGCAGCTTCACAAATTCTCATTAAATAATCTTCATTTGTTGGTGAATGTTGACCATCCACACTAATAAAGTCGTAATCATAATAATCTAGAAGTTTCTCAATATCTTCTTTGCCAGCACCATACATTACTGCACCACCGATTACTTGTTCGCCGCTTGAAATCATTTTTTTTAGATCTTTCATTTTTACTCCTAAATTGTAATTACTTTTTTTAATTCTTTTTCATCGTATTCTAATCCTAATCCTGGTCTATCTGATAATGTAATTGAACCATTTTCAGGAATTATAGGCTCTTTAAATAATTTTGCTACATTTTCAACAGGACCAGTAAATTCTTCTGAAAATTCATGCGGCCTTACAGCATTAGTAACTGTCACATACGCGTGAAGACTTCCAATTAAGTTTATTCCTGCTTGAGGGCAATGTGGCATTATTATTTTGTTTTTATTCATAGCGAGTTCATATACTTTTAATAACCCTGTTATCCCACCTACGTTCAAGATATCTGGTTGTAAAATATCAGGATTCCCTATATCTACTAAATCTCTAAATCTATGTGGAGTCGGTTCCTGTTCTCCTGTGGATACTGAACATTCTAAAGCATCAACAACTTGTCTTAATCCAGGGTAATCATATTCAGGTAAAGGTTCCTCAAAATGAGCTATTCCTAGGTCTTGAAACTTTTTACCTTGTTCAATAGCTGTAGGGACAGAATAACCACAATTAGCATCAAAACTTAGATCACAATCTTCAGGTAAAAATTCTCTAACTTTTTTGAATAAACTAAAGTCTTTTTTAGGATCTTGATCTTGTCTAAATGATCTCCAATCCATTCTGATTTTAAAGGCTTTATATCCTTTATCAAATCCCAATTTTACATCATCAAGCATCTGATCAGGAGTTTTTCTCCAACCACTACCTCTACTCCAGTAAAGTTGTACTTTTGTTCTAGCAGCACCTCCTAAAAGCTGATAAACAGGAAGACCAGCAGCTTTACCACTAAGATCCCATAAAGCAACATCAATTGCTCCAACAACCTGTGGGTTTATTTTTGTTGCTAAGCCGGGACCTGTTCCATGAGAAAGCATTTCCCATATCATCTTAGGGTTTCTTGGATCCAGACCAACTAGCAAAGGTTTGATCATTTCATCTAGATAAGCCTTAAATAGATAATAATTTCTTGGTCCTTCAGCTATTCCAAAAATTCCTTCATCCGTTTCTATTTTTACAATTGTTCTAGATGGTTTACCAACAAATTGCTGAGCATCTTTAGTCTCTGCGCCTTGAGTTAAATTGATTACAATATCAGTTATTTTCATTAAGTCCTCCATGAGTAGATTGATTAATTTTTACAGTCTTTAAAGTAATTAATCAATTATTATGAATGAATATTGTTTTATTTATACTCAATTTTTATAGATTATAAAATAGATCAATGTAAACTAAAAAACAATTTATAAAAAATAAAAAAAATTACGGTGAATATTATGAAAATGACAGGTAAGGCAGCACTAATGGAATGCCTAAAAGCGGAAGGTATTACTAATGTCTATGGTAATCCAGGCACTAGTGAAGGACCAATTATGGAAGAAATAGTTAGGCATAAAGAATTAAGATATTTACTAACTTTACAAGAAGGTGTAGCTACTGGAATGGCAGATGGAGACGCAAGGGTAAATAATAAAGCATCTTTCTTGAGTCTTCATATTGACTCAGGTCTTCTAAATGGATTTAGTCTTATGAATGATGCATATGTGACAGGAACTCCAATGGTAGTAACTTCAGCTACTTACGATAAAAGGAATTTAAGAAATAGAGACTTATTAGAAATGGCAAGACCTTTTACAAAATGGACAGCAGAAGCAGTATTGCCAGATCAAGTTCCTGCTCTTATGAGAAAAGCATTTATTGAAGCAAACACCCACCCCAAAGGACCTGTTTTTGTAGGATTTACTTCAAACGCATTGGATGGTGCGGCTGACATGGATATTTATCCTTCAACTTCTCCTACCTATGGTGGATTAGATAATGAAACAATAAAAAACATTGCAAATCAAATAGAAAAATCTTCATATCCAGTACTGATAGTTGGTGACAGAATTGCAGAAGATTATGCTCTAAAAGAAGCTGTAGATCTTGCAGAAAAAGTAGGAATGATGGTTTTTATCGAAGGATCGAATGTTCCTTTCCCTACAAACCATGAACAAATGGTAGGTTTTCATACAATACGAAATGAAAATCAAAGATCATTAATTAATAATTCTGACTTGGTTATTACGGCAGGAGCTGAGTTGTTTTCAGATTGGTTTTATGAGGGAGATGTACTAATTTCTGATAAAACCGAAATGATTTTTTTGGATTCAAAACCAAACAGTTTAGGTAATAGGCAACCTTCAAAAATAACAGGAATAGGAAACTTAAAAGTAATCTTAAATCAAATAGTTGAGACTGTAGATTTTTCAAAAATCAGTAATGTTGATGAAAGAAAAAGCAGAATTGCAGCTATAAAGAAAGAAAATGACGATGTAGCAAGTAAGGCTGCAGAAGCTAATTGGGATAATAAATTAATGTCTCCTGAGAGAGCAATGTTCGAATTATCAAAAGCAATACCAAAGGATTCAATAATAGTAAATGATGCGATAAGTCACAAAGCTGCAGTGATGCAATATATAAAATTTGAGAGCTCTAAAGAAATGTTTTCTGGCAGAGGAGGAGCAATTGGATATGGAGTCGGAGCAACTTTAGGTGCTCAATGTGCTGCACCTGATAAAAATGTGATAGGTATTATTGGAGATGGATCTGCTATGATGACTGTTCAGGGCTATTGGACGGCAGCAAATGATAACATTCCTTGCGTTTTTATTATCTTGAATAATCAGTCATACAGGATCTTAAAAGTAAATATTGATTACTACCGAAAAAAAATAAGAGAAGAGGAAGAGACCTCAGGAGAATATCCCTATATGGACTTCCCTATGGTTTTAAATCATACTGAGATTGCAAAATCTATGGGTGTCGAAGCTGTTAGAATAACAGATCCAAAAGATATTGAAAATGAAGTTTCAAAAGCTATTAATTCAAAAAAACCCAGACTAATTGAATTAATGATTGATGGAAACTTGTGATGATGATAAAAATAAAAATAGAAAATAAAATTGGAGTAATAATAAAATGAATGGATTTGAGTTAATAGCAAAAACACTTAAAGCTGAAGGTGTTGAATGGATAGCATGTTATCCAAGCAATCCTCTAATAGAAGCTGCAGCAAAAGAAGATATTAGAATAGTTGCATTTAGGCATGAAAGAGGAGCACTAATGGCTGCCGATGGATATTCCAGAACTAATGATAGAAAAAAATTTGGAGTATTTGTAATGCAAGATGCTGCTGGTGCTGAAAACTCTATGGGAGCCTTAAGCCAAGCATATGCTGATAATATTCCTGTCCTTGTAATGCCTGCAGGATACCCTATAAGTAGTATTCAAACAAAACCTAATTTCTGGGCTAGTAAGATGTACGAGCCAATGTCAAAATATGCAGAGTCCATATTAAGAGTTGAAGATATTCCTACTATTATGAGAAGAGCTTTTCATCACTTAAGAAATGGAAAACCTGGTCCAGTTGTTGTAGAGATGACTAAAGATGTATGTGGCAATGAAGTTCCTGAAGGAATTATAAACTCATATCACTCTCCAAAAAGATACACATATAGACCTTCTTTAGAAGCTATTCAGGATGCCGCAAACTTAATCCATGATTCTAAAAACTTAATGATTTGGGCAGGTCAGGGAGTGTTAATGGCTGAGGCTACTAATGAATTACAAGAACTTGCTGAACTTCTTTCAGTTCCTGTATACACAAGTATGCCAGGAAAATCTGCATTTGATGAAAGACATGATCTCTCTTTAGGTGCTGGATCTCAAACTACCACACTTGCAGCAAAAGAATTTTTACAAAGTTCGGATACTATCCTTGCTTTGGGAACTAGCTTGACTGCAACTCCTTATGCTCAGGACATACCACCAGGGAAGAGAATTATTCAAAATGTAGATAATCCAGATGACATAAATAAGGATCAACCCGTTGAAATACCACTAATTGGAGATACAAAAGAAACTATAAATTTACTTATTGAAGATCTAAGAGAACTTTACGGAACATCAAGGATGGATGATTCTAACATTAGAAATGAAATTGCAAAATATAAAAAAGAATTTGAAGAGGAATTTGAGCCATTTTTTAATAGCGATGAAGAACCATTAAGCCCCTATAGAGTGGTACAAGAAATAAATAATGTATTAGATCTTGAAAATAGTATTATTACTCATGATGCTGGTGCTCCGAGAGAACAAATGGTCGCTTTTATAAAGGCAACAACACCGCGCAGCTACATTGGATGGGGTAAAACAACTCATCTTGGATTTGGGCTTCCGTTGATTATTGGAGCTAAAATGGCTCATCCTGATAAATTTTGTATGAACGTTATGGGTGATGGTGCTTTTGGAATGTCAGGTATGGATTTTGAAACAGCTACTAGACAAAAAATTGGAATTACAACACTTATTTTTAATAACGGTGTGATGGCAACATATCCAGTCGGAGGACCTTCAGACTTCCCTACTGCTAGAGAAAAATCTGGGGTTGGAACTATGACTGGAAACTATGCAGACTTTGCTAGATCATTTGGTGCACATGGAATTGAAGTAAACAAATTATCAGAATTAGCTCCAGCACTAGAGACAGCAAAAGGTTTAAATATTTCAGGTAAAACAGTTTTAATTGACGTAAAAACTACACCTGTTTCTAAAAGAGGCTACAAAGCTTAGAAAAAAATAAATATGAATCCTTTTTCAGCCTTAGTAATTAAGGACTTTAGAACTTATTGGTTTGGTTCATTATTTGCTATGTTTGGTCATAGATTGATAATAGTAGCAGTTTCTCTATTAATATATAGGCTTACAGGTTCTGCTCTAAGTTTAGGTATTGTTGCTGCAGCAACTGCGATTCCTATTATGTTTTTTAACTTTTTAGGTGGTGTGATTTCTGATAAATATAATGTTAGAAGAATTTTAACTTTATTATCTTTATCAACAGCAATAATACTCCTAATCTTAAGTTATCTTGATTATTCGGATAAGGTTGAACCTTTTCACATATATATATGCTCAATTTTATTAGGGATTTTATTAGGTATTGATTTTCCTGCAAGAAACTCTTATTTCCCAAAAATAATTCCTGAAAAATATCTTAGATCGGGAGTGTCTCTAAATGGTGCAACTATGGCTGGTTCAAGTGTAGTTGTTCCAACGATTGGTGGATTTCTAATTTCTTATTACGGATCTTTTATTGGAATTTTTCTATCTGCTGTTGGATATTTAGTAATGTGTTGTTGTACATTCTTTCTTCCCGATGCTAAAAGTAATCAAGAAAATTCAAATAACATAAAATTCTTTTTTGAAGGATTTAGCTTTATATTAAAGAATGAAATTTTCTTTATAATGATACTTCTTACCTATCTTACTAATTTCTTTATTTTTGGATATATACAAGCCCTCCCAGCATTTATAGATCTATTTGACGGAACTCCAAGAGAATTAGGTCTTATGTTTTCTTCTGCAGGATTAGGAGCATTATCAGGATTATTAACAGCTGGAAAGGTTAATATAAAAACAAACCTTGGGAAAAAAATATTATTTTCTGCTTCATTTTTTAGTTTTTTTATAATTTTAGTTTCTTTAGTTGGAGTAGGATTTATTCCAGAAAAAGTTCCAGGAACAGAAATATTATTAATTTTTCCATTAGCAATTATTGGACATTTTGCCAACGGATTTTATATGCTTTCTACTTATGCTGTTATTCAAAGCCTAGTTCCAGAGCATATAAGAGGAAGAGTTATGGGAATATTAGCTATTCATATAAGCTTAGGTGTATTAGGTGGTTTATGGGTAGGAGGAGTAGGAGAATTTATAAATATAAGAGTTGGTGTAGGCCTGGGACCTATAATTTGTATAGCATTTATTATTTATGTCTTAATATTTAAGAAATCTGTCAGAAATCTTCAGAATATAGATTAAGATTCTCATTATAATTCTCAGCGAATTTACAGAAAGAGCAATTTGGACTAGAGTTTGGAGTGGTTTCAGATTCTAAGCACAGAATAACAGAAGATAATAATTTTTCGAACTGATCCATCTTAGGAGTTACATTTACAAACTTTTGCTGAGTAGTGAAATTAGACGTTCCATCTTCTGACTTATTAAAACCATCAATAATTTGATAAATCAAACCTATTTGAGAAACTTCTCCTAATCCCATACGTTCGAAACAATATTTATAGGCTGCTAGCTGAGTATGATACATCCAGCTCTTATCAGAATCCCCAGAAGTATTTTTACAATCAAAAATACCGAATGTTCCATCATCAAATTCAATAAGTAAATCAATTTTTCCTGAAATTGTATATTTCCTAGATAACTGCTCATCAGTTTCAATAACTGTTTTTAGAGATTTTTGGGATGAGACTATTAATCCTGGAGATAAACTTGGTTCAACCTCTGTTGTCTTTTTATCTATAAACCAATCTTCTGACAAAGTTGCCATTTTTCCAACAAGAGGCATTGTCATAGGTCTTCGGTTTTTGTAAACATAATGATTGTAAAAGCATCTTTTACATGAATGCCATAAGAATGTTAAGTTAGACGGGCTTAGTGTAATATTACTATTCATAATAAATAATGCTAATTATTATTTAAAAGTATGCAATCATAAGCTTGGCATTAATTGGTAAAATGTTAAAATTAGAAATGCTGATTCTTAATTTGCCCCGTTAGCTCAGTTGGTAGAGCAGATCCCTTTTAAGGATAAGGTCATAGGTTCGAGTCCTATACGGGGTACCAGTATCGACTCGAAACTAATTGATAAATCATTTTTATTACTTCATAATACATAGAATGAGGCACTTATTACTTATATTCACAATTTTGATATTTTCATGTTCTGGGGCCGAGTCTATTCTTGAAAGAGATAATACTCAGTCTGTTTCAGCAACACCGTCAATTGAACCAATAGCTTCAACAAATGATGATTTGAAATCACTTGAAGAAAGATTAACTGAATTAGAATCTGCGATTGAAAATAATACTTTAGCTTTAGAAAACCTATCAAAATCTATATCTTCTGCAAATATAATATCTGACCAAAATAATCCTCCTTTAGTTGAAGAAATAGAAAAGTCTGATGAAGAAGATTATGGTAAATCTCCTAATAATCCTGTAAAAGTCGGCAAACCATTAGAAGTAGATATGGTGTCAGACTTATTTGAAATCATGGGTGATTCTGAATATATTTCAAAGATTTATTTAGAGAAAGATGCTGAAGTAATTTTTGGCCCAGCCGATGGATATCCAAATAATAGCGAGAGTGACGTATTTATCAACAAAACTGAAACTTTTCCATATGCAGTACCAATAAATTTCGAAGATGCTCAAACAAATAAACCTATTTCCTTGTCATATAAAGATGAATATGAACTTCCTCTAAAATTTTCACTTTCTAATAATTCAGGATTAGCTGGGAATCACTTAATTAAAAATCCTCTAATGATTGACTTAATGGTTATTTCCGCCGATGTAGGTGGATTTAAAGGGCAGGTATTTAATTATAAATATTTATTTATAGAAGTTGACTGATAAGGTCATAGGTTCGAGTCCTATACGGGGTACCAGTATTGACTCGAAATAATCTAATATGATTCCCAAAACTTTTCATCAAGTATAATTTGCTCTTTTATACCTATGTTATTTGTTCTCAAAATATCTAAGATGCCGTCAAAATCAATCAAATCAATATCATTATTATCTGCAGTTTTCCTAGCACCACTTGTAAAGGTTGAGGATGTCATAAAAATACCTC
>PBHA01000020.1 GCA_002719425.1 Chloroflexota bacterium
GGGGCCCATAAGCACCTAGATCTCCTGTTTCATCCATTAGAGTACCTATTTTTGCTCCTCCGCTTGAGCAAGCACTAAGTACAAATAATGCTGAAGTGATCAGAATTATTAAATTTTTCATATTTACTCCTTAAAATAAGTTTTGTCACAACGTACAATATTTAAAATTTTATAATAACCAAATCTAAAAGTCTAAGAATTACCCTAGCCTTCCTTCCCACGCTGGATTATTCTTATAAAGATCTATAACTTCGTTGAATTTAAACTCTGAGTCATCCTGAGGTTTATAATTCAAGGATTCTCTTGCAGACTCAATAGACCAAAACCTTCTTGTATTATTGCTAACCCCGTATACAACTAAAAACGGAACGCCTTTAATGTCACCTACTATTTTTTTAGAACTAATCGATTTGTCAAAAAGTTGAGATAGATCTCTTTGACTAACATAAGCACCTAAATGCCTTTTTATATTCGCAATCCCTTGACCTTTTTTGCCTGCTATAAACTTATTATCAGAAACATCAGGAGTAATCTCTCTTGGAAAGCCTATTCTTACATGAACAAATTCTAATTTTCTTCCAAATTTACCTGATGCGTAAGGAACAGAAAGTAACTCATATGAAGCCTTTGCCCAACCATAAAAATTATCTGAATAAGGAATCTGACTATTTGATACCATGTCTCTAATATTATTGTGAATTTCATTATGTTCATACCAGTCAGCAGCATGGTTAGAAGAAGCAACTATTACTCTTGATAATGAATTTATATATGCAGATTGATAGATTTTATTTGCCATCAGAATATTTTGATACTCTGTATCAAAAGATTTAAGTTCCTCCTCTGTATTATAAGGATCTCTTGTTTTTTCAGGTCTCACATATGCAAGATGAATTATTGCATCATGGTTTTTAGTTATCTTATTCAGTTCAGAAATTGGAGAATTGCAGATATCAAACTTTATTGTTTTGGAATTATGTGAATGATTAAAATCTAAGTCTACTAAGGTCAATTCAAACTTAGTTTCTAGATGAGGAATAATTCTTGATGCGACGTATCCATCTGCTCCTGTAATGATTACTTTTTTCATTATTATTGCTCCCTTTTTGGCCCGAATTCTAATATTTTCATTACGGGATTATTATCTAGATTATAAAGACTGTGATCACCATTCTTTTTTAATTCTTCCCAGTATAATTTGATCATCATTTGTCTTTCTTCTTTATGATTGTCCGAATCAATTAAATTTTTAAGCTCATGGGGATCAGATTCTAAATCATAAAGTTCATCATAATCAAAACCATTAAATATATACTTAAGATTCTTATACCAAAGAACCCTTTGCTTTAATTGAAGCCTTGTACCGTCATACTCAGAAAAAGATTTTTCTATCGTGTTTACTTCATCGGTACAAAGAATTTTTTTGAAAGATTCTGAGTCAATATTTTTTATTTCTTTTTGGTCCAGTAAATCTAGTATTGTAGGACATAAATCCATACTTGATACCAGATCCTTTGATAATTTATCTTTTTGGATCTCAGGACCAGATATAATCATAGGAATCCTATAAATTTCTTCAAAAGCTGCTAAGTTTTTGGCATAAATTCCATGGGATGATAATGCTTCTCCATGGTCGGAAGTAAAAATAATTATAGTATTGCTTAATTCTCCTTTTTCTTCTAGTAGATCAATAATTTTTCCGTATTCATAATCTATTTCAGTTATCATAGCATAATAATTTTTGATGGATTCAATGTGATCTTTTTCAGTCATATTTTCAAAAACTTTTTTACCTCTTCTGTATATATTTGGTTTATCCAAAAGATCATCATTAAATGATTTTGGTAATTCTAATTCAATATTTTCGTACATATCATAGTATTTTTTTGTAGAAATAAAAGGATCATGTGGTTCTATCACAGAAACAAAACAAGCCCAAGGTTTATCTCCTTTTTCTTTGTTTATGAAGTCCCTTGCTTTTTTAGATACTAAACCTAAAACTCTTTCTTCAGTATCCATTTTTGATACTCCGTAGAAAGGGGTAGTATTATATCCAGGAGGATTATCTATAAATAGATGTGGTTTACTTTCATCGATACTGTCTTTGTGTTTTTTATTTGCATTAATATACTCATCTGAAACTCCATCTTGAAGTTGATATTCATTCCATCCATAATCTTCTAGATTATTTGTTCTTTCAACATGCCATTTACCGTAATATGCTGTGTTGTATCCATCCTCTTTAAGTATTTGAGCCCAATGTTCTTTTTCTGTTCTTAAGTTTGATTGGTCCTCATCAACTGTATGGGTTACAGTGGTTACACCATGATTATGAGGTAGTAATCCGGTCATTATACTGGCTCTAGCTGGAGAACATACAGGATTTGGAGTATGCGCTCTGTTGAATTTTACTCCACTCTTAGCAAGTTTATCTAAATTAGGAGTAATACATTGGTTATCATCATCTAACACCTGTCCGTGCATTTGATCGACCATTAGAAATAGTAAATTTTTTTTCATTTTATGAAAGGATTTATTTTTTCGTAATTTCCTCCAACAATATCTTTTGATTCAACAGATAACCAATCTTCAAGAATATCTGAGTATAATCCTCTAAAATCAAAATTGAATTTTAAGTCTCCTTCAACTCTTTCACTTGGATCAAGAGAAGGATATTCATTATAATGACCACCCTTTACACTATCACCAAGAAGGAAAGAAACTCCACCTGACCCATGGTCTGTGCCTGTTCCATTATCATCTACTCTTCTTCCGAATTCAGAAAATATGAATACCACTACCTCTTTACCCTTGTTATGTTCCTTTAGGTCTTCAAAGAATGCTCCCAAAGCATCTGATAGTTGTTGCCATAAAAACTCCTGTAAGACAACCTCGTTTGTGTGAGTATCAAATCCACCATGATTAACATAAAAAATTCTTGTTCCAAATCCTGCAAAATGAACTTGAGCAACTCCTTTTAATTGTTTGCCTATATTTGTACTTGGATATTCTACTTTGGAGCTATATAGTTTAGGTGCTTCGTTTATAATATCTGCTCCCTTAGCTGCATCAAGACCAGTTTTGCCTAGATAGTCCATAGTGAAATCATTTCCCATTACCGGGGTATAAAATCTTTTGAATGTTTCTAATGCTTTGTTTTTTTTACGATCATCTTCAATAGAAGTAAACAATCCATAGTTGTTTATATCTCCTACAGAGGTCACAGGGACACCTGGTGCAACAAGTGCTCTTGGAAGATACTCACTAAAATTTACTGCAGTTACAACGTTTTCACCTGATGGATCAATATCTTTTATTGCTTGTCCTAGCCATCCTTTTGTACCAACTTTATTGGGTTCTGCTGTATGCCATATATCCATAGATCTGAAGTGGGATCTATTAGGAGTAGGGTACCCAACTCCATGAATGATTGCAAGATTACCTTCTTTGTAAAATTTTTTCATTATACCCATACCTGGATTTAGACCAAGCTTGTTATCAAGGGGAATAATTTCATTATCTGTAAGTAATATATTCTTTCTAGAATCTTTATACAAAGGGTCTTCCCAAGGTACAACGCAATTTAGATAATCATTTCCACCTGACAATTGTATTGTTACTAAAACTTTTTCATTACTTTCCATAATCATTCTCCAATTTTATAAATTTGAACTCTATTTCTGTTAGAATCTAAGACTAATAAATTTTGATTATTATCTACAATCAATGATGTAGGGTCCCAAAAATATGACTCAATTCTAGCTGATTTTTCATGAGGGTCTACTTCATCAACAGGTATCAATGGAACAAAAGATTCTCTCGCTAATCTTTCATCATTATTAGCATCTAGGTAGTCTTTTGCCCATTCTGACAAAGTTGATTCACCCCTAAGAAATCCACAGAATTTGAATTTATCATCATAAATTTGTACTCTCTGCTTGCCCCAATCGCAAACATAATAAAAATTATTTTTATCTATTGCAACATCGGATGGTCGGAATAAATTTTCTTCTTCTTTTTCGCTCTCGCCAAATTTTGCAAGAAATTTACCATCTTTATCAAAAATTTGTATTCTTGCATTTCTCCAATCAGCAACTAAAATTTTATCTCCGTAAACTTTGATTCCCCAAGGTTTATTAAATTCACCCTCATTGTTGCCTTCTTTACCCCAGGATCTTATAAAATCTCCTTTGAGGGTAAAAACTTGAATTCTATCGTTCATATTGTCCGCTATATACAAATTGTCATTATCATCTATAGCAATACCTGAAGGGAAATTGATTTCACCATTTTTTTGTCCTTTGCAACCCCATCTATTAATGAAGTTTCCATCTTTATCAAAAATTGAAATAAGATTTGTATATTCATCCGATACGTACAAATTATCCTCAGAATCAAAAGCTAACGAGCAAGGCCAGTATAACTCACCAGGATTTTTTCCAAATTTAGAAAATTCACTATAATAATTATTTTCTATGTCACAAATTGTTATTCTTAATCCTGCAGTATGAAAAGCACCACTTCTACTTAATACATATAATTTGTTTTCACTATTTAGTGCTAAATCTCTTGGGAGATGAAAACCTCTTCCACCTACGTCTGCTGTGAATCCAACTGAATGTGAATAATTGACTTTTACATTTTTGAGTAATTTTTTCATATTATGTCATTTGAAATTCTCTTGAAGAGACTATTAATTTTATAAGAATACTTATAAATTCTTCATTCACTATAAAGTCATCATCATCAATATAAGAAATTAGTGCTTTTTCAGTAGATTCATGTAAATCAAAATACCCTAATTCTTCACAACTAATTTTTAATACATCATATTTTTGTGGATCTCTTTCTAGAATTTTTTTTACAAGTAGTTTGTTTGAGTTTCCTAGTATATCTGAGCAAAAGTTTATTCTCTCTATTACAGATCCTGTGTTAATCCATTCTTCTCCGCCTTGCCAGCCTTCAACTGAAGTTGGATTTAATAGTGGTTGACCCATTAATCCAGAACTAATAGTTGCTTTATAAACTTCTTCAGAAGGAATTTCAAATCCTCCAGAAAGTCTTACAGAATTTACTACAAGCTCTGCAGGACTTTTGATCCTTTTATAATAAATATCTTCGGTTCTAAAATATTTTGACTTGAATAAATCTCTGAGGATTTCCTTGATATTATAATTATTTCTAAAGTAAGAATTCATAATGAAATTTACAGCATTTGGATCAATAGGTTCTTCGTGTGGCCATTGAGGAACTGGAAGTTCATCTTTTACGAAGAAATGATAAATATGTCTTGCTAAATATTTTGCTGTTGCTTCCTGCTTACAAATAATCTTTACTATATCCTCTCCATTAAAATTACCTTTTTCTCCAAGAAATTCTTTTTCTCCATAATCATGATCATTTTTATCGAATTTAAACTGCCATGCAACATAACCAAAAGGTCTAGCGGTATTATTTCTCATTTTTATTGCCATGTATGGCATATTTTCTACAGTCCAACCTGTAAAAGCTCTTGAGCATTCCTTAATGTCTTCTTCTGAATAATTGCCAACACCCATTGAGAAAAGTTCTAATATTTCTCTTCCATAGTTTTCATTAATATTATTTTTGTGGTTATCTTGGTTATCCAACCACATAATCATAGCTGGGTCTTTTGACAATTCGATTAGAAGATTCTCAAAAGAACCTAATCCATGCTTCTTAAACATATCAATTTGAGTTGTCATGACTTTACCTTGAATAAGTTTATTTTGTCCTGTAGCAAAAACTCTATGCCAAAACAAAGCAATCTTATCATCGAATGGAAATTTTGAATGAGCTAACCTATACATCCAAAAAGCCCCAGAGCTATTTACTGACCTTACATCAGAGAGATCTATTTGGTATCTTCTGAGTAGATCTATCGGAACTGGATTTTCATCACTATTATCCAAAAGAAAATCTACAGCATCATCATAATTTTTATCCTTTAATTGATCGATTTCCTCTTTTGAACCACCAAATCCTACCCTTCTCATCAAGTGAGAAATTTCTTTTTCGCCAGTTTTAGATCTTACTGTTGTCATTCTTTTTTCCTTGGTTTATCCATATCGCTTTGATTCTTTGTTGAAATTTTTTTTCTAATTCTAAACCTTACTGTATACACAATCAATAGGGCAGCAAGGATTGGAAACCACTGAGTGAAAGTACTTTCTTCAACTCCATATGCGCTAAATATTAATCTGATAATCATAGAGATAACGAGTAGTGCTCCTATCTCAAGCATCATTACTTGAATTCTTCCCATTATAATTTCTCCTTAAAGTCCTTAAAGATTGATTTTTTCCCTATCAACAATTTGTATTTGTTTAAATAATAGCAACAATGAAAAGGATTGCCATCAAGCACATTGATAGATTTTCTATAATTGTTAGGTTAGAGAGAGGAACATTAAATGATGTACCTAAGCATGCGCAATTAATAATTTCTTTTCTTCTTAACTTTATAAATATTCCATATGTCTGAGGTAGCAATATAATTAGAGTCAAGATATTTGAAAATAACAGAAATATTCCTAATATAAAAAATATCCCTAATGACAATTCTATAAATGGATAAGCTAAACCAAATTTACTAATTCTTTGGGTAATAGGATCATAGTTAGAGAATGAAGATGAAAATTTATGAATATCTTGAAATTTCAAAAAAGAAAAAATCAAGAAAAAGTAACCCATTATAAACCTCATGAAATCATCATTAGATCCATCAAATATAAAGTATGACAAGACAGATAAAAGAAAAACAAATCCTAAGGTAATCAAAATAGGTTTATAGGTACTTAAGTACTCTATAATAAAGTTTATATTTTTAGCTTTATTTTCTAATTCTGAAACTTTATAGGATCCAACAGACTTAAGAAGTTTATTTATTTCTTCTAAATTATAAATTCTGGAAGAATTTAATATAAGAGAGCTATCACTAAGAGATATATCTGCTAAAAAAATCTCATCTTCAAGTTCTAATTTACTTTTTATAGTTTGTACGCATCCATCACATGTCATACCTGATACTGAAAATTTTTTTTCATTCATAGCTAGAAATCCGTATTACACCAAGGAGCTTGTTCTACCGAAAACATTTCATTTACCCTACTCAAAATATCATAATTCTTGATTTCAATTAAACCTGCTTGATAAAACTCTGAAGCTCTTACCGAACCAAAATATATTGAACTCAACTCCGAAGGCCTAATACTTATATCTGGTTTATCTTTAGTCTTTTTTACATCAGTGTTTTTACCATCGGTTTCTATTTGGAAGATTCCTTCAATGTCATTTTGGTTTTGACCCGAAATATTAATCACGATTTTTCCTGGATTTTTATATGTTCTAGATTCAAGCATTTTTATAGGATCAATTATTCTTGCCCATAACCCATCAATTATATTTCTTTTTAATTTTCTTGGATTTTTTAACATGTAGTATAAAGGATCATTTGTCCCTCTTCGATTAAATGATATTTCTTCTACGAGTTCAACACCAAAGATATAGTGCCATAGAGCATTATTTGATTCACGATCTGTAGATATTATTTCTTCAACTATCAAGCTTCCTTCATCATCCTCATGAGCAACTCCTGATTCTTTATTGAAGTTATAAATAGCATATCCACAGGGTTTATTATCTTTATAAGCAATTACGAAAAAAAAACCACTTCTTCCTGATTTATTAAATCTAGTTTGTTCGTCTTCATAAAGTAAATAATTCCAGTAGCCTTGGGTTCTATCTGTAGCTCCATTTTGGCATCTTCTATAGATTTCATATATCTTAGGAATTTCATTTAGTGCTTTATTTTTATCTACTAATTTTAGTGATATTCCTGTAGGTCTATCTGTTGATAAAGATGTATGATTTGTATCAATACTCCAATCTTCTCTCATAGTAGCTAACCCATAACCGAATCTGCTGTACAACAAAGATTGCGAAGCCCAAAGTCCAGCAATAGCATCTCCTCTTTCTTTTGCTTGTTGATGAAGCTTTTTCATCATAGAGGAGAAAATTCCTCTTCTCTTATGAGTTGGTAAAGTCCCCATATAAGCAATTCCTGCCATTTTGATATTATTTCCTCCTGGAACAGTAATGTTATATTTATCAGCACCCCCTGATCCTACTATTTGTTCAGATTCAGTATCAAAAGCAGCTATAAGTCTATCACTTTGTTCATTCCAATGATCATAATCAATCATAAATCTTTCGTTTACCATTCTTATAACAACATCTTTACTTGGAATATCTCCAAAGACTGTTCTAACAGAACTTCTCCACTCAAAAATATTTGATTTATTAACTGGAATTATCTTAATTGCCATTTATTTTTTCTCTAATGCTTCTTTACCTGCTTTTAATGTCTCTATTATTTTATCAACATCATAAACGCAACCACCCCAAGTTCCTCCACTTACATCCTGTAAAGCAGCCCATAACCTCGTATCGTCGGGTAAATTTTTATTAGCCTTTATTTCTAGAGTTGCGTTCCTATTTTTTAATTCTTTATCACCCCATTCAATTCCATTATTATTTCCATTTTCTCCAACCAAGTTTATTGATCCACTTAGTTTTTTTGTATCTATAATAATCTCTATGAGATCTCCATCCTTCAATAGGCCAATTGGTCCTCCCGCTAATGCCTCAGGACCAATATGGCCTATACAAGCACCAGTGGATACTCCTGAAAATCTAGCATCTGTTAATAAGGCTATGTGCTTTCCATAGGATAAATGCTTTAAAGCAGCTGTAATTTGATACGTTTCTTCCATCCCAGTTCCATTAGGACCGCCACAAATAATTACTAAAATTTCTCCTTTTTTCAGCTTATCTGGACCTGTTGACTTTATGGACCTCATCGCATCATTTTCTGAGTTAAAAACTCTTGCGTAACCTGTATTTCTATAAACTCCATCATGGTCAATTACTTCTGGATCAATCGCTGTAGACTTAATAACGGAACCTTCAGGAGCTATATTTCCTAATGGAAAAGTTACAGTTGAAGTTAATCCTCTTAATGTTGCATTAGACTTACTCATAATTACATTTTCTGGATCTACTTTATCAGTTTTAGAAAGAAAGTTTCTAACGTATTTTCTACGGTCGGATTCCTCCCACCATTCTAGGTTTTCTTTTAATGTTTTTCCTGTAACAGTAAGTACATCTAGATTTAATAGTCCAAGTTTTTTTAAATTAAGCATTACTTCTGGAACTCCTCCAGCAGCATAAAATTGAGCTGTTGGGTGACCAACTGGACCATTTGGTAGTACGTCTACTAATCTTGGAACATAACTATTAACTCTTGACCAATCTTCAACATTCATTCTTTTTCTTCCAACAGCATGAGCTATAGCTGGTAGGTGAAGTAAAAGATTTGTTGACCCTCCACATGCTGCATGCAAAACCATAGCATTTTCAAAAGCTTTATCTGTCAAAATATCCTGAATTGATATTTTTTTTTCTTCTAAATTCATTAATGCCATAGCGGATCTTTTTGCATTATTTTTCCATGCAGGCGTTCCACTAGGCGTACATGCTGAGTGAGTTAAAGCAATTCCTAGTGATTCAGCTATTACTTGAGATGTTCCAGCTGTCCCCAGAAATTGACACCCCCCACCAGGAGACGCACAAGCTTTACATCCCATATCTTGAGCATAGTCAAGTGTGATTTCTCCTTGTGCAAACCTAGCTCCTATTGATTGAATTTTTCCAGCATCTTCACCATTTTTAGGAGCAAGAGTTGAGCCCCCTGGTACGATAATTGAAGGTTTTTCTCGCATTCCCGCTAATGCCATCATCATTGCAGGTAAACCTTTGTCACAAGATGCTATACCCATAACTGCTTTTGCAGTAGGTAAAGATCTTGCTATTCTTCTAAATACTTTTGCAGCATCATTTCTATAAGGAAGAGAGTCAAACATCCCAGTAGTTCCTTGGGTTCTTCCATCACAGGGATCTGAACAATATGCAGAAAAAGGTAATCCTCCCATTTCATTTATAGATTTTGCAGCATTTTCTACAAGAGTAGATAATTCCCAATGACCAGTATGAAAACCCAGAGCTATAGGATCTCCATCTTTATCTTTAAGTCCTCCACTAGTTGAAAGAATTAAAAATTGTTTTCTTAGTAACTCATCAGGATTCCATCCCATGCCTGCATTTTGTGTCAATCCAAAGTGATTCCCGCTTGGCTCATTTATTAATATTTCAGGTGTAAAAGGTATTTTTCCTGAAGGTCCATCAGCATGAGTTTGAATTGTATAATTAGTTTCCGTATTACCTTCGATAATGTCTAAAAATGACACGTCTAAATTTTTTTTTGAAACCACATTCTCTCCGATCAATCTATTATCTCTTAACTAAAAATATTATTACATGACCATTTCTAAGTGCAATCCTATATTATGACAAGCTTTAGAATCTTTGAAAAAATCAAGTTACTTTTAGTTTGTTTATCTTTGAAATTTTCAGTTTAATATTTCTTGAGGAATTAATATTTGAAATATAATTCTGATTGATTCATAATACTCTTAACTTTTAAACTAAATAAACTAAAAAAATTAAAGTAGAGAGATATATCTATTCTAAAAATTTGACAATAAATTATTTATACAGGAGTTTAAAATTGTCGAGAGAGACTAATTATGATTTGTATTTAGATGCAGTTGATAGACTCAATTCTATAATTGAGGATATTCAAATTAAGTGTGCAAAAAAAGAAATTGATTTTAATTCCAAAGTACCATCAAGAACAATTAAGTTTGCAGGAATGCTTGTAGCTACAGGTTTACCAGATCAAATAAATAATTTTGCTTCAGTTCTTGAAACTATTTATGGAAATGATATACAGCTTAATAATTAATATAAGACAGTTAACTAGATTTAAGTTACCGAATAATTTTATAATTTAAGACTCGATAATAGTTTGAATCAACCTGTCTCAGACTCCTAGATGAAAAGAAAAAAAGATGATCATAAATTGAACTTTCAACTTTTTGATGCTTCAAAATACGAAAGAATTTTTTCTATTCCTCAAAAATGGTTCAGACTGTTATCGAACCAAGAATCAGGATTTTTGAAAGATTTACTCAATGATGTTAATTACATTGATATTAATGATAACCAAATAAAGATTTCATTTAGATTAACCTCCTCATATAACCTTTTCAAAATGTCTATGGGTAACCCAAAAGCAAAAAAAATAATAGAAAAACTTTTCAAATCTAATTTAGGAGAAGATATTAAGCTATTAGTTATTAGACCCATAAAAAATTAATTTTATCTTAGAATATTATTATGAGTAAAAAACCATATGAACCTAAGGAATGGCTTAAATTATTTATTAATGTCCCCTATGAAAAACACTTAGATTTACTTATAGTGCTCGGAATAATCTATAGATCGAGTGAGGGAGAAGAGGCATTAAGAAATATAGATCTTTCAGGTGACTCTGTTATCCTTGCTAGACTTATGAGTAATAATGAAAGTTTTGCCGAGGCATTTGAGGGAATAGATGTTGAAAGACTTTTTTATACTTATTTTTCCATTGAACAATACGAAGAAATGTTACTTGAAGAATGGGATCTTGACTTTTGGGCTAAAACAGGTTTAGAGAATCATATCTTTCTTACTAAATGGAAAGATTTATTTAGATTGTTTCCAATCTCTCAAAAACAAAAAAAAGATTTGCCAGAAGGAAATTTTACAGTTTATAGAGCGGGTTCACCTGAAGGAATATCTTGGACAACTAATAAAGGTATAGCTTATTGGTTTTGGTCAAAAAATAAACTACTTAATTCAGAGCCTAGATATAATCGATTTCTAAGCCTTTCTGTTACCAAAGAAGATGTTCTATTTTATAACAATAAAAAAGGACAAAATGAAGTTGTTTTAATTCCTAATGAGATTAAAGTAAAAATTATTCCTTACTCTGAATTTCAAAATTTTGAACAAATAAAACCGGAAGATAATTTTTCAGAAAAATATTAACTCCAAGTCCTATCATGAGAGTCTAAATCATCCCACTCATCAGTTTTTTCAAATAATCCTTTTGGATAAATAGAAAACTTTTTATTTGTTCCATGTACACCGTCAGAAGATTCGGCTAGATGTTCTTCTATAGCTTCTTCATTTAGTTCAATCCCTAAACCAGGGGCATCATTTATAGTTACATAACCATCTTTTATCAGCGGTCCTTCTTGACCTACTAGGTCAACTAAATCGTTCCACCAAGGATTATCTACAGAATGCATTTCTAAAGCAACAAAGTTCTCTATACTTGCTGCACAATGAACATTCGCCATTGCTACAACAGGAGATCCAGCTTGATGAAGAGCTACAGGTATCCCAGCTTCTCTACAATAGTCTGCTATTTTTTTTGTCTCAAGTATTCCTCCAGATGTAGCAAGGTCCGGATGAGCAACCGATATAGCTCTTGCCTCAACTAAAGGCTCGAATCCTTCTTTACAATATATATCTTCGCCAGTACAGACAGGAGTATCTACTCTATTTTTCAGCATTTTCCATTGATCTACTAATTGCCAAGGTATCATATCCTCGTACCAAGCAAGAGTAAACTTATCTAAAGCTTTTCCAATTCTTATGGCATTTTCAACTCCCATATGGCCAAAATGATCAGAAGCTAAAGGCACTTCATAACCTATAATCTCTCTTACAGTCTTAACATACTCTTCCATTTTTGAAATACCATAATCAGTTACTTGAATGCCTGTAAAAGGATGCATAATACTAGCGGATTCATCGATTAAATTTTTGTTTACAACACCATCTTGAAATTCAGATGCAATCCATAAACCAATATCCATTTTTAGAAAATCAAATCCTTCTTTCATCCTTTTCTTTAGAGCTTTTCCCATCTCTTCAGGATCTTTTTTTAATGGTGTATCTGCGTATACTTTTATCTTATTTCTATATTTCCCTCCAGCAAGCATATAAGCAGGAATTCCATATGCTTTCCCTGCAAGATCGCAAAGAGCCATTTCTACACCACAAACTCCTCCTCCTAACCTACCATGTCCTCCAAATTGTTTGATTTTTTGAAAGATTTTATCAATATCGCAAGGATTTTCTCCCAAAAGCCTGCTTTTCAGAGATAACGCATACTTTGCAGATGCTCCGTCTCTAACTTCTCCAAGACCTACTATATCTTGATTTGTATAAAGCTTTATTATTGGCCAACGCCATCCTCCGTGACCGACTACACTAATCCTCATATCAGTTATTTTTAGATTTGATGGCTTTGAATTATCATTTTTAATTGCAGACATTATTACTTCTTTCTATCTTTTTTCCAATTTTCGAAATCTTCATTCATATCATTTGAGAATTCTCTATCAACTTCACCTGGAGTGTAAACTCCTTCCATAATACGTTGTTGCCCAAATTCATCTTTTAATCGCACATTTTCTGATGATTCAACAACCTCTTGTGCCAGATGAGGAGGAATGAAAATTACTCCAGACCTAGTTCCTAAAACTACATCACCTGGAATGCATGTAGCATTTCCAATTCTTGTAACTCCATTAATTTCAGGCATACTCACATCATTTATTGCACTTGGATCAAAACCTCTGACAAACGCATTGAAGTTTTCCATATCAAAAATTCTTTGAGTATCTCTTATTCCTCCATCAATTACCATTCCTGTACCTGTTTTTGATTTAATTGCCGTTGTTAGATTATCTCCGGCAAATGTTCCGTCAAATATCTTGCCAAATAGATCTACTACTATTAGGTCATCTTCTTTTAGCTCATCTATAACCCATGAATTTTGAAATCCAATCCTCTTTTCAGCCTCTCCTTGAGATTCAATTGCATCATTCAAATCAGGTCTCTTTGGAACCCATCGGCAAGTTACAGCTCTTCCAACTATAACCCTATCCGGATGAAGATTATTCCAATCTCCAACAAACTGAAAATGATATCCATTCTTTCTACAAGTTCCCCATGCTTCTTCAGTAGTAACTAATTTCATTCTTTCAAGAATATCCTTTGATACTAAAGGCCTAGAATTTTTATCTCTTTTACCCTTCCAACATTTAGTTACAGATTTAATTAATTCTTTACTAGTGAGTTTCATTTCTTCTTTCGACTTAGTTTTTATTTATATTACTTGAAATCTCATGAAATTTTATTTTTATTTCTTCCTGAATTTTTATGATTTTATTTATCAATAAAACTAGCTCAGAAAGTATATTTTCTGAGTTTTCAGGAATAAAAACCATAGTTTTAGATTTAATTTCTATATTTTCTATTATGTTTTTTTCTAAATAGAACTTAATGTCTAGAAGACTATCCTTGAATTTTATGCTTAATCTATCTCTGTCTCCTGTTATAGAGATAATATTATTAGATTCATGACATAAAATTTTTATATGAGTTAGAATCAAAAGCCTTTCTAATTCTTCAGGCAGTTCTCCAAATCTATCTATTATTTCTTCTTTTATTTTAGAAATTTGATTGATTTCTCTTGTTTTTGAAAGTCTCATGTATAAATTAAGCCTTATTTTTATATCATCTATATAATCTTCTGGAATTCTTGAATCTACATCGATATCTACAGTGTTTATTAGAAAGAAGTCAAGAATTTCTTCTTTCCCATTTTTCATAGATTCAACTGTTGATTCTAGAAGAGAATTATAAAGCTCGAGTCCAATAGAGCTTATATTTCCACTTTGTTCTTTACCTAAAATATTACCTGCACCTCTAATTTCTAGATCTCTTAAGGCAATGTCATATCCTGACTGAAATTCTGAACTATTAATAAGTGCATTTAATCTTTCTTCTGATATTTCATTGATTCTTGAACTTTTAGGTAGTAAAAAGTATGCATAAGAACTTTTTTCACTCCTTCCAATCCTACCTCTCATTTGATATAACTGAGATAATCCAAATTTTTGAGAATTATTTATAAATAGAGTGTTTACATTAGGCATATCAATACCTGATTCAATTATCGTTGTACAAACTAAAACATTAAATTTATTCTCCATAAAATTTGTGATAACTTTTTCTAGCTCCTTTTTTTCCATTTGCCCATGCGCAATTGCAATTTTTGCTTCTGGAACAATTTTTTTTATTTGATTTGAAATAATTTCTATATTTAAGACCTCATTATTTACAAAGAAAACTTGTCCTTTTCTATCTATCTCTCTTAAGATACCTTCTCTTATTAGATCTTCTGAGAAAACAGAAAGATAATTATTCACGGGTATTCTGTTTTCAGGGGCAGTATTAATTACACTAAGATCTCTTACACCATTTAAAGCCAGGCTTAGAGTTCTTGGAATTGGAGTTGCGCTCAAGCTCAAAATATCTACGTCTATTTCTCTTTTTTTAATTTTTTCTTTCTGTTCCACTCCAAATTTATGTTCTTCATCTATTATTAGAAGGCCTAGTTTATTAAATTTTATTTTTTCATTAAGAAGCTTGTGGGTTCCGATGACAATATCAATTTTTCCTTCATTTAATTTAGATAGAATTTGATTGTTTTTTTTGTTTGATACAAATCTAGACATATATTCTACTTCTATTGGAAAAGGTTCTAATCTTTCTTTAAAAGTTTTGTAATGTTGTAAAGCTAGTACGGTTGTTGGAACTAAAATTGCCACTTGAAATCCATTTTCTACAACTCTAAATGCTGATCTAAGAGCAACTTCTGTTTTTCCAAACCCAACATCACCACAAAGCAATCTATCCATAGGCGTTTTTGATTTAAGGTCTTTGGTGATTTCTTCTATAGACTTAATCTGATCTATTGTTTCCTCAAACTCAAAAGATTCTTCTAAAACTTGATACCATTCGGTTGTTTTTGAAAAGCTTTTTCCTTTAATTTTTTCCCTTGTTGCATAAATTTGCAGCAATTCTCCTGCTAATATTTCTATTGATCTTTTGACTTTACTTTTTGTTTTAATCCATTTAGTTGATCCTAATGTATCTAAAGTTGGATCCTCTTTTTGGAAGGATTTATACACCTGAATTCTGTCAATTTGATCTGAAGGAACGTAAAGCTTATCATCATTTTTGTAATTGATTACAATAAACTCTTTATCAGAAGCCCCCATTTGTGTAGTGCCTATAAATTTTCCTACTCCATGGTCTATGTGAACAACATTATCTCCCAACTTAAACGGTTCTGATGAAATATTTGAAGGAATGTTATTAGAGTAAGATTTATAAGTTCTTTTCTTATTTCTTCCGAAAATTTCTTTATCACTTAGTAATAATAAAGAATTATTTGCATCATTTAATCTAAATCCTGTTCCCGCATTTCTTGAAATGATATTAATTTTGTCTTCGGAAAAATGATTTATGTTTTCAAATATCTTAATCTTTTCAGATCTCAATATTTCCTTCACTCTTGAGGGATAATCTGTAGATATTATTATTTTTTCATTTTTATTTTTTGTATCAATATATCTGTAAACATTATCTTTACTAAAATCTAAAATTTTTGGAACAGAAAATTCTATTTTAAGTGAGTCGTCATCTTGTGATTTTCTCTGATTTAAATTCACTGAAAAATTATTTTTTTTCAAAAAATCATTAATGATTTTTTTTGAAATATATGGTGTTGGAAAATTATCTAAGATTATTTTTTTATTTATTTTTTCAGAGTAATTTTCTTCTCTTTTTTTCTGAATTTCTCTTAATTCAAAATCAATATTATAATCTTCAATTTTTACTACTAAAGTATCTTCATATATATACTCAAAAATATTGCCTCTATCAAAAAAACCTGAATAAAAATTTATTAATTCTTCGCTACTACCATTTTGTATAGATTCTATGTCATCGTTTAGTTTTACTTTATTTTCTTTATTAAGATTATCGATGTAGTTTTTATTATAATTTTTCACCATTTCCAAACTATCAAAGACATATGTTTCTTTTACGGGTGAGATACTTAGTTTTTCTAAATTTTGATATGATTTTTGTGTACTACTTTCAAAAAGCTTTATACTTTCTATTTCATCATAGAAGAAATCAATTCTTACGGGATCTTTTTCAGATAAACAAAACACATCTACAATATCTCCTCTTTGTGCAAATTCTCCTACTGATTCGACGATAGAGGTATTTTTGTATCCTGATCTGATTAAGTTTTTAATAAATTCTTTTTGATTGATTTTGGACCCTTTTTCTAAATTAATAAGAAGCTCTTCAAAATATTTTTTTTCAAGAGTTTTTGTTGCTATTGCTGGGACAGAAGTACATATTATTGGAGGTTTTTTTTGAAATAGACCTGTAAATAAACCTTCTAAGCACCTCATTCTGTTTATTGAACTTTTATTATCAGGTTTATACTTTTCTAGAAAAATTTCATTTCTTTCACTGAAATGTAAATTCGAAGTAGAATTACTCCAAAAATTTATACCATCTAAAATTTGTAAAGACTCTTCAGGGTTTGAAGTTATAACAACTGCTGGAACATTTAAGGTTTCTCTAAGAGTGCTTATTATATACGCAAATGCTGAGTAATTTGAAATAATCTTTTGAGATTGATTTTTACGCAATCCACTAACCACATCCAAAAATGTGGGGTTATTCTGTAAAAACTCGTGAATCTCTGTGAGATGATTCAATTTCATAATCCGATAAAATATATTCTATTAGAAAAAATAATTTTTCGTTGTAAAATTTTACTTTATATAAGTAAGAAATCATGAATAAGGGAAAAAAAAGAAGAATAGTAATAAAAATTGGTAGTAACTTAATCACTGAGAATGAAAAAATACTTAATGATTCAGTTATAGAAAATTTATGCAGTCAAATATCTGAAATTCAAGACAAAGGTAATGAAATTATTATAGTTTCTTCTGGAGCGGTTGCTGCAGGAAGACAATATTTAGGGACCTTAAACAAAGATATAAAAATCAATGATTCATATCTTGTACATAAACAAGTTTTAGCATCTATAGGGCAACCAATGCTTATGAAGGCTTATGAGAATTTTTTTTCTAATAATAATATAGGTATTTCTCAAGCACTTATTTCGAGAGAAGATTTCGAAAATCGTTCTGGTTACTTGAATGTAAGAAACACATTAAATGAGCTTTTATCAATTCAAATAATTCCTGTCATCAATGAAAATGATGTTGTTTCAACTGATGAACTTGAAAATAAAGCCTATGGAGATAATGATAGATTATCAGCGATGGTTGCGAATGCTGTAGATGCGGATATATTAATATTGCTTGGTACAATCGATGGACTTTATACTTCTGATCCTAATATAGATAACAGCGCTGAAAAGATAAACTTTGTTGAAAAAATTTCAGAAGAGCATATTAAGTATGCTACAGGGCCATCAGACAGTACTGGCTCTGGAGGAATGGTATCAAAAATTCAAGCTGCTAATATTTCAGTCAACTCAGGAACTGATATGTTTATAGCCTCAGGATTGGAGAAAAATGTCATCAAAAGAATAGTTTCAGGCGAGAGTATTGGTACAAAATTTTTAGCAAAAGAATCACTAAATGAATCAAGAAAAAGATGGTTAATGACAGGTTATTCATCTTCAAAAGGTGAAATCATTTTAGACGATGGCGCTATAAATGCAATCAAGACATCAAGCATCTTACCTGCTGGGATTGTAGACCTGAATGGAGATTTTTCAAGAGGAGATATTGTAGGAATAAAAAATAGTGAAAAAAAAATTATTGGCTGGGGAATTACTAATTACTCATCTGATGAAATAGATAAAATTAAAGGAATGAAAACTAAGGATATTGTAAAAATAGTGAACAAAAATTTTGGTTCCGCAATAATCCATAGAAATAATCTTGTTATCACGATTTAAGGTGAAAAAATATGCTCGAAAACTTAGAAAAAAATTTAATTGAAGTTAAGAATGCTTCCCTTGAGTTAACTCTGCATAATTTTGAAAGAAGAAAAGAATGCTTAGAGATACTTTCAAAAAAGCTCAATGAAAATTCAGAAAATATTATAAATATAAACGCCAGAGAACTAGAAAAAAGTTCTACTAAAGGTGTTGATAGCCATGTTTTGGAAAGAATGAAGATAACAAAAAATACGCTTCAAAGAATGGTAGATTCATTATTAACTGTCTCTAACCTAAATGATTCAGTCTTAGAGGTTATAGATACAAATTTTAGAGAAAATGGACTCAAAGTTGAAAAAGTTAGAGTTCCTTTAGGTGTTTTAGGAGTAATTTTTGAAAGTAGACCAAACGTAGTGATTGAAATTGCATCTTTAGCTATAAAATCTGGAAATGGATTAGTAATGAGGGGTGGTAGTGACTGTATAGAAACTAATCTAGCTCTTTTCAAACTTGTTTCTGAATCGCTGAAAGAATCAGGACTACCAGAAAAGTCAATGTATTTTTTAGATTTCACTGACAGAAAAGCTGTAAATATTCTTCTTTCCATGGATAAATATATAGATCTTTTGATTCCCAGAGGTTCTGCTTCTCTGGTAAATTTAGTTAATGAAAATGCTAAAATGCCTTCTATTACTGGAGGTGTTGGTGTTTGTCATACTTATGTAGATAGTAAAATTAATACTGAACTTGCTCTTAGTGTTTTAGATAATGCAAAAACTCAAAACACTTCTGTTTGTAATGCAATGGATACAGTGCTAATACATAAAGAATCAGTCGATTTGATTCAACCTTTGTTTAGTCTTTTATTGGAAAAAAATGTTGAAATAAGAGCAGATAAAGAATCTTATGATAATTTCAAGGATAAGTCCAAAATTAAATTAGCATCTTCTTCAGATTTTGGAGAAGAATTTCTTGACCTAATTTTAAGTGTTAAGACTGTAGAAAATATTGATGAGGCCATAAACCATATAGAAAAATATGGATCAAAACACTCTGAAGCTATTATTACTGAAGATGATAAAATTGCAAAATACTTCTTAAATAAAGTTGATGCGTCTGCAGTTTTTCATAATACTTCCACAAGATTTAATGATGGTTTTGAACTTGGATTAGGAGCTGAAGTTGCTGTTTCAACGGATAAGCTTCATGCAAGAGGACCAATGGGTATTAATGACTTAATGACATATAAATGGGTTGTTTCTGGGAAAGGTCAACTCAGGAAATAAAAAAAATGGATAGATCAATAAAAATTTTTGTTCCAGCTTCATCTGCCAATCTTGGTGCAGGTTTTGATGTAATTGGAGCATGTTTAAATGTATGGAATACAATACAAATTAAAGAGGAATCCTTTTCAATTAATATTGATGGATATGGGAGTAAATCTATTTCTAAAAATAAGGATAATCTTATTTATCAATCATACTTGAAAACATCAGAGATCCTTGGGTTCAAAGAAAAAGAAATATCCATACAATGCAATAATTCAATTCCAATTTCTGGAGGACTAGGAAGTAGTTCTTCTGCTGTAATTGGAGGTATATATGCTGCGTATGCAATCAATAAAATAGACATAAATATAGACGACATTTTTCAAATAGCTTCAGATATAGAATGTCATCCAGATAACGTAGGTCCAGCAATATATGGAGGAGTAACTATAGGCTTTAATGACCTAGAAAAATGGTATATAAGTAGTGTTGGTTATAATAAAAATTTGAAATTTATATCTTTTGTTTCTGATCAAAAAGTACTTACGAATGAGTCAAGAAAAGCTTTGCCAAAGGAAATTTCAAGAAAAGATGCAGTATATAATATTTCGAGAGCTTCCTTACTAATTAATTCATTGAACTCAAATAACTTTGATCTCTTAAAGTATGCATTTCAAGATAAACTTCATGAGCCATATAGGACTCCTAGTATCAGGGGCTATGAAACTATAAGTAATGCTGCAATGAATGCAGGGGCTATTTCAACTTATTTGTCAGGATCAGGTCCAACTATTTCAGCAGTATGCTTAAGTAAAGAAGTTACCATAAATTACGAGATGTTAGATGCGGCAAATAAACTAGGAATCCAAGGACAGGGAATTATTTCGAGTATCTCAAATAAAGGAGCTTACATAGGTGAATAAAAATATTGTAGTCCAAAAATATGGAGGTACATCAATCGGCGATGTTGAAAAGTTAAAACTAATCGCAAAAAAAATAGTGGATAAAAAAACAGAAGGATTTTCTCCTGTTGTTGTTGTATCTGCAATGGGAAAAACAACTGATGAACTTGTAGATATGTCCGAAAAAGTGACTTTCAATAACGTAAAACCAGACCTTAGAGAAAAAGATACATTACTTTCAACAGGAGAATTAGTTTCTGCAACATTGCTAGCTATGTCAATTAAATCTCTAAATTTTGATGTAATAAGTTTATCTGGTCAGCAAGCAGGAATTTTTACTGATCAAATTCATGGTTCTGCTAGAATTTCTGATATTAATACAGAAAGAATGATGAAAGAAATAAACGAAGACAAAATTTTGATTATCGCAGGTTTCCAAGGGATAAATAATCAAGGAGATATAACAACGTTGGGTAGAGGAGGATCTGATACTACAGCAGTTGCTCTTGCAGCAGCCCTAAGTGCAGATGTGTGCGAAATATTTACTGATGTAGAAGGGATATACACCACCGATCCTCGTATTGTAAAACAAGCTAGGAAACTTGAATACATAAATTATGATGACATGCTTGAAATGGCAGTTCTAGGAGCAAAGATGCACCCTAGATCAATTGAACTTGCTTCAGTATTTGATGTTCCTGTTTATGTAGCGGGTACATTTTCTGAGAAAAATGGAACACTTATCACAAAAGGAGATGATATGGAAAATAATAAAACTGTAACTGGTATAGCTATTGATAAAAATGTTTCAAAGGTAACTGTAAAAAAAATAAAGAATCAGCCTGGTACAGCAGCTTCAATTTTGAAACCATTATCAGATCAATCTATAAGCATTGATATCATTGTTCAAAATATACCTATGGATGGTTATATTGATTTTTCATTCTCTGTATCCGATGATGATCTTGAACGTGTTTATGATATTTTGATGTCCCAAAGTAATTTGGACTTTGAAGAAGTTATTCAGGGTAAAGGATTTGCAAAAATCAGCTTAGTAGGAACTGGAATGCAAAATGCACCAGGATATGCAACAGACATGTTTAATGCTTTAGGTGAAGAAAATGTAGAAATAGAGATGATAACCACCTCTGAAATTAGAATAACATGCTTGGTAAAAGAAGAAGATGTTAATAAATCAGTAAAATCGCTTCATTCTAAATTTGATCTTGATAAAGATTAATTCTAATCTTCAGATACCTCTCCTTCTGAAATTGAAAAATATTTTCCGTTACTAATTTTATTTTTATCAATTAGCTCTATATCCGCTGTGGATAATAATATTTGATCAAAATCTAATATTTCACTCACTACTTTCTGCCTCATGTTTTCATCTAATTCTGAGAAAATATCATCTAATATTAGTATTGGTTTTCTTTTTGTTATACTTCTAATTTCTTTTGCTTCTGATAATTTTAGTGATAAAGAAATAATCCTCGATTGCCCTCTAGATGCGGTAATTGAGGCAGGAGAATCATTAAAAACAATCTCAAAATCATCTCTATGAGGACCAATTGTCGTAATTCTTTGATCAATATCTCGATTATGATTTTTTTTCAAAGATTCGTAAAAAATCAATTTTATCTCATCCGTACTTGGATCTTCATCAAGAAATTTGTTTTCTAAATTTCTCCCAATTTTGGGTAAATATTTTACATCTAGATTTATATTATTATTAAAATTTTTTGCAAATTTTTTACAACTTTTAGTAATAGTTTTTATGATTTTATTTCTTTCAAAAAATATCTTTGAAGCTTCTTCAGCAAGCCTATTATCCCAAAATTCAATTTCTGATTTATTACTTTTTCCATCCTTTATATTTTTAAGCAAACTATTTCTTTGATATAAAACTTTTTGATATCTCTGAAGATTCTTCACATGATCATTATTTATTTGGCTTAATAAAATATTTAGATATTTACGTCTTACCAGTGGTGGGCCAGAAATAATTGAGATATCATCAGTATCAAAAAATACTGAATTTATATTACCAACAAATTCTTGATTTGAAACAATTACACCATTAATTCTAAAAGTTTTTATAAGTTCAAAACTTTTAGAAATATCATAATCTATTTGAGCTTTAACATTTCTACCTTTTTCTTCAGCAATCCCTAAAACCTGAGTGTGTCCACCATTATCAATAAGAGCATTATTTATTAGATGTTTGTCGTTTGAAACTCTTGAAGATTTTGCGATAGATAACAGGTATATACCTTCGAATAAATTACTTTTTCCTTGTCCATTTAATCCATAAAAAACATTGAAGCCTTCCTCAAGGTCTATTGAAGAATTTTTATGATTTCTATAATTAGATAGAGATAATGTTTTTATTCTTATGTTTTTACCCTACTTGTCATTTATTAATATGATAGTTTTTTCTTTTTGCTAAGTGTTTAGGTTTTGAGGTTTATTTTGTAATCATTTAAAATATTATTATGAAAAAATCTGTAACAATTGATCTTTGGGAAACTATAATGGGTGAAAAAGATTATTCTTCATTTTCAGTTTCCAGAAGAGAAAAAAAATGTAAATATATTTATGATTATTTAGAAAAAATTGATAAAAATACTAATATTGAAACTGTTATAAGTGCTCATGATTTTGTAGTAAGAGAAATTGCTAAATTTTCTAGGTTTCATTCTGATCTACTTTTTATTGATTGGATTAAAATTTTTATTAATAAAATTAATCCGAAGTTAATTAATAAAATGCAAGAAAAAGAAATTGTTTATTTTGGAGATATTTTAGATCAAGCTTTTCTCGAAGATCCTCCAGGTATATTTCAAGGAACTTATGAGTTGATAGAATTTTGTAAATTAAGAAATATAAAATTGGGAATAATATCAAATACAGGATTTAATTCACCAAAAGCATACAGAAAATTTATGTCGATGAATAAAATTTCTTACGATGTAATATCTCTTTCAAATGAATTAGGAACAGCAAAGCCTCATTCAGAAATATTTTTAAAAACTTTGAATAATTTAGACACAATTCCAAAAAACTCAATTCATTTTGGAGATAATCCAGTTGCAGATATATTAGGTGCTACTAATATTGGCATGGATGCAGTCTTAATCTCAAAAAATAAAAAAAAAATTCCTGTTAATTCTAGCCATTTAATAGTAATAGATAGCATTAAGGATTCTTTGGATATACTGCTAGATTGGATTTAATCTTTTTCTTAGAAGCCAAGTAATACTTATAAGAAAAAGATTAATAAATGTAAAAAGAAGTAAAATTATTATACAAATTTCTAAAAAAAATCTTTCAGGAAACATAATTAATAAATAGTCACTTCTAGGATCTAAAATCCATAAATCATTCCTGAAAAATATTTTATGGAATAGGGTAAAAGTGTAATTAAAGTTAACAACCATACCTAAAATTATTAATAATATTATACCGCTCCAAATAATGAACGATTTGTAAATTATTTTGATAAGTATTCTTTGAATTTCTTTTAAGCCGTTTATATATGAACTTATTATTAAAGTAAAAAAAATAATAACGAGTGAAATTCTTTCAAAAAGAAGTGTAAATTTAATTAAATTTTTTACATCTACCATATGATCAATTTCTCTTTGATTGAATAAATTAACTGATTTATCTCTTTCGATATTGATACTAATTTTTTCATCATCATTCTTAAAGTAATCTTTAATTTGGTTTGAAACTTGATCTAATTCATTATTAGTAAGATTAGACTTGTAAGAAATATTGTTTCTGCCCCAATTAAATTCATAAATCCAGTCAGAAAATGTTATTATTTCGAAACTTATAGTTAATATAAGAGGAACCCATAGTAAGTATGAAATATATTTTAGGGACGGGAATATTTTTTTTATCATACATAATTATAACTTTTTTTAATCATGAAAAATAATATTAAAAACTTAGAAAATATAATTGCAAAATTAAGGTCTGATGATGGATGCCCATGGGATAGGGATTTGTCATTAGAAAAACTAGGAAAATTAACTATAGAAGAATCATACGAACTATTTGATGCAGTTGGAAAAGGGAAAAATAAAGACATAATTGATGAACTAGCAGATTTGTTAACTCATCTTTTGTTTTATTTCCAGATAGGCGAAACTTCAGATAAATTTACTAAAAAAGATGTTTTTTTAAGAGCAAAAGAGAAACTTATTTCTAGACATCCTCATGTCTTTGATGAAGATAATAGAAAAGATTTCAAAACTGCTGAAGATGTAGAAAAAAACTGGTCAAAACTAAAATCTAATGAATCTAATTTCTCAGATAATCTTAATTTTTCAGGTCCGTCAAGTGTAGTTATTGAAAGAATAATAAAAAAAATTATTGAATTTGATTTAGATTTAGATATCGAAGATTATCAAAAAAATGATTTTTCCAGTAATGATTTATTTCTTATTTATTATACTTATCTAAATAAAGGATTGAGTCCAGATATAAAACTAAGGGAAAAAATTAATGATTTGAGAAAAAAAATTTCTGATAGAGAAAAAGAATTAAAAATTTCTTTTGAAGATTTTGATAAAAAAGAAATTATAAAAATTCTATTTCAAAGCTAGTTTTTTCAACAGTTATTCCAATTTTACTGACCGACAAATTATTTCTTCAATTGATTTTTCCGGTATATTATCGGCAAAACAACATATATTCAAAGCCAATGTTGGTTTAACTCCCATAGCATATACGTCTGAAATAGCATTAGCCGCTGCTACCTGTCCAAATAAAAATGCATCATCAACTACAGGAGCAAAAAAATCTGTTGTGAAAATTATTGCCTTGTCATCTGTGATTTTATAAACAACAATTTCATCTTTAGTTTTTTGATCCACTAAGATTTTATCTGATGAAATAGATTTGTTTATCTGGGCCAGAACCCTGTCCAGTACTTCTATTGAAGCTTTACCAGCTCAACCACCACAGGTGGTAAAGTTTGTGAGTCTTATTTCTTTATCCATTTAATGTTTTTTTTAATTAAAAGTTATAGAATTTATATTATTCAGTGAACAAATATTTAGGTAAATTATGACAAAATATTCAGAATTTTCAGGGAATGAGATATTTCCTAACAAATCCCTTATCAACAGTAAAGGAAATATATCAATTGATAGTGTTGATCTAGAAGACTTAGCTAATGAGTATGGTACCCCTCTCTATGTTTATGATGAGAGTACAATTATTTCTACCATCAAAGATTTTCAAAACTCTTTTGGAGCAGAGCTAGATAATGCTGTTATTTCTTACTCAACCAAAGCTTTTTCTAATCCTTATTTGTTAAAAATCCTTAAAGAAAACGAGATGAGTATTGATGTGGTTACAGGAGGAGAACTTGCAGTTGCTAAACATATAAACTTTCCTCCAAAGAGAATGAATTTTCATGGGAATAATAAATCTCCAGATGAACTTGAAGATGCGATAAATTATGGAATTGGTCATATTACAATTGATTCTTTTAATGAAATAGAAAACTTGAAAAATATCACATCAAAGTTAGGTGTTAATCAAGATGTTATGATTAGAGTTTCTCCATCAGTGGATCCTGACACACATTTATTAACAACTACAGGAATACTTGATTCTAAGTTTGGATTTTCCATTGAAACAGGAGATGCTGAAGAGGCTATAAAAAGATTAGTTCAAATTAAATCATTAAGTTTGATAGGGCTTCATTTTCACCTAGGCTCTCCGATTTTTGAATTAGAACCTTACTCTGAAGCAATAGAGTATGTATATGAGTTTGCTTCTGAAATGAGAGATAAATATGGGATTGATGTTAAGGAATTTAGTCCTGGTGGAGGTTTTGCAATTGGCTATTTATCAAAGAAGCAACCTCCTCCTATTTCAGATTATGCAAAAACAATAGGAGATGCAGTAAAAAAAGCCTGCGATGTTAATGATTTTGATATGCCAAAAGTTATTTTAGAACCAGGAAGGGCTTTAGTAGGTAGATCTGGTGTTAGTATTTATAAAGTTGGTTCTATAAAGGAAATTCCAGGTGTTAGAAATTATATTTCAGTTGATGGGGGTATGGGAGACAATATAAGACCCGCTCTTTATGGTTCCGAGTATTCAGTTTTTTCAGTTAATAAAATTACTGAAAATAATAATTTAATGAAAGCTACTATTTCGGGTAAATTTTGTGAGTCTGGAGATTATTTAGCTAAAGATATTGATCTCCCAAATCCAACAATTGGAGATTTATTGGTACTACCTGCATCAGGTGCTTATAATTTAGCTATGGCAAGTAATTATAATATGCAAATAAGACCTGCTGTAGTAATGATTAAAAATGGTTCTCATTTTCTTATAAGAAGAAGAGAGAGTTATGAAGATCTTCTTAGTACTTCAGTATTATGACAATTATAAATGAAAAAGCTTATAAAATTTTAGAAAACTCAATTGTCAAAAATGCAGTTTCTCATTTTTATATTTTTCATGGACCAAAAAATGTAGGGAAAAAAAAACTTGCCTATATTTTTTCTAAATTATTATTATGTGATGATGAAAGTAATCCTAACTCTTCATGTGATTCATGTCCCAGTTGCAAAAAAATTGATGAACAAAAGCACTTCGATATTTTACATGTAGATTCTAAGCTTGTAGTTGAGGGCTTAGATGAAAACAAATCAGATCAAATAAGATTACCTCATGTTGAAGAAATTAGTAGACAAGCTAATCTAGGCCCATTTATGAGTAAATATAAAATTTTTATTGTCGATGAAGCTGAAAAACTAAATAATGAAGCCTCAAATGCTTTTTTGAAACTTTTGGAAGAACCACCAAGTTCAACAATTTTTTTGTTTTTGGTAAATGATTTGACTTCAGTTTATCCAACTATAATTTCTAGAGCCCAAAAAATTAATGTTTTAGAAATTGGAAAAGAAGATATGAAGAATTATATTTTAGAAAATTACGATCTAGATGATTTAAAAATAGATCAAATAATTAATTTTTCTCTGGGCAAAATAGAAGTTGCTGAAACTTTATCTTCGGATCCTTCTTTATTGGATAATTACTTTGAATCCTATGAAAGATTTTTTGAATTTTGTAATAGTAATATAAGCACAAGAATGGAATTATCTCAAAAATTTTCTACAAGATTTAGAACGGATAGAAATGCTATTTATCAAGAGCTTAATCTTTGGATTGATTTTTGCAACATCCTGATAAATAATAGTTATCAAAATGATCAAAATTCATTATTTAGCAATAACTTATTAGATTTATTTGAGGTGAAACAAATCAATTTATTTATATTAGAAATAATAAAATCAATTAGCAACTTGAGAAGTAATGCTAATTCGAGATTAGTTTTTGATGTATTATCACTAAACTTACCATTTACTAAAGAGGAATCAGCTATATAAATGATTTATAAATCTATTGCTATCGATGGTCCTGCAGCTTCAGGTAAATCTGCAGTAGGAAAATTGTTAGCAGATAAGTTGTCTTATAGTTTTCTAGATACAGGAATTATGTATAGAGCTGTTACTTATTTAGTTGAAGAAATTAATATGAGTCCTGAAAATGCATCAACTTATTTTAAGAATAAACAAATTTCTATAAGTTTATCTAA
>PBHA01000021.1 GCA_002719425.1 Chloroflexota bacterium
ACTTTGGCTAATAAATTAATAGATTATAGAGAACATGATAAAAATTTCTGGTATGAAGAATTAGAGGAATGGGTTCCTAAAAGAATTTATGATTGCCATATCCATATGCTTAATAATAGCTTGATTGATGATTCAAGTGAGCATAAAAATGTCTTCCCTGATGCCGACTTAGAAGGCATTAAAGGTTGGCATGAAACAGTTTTCCCAAATAGAGATGTAAATAATTTATTCCTTGGAAGACCTGCTTTAGGTACAAGGATAAATGAGTATAATGATTGGCTTTTTAATCAGATCAAAGGGAATCCTCTAACTAGAGCACATCGACTAACAACTCCTGCAGATTCTCTAGAGGATATAGAAAGTGATATAAAAAATAAAGGTTTCCAAGGGCTAAAGGTATATAGAATGTACTCAGTTACAGGAGATATGGCAAACTGCACAATTGAAGAATTTCTTACACATGAACAGTTAGAACTCGCTAATGAATTAGGTCTTTGGGTAACTTTGCACATGTCAAGAGAAGATGGATGCGGAGATGAAAAAAATCTAAAAGACTTAACTGAATTTACAACTAAAAGATATCCAAATATAAAATGGATTCTAGCTCATATAGCAAGATCTTTTACGTATAGGCCTATAAAACGAGGTATAGATACATTGAAAAACCTTCCAAATATTTGGTACGACCTATCAGCAGTAACTGACATAAGGCCTTATATAACATTATTTAGCGAAGAAAATCATAAAAGGATTTTCTATGGAACTGATGCTGTGGAATCTGTGTCTTTTCATGGAGCTTATTCTGCCTTTGGGCATGCTCATCAACAAGTAGAAACAGATAATATCCCTTCATTAAAATTTTCTCATACCACCAATAGACCATTAATCTGTATTTATGAACAATTAATAGCTATGAAACAAGCTTCTATAATTTGTGAATTAGATAAAAATCAACTAGAAGATATTTTTTGGAGAAATGCCGTAAGAGAGTTTAATGTTCCTTGGGATTAAATATGAAAAGCTTGTTTGAATACAGGGCAAATGATAAAAATTTCTGGTATGAAGAATTTGAAGACTGGATTCCTAAAAGAATTTTTGATAGCCATGTACACTTAATCAACAATGACATAATATCCAAAAATAGTATTCATAAAGATATTTATCCAAATGAACCTCTTTCAAAGATAAAAGAATGGCATAGAACTGTTTTCCCTAACAGAGAAGTAAACAGCTTGATTATAGGAAAGCCTCTTATTGGGACAGATGTAAATGCGCATAATGATTTTATCCATAGTGAAATTAATGGAGATCCATTGATCCGATCTCATAGACTGACTACTCCAAAAGATTCACTTACTGATATAGAGAGCGACATAAGAAAAAAGGGCTTTCAAGGCTTGAAGGTATACAGATATTTTTCATCAACAGGAGATCCAAATGAATGTTCTATAACTGATTATTTACCCCATAATCAATTAGAATTAGCAAATGAATTAGGGTTATGGATAACTTTACACATGGCTAAACAAGACGGATGCGGAGACGAAGAAAATCTAAAAGACCTAGAAGAGTTTACAACAAAAAGATACCCAAATATAAAATGGATTTTAGCTCATATAGCAAGATCTTTTACATACAGACCAATAGAAAAAGGAATAGATAAATTAAAAAACCTTCCAAATATTTTGTACGACCTATCTGCTGTAACTGACATAAGACCATTTATAACTTTATTTAATAATGAAAATCATAAAAGAATTTTTTATGGAACGGACGGAATTGAATCCGTTTCTTTTCATGGTGCATATAATGCATTTGGACACGCCCATCAACAATTAGAAACAGATAAAATATCTTCCTTAAAATTTTCCCATACCACTAACAGACCAATAATATGCCTATATGAGCAATTGATAGCTATGAAACAAGCATCGAAAATTTGCGAATTAAATAAAAATCAAATTGAAGATATTTTTTGGAAAAATGCTATCAGGGAATTCAATATTCCTTGGGATTGATTCCTTTACTAGATTTCCAATCTTTAAAATCTTTTTCATTAACTAGATAAGACCAATGTAAAAGAGACTGTTGTATCCTGGGGCTTACATTGAAACTTTCAGAAATTGGACATCCCTCGCGATATAATTTTGTATATATTGTATTTTTCCATCTACCATTTTGACCACAAAATGCTTTCCATCTTTTTATTTGTCTTTCATCATCCTCATGTCTTCTTCCCAAAAAAAATTTACAATACCACTCAAACCATCCTCTAGGATCGTCTTCATGTATCCATCCTTTTTCTTCCCATTCTTTTTGAGTTTGGCCTGATCTAATCTTAAAAAAATTTATATTACTTATGTAATTTGATGAACAATAATAAGATTCATCTAAACCTTCAAACCAATCACTCGGAAAGTTATTATGATCTATTAATTCTGCAAAATAAGTGCCCCCAAAAATCCCTTTATGCAGCATCTCTTTTGGGGTAAGCATAGGTTTAAATTCTTCTAAAATATCCATTTTCTTAAAAAGTAATTATTTAGTAAAGTAATCCCATCTTGATCCAGAACGATCTAAAATATTTTCTAAATCATATTCTAGCAAATAACCCTGTTTTATAAGTTCTTTCGAGTATTCAGATATTAATTTTAAGTATTCTTCTTTGGAAGAATATCTTTCCGAAATAGAAAGCCTGACATCTTCTGGGTCATCTGTTTTATTTTTTTTGAAAGGAACAGTTGAACCTCTAGGGCCTCCAGTTAACCCTATTATTTGATACGGAGCACCAACGTCTTCATGACGTAGATTCCAAGGTGTAGAAGTAGCTAAAGGGATTGCAACATCAGGATGCTTAATTCCTGCAATCTCATTTCCATCATCATCTACATCAGAAACTAAAGATCCATAAAATTTACCATGATCAGGTGGTAAGTTGTTTATTACATTTTCGTCATTTCCAAAATTCATTTTTCTAGGAAATGAAAAATGCTCCGGAAAAGACATAGGAATCTTTATATATTTTTCTCTAAGTGAATTTGGATTTACAGCAGTACCATCTGATATTTTTGGATGTTGACTTTGAGGCGGATTAATATCTTTTGATACCCAGTTATCAAGATTTACTAGCAAAGCTCTCATTAATGGAGTGTAATCTATAGAATTTAGAAGGTTTTGCCCTCTCATACCATCAACATCTTGAGTATCTGTAGGTGGCCAAATTCCAGGTCCATGCATACAAGAAGATAAATGATAAACCCTTGCATTTGAAGGTGATTCTAAATCACTTTTCCCATCAGAAGTTGTATGAATTAATGATGCATCTCCTCTCCAATATTCTGCTCCTGTATTTACGAAAAATATTTTTGCATTAGATTTTCTTTTTGCTAATTTATCCATCAATCCTTCTTTTTTTCCTATTTCTATATCTTCAGTAGGTATAGAACTTGATGGAAATAGTTGAGCTATAACTGACGGCAAGTCTTTAGATGCTTGTCCAAATCTTTGATTAAATTCTCCTCTCATTCCACCTGCTACATGAGGGATAATTCCATCAAAAACTTCTCTATCTAAAGAATCATAATTGAAGTCTAAATAAATAAATTGCCTCAAAAATCTTCCTGATTGTGAAACTCCAAATGCATATGCATAATCTATACTTGAGGAGGTTGGATTATTTTTATCTTCTGAATATTTCAAGTAAGATATTAGGTCTCTTGTAGCAGCCAATCCAAGCCCAGTAGCCTTTGCTCCATAAGCTTTATATGAAACTTGGTACATTATTCCTGCCTTAAAACCTTCTTCCATATATATAAAATTAGGATTATCAAGAACCTCATTTCCATCATCCCATGCAAAGCGCCATTTTTCTCTAGGAATTTCAATAGCGTCATCATCAGGATATTTTTTAAAACTTAAAATGGCTTCTTGGTCATTAGTGTTATAAGCAGGAAAAGGAACATGCATTCTATCACTCAGCATTATCTGATTTACATCTTTCAAAGGTTGAAATTGAGAATAAATTTTACCTAAAACAGGATGTCCATTTTTGCTAATCTCAGGGGAGTATAATCTTAATTTCCCTTCTATAGGAGGCGCATCATTAGACCAACCCAACCAAACCAAAGTATATCCTTCTTCCATTAGAAAGCCATTACCAGTATCATCTTCTGGAGCAACGCCTGCAACCATAATTCCTCTAGAAGCTGAGTTGAATTGAGATAACATAACTTTATTACCTCGATTGTTTACATCATAGATAATTTTTTTATTCGATTTGTTCATATCAACAGGAAGCATAATATGAACATCCGCTGTGAACTCTACCATACCCTCAGAATTTGTTGATAGGTTTTCTATATCAGTTACTTTTTTATTTATTTCTAGGTTTGGGTCCAGAGAAAATTTCGCTAATCCTATAATTTCCTTATACTTACCTGATTTCCCAAATACCTTTCCTTCTTCTAGTAACTTCTCTTCTTTTATATCAATGCTTACTAATGACATGTTTCCCTCCATGGCGCGCCTGGCGAGATTCGAACTCACGACTTCAGCCTTCGCAGGGCTGCACTCTATCCAACTGAGCTACAGGCGCAAAATATTGCTTTATTATGATTTTACATAAAAAAACTGGTTACCAATTAATTTTTTCTGAATTAACACAATATGTTGGTAATTTATTTTGCAAACCCTCAATGATATTATCAACTGTCATTTGTGACATTTTTTTTCTTGTTTCAACAGTCGCAGAAGCAATATGTGGCAATATAGTAAGATTGTCTAGTTTTAATATTGGGTGATCCATATTTATAGGTTCAGGATCTGTTACATCTAAAGCTGCATAAGCTATTTCTCCAGTAGATAAAGAATGATAAGTATCATCTAAATTTACGATTGGCCCTCTAGCAGTATTTATTAATGTAGATGTTTTTTTCATAAGCTTTAACTCATTTTTTGATATTAAATTCTTTGTTTCTGGGGTGTATGGACAATGCAGTGAAACAACATCAGAGTTTTCTAATAGTTCTTCAATAGAGTTCATTCTTTCGGCTCCATAAGTTTCTTGTGGGGTAGAGCGATTATAGTAAAGGACTTTCATTCTATTATCAGCAGCAATTTTTCCAAGATAAGATCCAATCCTGCCAAAACCAATTATTCCCAAGACTGAAGATGATAGATCATATCCTAATAAATCAAGTGGTTCAAAATGAGCCCATTTGCCATTTCTAACAAATCTATCTCCCTCAGCAATTCTTCTTGCAGCAGATTGCATAAGCGTGAAAGCAAAAGAAGCAGTTGTTTCTGTCAAAACTCCAGGAGTATTAGCTACTGCTATATTCCTTTCATTAGCAGCTTCAACATCAATATTGTCATAACCAACTCCGAATTCAGCTATGACTCTCAAAGATGAACCTGCAGCATCCATTATTTCTCCATTTACTGCATCATTAATATGTGCAAATAAAGCAGTAGCTCCTGAAATTTTTTCTTTTAATTCTTCTTTTGTAGGAGGTTGAGGAGAGTCAATTACTATAAGATCAGAAACCTCCTTTAGCCTATCCATTTCATTCTCAAATTGCGTTCTTGTTACTACTACCTTAGGTTTATTCATGGTTACCTCTAATTATTATATTTTTATATTTTAAAATGTTACTAAAGCCCTACCAAATATTTTTCCATCTCTTAAGTCACTTAGACCTTTATTAATATCAACAAAATCATATTTTTTAGTTACAAGTTCTTTTAAAGGAAATTTACCTTCAGCATCTAATCTCAAATACATTTTAAAATCTTTATCTGGATCAGAAGCCCCATGGCTTCCTTTATATTGACGTTGAAAAAACAAAAAATCTCTAGGAGCAATTTCCATAGTCTCATGAGGCCATCCAATTAATATTGCAGTACCTCCTTTATTATAAGCTCCAGGCCCTCCTCCTCTAACCATTGGCAAAATTATCTCGTGAGTTTTTTTAGTTCCTACAGCATCAAACGCAAAATCAACTCCACCTTTAGCAATTTTGAACACTTCTTCAATCGGATCAATCTTAGTAGAATTGATTGTATGCGTAGCACCCCATTTTCGAGCAAAATCTAATTTTTCATCTGATATATCAATAGCAACTATTGGATAAGCTTGCAATAAAGATGCCATCTTAATTGCAGATAACCCTACTCCTCCTACTCCAATAACTGCAACTGAGTCTTCTGGTCTAACTGAAGCTGTATGTAAAACTGAACCTGCTCCAGTTAATACAGCACATCCGACAATAGAAGCTTCTTCAGTATAATATTGCGATGGTATTGGTACTACTAGTTCTTGATCAACTAAACATTTCTGAGAAAACGTACCCATTTTACCCGTTAGTTTTTTACCCTTATATTTCATCCCTGTAATCAAACTATCTGAAAATTCCCGACCTGGAAAATTAGACCGAGGAACCCAAGTGGTAATAACCTTATCTCCTTCTTTGATAGATTTAACTGATGATCCAACATGTGTAGCAATACCAACACCTTCATGTCCTAGTAGTCTTGGACACTGATCTATAGAAGTTTTATCAATTTCATGTACTTGAGAGAGACATATTCCGCTTGCTATTTGTTCAACAACAACCTGCTCAGCAGAAGGGTCAGGAATAATCAATTCTTCTATCTCTAATGGTTTTTTTGGTTCAACTAGTACTGCAGATAGAGTTTTAATCATGATTTATCTTTTTTTTGGTGGCTACGGGTGGAATTGAACCACCGGCCTAACGCTTATGAAGCGCTCGCTCTAACCCCTGAGCTACGTAGCCATATTTATTAACAACTAGTTTAACATGTTAACAATATAACTGTTGTATAAAAATATTAGAAATATGAGTCAATTAAATTTTCATTTTCTAGTGTAATTACCAGACTTTCCTCCGGTTTTTTTATCCAATTGAATATCAGTTATTCGAATGCTTTTATCTACAGATTTACACATGTCGTAAATAGTTAAAGATGCAATTGAAACTGCTGTCAAAGCTTCCATTTCAACACCAGTTTTCCAATCAGTTAAAGCAGTTCCATGGATATGAATAGTATTCTTTTCATCATTCATCGTAAAATCAATATCAACTTTACTAAGAGGGATTTGATGGCAAAGAGGAATTAAATCATGAGTTTTTTTTGATGCTGATATTGCAGCGATCTTAGCTATATTTAACACATTGCCTTTTTCAATTTGATTTTGTTTTACTAGTTGATAAGCTTTTTCAGAAAGAAATACTGTGCATGATGCAAATGCAGATCTAGAAGTTATATTTTTTTCTGATATATCAACCATATTTGCTGATCCATCCTTATCAAGATGTGAAAATTTATTTTGTTCCATTATTCCAATTCCTTCAACTCAAAAATTTCATCAATTTTTAGATCACTAGACATTGCAGCTTCTTTGGCCAACAAATCACATTCCTCATTTTCAGCATGACCTTTGTGCCCTTTTACCCATTTAAACTTTACACTAAGATGATAATCACATTGGTTTATTAGCAATTCCCATAGATCAGAGTTAAGAGCCTTATTTTTTTTATCTCTCATCCAGTTATTTTGCTTCCATTTTTTTGCCCAGCCTTTTTCAATCCCGTCTATTACATACCTTGAATCTGTCGTGATTAAGACATTCTGAGGCTGTTTTAATTTTTTCAGAGCAGTTATTGGGCCTAAAAGCTCCATTCTATTATTAGTAGTTTTTCTAAATCCTTCTGAAATTTTAATTTCTTTATCCTTCCATCTCATGATAACCCCATACCCTCCTGGACCAGGGTTCCCAAGGGATGAACCATCAGAAAAAATTGTAATTTCTTCTAACATAGATTTTCTAACCACCAATCTGAAACATCTCTATTTTTTTATGATTTGTTTTAGAAGAAAGTTTATGCCTAATTTCTGAATACCTATCATTTCTATTTAGCCAAACCTCTGAAATAATTCTATGTAATTCTTTTTGAGAACAACCATTTCTCAGTGGTTTTCGTAAATCAAAACCACTATTTGCAAAAAGGCAAGTTACTAACTTACCATCCATCGTAATCCTTGCTCTTGTGCAAGTTGAACAAAAGGGTTTTGAAACGGAACTTATAAATCCAAATTCTGTTGAATAATCTTCAAGAATGTATCTTTTTGCAACTTCACCATGATAATTTTCTTCTAAAGATTTTACTTTATATTCTTTTTCTATTATTTCTAAAATATCTTGAATAGTTAAGACTTGTGACAACTCCCATCCATTGAGATTACCTACATCCATATACTCAATAAATCTAACAATATTATTTGACCCTCTAAAATAATTAATTAGGTCAAGAATTGAGTGTTCATTAACACCTTTTTGGACAACACAATTAATTTTGATTTGTTCAAATCCTTTTTTGTTAGCACTTTCAATAGCAGATAAAACCTTATTAACATCAAAATTTTGATCACTCATTTTCTTAAATGTAATCTCGTCAATAGCATCAAGAGAAACCGTAATTCTATTTAATCCTGCCTCTAAAAGAGTATCAATTTTTGGCTCAAGTAAGTATCCATTCGTAGTCATAGCTATATCATCTATGCCTTTTATTTTTGAAAGCTTTGATATTAATTCTTCAATATTTTTTCTAACTAAGGGTTCTCCCCCTGTTAGTCTTATTTTTGTAACTCCTAAATCAGCAAAACTCGTAACAATTTTTTCAATTTCATCGAAATCAAGTAATTCTTCCTTTGGTAAAAACTTAAAAGCTTCTCCATATACTTCCTTAGGCATGCAATAGGTGCATCGAAAATTACATCTGTCAGTAACAGAAATTCTTAAGTCTCTGACAGGCCTATTATATTTATCAAAAATATTTTTCATCATTTATATAATTTTATCGGTTATAAGCATTTTAAGAAATTCATCTATTGATTTCCTTCTGTGAGAGATATTATTTTTCTCATGTTTTGACATTGAAGCAGTTGTTTTATTCACACCAATCGGCATAAATATTGGATCATATCCAAAACCATTAACTCCTTCTTTACTATCAGAAATAAAACCTTCCATAATTCCTTCTGAAAAAAGTGGATAATTATAAAAACCAATCCCACAAATGATTGATACAAATCTAGCACTTCTTTGCTTAGACTCAACTCCATTCATATTTTTTAGAACAAGATCAACTCTCTGGTCATCATTCAGGTCTTTGCCACCATATCTTGCAGACAATATTCCAGGTTCTCCATTCAAAAAATCAACTACCAAACCTGAATCTTCAGAAATAGTTGGAATATTAGAGATTTCATAGTACTCTTTAGCTTTCTTCAGTGCGTTTTCACGAAAAGTTTCTCCATCCTCATTAACATCTATATTAATATCAAGATCTTTGAGACTTAATATTTGAATTTTGGATGGAAAAATATCTCGAAATTCCCTTATTTTACCTAAATTTGTTGTAGCAACCAATACTCTCATAAATAGTTTATTTAATTATGTTTTTTTTGATAATTACAATAAAACTCAATAAATGCTATAATTCTTGATGTCTAAATCGGTAAAAAATCTTACAATGTATTTAAAATTAGATTAATTTTAATTTATCTAAATCCAAGAATTATATGTATAAGAGAATTAAATCTATAATTTGGGTCGGTGTGATGTTTTCGCTTTTGCTATTTGCAATGGCTTGTAATTCAGACAGTCCTCAATCAACATTTGACCCTCATGGCCCTATAGCTGAACTTCAAAAGAATTTATTTATGTTCACTTTTTGGATTGCCGTTGTTGTGTTCATTATAGTTGAAGGTGGAATAATATATCTCACATTCAAATATAGAAAGAAAGATGACAATTTACCTGTACAAACTCATGGGAATCTAAAACTTGAGATTACATGGACAATAATTCCAGCAATTATTGTTGTTATTATTGCAATTCCTACAGTCATAGCAATTTGGGAGACTCAAGTAATGCCCGAAGAGGAAGATTCTCTGGTAATTGAAGCAGTTGGACACCAATGGTGGTTTGAATTCAAATATCCAACAGAAGAGATAGTTACAGCAAATGAATTACATCTTCCCGAAGATAAAGACATAATTGTCAAAATCGGATCTCAAGATGTACTTCATTCTTTTTGGATACCAAAAATAGCTGGTAAGGTAGATATGGTTCCTAATCACCAGAATCAGTTATATATTAAAGCAGATGAACCTGGACTATATTATGGGCAATGTGCAGAATTCTGTGGGATAGTTCATGCAATGATGAGGTTCAGAGTTATCGTACATACTCAGGAAGATTATCAAAATTGGTTGGATGAAATGAGAACACCACCTGCTAAATTAACTTCAGGATCAGACGAAGATGAAGGAAGAAAACTTTTTGTTGGAAACTGTAGTATGTGCCATACTTATGATTCATACAAAAAAGGAGCCTATACTAAAGAAGTAACATCTCAATATAATCGATGGGAAGAATGGAAAAATGATAAGGAAAATTCTGCGATTGTGTCAGCACCAAATCTAACTCATTTTGGTAATAGAATAACTCTAGCAGCTGGAATCAAAGAAAATAATTTAGAAAATCTAATAAAATGGATTGAAAATCCAGATGAGATCAAAATTGGAACAAGGATGAAAAATCATGCTTCAATTTACAGAGATGGAAATGAACTCTCAAATGAGCAAATAAATCAAATAGCAAAATATTTATTAAGTCTGAAGCCTTCTCAAGAAAGCTCAGCTACTTATAATAAATAAAAGAGGTGTAATTTGAGTACAATAAGTAAACCAAAACAATTTCAACTACCAAGAATATTTCCAAGACCTATGTCGCATTACGGTATTTGGTCTTGGTTAGGCACAGTAGATCATAAAAAAATAGGTACTATGTATGGTGTAGTTTCCTTTTTTTGGTTCATTATGGGTGGAATTGAAGCTTTACTTATAAGAGTTCAACTTTCGCATGCTGAAGCGGAAATTATAAGCCCAGAACTATATAATCAACTATTTACTATGCATGGAACAACCATGGTATTTTTAGTTGTAATGCCTCTTTCTGCCGCATTTTTCAACTGGTTGATTCCACTACAATTAGGAGCTAGAGATGTAGCATTCCCAAGACTTAATGCACTAAGTCTATGGGTTTTTATATTCGGATCTATACTAATGAATATTAGTTGGTTTACAGGTGGAGCACCTAATGGTGGTTGGTTCGGATATCCTCCAAACTCTACAGTCCAATTCAATCCTGGTAATGGAATGACTTATTGGGTAATGGGACTGAACGTGCTTGGAATAGCATCAATAGCTGCTGGATTAAACTTCATAGTAACCATAATAAATATGAGAGCCCCTGGAATGTCTCTGATGAAAATGCCTGTATTCACATGGATGACTTTCATTACTTCAATACTGATTGTACTAGCGCTTCCTGTTTTAGGTGTAGCTGGAATTCAAATGACAGCTGATAGAGTATATGGAACTAATTTTTTCAACTCTGAAGCAGGTGGAGATCCAATCTTTTGGCAACATATTTTTTGGTTATTCGGTCATCCTGAGGTATATATATTGATACTTCCTGCTATGGGAATTATTTCAGAAATTTTGCCTACTTTTGCCCGAAAACCTCTATTTGGTTATAGCTTCATAGTCTTCTCTGGTGCAGGTATTGGATTTATGGGATGGTTTGTATGGAGTCATCATATGTTTACTGTCGGTCTAGGTCCCGCTGCAAATACTGCCTTTACAATTTCTACTATGTTTATTGCTGTGCCTACTGGTGTAAAAATATTTAACTGGATGGCAACTCTTTGGGGAGGATCGATAAGATTTACAACTTCTATGCTTTTTTCTATTGGTTTTATAGCGATGTTTACAATTGGTGGACTATCTGGAGTAACTCATGCAGTATCACCATCTGACGCTCAACAACAGGACACGTACTACGTAGTTGCTCATTTTCATTACGTTTTGTTTGGAGGAGCTATTTTTGCAATATTTGCTGGACTATACTTTTGGTGGCCTAAGTTTTTTGGATATTTCTTGAATGAAAAAATTGGAAAAGTTAATTTTATTCTTATGATGATAGGGTTTAATCTTCAGTTTGCTCCAATGCACTGGGTTGGTCTTGATGGTATGCCAAGAAGAATTTATACATATGCGGATAACATGGGGTGGGAAGTTTCCAACCTGGCTGCTACTTTTGGTGGATTTATAATTGCTGTAGCAGTTTCTTTATTTATATTCAACGTTATCTACTCAATGAAAAAAAGAGAGGTTGCATCTGGTGACCCTTGGGATGGAAGAACTTTAGAGTGGTCTATTTCATCACCTCCACCACACTATAATTTTGCAAAACTTCCAGAAGTATCTCATATAGATGATTGGTGGTACAAGAAATATCCTAGTCTTTTAGAAGGTAGCCCAAAAGGATCTCTAGAACCAAAAGCTAAAGTCGAAGACACTTCAAAAGTTAATGAAGATGATATTCACCTACCTGATTTATCTTATTATCCTTTATTTATAGGAATAGGATTGTCACTAGCAGCTCTAGGTGTTATGTACACTTATGCTTTAGTAACAATAGGATTAATATTAGTTTTTTGGGGTTCTATAGGATGGTCGACTGAGCCTGTAAACGAACCTCACGATAGTCATCATTAGAAAGAAGGAATAATGTCAAGCGATAATGTAACAATACACCACGGTGAAGAGATAAATAACTCTACTGGAGTTAGTAATAAAAAATTGCTAATGTGGGCTTTTCTAGGTTCAGATGTAATGTTTTTTGGAACCTTCATTGGAACTTTCATGGCTTATAGAAATAAAAGTTTAAATGGTCCTTACCCAGCAGATACACTTGATATACCTATAACTACAGTTAGTACATTTGTGCTCCTAATGAGCTCATTAGGAATTGTTTTAGCATTACATTACTTAAAAGAATCTAAAATGGGATTAGCTAAATTTTGGTTGTTTGCTGTAATAGTAATGGGATTAATCTTCATGGGTTTTCAAGTTTATGAATTTAGCCATTTTGCTCATATTGGAATGACACCACAGGTCAATTTATTTGGATCTACCTTCTTTACACTTACAAGTTTACATGGAGCTCATGTTTCATTAGGAATATTATGGCTTGGATTCCTACTATATAACGAATTCAATGGGAATTTGACTAGTGATAATGCTGTTGATTTAGAAATTGCAGGACTTTATTGGCATTTCGTTGATATTGTATGGATTATTATTTTTGGATTATTATACTTAATAACGGCTGGTGATGGAGTTCCTCCAGGTGGAATACCATGGGAAGCTGTACACTAAAAAGGAGTAATAAAAGTGTCTTTCTTTAAAGATTTATTTCATCATGATGGAAATGGGTGGTGGAAAATACCAAAAACATCAGAAGCTGAAGCAAACCCTCAAAACGAACACCCGTTTGGAAGTTTTGTACAAAAATCAAAAGATTTTATGGTATGGATCACATCAGGTAAAGGTCACGCAGGCCCAACATACTACTGGGTTATTGCTATAATCCTTGGAGCAATAACTCTTGTTGAAGTTTGGTGGTTTGAACAAGAAGGTCTAAGATATATTTTAGTTCCTGCAATGCTTGGATTCTCTCTCATAAAGTTTGTTTTAGTTGTCGCCTTTTTTATGCATCTAAGATTTGATCATAAATTGTTCTCATATATATTTGTAACATGTATGGTGATAGGTATTTTTATATTTTCATTATTTATTCTTTTATCAGCATTTCATGGTTTTGGTGGATAATCAGAAAAAGATAAATTGAATAATGAAATATCAGCAATAGATTTCTTTCTAAAGTGGAGCACTAATTCTACTCTGTTCTTTTTCTTAATGACTGCCTTTACTATATATACAATTGGTTCTTATAAATTAATTAGTAATAATAAATCTAAGGGGCAAATTATAAGATTTCTAAGAGGATTTCTTGCCTATATTTTTTTATTTGTTGCTCTTATTGGACCTTTTGGGCAATTTGAAGAAACATTTTGGGTTCATATGATCCAACACCTCATTATGATTATGATTGTACCTCCTTTATTACTTTCTAGTTTAGTATTTTCTGCAAATATTTGGTTTTTCCCAAGAGTAATAAGAATTGGTATAGCTGATTACATAAGACCCCATAGTATTATAAGAAGATTTTTAGGTAAAATAACTTCTCCCAAATTTACGTTGGTTTTTTATGTGATTTCTCTATGGACTTGGCATCTTCCTATTTTTTTTAATCTAGCTTTGAATTTTGACTTGATTCACTACAGTGAGCATTTCTTTTTTTTCATTAGCGGTATTTTATTTTGGTGGCCCGTTATAGGTTTAAGTATTGGATCAAAAAAAATAAATCTAGCTCTAAGAATGGTTTATTTATTGCTAGCTGTGACACCAACTGCTGTTGTAGCTGCCTTTATAACTCTTGCTGACGGAGTGATTTATGGTGAAAATGTACCTAGATTATTTGGGATAGAAGCAATAGAAGATCAAAAAATAGGAGGGTTGATAATGTGGTTACCTGGAAATGCTATTTTCTTAGGAACCTTAGCAGTACTCTTTTTTAAATGGTCGTACAAGCAAACAATAAACTCAAGAAAATATAATAGTTAAACCTGTTTCTTTATAAAATATTCATTTTCTGATTTGAGCATTTCAGAAATAGTATCTTTGGTGTAAGATTTGAGATAAATAACAGTAGCCCAAGCAATCTTAAGTTTTTCTTCCATTTGAGAAATTGTCATTCCTTTATTCTCATTAAGGATAAGAATTCTAAAAACAGCTTCAATAAGTGATGTTCCTGGTAGGACAAATTTCTTTAGCAAATGGTCATCTGACTTTTCTTCAAGATCATTATCTATATCCTTTGCTTTGGCTAACAACTCTTTTGTTGATAATGATAGAAGACTTTTTCTCTCAGAAAGATCAAAAAACTTTTCAATTATTATGAAATTAATAGATAATTCTGATTTTTCATATGCTTCAAAATCAATAATAAATTTATCTTCAGTTTTTATTTCTTCTTTTCCACCTGTTGTCATATCAATACCTTTTCAGTTTAGTATTTCGGAAATATCTTCATTCCAACCAAACATTTCTACATCAATTTTTTGATCCTTCTTAAGTATATCAGTTCCTGAAGGGCAAATAGCTAAGCCGTTTGATAGGAACATTGATGTTAATACACCAGAACTTTGATTTTTTAAAGGAGTTGCAGTAACATTTGAACCTTCTCTGGAAACCTTAACTCTTGCATATAGTCTTCTCCCATCATAATTTTGAATATCTGCAGTTAGGATAGCCTTAATAATGGGACGGTGCTTGATTTTTTTTCCACTCATCTTATCGATTGCATATCTACCAAACTTTTCAAAAGCAATCATAGCACTCACAGGATTACCAGGGAGGCCTATCAAAGGTATCTTCCTATCATCAATATCTATATGACCAAATGCAAGTGGCTTAGCAGGCCTCATATTTACAGACCAAAAGTTCATATCTCCATTTTTATTTAGAACATCCTTAACAACATCATAATCCCCTTTAGATACTCCAGCAGAAGTTACAATCAGATCAACATCAGAAAAATTATTTATTTTTTTTTCTAAATCTTCAATGGTATCTAGGGAATGTGTCTGAGATATTGTTTCTGCTCCAAATAACTCTGATAAAGATGCAATTGTTGAAGAGTTTGAATTATATATCTTTCCTTTTTCTAGTTTATTCCCAGGTTCAACTAATTCGTTTCCTGTGGATAAAATACCTATTTTGGGTTTTCGAAAAACAGTAATTTGATCATAACCGATAGATGCAAGAACACCTATTACAGCAGGTGATATTTCGGTGCCTTTGATGATTATTTTGTCACCTTCAGAAATATCTTCTCCGCATTTTCTAATATTTTCGAAATTTTCTGCATCAATTTTTATACCTATTTTTTTGGATGATTTTGAGAAATTTTCATCGGTATCTTCAAATGGAATAACAGCATTTGCTCCATGGGGTACAGGAGCTCCTGTCATAATTCTAGAAGCTTGGCCTGAAGATATAGGCAATCTTGGAAGATTCCCTGCCGCAATCTCTTCCACAACTTCTAAGTAAACAATATTATTACTTGAAGCATTTTTAACATCTTCCAATAGAACAGCATAACCATCCATAGCAGAATTATCCCAAGGAGGTACGCTTATTTTAGAAACTATGTCTTTAGAAATAACATAACCAAGGCTATCTTTTATATTCACGTTTATTTCTTCTAAAGGTTTAAAAACAGATAATATTTTTTCTCTTGCTTCCTCAACAGAAAGCATATCAGCATGATAATGTGATTTTCTCTTTTTTGGCATTATTGCTCTCTGATGTAAATTCCTAATGTTTTTTCAAGTTTAACTAAAATATTTTTCTCAATTTTTTCAAGTTTTTTTGATGATAAAGTTTCATTAGGGGATTGATAATTTACTCTAATAGAAATACTTCGTTTTCCTTCTGGAATTTCATCTCCTTCATAAATATCAAAAATCAAACAATCTTCAACCAAATTTTCAGAATAAACAATCTTTTCAATTTGCGAAAAATTTACATTTCTATCTATGATTAGTGACAAGTCTCTGTGGGCCTGAGGATATTGAGAGAAATCTTTATAAACAAATTTATCTTGACATCTAATGATTTTTGATAGATCTATTTCAAAAGCTATTACTTCCGAAGATGAAAAATTATTTATTTCGATCGTTTCTTTTGATAATTCACCCATACAACCAATATTTTCATCTATGTTACGATTATAAATTAATGAGGATTTTTCAGAAAATAATTTATCATCATATTCTTTTACTTCAAAATCAAAATTAAGATTTTTAGAAAGCATTTCCAATATACCTTTGATATCAAAATAATCTAGTTTAGAAGATTCTGAATTCAAAGAAATTTCCTGTCTTGGTCCAGTTAATATTGCTGACAACATCGTTTTTTCAACGACTTTTGATTCCAACTCAAAAAAAACATTACCTATCTCAAAAAGCTTTATGGGACCTTTCCAATTATTAGAATTTCTAGAAGCAGCAGAAATAAGGGAAGGAATAAGGCTTTTTCTGAGTACTGAATATTCTTTAGAAATTGGATTCGACAAGGTTATTTTTTCTCCTAAATCAAATAAATTTGGAGTAAAAGAGAGTTGTTTTTCTGAGATTGCAGAATAAGAAATTGATTCAGATAATCCAGCTCCAACCATAAGGTCTTGAGAAATATACTTGATATCTAAAGATCTATTCGGTTCCCATCTTGGCACACTCCCAGACAGGTATGTTAGTGGAATTTCATCATACCCTATTATCCTAGCTATCTCTTCATGAATATCTTCTGGAATCTGAATATCTGTCCTCCAAAAAGGTCTATTTATTGCCCAAACTTCCTTATTGTGATCAAATGTAAACTGAAAGTTTAAGTTATTTAGAGTTTGATCAATTTGTTTATTTGGAATATCTAAACCTAGATGATTTTTTAACTTATTCTTATGAAGAATTATTTTTTCATCATTTGTTTTTGAAGGAAAGTTATCTTGAATTTTCTGATCAATATTACCCCCTGCAAGCTCAACGATTAAATCAGCAGCTCTAGAAAGTCCATAAATTGCAAGTTTTGGGTCAAGATTTCTTTCAAAACGCATTGAAGCTTCAGTGGATAATCCCAATTTTTTTGAGGTAGATCTTATTTTTGAAGAATTGAAATTTGCAGCCTCTAAAAACACATTAGTAGTATTTGAAGATATCTCTGAACTTTGACCTCCCATGATTCCAGCCAAACCAATTGGTCTTTTATTATCAGCAATTACTATGCTGTCTTCTGGGAGTTCTCTACTTTCACCATCTAGAGTAAGTATTTTTTCTCTAGCTTTTGATTTTCTAACATATATTTTATCCCCGCTAATCTTGTCATAATCAAAAGCATGAAGTGGTTGACCTAGTTCAAACATTACATAATTAGTTATATCTACAACATTATTTATTGGTCTTTCGCCGATAGAAATTAATCTTTTCTTTAGCCAATCAGGAGATTCTTGAATTTTTACAGACTCAATACGAATCCCCGTATACCTATTACAAATTTCTTTATCTAAAATTTCTATGGTTGAGGTGTTTTCATCTGAAGGATAGTTTACTTTGTAATCAAAATTTAATTTCTGAGAATATTTTGCAGACAAATCTCTAGCTAGCCCAATGATAGAAAGACAATCTACTCTATTTGGTGTTACATCAATTTCCAAAACAGTCTCCGCAAAATAATCACTAATTGATGATCCCAATCTATAATCATTTGGTAAGACCATTATTCCATCATGATCATCACTTATTCCTAATTCTTTTTCAGAGCAAATCATACCTTCAGATATTTCTCCTCTGATTTTTGATTTTTTTATCTCAAAAAAATCATTATTTGTAGGATCTGGCAGTTTAGTACCCACAGTTGCAAGAAATATTTTTTGACCCTCTTGAATATTTGGTGCCCCACAAACAACATTTAGTATATTTTTACCATCATCAATTTTAGTCAATTGAAGTTTATCTGCATTTGGATGGGGTGTTATTTCTTTGATTTCAGCTACAATAACTCCAGGAATTTCTCCAGAGGTAATTACATCCTCCACTTCGTTGCCAATCATAGTTAATGTTTCTGCTATTTCATCAGCAGATTTATTAATTGTTACGTATTCTTTCAGCCAGTTTATTGATAATTTCATAAAATCAATTGACAAATTGACTTAGAAATCTCAAGTCATTCGCGTGAAAATTTCTAATATCTTTTATTTTATTTTTTAACATTGAAACCCTTTCAGGTCCTATACCAAATGCGAAACCACTGTACTCATTTGGATCATATCCCACTCCAGTAAGCACCTTTGGATGAACCATTCCGGCACCAAGAATTTCTATCCATCGTCCTTCCCATAAAATAGACATATCTACTCCTGGTTCAACAAAAGGAAAAAAATCACATCTAAATCTAACTTCTTGATCTGAACCGAAAATTTTTCTTGCCATCTGATATAAAGTCCCTTTTAATTCTGAAAAAGAAATATTTTTATCTATTGCAAGGCCTTCTATCTGATGAAACTCCCACTCATGAGTAGCATCAGTTGCTTCATATCTGTAACATTTTCCAGGTACTACAACTCTTATTGGAGGTGTATTTTTTTCCATAATTCTTGCTTGCATTGGTGAAGTATGTGTTCTAAGCAAATAATTATTTTCATTATCATTTAAATTTAGCCAAATCGTATCCCATTGATCTCTGGCAGGATGGTCGTCAGGTATGTTTAATAGATCGAAATTATACTTTTCTGTTTCAATCTCATTGCCTTCATATATCTGAAATCCCATTGATCTAAAAGCATCACATATTTCTCTAATAATTAATGTGGTTGGATGTAAGGTACCATGCGAAATTGCTCTCCCTGGTAGTGTTATATCAAAATTATCTGCATTATGTTTTGCATGAGAGTCACTATCGTTTACCGAGTCAAATATAGAATTTAGATCATTCTTTAATTGATTAAGTTTTGGCCCTATTATTCTTTTTTCATCTGGGGAAATATCTTTCATGACTTTCATCAAAGAAGATAATTCACCGTTTCTTCCTAAAAACTTAATTCTCCAATCCTCAAGATCCGTTTTTTTTGAAATAGTACTAATTTCCTCAGAGGCAGATTTTTTTAGATTTTCAATATTTTTGAGTATAGATTCAGTATTTTTCAATTTAATAATTGTATTTTATTTCCGTATAAATTATATTTTAACAATTTTAAAAAATTAGGGGTAATTTACCTAAATTACAGGAAAAGAGGTATTTATACTCATTTTAGAGTAAAATGAACATAATTCAATCTGGTATTTTTGTCTTGAATAGTATATAAAGTTAGTATCCAAATAAAACTAACGTTTCAATTGGAGGAAACATGGAAGCATATTGCATGAAATGCAAGGGGAAGCAGACTATGTCAAATCCCCAACAAATAACTATGAAAAATGGTAGACCAGCTACTCAAGGTACTTGTCCTGTCTGTGGAACTAAAATGTTCAAGATTGGTAAAGCTTCATAGTTTAAATTTATATATTTTATATAAAGTCAAAATTGCAAAAAGACCGAAAGTTCTTTTTGCAATTTTGTTTAAGGGAGGAATTTTTAATTATGGAACACAGTATTTTTGGTAAAACTGAGGTAAATGTGAGCAAATTAGGGCTTGGTTTAGCTCAAGTTGGTTTTCAATTAGGGTCAGCTGAATATAAAATAGCTGACAAAATACTAAATACAGCATTGGACAATGGTATTAACTTTCTTGACACAGCTGCAATGTATCTTGATAGCGAGTCTATTGTTGGTAAATCTGTTGGACATAGAAGAGATGAGTTCTTTTTAGCCACTAAAGCAGGAACAGGAAGAACAACGTCTCCAGACTCTGAATGGACATATAAAAAAATCAAAGATTCAGTAGAAAATAGCTTAATTGATCTAAAAACTGATGTGATTGATTTAGTCCAGTTGCATTCATGCGAAACTCATTTACTTGAACAAGGAGATGTTATAAGAGCCCTTCAAGATTGTAAATTAGAAGGAAAAATAAAATATGTAGGCTACTCAGGTGATAATGAAGCTGCTATGTGGGCGGTAAAATCTAATTTATTCGATACTTTACAAACTAGCTATAGTATTGCTGATCAAAGAGCTAGGACTAAAAATATTCTTACAGAAGCTAAATCTAGAAATTTAGGAATAATTGCAAAAAGACCTATCGGAAATGCTGCTTTATTGGGAGTAAAAAACCACAATAATGGACAAACTCATGAGCATTTTGGAAGTGCTTATGATGAATATTTTTCAAGAATTATGCAAATGACTAAAAAAATTGAAATAGATCTTAATGAGGTTGATCCTATAGAATTATCCATGGCATTTACTCTATCTAGAAAAGAAATAAATGTGATTATAATTGGATCAAAAAATAATAATCATGTTGAGCAAAATCTAGATTACATGGGAAAAAACTTAGAAATTTACCAAAATCTCATAAAACAGTATGAGAATATCTATGAAAAATTAGATGAAAATTGGAGACAATTAACTTAGTAAAAAAAAATCCCTATGACAAAAAAAAGAATACTTACAGGAATAAGACCAACAGGTGCGTTACATTTAGGACATTACGTAGGAGCACTTCACAATTGGATATCTCTTCAGAATGAATATGACTGTAATTTCCTAATTGCTGATTATCAGGCTTTAAGTGACCATTTTCATGAAACAGACATGATAAAGAATTCAGTAATTGATGTTACTTTAGATTGGTTATCAGTAGGATTAGATCCAGAAAAATCTAATTTTGTAATTCAAAGTTATGTGCCTGAGCATGCTGAATTGTCAATGTTATTATCTTTCATTACTCCTCTAGGAATGCTTGAGAGAAATCCTACCTTAAAAGGAGAATTAGACTCTTTACCAATTGAAAGAAGAAGCGCAGGTTTTTATAACTATCCAATTAGTCAAATTGCAGACATTTTACTCCCAAGAGCTCATCTAGTTCCAGTTGGAGAAGATCAAGCTCCACATCTGGAAATGTCACGAGAAATTGCTAGGAAATTTAACAGAATGTACGGTGAAGTTTTTCCTGAGCCTGAAACACTTATAGGAAAAGTGGGAAGGTTATCTGGAACAGATGGAAAAGGGAAAATGAGTAAAAGCCAAGGAAATGTTATTCTTCTATCTGACTCAAAAGAAATTGTTGAAAAAAAAGTAAGAGGAATGTACACAGATCCAAATAGAATTAGGGCTGATATTCCAGGTAAAGTTGAAGGAAATCCTGTATTTCAATATCTAGATGCTTTCACTGAAAACGATCCTAATGTAGAGGATTTCAAAACTCGATACAGACAGGGAAATATCGGTGATGTTGAAATAAAATCTTACTTAGCCAACGTTATTAATTTATTTTTAGACCCAATAAGAGAAAAACGAGCATACTTCGAATCAAATATGAATTTAGTTGAAGAAGCATTAGACAAAGGTGTGTCTAATGCAAGGATTTCAGCAAATGAAACCATGGAACTAGTTCGTGATAAAATGAAAGTCTCAACTTATAAGAAAATTTGGTAATAATGATCAATAAAGCTGAACTTGAAGACTTTATTAATAAATCTAAAAAATACAATTTGATTCCAACATTTAGGGAGATCAGAGCAGACTTAGATACTCCTTTATCTATATACCTAAAATTATCTAAAAATAGCTATTCTTTTTTATTAGAATCTATAACTGGTGGAGAAAATTTAGCCAGATACTCAATTATAGGTACAAATCCAAAAAAAATAATAAAGACAGGAGATAAGGAAAAACTTGGAAATGTTGATCCTTTAAAAATTATCAAGGATGAAATTAATAGCTACAAAGTCCCTGATATAAAAGAGTTACCGATTTTTACAGGAGGTGCTGTTGGTTATCTTTCTTATGAAACTATATCTTACTTTGAAAAATCAGTTCCAAAGAACGAAAATTCTACACTTGATGTGCCCGAATCAATATTCATGATTACTGATTCGATTGTTGTTTTTGATCATGTGAAGCAAACAATTTTCATAGTAAATTATGCAAAAATTAATAATGATCAAAGTATAGAGAATATTTATCTAGAATCATTAAAAAAAATTGAAGATATTTATCAGTTAATTAAAAAACCAATCCCAGAAGAGCATAACAAGATTTCATCGATAAGTAACGAAGAACAAAAAACAAAAGAGGAATTAATATCTCAGTACGAAAAAAATATGACTAAAAAAGATTATGGAATTGCTATTAAGGAATGCATTAAGAATATTTATTCAGGTGAGATTATACAGATAGTATTTTCACAAAGACTTACAAAAAAAACAGAAGCAACAGCAATAGATATTTATAGATGTCTAAGAACGATAAATCCTTCTCCATATATGTTTATGTTGAATTTTGAAGACTTTCAAATAATAGGAGCATCACCAGAACTTCTAGTAAAATCTACCGACAAGGAAATTGCCGTTCATCCGATAGCTGGAACAAGACCCAGAGGAAAAGACCAAGAGCAAGATGATCAAATTGCTAATGAGTTAGTTTCAGATGAAAAAGAGTTAGCAGAGCACTTAATGTTATTAGATTTAGGAAGAAATGATGTCGGTAGAGTGTCGAAGCCAGGAACAGTTAATGTCAATCAAAAAATGGAAATTGAAAAATATTCACATATAATGCATATTGTATCCAATGTTACTGGAACTTTAGATGATAAGTATGATGAGTTTGATGCTCTAAGAGCAGCATTTCCTGCAGGTACTGTATCGGGCGCCCCTAAGGTTAGAGCGATGCAACTAATCTCAGAATTAGAACCTGAAAAAAGAGGTCCTTATTCTGGCGGAGTAGGCTATTTTTCATTCAATGGTAATATGGATACTTGTATCGCAATTAGAACAATGGTACTAAAGGATAAAACTGTTTATTTACAAGCTGGTGGCGGAATAGTTGCCGATTCAAAAATTGATTACGAATATGAAGAAACTTTGAACAAAATGATGGCACTTATAAAATCTGTAGACGATGCTGAAAGAAACTTATAATGATTGTTTTATTAGATAATTATGATTCGTTTACCTATAACCTTTTTCAATATATATCAGAATTAGGGGAAGAAGTAGTAGTATTACGAAATAATGAAACTTCAATTAGTGAAATAGAAAATTACTCTCCTTCGCATCTTGTTATATCACCTGGTCCATCTAATCCTGAAAATGCTGGGATTTCAAATGATTCAATACAACATTTTTCAAAAAAAATTCCTGTTTTAGGAGTATGTCTTGGGCATCAATGTTTAGGGAATACATATGGAGCAAATATTATTCAAGCAGAAGAAATAATGCATGGTAAAATTTCAAAAATTACTCATGATGGAAAAGGGCTTTTTGATGGAGTTCCTAATCCTTTCAAAGCAGTAAGATATCATTCATTAATTATTGATGAAGACTCTCTACCGAATAACTTTGAGATAACAGCAAGAAGTGAATCAGGTATAATTCAGGGAATCAGACACAAAAGTTTATCCTTAGAAGGTGTTCAGTTTCATCCAGAATCAATTGAAACCGAGCATGGAAAGAAAATATTAAATAATTTTCTAAAAATGAAATGAATATACAACATATAATAAATAAAGTTTCATCTGGAATAGATTTAAATTTTGAAGAATCAAAGTTTTGCATGAATGAAATTATGTCAGGTAAACTATTACCTTCTCAGTTTGGTGTAATAATGGCGAGTCTTTCCATCAAAGGAGAAACTGCTGAAGAAATTGCAGGTATGGCAGCAGTAATGAGAGAATTTTCGATAAAAATTAAAGGCAAAGAAAATGCAATTGATTTATGCGGTACCGGAGGAAGTGGATTAAAGTGGTTTAACATATCTACTGCATCAGCAATAGTTGTCTCTGCTTCTGGAATACCCGTTGCTAAACATGGAAACAGAGCAGCATCAGGAAATAGTGGATCCGCTGATGTTTTGGAAGAATTAGGTATTAAGATATCTATAGAACCCAAAGATGTAGAAAGATGTCTAGATGAAATAGACCTAACTTTTATATTTGCACAAACTTTCCATCCTTCAATGAAATTTGCAGCACCTCTAAGAAAAGAGATTGGGATAAGAACTATTTTTAACTTTTTGGGACCTTTGACGAATCCAGCTGGTGTAAAAAAACAGGTTATTGGAACTCCAAATAAAGATTTTGCAAAAAAAATTGCACAAGCAGGAAAAAAGTTAAATTTAGATAGAATAATAACAGTATCTGGTGAATCAGGATCTGATGAGATAGAAATTGATAAAAACACTTTTATTTATGATTCAAAAGAAGATTTTTCTGAAAAAATTATTGAATCTTCTAAAAACTATGGATCTTCAAGTTTTTTGGAAGTTAATTCTCCTAAGGAATCTGCACAAAAAATACTTTCATGCTTTGAAATGAAGTTTGAGTCTTCTGATGAAGAAAAAAAATCTATTCTAAATTCCATTTCAATTAATTCCGCAATGGCTATAAATCTTGCTAATGAAGAAAAAAGTTTTGATGAGTGTATTCAAATAGCTAAAGAAAATATTTTCAATGGCAATGCACTTAAAAAATTAAAGCAACTAAAAGATTTTACAAATAAAAGCTGATGGGAATTTTAGACAAAATAATATCGGCAAAAGAACAAAGATTAAGAAAAGAAAAAGTTTCTATTCCTTTAGAAGATTTAATTAAGAATAAACCATGTTATGAAAAAACATTTTCTCTTGAAAAGATTCTTTCCAAAAAAAATATCCTAATTTCTGAAATGAAAAGGCAATCTCCTTCAGGGGGTAATCTGGATCTATCACTTGTTCCAAAAGATCAAGCAGAAATGTATATAAAAGCTGGCTCAGATGCAATTTCTGTGCTAACAGAGAAAGATTATTTTATGGGAAGTGAAAAAGATCTTTTAGATGTTCTTGATATAACTAAAAAGAGGCAAGTCCCTGTTCTACAGAAAGATTTCATTATTGATGAATATCAGATACACAAAGCAAAAAACTTAGGTGCTGATTGTATTCTATTAATAACAAGAATATTAAGTATTGAAAAATATTTAGCATTCTACCATTTATCAAAATCACTGGGATTAAGTGCCATTGTTGAAATTTTTGATGAAAGAGAATTAGATTTTGCGCTCGAGGCAGATATTAAGATTTTAGGTATAAATAATAGAAATTTAGATAGTTTAGAAACTAATTTAGAAACTTTTGAAAAAATTGCCTCAAAAGTCCCCTCTAACATCTATAAAATAGCTGAAAGTGGGATAAAAAATTCTGATGATGCAAAAAGGATGATCGAATCTGGTGCTAATGGATTACTTGTTGGAGAATCAATAATGAGATCTTCAAACGGAACAAAAATAATAAAAGAAATTTCTTCAAATGAATGATACAAAAATAAAAATATGTGGAGTTAAGGATATAGAAATAATTTCTGAATTAATTAAACTCAAAATCGATTTTATAGGCATAAATTTCATAGAAAGTTCAAAAAGATTTATCAATATTGATATAGCTAAAAAAATATCTAAACTAATGTCTAAAAAAAATATAAAAATCAAACTGGTTGGTCTGTTTCAAAATCATGATAATAATCTAGTAAATGAAATATCTAATAAACTAAATTTAGACTATGTTCAGCTGTGTGGAAACGAATCTATTGAATATCTTGATTACATAGATAGAAAGATAATAAAGACAATCCATATCAAAGAGGGATCAGATATTGAAGAAATCAAGAAAGTAATAGATTTATATCTGGAAAAATCTGATTATGTGATCCTTGATACTTTTTCAAAACTATCTTCAGGTGGCACAGGAAAAAGTTTTAACTGGGACAAATATCAGTCTCTTTTCAATAACAGAGTTTTTGTTGCAGGAGGATTAAACCCCTCAAATATAGGAGTTTTAATAAAATCATATAGCCCTTGGGGTGTAGATGTTTCTTCTGGAGTTGAGCATGAGGGCAAAAAAAATATAAAAAAAATAAAAGATTTTATTAAGTTCAAAGAAGAATAAATGTCTACAGATAAAAGAAAAAATTTAGATAATAAAGGATATTTTTTGTCCTTTTTTGTAGCATTTTTATGGTCTGGAAACCCTACTTCTGTAAAAATTAGTCTTAGTTACACAACTCCCTTTATGGTAGGATTCCTTAGATTTACATTAGGAGGTATTATTGCACTAATATGGGCAATATATAAAAAACAATCATTATCCGTAAAAAAAGAGCATATTTTCCCTATTGTTTTAGCAGGTTTATTACCTGCTGCCCAGATAGGTTTTTATAATATTGGGCAAGCCCATACATTGGCAAGTCATGGAATTATTATGATAGTCACTTTTCCATTATGGGCTGCAATTTTTTCTCATTTTTTTACACCTAATGACAGATTAAACTTATCTAGAAGCCTTGGACTTATAACTGCATATTCAGGAGTACTTGTTTTGTTTTGGGATTCTATAAATCAAAATATTACTGAATATTTGTTTGGAGATATCTTGATGTTGCTCTCTGCAATGTTCTTAGGAGGAAGGCTTATTTGGGTATCTCATATTACACAAAAAGTTGGTCAACCACAAATTATAATTTCTGAAGCAGTAGTAGGTTCTTTGATGTCGATTTTTTTATCTATTTTATTTGAAAAAACCTTCCTAAACATTTCTATCAGCTTAATATTATCGATGGCTTATCAGGGGATTTTAATCGCTGGAATGGGAATAATTTTACAAACTTATCTTTTAAGTAATTATTTACCCGGCAAAGTAACTTTTTTTAATCTATTTCAGCCGATTATAGGTATTTTTATTTCATGGTTTTTATTAGGAGAAAGTTTAGGATTTATACTTTTCTTATCAATTACCTTACTAACAATTGGAACATATTTTACAATTCAAAAAAAAGTTTAAAGTGAATCAGTTTTCTAATCTAAAATCTGATGGCCATCTAACTTTTTGAGATTTGGCTAAATAAAAATTGCAATCTACTATTTTTGCATTTGAAAAAACACAACGATATAACCATGAATTTTCAAAATTAGAATTAGTAAATATTGATCTTGAAAGATTTGCTCTATATAGAGCTGCTTTTGTAAAATTGGCACTTATAAATTCAGAATTAATAGCCGAAATTTCAGATAGATCTGCATTACTAAAATTGCAATTAAAAAATTTTGAATTATTAAATAGTACCTTTGACATTCTCCAACCAGAGAAATCTCTATTTTCAAAAATCTGTCCAGAAAGATCATATCTTTCATTTGGATTATCTATAATCCATTGACTTAAGTAATCTTTTGATAGATTTGGATCATTCCCTTTTAAAATCATAATAAAAATAATTAAAAATTAACAGTTTTGTAACACCTAGTAGTTATTATAGAGGAACAAAAATAATTTCAAGAAAGATTAACTAGGAGTTTCGTATGGCAAATGAATCTAAAGAAGCATTAAAGCTAATGAAGGATAATGGATGTGACGTTTTAGATATAAAATTCATTGACCTTCCTGGAGTTTGGCAACATGTTTCTGTTCCAATTAGTGAAGTAAATGATGGATTGTTCGCTAATGGGACAGGTTTTGATGGGTCAAGCATCAGAGGTTTCCAGTCCATTGATGAATCAGATATGTTATTGATTCCAGATCAGTCTACTGTTAAGATAGATCCTTTTGTCGATGGGCAGGTAACAGTTATTGCAGATATTAAAGATCCTCTAACTGGAGAAAAATATAATAAAGATCCAAGAAATATAGCAAAAAAAGCTGAAGAATATCTAAAGAGCACAGGTGTAGGAGATACTTCATTTTGGGGACCTGAAGTTGAATTTTTTATTTTCGATTCAGCTCAATTTGATTATGGTCCAAATTATAGTATCCACAATGTTGATTCAGATGAGGGCATTTGGAACTCAGGAAATCCATTCATGCTAGATGGAGAAACTATCAATAAGGCACATAGGCCTAAACATAAAGGTGGTTACTTCCCTGTCTCTCCTGTTGATACACAACAAGATATAAGAAACGAAATGATAAGAATCATGCAAGATTCTTTTGGAATTAAAGTAGAAAAACAACACCATGAAGTTGCAACTGCTGGTCAAGGAGAAATTGATATTGTATATAATACCCTTCTTGATACTGCTGATGATGTAATGGCTTATAAATATGTGGTTAAAAATGTTGCTAAAAGACACGGTAAAGTAGCAACCTTTATGCCTAAACCTATTTTTGAAGACAACGGAACTGGAATGCATACTCACCAATCAATATGGAAAGATGGTAAACCTTTATTTGCGGGAAATGAATATGGAGGATTCTCTAAATTAGGACTTAACTACACAGGAGGGTTGATTAAGCACGGGAAAGCATTAATGGCTCTTGCAGCTCCTACAACAAACTCATACAAAAGATTAACTCCTGGATTTGAAGCTCCTACAATTTTAGCGCTTTCTGCAAGAAATAGGTCTGCTGCATGTAGAGTTCCAATGTATTTTCAAAATCCTGCTGCCAAGAGGATAGAGTTCAGATCTGCTGACCCTACCTGTAATCCATACCTTACATTCTCAGCAATGCTTTTAGCTGGTCTTGATGGTATTGAAAATGGATATGACCCTGGTGAACCTCTAGAGAATGATTTATTTGAACTTCCTTTAGAAGAACAAGCCAAGCTACCTCAGGTTCCTTCAAGCTTGGAAGAAGCTCTTACCGCTTTAGAAGAGGATCATGATTTCCTTCTTAAGGGTGGAGTATTCACTGAGGATGTCATTAAAGCTTGGATTGACTTCAAGAGAGAGAATGATGTGGACCCAATAAGACTTAGACCTCATCCTTATGAGTTCTTCCTTTCTTTTGACGCATAGACTTAAAATTTTAGAGGCTTAGGTGGAATTAAAAAAATGACTTTAATTCGCCTAAGTCTGAAATTTTATTCCCTGAAAAATCTTTATAGTAGTCATTTCTGTCTATAAGAATAGGAGTCATACCAGCGTTTTTTGATCCCATATAATCAGATTCTATTTGATCTCCTACATAAACGCATTCTTCAGGATCAACATTTGCTTTATTTATGGATGAAATAAATATTCTTTTATCAGGCTTTTCATATTTTTCATCATACGATGTTGTTATGAAATCTAATAAATTAGTTAGCTCGAGATCTGATAAGAGTTTATTGCCAGTAATATCCATATTTGTAATTCCTGCGGACTTAATTTCTTTCGATAAAAGCCATTCCAATAAATCTCTTGTGTCATTATAGATTCTTAGAGAATATTTCTCTGAAGAAATTTCTTGCCATATCTTCCAAGATAAATCTTTACTAACATGGACATTATTTGAAAATAATATTTTATTTTCATATTCAGTAAAAAAATCTTTTTTTTCACTCAAGGACATATTTCTTAGTGGCTTTACTTTTTTTTGGGCTGCCATATATTCATCAGCAAACTTATAACCATAAGTGATCTGATTTTCTGACAAAAAAATTTTATTTTGTGCAAGAATTTTCTTTTGGATTTTTTCTTTTTCTGGATAAAAACCAGCTAGGGTTCCGTAAATATCGAAAAAGAAATATTTTTTTTTATTTAGCTTCAGCATTGTATTCATAAATTTTATAGTTATTTTTATCATAAAGCTTAGTAATTTTATCTCCTAATTTTTCCTCTAATCTTTTAGGAAATTCTGGAAAAAAATTACTCTCTAAAGATCCATAGATAATTAATCCAACATCATAGGATTCTAAGAAATCTTCTATGTACTGATTAGAATCTGTTTTATAAAATTCTTCAATTTGTTTCTTTCTAAGCGTTACTTGATTTTGATCTAGTGATCTCTGTTGTTTTTGATGCCAATCCCAACCTAATACACTCGGCAAACCAGTATTAATAGAGACTCTTGATGACCATGAGTATAAATCTGTTGAGTATTCTAAAATAACTTTATTGTTTGATATATTTTTATTTATCCAATCAATTGCTTTATATGAGTCTGATAAGTTTAACCAATAACCTTCTTGAGAGTATTCTGCATTTAACATATATTTTGTTCCGTCTAATTCATAATAATCATTATTGAAACGATCCAAAAGTCTTGGTTTTATTGCATAAATTGGATAGGATATACCTATAAAAAAGATAAGCGTAAAAGCAGAGATAAAAATATATTTTTTATAGTTTGAGTCAATTTCATTCAATATAAATGTAATGATAATACTCGAAGATAAATTTAAAAGAATCCATGATTGAAAATTAAACTTAAAATAAGTGTTCATTCTATTGATATCTGTGTCAATAATCAGAAATTCTGTGAAAAGAGGTAATCCAAATCCCAAAGTCAACATAATTGATAGCCATAAAAAAAGCCTAAAATCATTTTCATAAAACTTAAACTTCAAAAAAACTAAAAACACTAAAGAAAAGATTATTAGAAGTAAACTTAATATAGTCAAAAAATCATATAAAAATACAAAAATAATTATTAGTAATAATGTAGAAAATGTAACTATAACAAGTTGTTTTATAGAAAGCTTAAGTTTTGGATAAATTATTTGGATTCTTGATCTAAGGTTATGAAAATAAAAAGTAAGATAAATAAAAAATAAAGTTATTGGCAAAAATAATATTTGTAAAAAGGACAAAATTGGAGTTTTCCATGTAGATAGAGATAATGAAAGGTCAGGCATTATGAAATTCAAATCAAAATTTAAAAAAAGCAATCGAGAAATTATCATATAAAAAATCAAATATATTGCAGACTTAACAATTTTGTAAGTAAGTTTATCATTACTAGTAAAATTCAATATAAGAATTGAAGTTGAAACTATCATTATAGCTAAGGGATAATCCCATGAATTTGTAGCCTTAATTAATCCAGTCAAAAATGACAGAAAAAATAATACAGAAAACTTTTTTATTACTATAAGTTTCGAAGAACTCTCATAATAAAATAAAAAGGAAACAGTAATAATTGAAATAATTATCGGAATACTTAATAAGTGAGCATGAAGGTCTGCAAATAAAAACGTAAAAAATGGAAACTCATTTATCTCTAATCCACCAGAAACCATGCTAACAGTTCTGGTACTTCTCCAATAATCAAAATTATCTTGGTTTCCAAATATTATGTTAATAATTTGTATAATTGAGTCAAAATTTCCAAATATAAGTACAAATAAAATTCCAAATATTCCAGATATCAGAGGAGTTTTAAACCAATCTATTCTTAATCCCTTAGATTTTTTATATAGATATGAAAAATTAGAAGAAAATGAAAAAATCGAAGCTGATGAAAATGCAAAAAAAGTAGGTATTGCAAGATTATATGAAATATTGGAAGGAATACCTGAAAGCTTTGAAACTAGAGCTACAAGATATTGTCCAAAATAATAATAATTCATGCTAAAACCACTAAACCAAGGATCATGTGGAGGGAAACTTGTACTCCTAAGTATTGCATTTAGGTATGCATAATCCATCGGTTTCTCCCCTCCTCTATATGGGTGCCATAGATCAGGATTTAGATATCTAATTATCAGGAAAAAAACAAAAGTTATCAAAAATATAAACTCAATTAAGAATATTTTTTCTTTTGATTTTGAAATATAAAAAAATATTTCATCTTTATTTTTTATAAAAAGAAAGAATGATATTAGCAAAGAAATTAACAATACTGCTAATAATTCAATAAATATAAAGTCTAAAAGTTTATTAGAAGATAAAAGCCAAATTATAAAACCAAATAAGATCAGACCAAAAAATTTATAAAATCCAAATCCAAAGTCAGGAAAGTTTAAGAATAATTTATAAAAAATAGGTAATGAAAAAAATGTAAAAATCTGGATTGTAATAAACCAAAATAAGATTTGTAATAGTAGGCTATATTCTGAAGAAAAGAATTGATCTTTGTAAGAATTTGAGCTCACTAAAGATTCATCTGATTGAACTTTTTTATAAGGATAATTTGAAGAAAAATCATAATAATTTATATTATTAAAATCATCGAATCCAAATATTTCAAATAGTTTTTCTTGAGAATATTTTTTATCATTCCTAAGAATAATTACATTTGGATGATCGTAAACAGAAAAGCTTTCATCTGACCATCCTAAATTAATGTTAAAATTAAATTTATCCTCATAATCGGATATAATTTTGGGTTTTTCAATATCAACTCTCTCAAAATAATTTTCTGAATAGTTAACACCAAATAAATTCATTGATTGTTTTTGATAATTAACTATATTAAATCCAAAATCTCCATTAAATACTTTTTCATAGAAAAGTTTAGATCCTGGATACCTATCTTCTAATCTTGGAATCGTTGCATAAAGCCTATTTGAATATAAAACATAATAGTCTGATTCAGATAGTTGCTGAAAAACTTTTAGAAATTTTTCAGGAGTATCAGGATTATACATTTCTAATCTTTCATGCGCCAAATTAAGACCTGATAAACGAGGGATAGACTCTTCCCAATGTTCTTGAATAATTATCTGATTTTGACTCGAATTATCACCTAACCAAATTGATGCTTTATAGGCAGGATGCTCTGTGAGATAAATTCCGTTAATGTAAGAAAAAGTAAAATGAACACTTGGAATCAAAAAAAGAATTAATATCAAATATCTTATTTTTCTTGAAATGATTTTTTTTGAAATATATATATCTGCTAAAAATTTGATAAAAGAAACACCAAAAAAAATTAATATAGGAATCATGGGTAAGAAATATCTTGTAAATTTCACTTGAAATGATCCATTTATCAAAAAATAAGGTATTATCCAGATAAAAACTAGGAGCCCAAATAAAGATTTATTTTTAATTGAAATAATTAAGAAATAAAAGGAACCAAGAAAACAAATGATTGAAAGAAATGGTCCTAGCCCCCACTTAAAAATTTGCAGTACAGGATAAATAAAAGATTTGGTTTCATAATACTGCCTTGTATAAGGAAAATCTAATATACCTCTTACCATCTTTGATTGTTCATTTACGTGTGATGCATAGGTAGAAAAATCTAAAAACATATATGGTTGAAAAATAAAAATAAAAATAGAAAAAGAAAAAATGAACACAATTAAATTCATAAAAAAGTTTGAGATTTTTTCTTGATTAATTTTTAGATAAAGAAAAAAAGAAACAGATATAGGTATAAGAAGAGTTATAAAAGAAAATTTAAATGCCATACCTAGAGCAAATAAAATTGCAAGAAAAATTGACTTTTTAATTGTTAGAGCGTAAATATTTTTATAGCTAAAATATAAGATCAAAAGTGAAAAATTTGTGATAAAAATATCGGTAGTAAAGAAATGACTATTCTGAATATTTATTAATGATATTGATGCCAAAAATGAAACTAACAGGCTCCAATTTTTGTCTAGTATAATCCTTGAAAATTTATACAAAAAAATTATAGTTATTGAATCAATTAAGGCTGAAAATATTCGGAGAGGAATTCTCAGATCATATATAGATGTATTTGAAAAAAAATTTGAAAATATACTAACTATTTTTACAAAATAAACAGGAAAGCTTCCATAGTTAAACCATTTAGGATTCAAAGTACTAATTTCAGAATTAAAAAAATCTAAACTCTTAAGAGATAAAAAGCTTATATCATATCCATGCATCATAATTGCACGCTCGTCTGGATGAAATAAATACCCAGAATCCCAGTTTATTCCAATTAACCTCAGAGAAAATCCGAAGATAAAGATTATGGACAGTATAATTTTGTTTTGGTGATCTGAAAAAATTTTATTTAATCCATCTGAAATAGATTTAGTAAGTATCATGATTATTATTTTTTTACTTCTAAACTTAATAATAACGATTTATTTTTTTTTAAATTTAGTTAAAACTTGAATTAAATATCCTAAGATTGATTTTAAAAGATTTATTAAGATTCAATTATGGTAATTAACAATCTTAATAAGATAAATAATTTTGAATGGAATTCTGAAACAGTTATA